>DAOUFF010000065.1:0-8380 GCA_034430195.1 Anaerolineaceae bacterium | reverse complement strand
CTGAAACCCGAGATCGCCACGTCCCTCGCGATGACATAATATCGCTAGCGGAGACAGTAAAAGATGACATGCGAGATCGCTTCGTACCTCGCGATGACAAGGCTCTGCTTGCGATGACAGAATATCGCTGTCGGTGACAGGAAAAGGTGACAGGCGAGATCGCTTCGTACCTCGCGATGACAAAATGATAACGCAGCTGTCTGTCATTGCGAGCCTGCGAAGCAATCTCGATTATTTTGTCAATGCGAGTGCCGCGCGAATAGTCTTGTCATTGCGAGCCTGCGAAGCAATCTCGCTTTTCTGGTTTGGCCAGCGCTGAAACCCGATATCGCCACGTCTCTCGCGATGACATAATATCGCTAGCGGAGACAGTAAATGATGACATGCGAGATCGCTTCGTACCTCGCGATGACATGATCGCTCGCAATGACAAAACTCTGCTTGCAATGACATGAGGCTGCGCTACCTTAGCCTGCGCTGGCCGAGCGTAGGCCAAGCGCGTCAGCCAGGCGGCGGGCCAGCTGCAGCCGCAGCGCAGCACTCTCCGCGCCTTCAAGCAGCGCCAACAGATCCGGCCCGCCTTCTTCAGGCAGGGCCAACGGGCCAAGGTAGCCGCCTTCCAGCCGGGTGCACAGTACCTGCAACAAGCCGGCCAGTTTTTCCGCCGGCAGCTGCGCCAGGCGTTCCGCGTTGGCGCCGGCCCCCAGGCCACTTTCCAACACACGCGTCACGGCCAGGCTGAGCGGGTGATGGACGCTCGGTATCAGGCTAGCATAAATCAACCAGGATAGAAACGCCGGGCCCAATTTGCGCTCCAGCACCTTTTGGCGCAGCAGCGGGTTGACCCGCCCCAAAAGCGCTGCATAATCCCAGCCGCTATTGTCAAAATTGCCCACCACCGTTGGCAGACCATCCGTTGACTGAGCTACTGGCCCCATATCTGGTGGGAAGGTTGTTATTTCACTAATAAGCGAGCTGTTTCTGATTCTGTAAAGTATTTTAATAACCGTATCAAACTGACATAATCCGGATGAGACTAAAGTCTCAAAATAATAATTTAGTCCGTCCACGAGCATATCAAAATGACGAATTAAAGCGGGGTCGAGGGTCTCATTCTGACAAAAACCCTCATTCGCGAGCGTCTCAAAATGACATAATCGCTGGGGATGGGCACGCGAGGCGGCGATCAGCAGGTTTTGAAATGCGCTGTCGTGAGTAAAATGTGCCAGGGTTTCGGCGCTGATCGGCGCTGGAGGCTGGTACAAAAAGCCATACAAGGCATCGCGCAAGATTTCATCGGGATGGGTGAGACGCACATCGGCGACCCGCAGCTGCCAGTCCATGCCCTGGGACGAGGGGCGCACCGCCAAACGGCAGAGGTACTGCCCGGCCAGGTCGCGCGTATCTTCGCGCCATTCGCGCGTGTAGCGCGAGGCAGCGCTGATCTCTACCTGTGGCCGGCGCCCACGGTTGGAAGGCACAGCATGCGGGATGCGCCGCGGGAGGGTCTCGGACCGCACCCAGCCCTGCAGGGTGCTTAGCCCTCCCGGCACCCAAAAGGTATCGCGGTCGCGCCCGCGCGCCCAATCGATATAGCAGCATGATTTGCTCATCAGCCAGAGCATGCCCAGGTCATCCCCCAGAGCTGGCAGCACATTGTGGAACCAGTACCAGGGCACCGCCAGGAAGCTTTCCGGCCTGATCAGGTGAGCGGAGAGCTTGTCGCAGGCCGCCGCCAGCTGCGGGCTTAGCCGCTGGGCTGCCAGGGCGGTCTTGACCACATCCTGCACACTGGGTGCCGCGGCAAACTCCGGCAGGTCGCCCTCGCGCGGCAGGCGGTAGGGGAAGGTCAAGATTTGCGAGCGCGCTGTTTGCTGGGCGCGCGCTAGCACTCCGGCTGGGTCAGCCGCCAGGTTTTCACGCAGCAGCCAGCTATACAGATCTTGGGCATCGCCCGGTGTGAGCACCTGGCCGCGATAGTGGTAGGTATTCGGCAGCCGGCGCACCCGGCCGGCGCTTACCTGATGCGCCGGTTCGGCCCGCCTGACAAACCAATCGAGCGAGCCATCTTTAAACAAGCGGAAAAACTTGGCGCGGCTAATGCTGTGGCCGAGCATATCCAGCAAGCCTTCCACATGAATGCTGACCGAATCGCCGTTTTTGGGGAAAAGTTGATCGGCGCCATGGTCGCGCGAAGCGCGATAGAAAGCCTGCCGCAGGGCTGTCGCGATCAGTACCGCTGCCGAACCGACGTAGGGCACAAATCGCAGCAGGTAAGATGGAACGGCGGCAATGGACTCAGGACTGATGATGGCATCGGTCAGGTTGGAGGCGCCTGAAAATACATCCAGCGGAGATAAATCTGTGCCCATGGGCACACTTGACGGGGTGAGGGAGAGGCGCAGATGGCTGCCGGTCAGGTCTTGCACCACCGTTTCAATCACCGGGTAATAGCGGCACAGATCGACGTATACCTCGGCGCCGGCTGAGACACAATACGCGCCGTCGTAGGCCAGTGCACTGGAATCGAGTAGCTCCCGCAGATGAGGATCTGTGGCTTTCTCCAGGGCGTTGAGGATGGCCGGCCAGGCGGCTTGCGTGTTGTTCATAGATAAATTGTGTGTGTCATCAAGTTCCTGCCCACCGTCCGGGGAACCTTCCGGACAGGATTAAGTTTAGGAGCTTTGCCGTAGTTGACAAGATAGCAAAAGCGGAAAATCGGACATCAAATTTTCCACTTTCGGAAGTTTGTTAATATTTGCTGCGCTTTTTGGGCCTCAAGATCGGCTTCCAGGCGGCTGGAGGCCAGGCGTAGGGCTTCGCTGAGTGAGCCGTGCGCTTCTTGCGCGATCTCTAAAAAGACCTCTTCGGGCAACAGGCTGAACGGGTCGGGGTGACCAGCGGCCAGGCAGCGCCAGAAAAGCAGGTTGGCAATTTCGGGCGCAGAGGGCGCCGGAAAGGTTAGATATTGCCCAAGGAAGCGGTTCAGGCTGCCGATGTTGCTGGTGACGTTGTTCAGGTCCTGCAGAAAGACCACCGCTTTGATTTTGCGCTGATTTTCCACCGACCATTCCAGCAGCTGGGTGAGGTATTCCTGATCGACCGGCGGGCCATCCAAAACTAGCAGCAGCTGGTCATCAGTGGCGCTCAAACGCTCAAAGATGCTCTCTACCCGGTTGGCGTTGGAGCGTGAAGAGGGCAGGCCGAGCGTCTCGATCACCGCCATCAAGAAATGACGCGGCTCGGTCACGGTGTTGGTGTTCATGTAAAGGCCAAAGACGTTGCTGCGGCCATCACCGGCAAAGCGCGTCTCGGCCAGCTTCATGGCCAGCATGCTTTTGCCGCTGCCACTGCCACCCGACACCACCCCCAAATTCTTGGCTGGGTCTTTCTGGTTCAAAATGAACTGGTGAGTAGCTTCCAGCGCCTGGCGCTGACCGGTCAGGTTAGGGTAGAAAAAACGCGTGTCTGCGTAGCGCGCAAACGGGTGTTCCAGAAAATGTGCCTGGGTCAAATCATTGGGAGTAATCATTTCAGCACCGCCGCTTTATTTTATGCTTCTAAGTTAGCACTTGGCTCAGGTTAAGTCAAGTGCTTTAGTATATCAGATTACTTTAAGCAACTGGAGGGGAAAAAAGATTCAAAATACGCGACTGACTTGAAATAACGAAAATATAAAGTAAAATGAAAAGCAGTTCAAACCGCGCAGACAAATGAGGAAGCGTCCATGGCAATTATATCTCTAATCAACCGCAAGGGCGGGGTCGGAAAATCCACCATCAGTGTCAACCTAGCGGCCGGCCTGGCCACCCATGAATCGCGCAAGCCCGACAGCAAACCGGTGCTGCTGATAGATATGGATGACCAACTCAGCGCCACCATCACCGCCATGGGCGGTGGGTTTGATGACCAGTTTGTACCGGTCATCAGTGCAGATGCCAATTATCCGCTGGCGCTTTCCGGCGGTTATGGCGCTTCTGAATCGCTGATTATAGACTCGCTTGTGCCGCGCAGCCGGCCCGAGAAGGTCAAGATTTTCAAGACCAATAAAGCCAGGATGGAACTGCTTGAAGCGGCGCTTAAAGCCAATGAGGAACCCTCCTTTCAGCTGGCTTATTTTTTGGAACCAATCAAGGACGACTATTCACACATTATTATTGATAACCCCCCTTCGGCTGGTATGCTGCCAATGAACTCGCTGGTGGCCAGCAGTCACGTGCTTATTCCAATTGAACCGGATGGCTTAAGCTTGATTGGCCTGGCAGACATTTTGCGCATGATTGAGCAGGTGCGGCGCGGCAGTAACCCCAACCTGGAAGTACTCGGGATCGTTCCTTCCCGCTTCCGCATGGTGCGGCGTCAGTCGCGCGATGTGATTGGCGATATGGAACGCATGTATGGGCACCTGCTGCTGCCTTATATTAAAGACCTGGCTGAAATTTCTGCCGCCACCACCGCCGGCTATGATGTCTTTTCGTACTGCGCGGAAAAGTCACAGGCTTACCGTTGCTTTTCCAACCTGGTCGATGCGGTTTTGGGCAAGCTGGGAGAGTAAGCGTTGGGCGGGCCTGAGGAGGTGTGCCCATGGGCACAGTGCCTTTGATGCACAAGAACCAAAAGGACGCGAAGGTTTGCGGCTGGGCAGCGAGGGGTGATTCAAGCAAAGTGTGCCCATGGGCACAGAGTCGGGCGGTCAGCGTCAGGCGCTGAGCACCCCGGCAGTCCAGAGGCTGCTTGCTGGCCTGTGGCCCATGAAAAAGAGTGGCGCAGGACTGGCGGGCAGTGAGGCAGGCTAGGATCTGCACCGTAAAACCGGGCAAGCAGCCGGCATTTGGGATGCAGTAACGCGCCCGATTGCGCGCAGGAACAACAACAGGAGCAAAAGCGATGGCTAAACCAGAAAAACGCAGTTTCAACAGCCTGATCAACATCACATCAGACGCCTTTAATGCCAGCTCGGCCGTAGATGAACCGCCGGTCAGCGATGCGCCCAAGATGGTGAATAACCGCCAGAGCGTCTACCGGGTGCCTTTGGGGATGATTCGCCCGGATCGCTTTCAGGCGCGCTTTTTGCTGCCGCATGCCCTGCGGTCAGCCTTCTTCAGCGCTGAAATTGATTGGGCAGAAGCCGTCCGGCGCTGGCAAGAGCTGGGCCGCAGCGACCGCCTGATCCAGCGTGAGCTGGACGAATTGCGCGCGCTGGGCGACTCTCTGCATGATACCGGCCAGATTAAGCCGGTCACTGGCCAGGTGGTCAACGAAAACGGGCGGGACGTATTTCGAATGCTGACTGGTGAACGGCGCTTTTGGGCCACCGCCCTCAAAGCCGTGAATGACGGCGCCGAAGGCGAGCCTTTCGTTCTGGCGCTGATCGACAACCAGCCGACGCTCGAGAAGCAGATTGCAGAAAACATGGCATATAAGGCCCTCACGCCGGTCGGTAAGGCGCGCGCCGCAGCCCGGATCGTGCTGGAAGCCAGCGGGATCCATCCCCAGCCAGATGAGGATGAAGGTAGCTATTTCCGCCGGGTGGCGGATGTGCGCCTGGATGACGAAACCCGCGAAGTGCTGCAAAAAAACCTGCAGCTGGAGCGCACCTATTTTGGCCGCCTGATGAAGTTCTTTGAGCTGGATGACGCGCTGCTGGAGGTGTGCGACCGGGCCGAGATGCCCGAACGCGTTTTGCGCGAGATCACCCAGTTTGACCGGTCGCTGTGGAGCGCCGCGGTCGCATATTATGCGGAAGCCGAAGGGCGCAGCTACCAAGACGTTCACACTTTTTTGAGTCGGGCCTCCGGGCAGGAGAAGACTCGGGCGGCACGCCTGCCGGCGGACCCGGCCACCAAATCGGCGCGCACGCTGCGCCGGGTGATTTTAGGGATGGATGAACTGCCGCAGGCGGATAAAACTGCGGCGATAGCAGATGCGCTGCTGGGCGATGGGGATAAAGCTGAAGCGCGGCAGCTGGTCAGCCGCATGGAGGCGCTGACGGCGGCGCTCAAGCAGCGCCTGGACGGCCTGCGCTAAGCTCTTCCTCCGAGCGCGCCACGCGTGTCATCCCTCAAAGCACCCTATCGCTTTTGTCATTGCGAGCCTGCGAAGCAACCTTTCACTTTTGTCATTGCGAGCCTGCGAAGCAATCTCTCACTTTGTCATTGCGAGACACGAAGCAACCTTTCACATTTGTCATTGCGAGCCTGCGAAGCAATCTCTCTTTTGTCTGTTCGCCAACCCAGAACAACCGAGATCGCCACGCTGCGCTCGCGATGACAGCATCGGTCATCGCGAGGCACGAAGCAACCTTTCACTTTTGCCATTGCGAGGCACGAAGCAACCTTTCACTTTTGTCATTGCGAGCCAGCGATGCAATCTCACACTTTGTCATTGCGAGCCTGCGAAGCAATCTCTCTTTTGATCTGTCAAAGAGATACGATCGAGATCGCCATACCCAGAGGGCACATTGCGCTCCGCTCGCGATGACAGCATAGGTCATCGCGAGGCACGAAGCAACCTTTCACTTTGTCATTGCGAGGCACGAGGCAATCTCTCATTTTCTTCTTTGCCAACCAGCACACCCGAGATCGCCATACCCAGAGGGCACCTTGCGCTCTGCTCGCGATGACAGGAGTATTGTCATTGCGAGCCTGCGAAGCAATCTCTCTTTCGTTGTATGCTATCGATAGAAAACCGGGATCGATTCGTTCCTCACGATGACAGATAGACGCGAGCCTGCGAAGCAATCTCGCTTTCGTTGTTTGCTATCGGTAGAAAACCGAGATCGCCACACTCCGCTCGCGATGACAGCATTGGTATTACGAAACGAAGCAACCTCTCGTGTCCTGCGAACGTGAGAAATTTGGCATCTTCAGCCCCCTTGAAGGCTGTGAGCCCGTCACCTTCTTGTCATTGCGAGCCTGCGAAGCAATCTCGCTTTCGTTATTTGCTATCGATAGAAAAATGAGATCGCCACACTCCGCTCGCAACCCATCAAAGGGGCAAGTCAACCATAGGTGGCTTTGACAGGACTATCTACGAAGCAACCTTTCTTTTGTCAGTTTGTTTTCTATGGAAATGCGAGATCGCCACGTTCCTCGCGATGACAAGTTCAATCGAGCCTGCGAAGCAATCTCTCTATTGATCTGTCAAAGAGATACGATCGAGATCCCCATGCTGCGCTCGCGATGACAAAGAAGAGCAAGTTCGCCCAGGTGCGATCGCATTTTCCGTACAATTTACATTCACCTAACATCCTCAGAAAAACACTTGATACTTTCTCGGTCATAGGGAATTGCCAAAGGCTACAATCAGCTAGACACTTTTTGTAGATGGATTTTGTTTACGGACAGTAAGAGAATCAAAACATTTTTTTTGAAGTTTGTGGGACAGACAAAAGGTCACCCTGGCGTGGTTAAGTACAAAGCCCACAAAGTGGATGTTAGTTTCATTGAAGCCAATAAACCTGGCAAATCCTCTGCTTCTATAATGAATCAATCTTGACCTACCCCAAATAACTGTATTAACAGCAAATAATGGCTTAGTGAAGGCTTAGACAATCGGCAGGGCTAGCGTAGCGCCATTGCTAATAAGCAAAACGAGACCCTGACACTATTTAAAATAACAGTGTGCCCATGGGCACGCATCATCACCGGACGCGCTATTGTCATGCTTTCAATGCTAATCTTGTTCATGCTTCGAACTAAATGCGCATAGATAAATACTTACATCGAATAATGTATCAAAATGACAAATTCAAACGCAATGGGGTTTTGGGTTGCGTTTACTCGCCAGAAAGTAGGGAAATGGCTGCAGCTGCAGGCCTAAAGGCCATGTTGGACTAGATTTGACGAGCAATTTGGAGGGAAGGAGAACCAGTTACCCGTGAGGGAAGAGGGCTAGGAGGGGAAAGTGGGTGGGGGGCTAAGTCGAATTTATTGCGGCGAAGAATGAGGCAGTGGGATTCAGACTGCAAGGCCGATTATGAGGCTTAGTCAAATTGCGCGTAGCCATCGTTAGAGCTTGGATGGAAGGAGGTGATTGGGGTGGGGGAGGAATTACATTGAAGGGTGGTTTGAATGGCTTGGTGATGAAGATTGATTCGCAAGTTATCTCGTCAAGCCCCTTTTTAGGGGAGCGAGGAACTATCTGTTAAAGCACCCTATAGGTGTTGCGTGTGCAGTGCGGCAATCTCTCTTTGCTTTGTTTGCCAGCCCTGAACAACCGAGATCGTTTCTAGACTCGCATTGACAGGATAGTTTTGTCATTGCGAGCGAAGCGTAGTAATTTTTGTCATTAGTATGATGAAATAGGAACAAAGAGACACGGCAGATCGGTTGTCACTGGGTCAAAAAGACCGTCTCGCAGTCAAGATCGCCGTGTCTCC
>DAOUFF010000064.1:0-3309 GCA_034430195.1 Anaerolineaceae bacterium | reverse complement strand
CCGTCCGCGGTAGTCAGTGTGGATCGCTCCAATGTGGTAGAAGCGATCATCGACAGCGGTTACTACACTGCCGACCAATTCACCGGCCTGGATGCACTCTCTGAGACTCCGACCGAAACGACCCAAGAACTCGGCCCCGTGCTGAAAATCGGCCAAATCGGCCAGATGTCCGGCCTGATGGCACTTTACGGTCTGCAGCAGCAGCGTGGCTTCGAGATGGGCCTCAAGTATATGTCTGGCGGCAAGACGGATGATCAGGGCCGTTATATTATCGCCAACCGCCCGGTGGAAGTCATCGTTAAAGACGACGAAGGCAACCCCGAAAAAGCTGTTTCGCTGGCGTTGGAACTGATTGAAAAAGACGGTGTCGAACTGCTGCAGGGGCCTGTCTCCTCAGCCAGCGCTATTGCGCTGACCAGTGTGGCGCTCGAGAACCAGATCATCCTGATGATCGACCCAGCCGCTTCATACTTCACCACCGGCCAATACTTTAACCCATATGTCTTCCGCACTGCGCGCACCAGCTTTGATGACACCCTCATCATTGCCAAGTACCTGGTGGAAAACGTCGGCCCGACCTTTGCCCACATCGGCATCGACAATGCCTTTGGCCAGGGTTCCGGTGCCGCGCTCAAATACTCGGTGGAAAAATTTGGCGGCGAATTGATCGCTGACATTTATGCCCCGTTTGAGACGACCGACTTCACCCCCTACGTGCAGCAGGCAATGGACAGCGGCGCCAAGAACCTCTTCCTGACCTGGTCTGGCACGGGTTACATTACCCTCTTCCAGGCCCTCTCGGATATGGGCGCTCTGGATACTATGACCGTTGGTACCGGCTTCGGCGACAACGCCTCCTTCACCGCTGTCTTTGGTGAGGATGTACTCGGGACCGTTGGTTTGAACGTCTACCACTACACTGTGCCCGAGAACCCGGTCAACGACTGGCTGGTTACCAACCACTTCGAAACCTACAAGAATGAACCCGATGCGGCTTACAACGCCTATCCGGATCTGTTCACTGCCGGCGGCATGGCTTCTGCCATTGCCCTGGCCACCGCCCTCGAAAAGACTGGCGGCGACACATCCGGTGAAGCAATGATCCCCGCTTTGGAAGATCTGACCTTTGAAGGCCCGAAAGGCACCTATCATATCCGCCCCGAGGATCACGTCTGCGAACAGCCGATGAACATTTTGAAGCTGGTCAACCTGAACCCCGACAAGGACGGCGACGGAATCAACGAATACGAGTTCTTTGAGACCGTATACGTTTCCAAGTATGATGAGCTGGGCATCCCCTGCACGCTGACTGGCGAATACGCCTCCCGCTGCGGCGATCTGCCCACCCTGCCGACCGAATAAGTTAAATTGTTTCGTCTGGGGAGGAAGATTCCTTCCTCCCCAGATCACCCGTTTGCGTGAGTACTGCCAGTGCGGCCCCGCAGCTGTGCTGGCGGGATGTTTCCTGAGAACCCAGGTATTATTATTTATTTTTATGGCATTTTGCTGCATTAATTCAGGAAACACAACAGAGGAAATAAAATGACTGATGAAATTTTATTGCAAGCCGAAAACCTCACCAAGGTGTTCGGTGGGCTGGTAGCCGTGGATGACGTGAGCATCCAGATCGTCCGCGGGACGATGCACGCCATTATTGGCCCGAATGGCGCCGGAAAGACTACCTTGTTTAACCTGCTGAGCGGCGTGATGCCGCCCAACAGTGGCCGGGTGATTTTTAAAGGGCAAGATATCACCCACATCTCGCCCCAACACCGCGCTCACCTCGGGATCGGCCGCTCATACCAGATCACCAACATCTTCCCCAACCTGACGGTGCTGGAGAATATCCGCCTGGCGGCGCAGGCGACCGGCAAAGACAACTTCCGCCTGTTCAGCCTGGCCGATAACTTTCGCGGCTACATTGAAAAAGCCGAAGAAGTGCTTGAGACCGTTGGCCTGCAAGGGCGCGAAATGATTTTGGCGCGCAACCTGCCGCATGGGGAAAAGCGCAAGCTGGAGCTGGGCATTATGATCGCCTGCGACCCCGAGCTGCTACTGTTTGACGAGCCGACCGCCGGCATGTCTTCAGAGCAGGTGCCCGAGCTGATCGGCATCATCAACAAGGTCGTCCAGCAAAAGGCGCGCACTGCCATCCTGGTGGAGCACCGCATGGATATGGTGATGTCCATCTCGGATGTGATTACGGTGATGAACCAGGGGCGCATCCTGGCGGAAGGCAAACCGCGTGATATCGCCCAAAATCAGCAGGTTCAAACCGCATACCTGGGTGACCTGTATGGAGAGCTGGCATGAACGCATCTGAAACCCAAACCGACCTGTTGGTTGTCGATAACATTCACACCTTTATTGGCCAGTTTCACATCCTTGAAGGCGTGTCGCTGCGGGTGCCCAAAGATTCCATCACCGTCATGCTCGGGCGCAATGGGGCGGGTAAAACGACCACGCTCAAGTCCATCCTCGGGCTGACCCCGCCCAAGCAAGGTAAGGTGGTCTTCGATGGGCAAGAGATTCAGGGCAAGCAGGCTTACAACATCGCCGGCCTGGGCATCGGTTATGTGCCCGAATACCGCGCCATTTTCCGTTCGCTGAGCGTAATGGAGAACCTGAAGCTGGCCGAGCGCAAAAAGGGTGACTTTGACAAGCATGCCGATTTCATCTTTAACCTCTTCCCCGACCTGCAGCGTCTGTCGAAACTGCCCGGCAATCACCTTTCCGGCGGTCAACAGCAGATGCTGGCGGTGGCGCGTGCGCTGGTCGCCGACAATAAGCTCCTGCTGATTGATGAACCAAGTGAGGGCCTGGCGCCCATTCTCATCCAGCAAATGATGGAAGCCATCCGCGCACTGAGCGAGACGACGACCATCCTGCTGGTGGAGCAAAATTTCATCATGGCCAGCCAGCTGGCGCGCCAATACGTCATCATCGATGACGGGCGCAGTGTGCAGGCCGGCCTGATGGCTGATCTGGTCAATGACACCGACACGATCCACCGCTATTTGGGTGCCAGCATCAAGACCCGCAAAGAATTGGAGGAGTCGCATGACGCCCAAAACTAAAAAAATCGTGACCATACTCGGGGCGGTGGTAGCCGTGGCGGCAGTTTTCGCCGGGCTGTACGCTGCTTCGGGCAAGGAAGCTTTCATTCGCACCTCACTTTCAGGCCTGACACTCGGCTCGCTTTTCTTTCTGGTGGCGGCCGGCCTGACGCTTATTTTTGGCCTGATGGACGTGCTCAACTTTGCCCACGGCGCCATGTTTATGCTGGGCGCCTACATCGGCTGGCAGTTT
>DAOUFF010000063.1:0-5955 GCA_034430195.1 Anaerolineaceae bacterium | reverse complement strand
ACCGCCATCCGACGTGCTTCTTTGTGATCCATCATAATTTTCATCCCTCAATATATACTTTGATTTCATTCATGGGGGTGACATATTCGCTGGTTACTTAGAGGGGTGACATAATCGCTGACTAATAACAAAATCAGTGAGAATGCTTGACCTGAAACCGAAGGCGGGTTAGGATTTAGACATAAACAAACTCCTGGTATGCTCACCATTTTACCCGGAGAAAATGTGCCTGCAGCAAGACCAATTGGAATGCCATCGGATCAAAAAGGAGACTAAGACGAAATGATGGATTACGGACGTGTGTACAACTTCTCTGCTGGACCCAGCATGCTGCCCCAACCGGTGCTGGAGGAAGTGCGGGATGAACTGCTGAACTACCGCGGTTCTGGGATGAGCGTCATGGAAATGAGCCATCGCAGCAAGGTCTTTGAGAATATTTTGCATGAGGCCGAAGCTGATTTACGCCAGCTCATGACCATTCCGGCCAATTACAAGGTTTTGTTCATTCAAGGCGGGGCCACCCTGCAATTTGCTGCCATTCCGATGAATCTGATGAAGAATGGCGTTGCAGATTACCTCGTCACCGGCAACTGGTCCAAGAAAGCTTATTCGGAGGCTAAAAAGTACGGGAAGATCAACCTGGTTGCTTCCAGCGAAGATAAAAATTATAGCTACATTCCGGATGTGTCAGATTTGGCAATCGCGCCAGATGCCGATTATGTCTACATCTGCGAGAATGAAACCATTCATGGAACCACCTACCAAGAGCTGCCCAATACCAAGGGGAAGCCGCTGGTGTCGGATCAATCCTCGATGTTTATCTCGCAGCCCTGCGACGTCAGCCAATATGGTCTGATTTACGCCGGCGTCCAGAAAAACGTTGGGCCAGCCGGACTGGCGATTGTTATCGTGCGCGAGGATCTCATCCGCAAGGATCTGGACACCAAAGTTCCCACCTATATGCGCTTTGACACGCATGCCGAAAATGACTCGCTTTACAACACCCCCAATTGTTGGGCGATTTATGTCTGTGGGAAGGTTTTCAAGTACGTATTGGGTTTAGGCGGGTTGGAAGTGATGCGGCGCATGAACCAGGAGAAAGCCGCGCTGCTGTATGAATTCCTTGACAGCAGCGAGATGTTCCATGGGACGGTGGAGAAAAAGTACCGCTCGCTGATGAATGTGCCCTTCGTGACCCAGAGCGCCGAGCTGGACGCTGAGGTTGTTGCAGCAAGCAAGGCCGCCGGTTTTGACAACCTGAAGGGCCACAAATCTGTTGGCGGACTGCGCGCCTCAATCTATAACGCCATGCCGCGTGAAGGAGTCGAAGCGTTGGTGAACTTCCTGCGCGATTTTGAAGAGAAACATATCGCCTAACGCTCATATTCCTAATCAAGAAACCCCGCGTGAGCGGGGTTTCTTGCCTGATCGGGTTTACGATCGTAGCAGCTCAACTTCAAAAAGATTGATCTTTTTCAGCGCGCCATCTGGCAGGCTGAATCTATTCTTGAGACCCAGCGGCGTCAATCTGCCTGATTGATCTCATCTATCACTTTGGTGATCATCTCCTGCGTGATTCCGTATTGCTTGACCTGAGGCATAGCAAGCACATTCTTCAGGGTCATGCCTTTGGCTAGCGCCAGCATTGGGTTCTTTGTGATCCCGGGGACGTATTTTTCCAGGACCTCGACCGCCTTTTTGTTTTTTAAGATCTCACCGACCTTGCTCTCCAATGAAACAGTCATCTGAACTCCTTTTTTGAACAGGTTGCTGCAAATATTATATAACACCGTTGGGTCATACCTGGCCGCTAGTGAAGGTTGCCTGACGGGTCAAACCCGGGAGGCAAATCGGGCGCGAAAGGCGAACCCGTCAGCCTTCGATGGTTTTGGCGCGATACTGCAGCGCTTCTGCCAGGTGGGTTTGCGAGATCTGCGCTTCACCCGCAAGGTCGGCAATTGTGCGAGCCAGTTTGAGTACGCGGTGGTATCCGCGGGCAGTCAGCTGCATCTGGCGGACGGCGACTTTCATCAGGCTGTTACCGGCTTCATCCAGCTGGCAGTATTGTCGGATCTCGGCCGGAGACATATCCGCGTTCGCCATCAGATGCGTCCCCGTAAAGCGCCTGAGTTGGCGTTCGCGCGCCGCTTGCACCCGCACACGGATATCTGCGGAGGGTTCGCCCTGGCGCTGCCCGCTCAATTTTTGAAAATCCACCCGCGGAACATGGACATGGATGTCGATTCGGTCCAAAAGGGGGCCGGAAATACGTTTTTGATAATTTGTGATGGCTGAGGGGGCGCAGGTGCACTGGCGCAGTGTGTCGCCGTAATAACCGCAGGGGCAGGGGTTCATCGCCCCAATCAGCATAAAGTTGGCCGGAAAAGTCAGGGAGCCGTTGGCGCGGCTGATCGTGACGGTTTTATCTTCGACCGGCTGGCGTAGCACTTCCAACAATCGCTGCCCAAACTCGGGGAGCTCATCCAGGAAAAGCACCCCGCGATGAGCCAGTGAAATCTCGCCGGGGTGTGGCAGGTGCCCGCCGCCGACCAGGCCGGCGTGGCTGATGGTGTGGTGCGGCGCACGGAATGGGCGGCTTTGAATCAGGGGCATATCTGCCGGCAGCATGTCACAGATGGAATAGATGCGGGTGACTTCCAGCGCTTCACTCAAGCTGAGGGGTGGCAGGATGGAAACCAGTGCCCGCGCCAGCAAGGTTTTGCCGGCACCGGGCGGGCCGGAGAGCAGCGCGTTATGCCCGCCAGCGGCCGCTACTTCAAGAGCGCGTTTCACATGTTCCTGACCGCGAATCTCGCTGAAATCGGTAAAATATTCACTCCTGAGCTGTGGTTGGGGCGGCGGGCCGGGTTGGGCTGGGGCGATTCGCTGGCTGCCGTCCAGGTGAGCGGTGAGGGCGGCCAAACTCTCGACAGGGATGACTTCAATATCGGGAACCAGCGCCGCCTCAGCTGCGTCTACCGCGGGCACGTACAGGCAGCGGTAGCCTTCCTGGCGGGCCAGGGCAGCCATCGCCAATACCCCGCGGACATGCCGCAGACTGCCGTCCAGTGAAAGCTCACCGACCAACAGTGCCCCTTCAATTTGTTCCGCTGCAAGCAGTTCCTCGGTGATTAGAACCCCGACCGCTATTGGCAGGTCAAATGCCGGGCCTTCCTTGCGAACGGAAGCTGGCGCAAGGTTCACCGTCAGCGGACGGCGCGGATAAGCAAAGCCAGCATTCTTGATGGCTGAATAGACCCGTTCGCGGCTTTCTTTGACGGCTTCATCCGGCAGGCCGACGATAGCCATTTTGGGCAGGCCCTGGCCATAATCCACTTCGACTTCGACGACAACACCATCAAGGCCGATCACAGCGCAGGATTTGACCCGGGCAAGCATGGGATAAGTTTAAATTGAGGGAGGCAAAAAGTCAACAAAGGTCAGGTCACACTTCTCGTTTTTTTGGGAAAGAAGCTTTGGTCAGTCACCCCGCCCAATTGGCAGCCCGGGGAAAAGGCGAGGTGCTTTTTTTGCTGATTTTGGTCGAAGTAAATCGGGTTGATGTTAGAATTCTCGCATTCCAATTCTGCCGGTTCCATAGGAGGAACAATGAAACTTAATTCCAAGAAGCAGGTGCTGATGGTTCTGACCTGCCTGGTCACTGTTTTGGTTCTCGCCTCCGCTGCGCATGCGGCCCGGGCACAATCCGATAGCGGCAATTGGTTGGCCTTCTCGGAGAATGCTGCGCAAAACGCACCGGGCATTACGTTGACCGCGGCCGATGAAAATGCCATCATGCTGCGCGGAACCTTCAGTGGTGTTTATTTCGCTCAAAGTGTGATCAATGGAACGCCCTATCTGGTTTTTTCTGGTGAAGGGTACGAAACTGCCGGTGAGGCTGGCCTTCCTGCCCTGCCGGTAGTGCATCAACTGGTGGAGATCCCGCTGGGAGCGCAATATACTCTGGAAGTCACTGCTAAGACCAGCCAAACCATTAGCCTGGCCAGCCTGGGGGTAGACCTGTCGGTGGCGCCTATCCAACCTTCGCAGCCCAAGTGTGGTGAACCTCTGGCCACAGCTGAGCCAAACCAGACGGTCTACGGAAGCAACGTGCTGTATCCCGAATCGGCGGTTCGGGTGGCCAAGGAATTTACCATGCGTGGCCATCGGCTGCTGCTGCTTGAGTTTTGGCCGGTCCAGTACAACCCGCTGACAGCTGAACTGGAAACAGCGTCTGAACTGGAGCTGGTCATTCATCTTGCCGGCAGCGATTCCGAGCTGACCCGCACTGAGGCTGACCGGTTGAACTCCGCTGCATTTAATCAAATTCTTGCGCCACAGGTGCTCAATTACAATCAGAACCAGCCGCTCATTCAGCCTTTGACCGGGGAAAAATACCTGATCATCACCGCGGATGTATACGAAAGTGCGTTGGCGCCGTTTGTGGCGTTAAAACAGAGCCAGGGCTTCGACGTCAGCCTGGTTAACCTTAGCACGACTGGTTCACAAAATACACAAATTAAAAGCTACATTAGCACCCAATACCAAGGCCCAACACCGCCAGATTATGTGTTGTTGGTCGGGGATTATAACGACGGCTCGGATTCTCTGACCAACTGGCCTTTCCGGACATCAGGGGAATCTTCTTACCGAACCGATCTGGAATACTTCACGATGGACGGCAGCAACGACTTCGTTCCGGATATGCTTTATGGGCGCTTCCCGGTGCGCGAGGTCGCTCAGGTCGGAAACATCATCGCCAAGCTGCAGGCCTACGAAGCAGCCAACGGTTCCGAAGCCTGGGTGAAAAAAGCTGAGTTTTTGGCTTCCAATGACAGCAATTATTATGATGTCGCTGAGGCCACACATAATTACGTCATCAACACCTATACCCTGCCTAAAGGGTATACCGGAATCTTCCCCAACAACCCGCAAGCGGGCGGCGACAAGATTTATGCCATCACCTATGGCGGCACGGGTGCTAACGCGGTCGCTTCCATGAACGATGACCGGGCTTTTATTGTTTACAGCGGCCATGGCGCTTCCACTTTTTGGGATGCACCGCGGGTTAATCAAACTGACATCCGCAATATGACCGGTGTGGCAATTCCCTATGTGGCTTCGCATGCCTGCGTGACGGCTGATTTTAATACGGCTGAGTCGTTTGGCGATACCTGGGTGATTGAACCGGTTAATGGCGGTATCACCTTCCTGGGAGCGAGCGACAATTCTTACTGGGATGAAGACGATCTCCTCGAGAGAACTACATTTAACTACCTGTACCAGGATCCGGCAATGGCCAACGTGCCATCTGTCGGGTCGATGCGTCAGGCGGGTCTGCTGGCTGTGGATTATTCAGGCTCCTCTTTGGGAAATTATTACTGGGAGGAATATCATATTTTTGGGGATCCCAGCCTCAAGATTGTCCTGAAGCCTAAGTACCCTGATTTCGGCTTATCGCTGAGCCCGGTCTCTGCAAAAGTATGCAACACCGGCAGCGCGCAGACGGCTGTTTCGGTTACCAGCCAAAACAATTTTGCCTCGCCTGTGAGCCTGAGCGCTTCTGGCATGACCGGGTTTTCAACCAGTTTTAACCCTCCCTCGCCAGTGACTCCGCCAACTGCCACCACTCTCACCCTAACCGGCAATGGCAGTGCACCGCTGGGAGCGCAATCCATTACCGTGGCCGGTGTTTCAGGCAGCCTTAGCCATTCGGTTAGCTTCGAGCTGAGTGTTTTCCCTGCACTGACCGCTGGGCCAGTTTTGGTTTCACCTGCCAACGGTGCGCTTAATATCTCCCCGAAGCCGACTTTCAGCTGGAATGCGATTGCCCAGGCTGAGGCCTACCAGCTGGAAGTTGCCAGCGATGCCCTTTTCAGCCAGGTGTTGATCAGCCAAACCGGCCTGACGGCCACCAGTTTTACACCCATCACTGAGCTGCCCACGGATACACAG
>DAOUFF010000062.1:0-4881 GCA_034430195.1 Anaerolineaceae bacterium | reverse complement strand
TTTCTCTACCGCTTAAACATCCCGCGTCTGGCGTTTACCAACATGACTTCCATTATGCTCATGTCCTACCTGCCGGCCGGATTGTGCATCGGATGGCTGGCGGAAGCCCTGACCTATTACGTGCAGAAGGCTTTCGGGCTTAACCTGGCAAGTTTCTTCCTGTTTTTGGCGGTCGTCGTCGGTTACAGCGCTTCGCTTGACCGGATGAGCGGTATTGAAATTTCGCGCCAATTTATGACCAGTGCGGATGAACGCGCCATGCAATGGATTGTGGCAAATACTGAACCGACCGATTCTTTCGCGATCAACTCGATGCTTTGGAACGTTGATCAAGCTCAAGGAACCGATGCCGGGTACTGGATTCCTTACTTTACCGAGCGCGAGACCAATACGGGGGTGATGATTTCTGACCTGGGGAGCCAGGCCGCGCAACAAACGGAATTCACTGAAGATATCATCGGCTTGTATGAGCCACAGCCCGACCTGGCGCCACTCTGCTCGGATGGGTTTGATTACATCTATTCCGGCAAAGCCATGCCGTATGACGGCAAAGACTTTGACATCGACAGGCTGGCTAAGCTGCCCGGAACCAGCCTCGTCTTCGACCAGGATGGGGTTCAAATCCTCAGGATTTGTCAATGATGGTGCCGGGGCCAACACGCTTGGTCTCTGCTAGCGCTGTAGAGCCAGCCTTGAGGATGGATGACGCATGAACATCCTGATGGTTACGACCAACTTTCCTCGTTGGGCGAAAGATAGCCGCGCTCCCTTCATCCTTGGTCTGGCAAAATCGCTGGCCTCAAAGGGAAATCAGGTGCGGGTGCTCAGCATGCACAACCCGGGCGCCAGCCTGCAGGAGGAACTGGAAGGTGTGTCCGTCAGGCGCATGCGCTATGCCGCTGACCGCAACGAAACCTTGCAGAAAGACGCAGCCGGCATCCCTTCAGCCTGGAAGCATGGGCTGAAAAGTAAATTCTTATTGGGTTGGTTTTCACTGAAAATGTGGCAGCAGCTGTTAATTACCAGCCCTCGGGCGCAAATCATCCATGCCCATTGGGCGCTGAGCGCTGCAATTGTGCGCCTGGCTTCATTCAAGCAGCGCACCCCATATGTGGTGACAGTACATGGCAGTGATATCTACAAGACCACCTCCAACCCTCTTTTGCGGGCAGTGGTCCGTTATGGGCTGCGGGGGGCGCATAAGATCATTGCGGTAGGGAAGGACCTGGCAGCATCCGTCATTCAACTGGGCATCGATCCAGGCCGTGTGGTGGTCGTACATACCGGCATCACGCTGGAGGATTTCCCAATGAACCCAAGCGCAGACCGCCGCGAACAGATTCTGTTTGTTGGGTCGCTGATCCCGCGTAAGGGAGTCAACTTTTTAATTGAAGCTATGGCTGAAATCTATGAACACTGGCCAGCCTACCAGCTGCTGATTGTCGGCGAGGGGGAGGAGGAAGGCAAGCTCAGGGCGCTTACTTCAAAACTGAATTTAGAAGACCATGTGCATTTCTTGGGTAACCAAAGTCAAGCAGAGGTCTCGCAGCTGATGCGGGAATCGAAATTATTTGTGCTACCTTCGGTCGAAGAAGGGCAAGGCGTAGTTTTAGTGGAAGCCATGGCCAGCGGCACGCCATGTGTGGCCAGTGCCGTGGGCGGCATTCCGGACGTCATCGCCGGCGTAGGATGCCTGGTGCAGCCGGGGAGCTGCGCGGACCTCAGCCGGGGTATTGGCAGCCTGCTGGTTGACGATCAGCTCTGGCAGCGCTACCAGAATGCAGGGCGCAAGCGCGTAGAGGAAGCCTTCAGCTGGGATGTGCTTTCGGAGAGCATCCTGAAAATTTATCAAGAGGCATTAGGAAAGCAGTTGTTGCCAGAAAGCCGGCAGCCGGAGCCTCCTTTATGAACGCCAGCCTGCCTTGGGATATGCTGGCAGAAAGCTCAGAAAATCCGGATATCTCCGTGATTATTCCGAACCTCAATTCGCCGGTGATCGACAGCGTGACCGCGGCCCTGTTGGCCCAGACCACCCGGCACACTTTTGAGATCATCATTGTTGGAATGGACCGCGCAGGGCTTATCCCGCGCAGCCCCAGCGTGAAGAAAATCGAAACTGCAGCCCCAATCCCCCCGGCGGAAGCCAGAAATGCGGGCACAGAGGCTGCTCGGGGAAGCCTGCTGGTTTTCATTGACGCAGACTGCGTGGCTGAGCCTGACCTGCTGGAGCGGCATTGGCAGGCACATCAGCGCCACCAGGCGGCCCTGATTGGCGGGGCAGTTATTTTTCCAGCGGGCGGGTACTGGCAGCTGAGTGATAATGTGGCCAGCTTTCATGAGTACATGCCGCACAGGCCAGCGGGCCTGCGGCGGATGGTCCCCAGTTTGAATATGAGCCTGGAACGGTCGCTGTGGAATAAAACCGGCGGGTTCGACACCCGCCATCCGACTGGCGAAGATGTTGACTTTTCCATACGGGTCAAAAATGCTGGGGGTCAGGTGCGCTTTGAGCCGGGCTTGAGGGTGATACACCGCCACAGCCGCAATGACCTTGCCTCCCTGGTCAGGCATGCCTTCAATTTTGGCAAAAACAGCCCGCGCAGCCGAAACCTTAAGCGCAAACTGGGCAAAGCCAGCCTACTAATGAGCGTGGTTTGGATTCTCGCTGCGCCAGTAATCTCAACTCTACTTTTGCTCAAGGTGCTGCTGTTTGAAAAACTGCCGGTCAAATATTGGCATACCCTGCCAGCCTTTTGGGCCTCCAAGATCTGTTGGTGTGCCGGTGCAGCTTTTGCATCCCCGCAGTAATACTTTTGGGTAATGCCAATTGGCATGTCTGGCTGGAGTGCATCTACAAGTTGGCATTTAGAGAGGGCAGTTCGAATTGGAACTATTCCAAAGTATTATTGCAAGTGCAGCATAAACCGCTAAAATTTAGGCATACTAATTTACAAGGAGCTGCAATGAAAAAGTTTTTAACGATCTTTCTGGTTCTATGCGTTGCCCTGGTGGCTTTTGGTAAAGTGGAAGCCGCGACTACCGTTCCCGGCGGGCCATTTGCCAGTGCCATCAACATTCAAAATATTGGAACCGGTTCCGCGACTGTGACGGTCCAATACGTCAATCCCGCGGGCGCTGTCGCTTTCACTTCCACGCACACCATCGCAGTGGAGGATGTGCTGTCCATTTATGTTCCAAGTGTCGGCGGTTTGGCTTCAGGTGAATACTCCGTTGTTGTTTCATCCACCCAGCCCATCGCCGCCATCTCCAACTTCAGTGATACCAATAGCGGCGCCAGCTACTCCGGTGCCAGCGCCGGTAGCACTTCCTGGTTTATCCCGGGTGTCTATGACAACTACTATGGTTACTATTCTGAGGTCTATGCCCAGAACATTTCCTCAAGCGCCCAGAATATCACCCTTCAGGTGTTTGCCCCCGGCAGTGCCACTCCTGTTTATACCAACACCAAGTCGGCTGTGCCGGCCAATGCCAGTGTAAACTGGGGCCTGAAAGACCTTGCTGAGCTGAATGCCAATGTGACCTATTCCGCCAAAGTGACTGCGAGTGCTGAAGTTGTGGCCATCGCTAATACCTTTGGCTCTGCCGCCACTGCCGCCCAGCTGTATTCATTCAATGCTTTCCCCAGCGGCAGCAAAACCTTCTATGTGCCGGTGGTGATGAAGAACTACTACGGCTGGAATGTGGCTATTGCCATTCAGAACGTCAGTACTGAGGCTGCAAATGTGACCATCACCTACAGCGGTGGCCTTGTCAAGACATACGTCGTTCAGCCAAACTCCGCGAAGTCAATTTACATCCCGGGTGAAGCCGAACTGCCGAATGGAATCTTCAGCGCCAAGGTTACTTCCGATCAGGATGTCGCGGTAATGGTGAACGAGTCCAACAACTACAATCGCGCAGCCACGCATACGGGTGTTGCTGCAGCAACGCAAACGGTTTACGTGCCGAATGTGATGAAACGCTACTACAACTACAGCTCCAGTGTGACCTGCCAGAATCTGGGCTCTGCCGCAGCCACCATGCATATTGAATATGCTGGTCAGCCAGCTGCTGCTGAAACCTCTGCAGCAATCGCTCCGGGAGCCAACTGGGTCATTTACCTGCCCATCAAGGATGCCCTGGCGAACAGCTATAACGGCAGCGCTCAGATCACTGCAAACCAGCCGATTGCCTGTATCGTCAACAGCAACATGGACGAAGCACCCTACAGTACCCAGTCCATGGATATGCTCTACTCATACAACGGCGTCAACAAGTAGTCGTAAAAATCAGTTACAATATTGGAGGTCTTCACTTCGAAGACCTCCAATTTTTATCGACAGGTGCGCCATGAAACTTTCATTTAAGATTATTACCATCCTCGCTTGTGTTTTGCTGGTCGCTGCCTGCGCCCAACGCCCTCAATCGGTCACACCGACCAGTATGCCAGAAGAAACGGCCACTACAGAGCAGCAAAACGCGGACCACTACCCTGTGGACGATGCTCAGGTCACGCTGCCGGCTTCCACTGGCACGCCTTATCCGGGAGGGTTTGAAGAGGGTATGAATTCCCCGCAGCAAACGCCCACATCCTTGCCCCCGGCTGAAGCGTTGGAGATCCCTGCCCCGGAAGCAGAAACCGCGATCGTGCACGGTGTGCTGGTTTCAGCAACCTCCAAGGAGCCGCTGCAGCTTGTCCAGATTTATGCGGCAGACAAAGTGCCTTTGGAGCCAAACGGTGGCTATGTTTATTCTATTCAAGAAAAATCGTCTCCGCATGATGAGACTGATGCGGCCGGCCAATTTTTACTGACCGGCATTAAACCAGGCCCGTTTATTATGATGATGGTGACGCCGTTTGGAAATTATGGCCTGTTAACC
>DAOUFF010000061.1:0-33098 GCA_034430195.1 Anaerolineaceae bacterium | reverse complement strand
CTGATCAGTTCAACCGCTTCCCTTTTGAACGCTTCTGTGTATTGTCTCCGTGGTTTGCCTGCCATTTCGAGCTCCTGTCCTGCTAAGGATAGCAATTTTGTCTCTTAGCTCGTGTCCACTTTTTCGGTACCACCCCAGAATGCCTTGCCGGCCGCTCAGAGAGGAAAACACGTCTGAGTCGGTTTAGTTGCACGCGGGCGACCGGACGGGCACCCTCAGGGGGTGTTCGAGCCGGCCAGCGGAAGAAGGGAAAATAAAAAGCGGGCGACCGGATTCGAACCGGCGAATGTTAGCTTGGAAGGCTAATGCCTTACCACTTGGCGACGCCCGCAGTAAACCCTATTCTATCCGATTCAAAACCTCTGTCAATGCCGGCCATCGCGCCGGGGCTCTTACCCGGGCAGGGGGTTATTCCGCCGCCAAAAGCTCAAGCAGGATTGCACGGGCTTGCCGGGGGTCCGCTTTTCCGCCGCTGCGGCGCATTACCTGCCCCAAAAACCAGCCGCTCAGGCTTTCTTTACCAGCGCGGAAGCTGGCCACCTCGGCTGGGTTTTCTTCCAATACCTGCGCAACCAGCTGCCGTAGCGCTGCCAGATCGTCCATCAGCCCGAGGCCCTCTTCTTCTACAATCGCCGTAGGAGTTTTGCCGGTTTCTTCCACCTTGCGCAGCACGGTTTTCGCTGTTGGGGCGTTAATCTTTCCGCCGTCCAACAAGTGAAGCAGTTCTGCCAGATCTGCTGGACGCAGGTTTAGCTCGCTCGCGGACTTCCCCAGGTCATTCATCAGGCGGGCTAGATCATTGATCATCCAATTGGAAACGATTTTTGCTTCGCCGCCATAGCGCTGCCGGGCTTCTTCAAAATAATCAGACAAGCTGCGCTCACTGGTCAAAATCTCGGCGTCATAGGCGCTCAGGTGATAATCACGCTCAAAGCGCTCTTCGCGCTCAAGCGGCAGTTCCGGCAGGCTGTGCTCGATTGCAGCGATCTCCTCAGCCGACAGAAGCACCGGCAGCAGGTCCGGTTCCCGGAAGTAGCGGTAATCAGCTTCAGTCTCTTTGGAACGCATCTTGGTTAAACAGCTGGTGTCCGCATCCCAATCCAGGGTATACGACTCCACCCGGCCGCCCGCTTCCATCACCGCGATCTGGCGCCGGCTTTCTTCCTGGATGGCCTGGCGCACCGCGTCAATCGAGTTGAGGTTTTTAATCTCGGTCTTGGGGTTAAGGGTTTGGCTGCCCATCTCGCGCACCGAAACATTGGCATCGCAGCGCAGATGGCCTTTTTCCATATCCGCTTCCGATACCCCAATCCAGCGCAGCAGCGCGCGCAGGCGGGTCAGGTACAATGCCGCTTCATCACCGGTCCGCAGGTCCGGTTCGGTAACCATCTCGACCAGCGGCACGCCGCAGCGGTTAAAATCCACCAGGCGCATCCCAGCGCTGATTTTGGTCTTGCCGGCATCTTCTTCCAAATGTAATTTGTGAATGCGCACCCTACGCTGGTGACCGTCGGGCAGGGTAAGGTCCATATAGCCGCCTTTGCCGATGGGTTCGTCAAATTGCGTGATCTGGTAGCCCTTGGGCAAGTCGGGATAAAAGTAATTTTTCCGGTCGAATTCCGATTTCGGGTTAATTTGGGCATGCATGGCGGCAGCCAGCAGGGCACCTTTCTTCACAGCCTCAGCATTCAGCACCGGAAGTACACCCGGCAAACCGCTGCAAACTGGGCAGATATTGCTGTTGGGCTCTGCCCCCCATGAGTCTGCTTTGCAAGAACAAAAGATCTTGCTGTGCGTGTTCAGCTGAATGTGCGTTTCCAGGCCAATCACCACTTCGTATGTTTTCATTTTGAGGCCTCGTTTCTCACCGCTTCGGGAACTGCAGATCGCCAGGCCGCCTGACGGGTAGCCAGCTCATATGCATGCGCAATTCGCAGGAGCAGATCTTCGCGGAAGTCACCGGCAATCAGCTGCAGGCCGATTGGCAGGCCTTGCCCGTCCAAACCGCCCGGAAAGCTGAGCGCCGGCAAGCCGGCGTGATTGGCTGAGACGGTCATCTGATCGGCGTACTGCATCAGCACCGAGTTGCCGTAGACCGCCTTGCGTTTAAACGCAGTGGTGGGGGTGGTCGGGGTGAGCAGGGCGTCCAGCCGGTAAGCGCCGGCCGGGTCAAATGCGGTGGCGAAGTCGCGTCGGATCATGGCCCGCACTTTGCGGGCGCGCAGGTAATATTGGTGGGAATAAGCTGCGGAACTGACGTACATTCCCATCAAGATACGCAGCTTGGGTTCAGTCCCAAAACCCTCCGCCCGCGAGAGGCGGTAGAGCTCATTCAGGTCACTGACGGGCTGCGCGGTTCGGTAGCCATATTTAACGCCATCAAAACGGTGCAGGTTGGAAGAGGCTTCCACCCGGGAGATCACAAAATAAGTCGGGATGCCATGCCGCGCGTTGGGCATGGGCACGTCTTCTACGATTTCGGCGCCCTGCCTGGCCAGCTGTTCAGCCGCGTCATAAACCGCCCGGCTCACTTCCGCCTGGATGGGCTCTGTGCCAATTTCACCGGTTTCTACGTCCGGAAAGACGATGCGGTCATAGTCCGGCGACAGGCCAATTCGCAGTCCGTGCACGTCTTGCTGCAGCGCCAGTTGATAATCGGGAACGGGCTGCTGCGAGGTGGTGCTGTCGCGCGGGTCTTCGCCGGCAATCACCTGCAGCATCAGCGCCGCGTCACTTACGGTGCGTGCCAACGGGCCCGGGCAATCTAGCGAGGAAGCAAATGCGATCATTCCATAGCGGGAGACTCTGCCATAAGTTGGTTTCATGCCGACCACACCGCAAAATGATGAAGGTTGACGGATGGAACCGCCGGTATCGCTCCCCAGGGAGAGTGCGACCTCAGTGCTGGCTACTGAAGCCGCCGAGCCGCCTGATGAGCCGCCCGGCACGCGCGTCGGGTCCCAGGGGTTGTTGGGGGATGGTTGAAAGGCGCTGGATTCGCTGGAGGAGCCATAGGCAAATTCATCCATGTTGGCTTTGCCTACCACCAGTGCGCCGGCATCGATCAGCCGCTGCACTGGCGTGGCGGTGTAGGGGGGTCTGAAGTTGGCCAGCATGCGTGAGCCGGCCGTAGTGTGGGTACCTTCTACACAAAAGATGTCTTTGATCGCGACCGGCACTCCGGCCAAAAGGCCCGGGTCTTCACCGCGAGCGGCTTTCGCGTCCACCGCGGCAGCCTGCGCCTCTGCCAGGTCTTTGCTGATTTGAATAAAGGCGTGTACTTTACGTTCCTCAGCCTCATCCCACTGTGTCAGTCCGACTTGGCCAGAAATGCCATCCGTCAGGCGAATGCGTTCCAACGAAGCAGCCAGCATTTCGGCGGCGCTGATCTCACCGCTCCGCACTTTGCGTGCGATCTCAGCTGCGCTCCAATCCATTACGGGTGTCATTCTTCCTCACTTTTCCGGTGGGCAACGTCTGGAACGGCAAACATGCCTTCTTCGCTTTCTGGAGCCTGGGCAACAATTTTACCGGGCTCTGGAAAAGCGTCCGATACGTCCGGACGGGAGGGCTTGGGCGGTATGGCCAGGCCATGCAAAGTCGGCAGGATGTCTTCTTCCAGCGGGATTTCGCTTAGTTCGCGCACTGCTGCCAGCTGATGGTTCAGTTCCGCGCGCAGGTACTCTTTTTCACTCTCGACGAGTGCCAGAGCCGCGAGCGAGGTCAGTTTATCGAACAATTCAGGGGTAATTCTATCTGGGCCCATGTCTTCTCCCTATGTTTCATCACTGGCGGCTATTATACCGTAGAGAGAATACCGGCCGCCCGACGTGCAAAGTCAGAAAGAGCAAAATGGTCATGCCCTGGTTATCATCAGGAGCCGGCTAAGCACCGGATTTTGGCAGCCCGGCAAGCTTTGAACGCGAGGGGGATGCGCGGCGAATTGAGGCTGCTTGGGCGGTGCTGATGCTATAATTTTTCTATGAGTGACGATCTTTCTGCCCAGCAGCCGCTGGCCAGTGCCCGCAATGACCGCCGTGCCTGGAGAATTTTTGCAGCCGGCATGGCGCTCTATCTGGCAACGCGCCTCATCGCCTTGCCCAACTTTCCGATCTACTTTTTTTCGGATGAAGCTATTCAAACCCTTTCCGCAGCTGACCTGATCCAAAACAGTTTTCGCGGTCCGGCGGGGAACTTGCTGCCGCTGTTCTTTGAAAATGGCGGCCAGTACAATCTTTCCATTTCGGTCTACCTGCAGCTGTTGGTAGCCTGGCTGCCCCGCTCTATTTGGCTGACTCGCGGTCTGCCAGCGCTGGTCTCGCTGGTAGTGCCGCTTTGCCTGGGCCTGGCCCTCAAAGAATTTTTCAACATCCGCTATTGGTGGCTGGCGCCGTGGCTGCTGGCAGCCCTGCCCGCCTGGTTTTTACACTCGCGAACCGCTTTTGAAACCGCTCTGGCGGTCTCTTTTTATGCCGTCTTTTTGTACTTTTATCTGCGCTACCGCCTGAAGAACCGGCGCAGCCTGCCGCTGGCCTTGCTATTTGGGGCGCTGGCTTTTTATACCTACAGCCCAATGGAACTGGTCGTTGTGATGACTGGGTTGGTGTTGCTTATCGTAGACTGGCGCTATCATTGGCAAGACAAGCGCGCCACGTTAGGTGCTGCCGTCTGGCTGATGCTGCTGGCTCTGCCTTACCTTAATTTTCGAGTGACACATTCCCAATCCATCACCCAGCATCTAAGCTTGCTGCAATCTTATTGGCTTGAGCCGCTTCCGCTTCACCAAAAGCTGGGCATGTATTTCAGCCGATACCTAAAGGGTTTGAATCCACTCTATTGGTTCTTTTACAACCAGACCGATCTCATCCGCCATCAAATGAAAGGCATGGGCCATCTGCCGCTTTTCAGCCTGCCCCTGATTCTGTTGGGATTGGCGCTGGCTGTAAAAAACCACCGTCAGCCGGCTTGGAGGGTGGTTATTGTCGCGCTGCTTTGCGCCCCCTGTGGCGCTGCTCTGGTGGATGTACAGATCACGCGGGTTTTGGTGCTGGTGGTACCGGCTGCCCTGCTGGCTTGCCTGGGGCTGGATCATGCCTTGGTGTGGGCCGAAAGCACTGTCTTTCACCTGCGCCGATGGCCAGCAGCTGCAGCAGTCACCTTCTTGGGGGTCTTCAGCTTGGGGATGACAGCCTGGGCACTGGCAGGCGCCCCGCTGTGGTACCCGGATTATGGCTTATATGGGATGCAGTGGGGAGCACGCGAGGTGTTTACTGACATTCAAGACTTTCAAAAGCAGAATCCGCAGGCGCGCATCATCCTCAGCCCGACCTGGGCGAATGCCAGCGACGTCTTGGCGCGTTACTTTTTGGGCGACCCACTGCCGATCGAAATGGGCACGGTGGAGATGTTTACCCAGTACCAACAAACTTTGGATGAGCATATCGTGCTGGTGATGTCGCCGAACGAACTGGAATGGGCAGCGGCGAGTGGCTTGTTTAAGCCTCCGCGCGTGCTGCGTGTTCTCAATTGGCCGGATGGCAGACCTGGTTTTTATTACGTCAATTTGCAGTATGTGGATGATGTTGATGCATTGTTTGCCAAAGAATACGCCCGCCGCAGCCAGCCACTGACGAGCAGTGTCGAATGGTTGGGTCAGCAAGTGATGGTCCGCTACCCGTTGCTGGACCTGGGGAGTGTGGAGGCGGCTTTTGACGGCGATACCACCAGCCTGCTGCGCACCTTTGAAGCTAACCCGTTGGTCCTGGAATTGACCTTCGCGGAGCCGGTCAGCGTCAGTGAGCTTTCGGTCTGGCTGGGGAATAACCCGACAATGGTGCAGATAAGCCTCGTATTGGCAGAGAATGGCGAGGTTTTGGAACTGAGCGCGCGGGATGATGGCCAGGATATCGTTCACCCGCTCACCCTTCGCCTGGAAGCAGCCCTTCGCATCCGCCAAATCACGCTTTCATTGACCAGTTTGGCGGAAGGCTTCCCGGCACATGTGCACCTTTGGGAAGTGGCGCTTCGTTAAAGACGGATCATCCCAGGCTCTGAGGGTATAATCCATGCCATAACCAGGCCGGAGTTACTTTGCGGCCGAAGCTGAGCCGTCTTATTCTGATCGAAGGAGTTGGCGTTGGGAAAAATCAGAAACAACAAACTGGCAGCAAAAGCAGCAGTAATGCGTCACTTTGCCGATGGCCAGTCCATTATGATCGGCGGGTTCAACAAGGTGGGCGTGCCGGGAACCCTGGTGCGCTGGCTCTGGGAAAGCGGGGTGAGTGACATCACACTGATCGTCAATAATTGCAGCAATGCCGATGGTGGTATCTGGTATCCGGCTGCGGCCATGATCCATGAGGGTCGGGTCAGCCACCTGAAGATCTCCTATACCGCTACCAACACCGAGCTGCGCCAGCTCTATGAAGAAAAAAAGCTGGAGGTGGAAATAATCCCTCAGGGCACGCTGGCGGAAAGGCTGCGGGCTGCCGGCAGCGGAATTGGCGGCTTTCTGACCACAGTCGGCTTGAACACCCAAATTGCCGAGGGAAAAGAAATTTTGAACGTCGGTGGGAAAGATTTTCTTTTGGAACTCCCGCTCAAAGCTGACCTGGCCCTGGTGAAGGCTTCGCTGGCCGATACGATGGGCAACGGCCTGTGCTACGGCACTTCTAAAAATTTTAATCCGGTGATGGCAGCTGCGGCCGGGTTTACCATTCTTGAAAGCGAGCAGGTGGTACCGGTGGGTTCCATCGGGCATGAACATGTGGATGTTGCCGGTATTTATGTGGACATGCTGGTGGTCAGCGAGGGGGAAGAGGCATGAACGATATCCGGGAATTTATCGCCAAAAATGTCGCCGCCTTGCTGCACGACGGAGATTTGGTCAACCTGGGTGTGGGCATCCCGACCCTGGCGGCTAACTTTTTACCTGAGGGAGTGACCATTTTCATCCAGGCCGAAAATGGCTTGTTGGGCTGCGGCCCTAAAGCGGCCCCAGGAGAAGAGAATAAAAACCTAATTGACGCCGGTGCCGCCTACATCACCTGCCTGCCGGGAGGCTTTACTTTTGACAGTGTTACTTCATTTAATATCATCCGCGGAGGTCATCTTGATGCGACCGTCCTTGGCGCGCTGCAAGTGGACGAACTGGGTAACCTGGCAAACTGGTACCTGCCGGGCAAATTGCTCCCCGGGCCGGGTGGCGCGATGGATCTGGTTTCTGGTGCCAAAAAAGTTATCGTGGCTACTGAGCACCTGGCCAAAAATGGAACGCCCAAGATCGTCCGGCGCTGCACGCTGCCGCTGACTTCGGCCGGCACGGTCAACACCATCGTGACGGATATGGCTGTGCTCGAAAAAACCCCACAAGGCTTGCGCCTGGCGGCCATCGCTGCGGATGTCAGCCTGGAGCAGCTGAGGGCGTCCACCGGCTGCGAAATCATCATTCCCGGCGGCGAAATTCCAAAAATGATCGCCTGATATCGCCCGGCGCTGCGCTCGCAGTTAGTTAAACCTGCCGGTTAGCCAGTGCTGCACGGCAGATTCAAAGGCCTGAGTTTGGCAGCTCAGATCGTCCATTGGGCGTGGACAATGCCAACCAGGTAGTACCGTCCGTCCACTTTTTCGAACACCAGCCGCAGGCTTTGCCAGTCCATGCCTTCGTATTGCGGGTCAAACCCGCTGAAGTGATATTCAACAAATTCTGCCTGGGGGTAATACTCAGGAATATTGTTGATTGAATTGCTCTCCTGCAGAACTTTGTTGTACCCGATCTGTTCAGGGTTGGCAAAGTCGGCGCTATAGATGAAGCGCTCAAAGTACTCCGCAAAAGTCAACTGGATCGGTTCCCCGCTGCCGTCATAATGACCCCACAGCCAGGAGGACGTGTCGGAATAAGCGCTGCTAAGCTCGTCCGCCGTCAGCACGACCTGATCATCGCTGACGTATGGGTAAGGTGAAAAGCGAATTCCTTTTTGGGGATGGGCAAGCTCGGCCAGGCGGGCAAAATCGTGCCGGGCAAGCGCTTTGATGGCGAGAGTTCCTACGTCTGCCAGGTTGGCCAGCTCGGGTACGGCAGCGGCAGCTGGCGGAACTTCCGACGGGCATGGGGCGCAGGCTACTTCGGGTGGGCACAAAGCGCTGGTTGCTGTTTCTTCGGGCGCTAAAGCTGGGTTTTCGGTCACTGTCTGGGCGCTCAGGCCACAGGCACTCAGCATCAGCCCTACAAGTAAAAATAACAAAGCAGTTCTTAAATGCATACGACCTTCTTTCAAATCACTAATTCAGCGGACAATGACAAGTTTACGGCATGAACATTTGATGCGTTAATGACGAATTGCCAGCAAGAAAGTTCCCGCCCTCGGGCTGATCTTGGCTATAATTGCTACCGGAGGAGCCTTGAGCGCTGATGCCAACACCTGACTTTAATGAGTTATACCGGCAATTTGACAGCCCTGTGACCGCGCTTGACTGCGGCCAGGAATGTGCACCATACAACCCGACCAGGAAGCCCTTCTGCTGCGATATTTGCACTGCCGTACCTGCGGTTTACCACAAGGAATGGACTTATCTGCGGAAAAATACGGATCTTTGGAAACCCTGGTTGGGCTCAGAATGCCCAGATTCAGCCGGAGACCTGGAAAAGCTCACAGCGCAGACCCCTGGGCATATGCGCCTGGTGGAATGCCTGGGCCCCCAGGCCTGCCAGCGTGGCTTTCGCAGCATGAGCTGTAGGCAGTTTCCTTTTTTCCCTTATATCACTTCTGACGATTGCTTTATCGGCCTGGCGTATAACTGGGATTTTGAGCCTTACTGCTGGGTCATCAGCAACCTCGACCGGGTCACCCGCACTTTCCGGGAAGAATTCATAGAGGTCTATGACCGCCTGCTGTATGAAATCCCACATGATTATGAGAGCTACGCTGACCTTTCCGACGAAATGCGGGCGGAATTCACCCGGCAAGGCCGCCAGATTGCCATCCTGCACCGCGATGGCAGCGACTACTGGCTGCACCCGCAGAGCGAAACGCTGCAAAAGATAACAGCCGACCAGTTTGGCAAGTTTGGGCCGTATTGCATATCGGGGCCCCAGGTGGGCAGCGCCTGAGTGATAACGGTTTGTATCGATTCCGCCTGAAGGCCAGCGGAATTGTTAAAAAAATCCCAGGCTCACATCTGAACCTGGGACGCAATCTGTGTTTTAAGGGTTAACCAATTCGCCCGGTCAGGTCTGCATTGCTCAGCGGGCCAGGGGTGCGAATGACCTCGAGAGCGGCCGGCAGCGAATCCCAGGTGTTCCAAAGCAGCACACCCATGACTTTGCCATCCTGGCGGTAATAAAGGACGCCTTTTTTGTTGGGCTCCTTCCAGTCAGCGAACACATCCAGCCGCGAGTCCAGCTCGCCCAGGGCTTCGTAGCCCAAATCGAACAGGTCGGAATAGAAGAAAGCCAGGTAAGTGTATGGCTCTGCGGCTCCCGCCATGTTTCGGCCAGCCTGTTTGCCCATTTTCTTGGCGTTGTCTTCATGTTCCATGCGTTTTCGCTTGCCCAAGTCGGGCTGGAAGAACTCAGCCACATCACCCGCACTGTAAACGTCTGGGTTGCTGGTTCGCAGGAACTCATCGACCACGATCCCACCGGCAACTTCAAGCCCGGCAGCAGCTGCCAGCTGCGTGTTGGGGATGATGCCAAGGCCGGCCACTAATACATCGAACGTGAGCGTTTTGCCGGCATCTGAGCGTACTGTAAATGTTTTGCCGTCGTCTTGAATGTCGACCACGTTTTCACCCGCCAGGACCTTGATGCCTTTATCTCTAAAAAACTGGTTCAGGTACAGGGCCAGATCGCGCGGGTAGACCCGCGAACCAATGCCTTCTTCGGGAAAAATTTCGGTAACGTCTTCGCCGGCCATGCGCAGCGCTGCCGCGATTTCGGAGCCTGTAAACCCGCCGCCGATCACGCCAAAGCGCAGGTTTTTGCCGGTCGCGGCCCGCAGCGACTTATAATCGTCCAGGGTGCGGAAGTAGATGACGCGATCGCCACCAAATGGGAGCCGGCGCGGCGCGCCACCGTTGGCAATCAGCAGTTTATCGTAGCCATAGCTGCTGCCCTGGTCGTCAGTGATGGTTTTAGCTTTCACATCCAGTGCGGTCACTTTATCGCCAAGGAAGATGTCCACCGGCTGAGAATAGGGCTTGCGCCACACCTGTTCGAGCGTTTTGCCCGTCCAGAGCTGCTTGGAAAGATAGGGGCGATTGTAGGGTGGGTAAAGCTCCTCGGTAAACATGGCAATGCTGCCTAGGCTGTCCAACTCGCGGATCCCGGCAACCGCTGCATCCGCAGCCAGGCCACCGCCGATGATGATGTATTTATAATTTTTCATGGAACCTTCCAATCTTGTGCTGATTGTTTAATTATTAATTGAAATAATAACAATGACGCAGAGCTGGAGCCAAATCTTTGTCGAAGCTAATGCGTATGAATTGTATTAATCTTTAGATCGGAACGGCAGTCGGTGCGGCATATTCGTGGCGCGCCACACACCCCGCTGCCTGCCCAGTTGTTGGCGTGGCACCGGTGAATTTAACCTTCAGAAACCGCCGGCAAGAGTATAATTGCCCTCGAATTTAAGAGGATGAAAAGGGCAGGGTATTTCCTGTCTCTTTATTTTTTCAGCCTTCTTGAGTTCATGTCTTTTTCACAGTTTGATTCAAACAGATTAAGAAGGCAAAAAGTCATCTATGGAATCTACATTAAATCCGCAAAATCCGAGCTCCAAGCGCAACGACATTTCATTCATCATTAAAAACCGTTGGTTTTACCTTGGCCTGGCTGCTTTTGTTGTAGCCATCATACTCATGATCGTTTTGGATATGGAGCTGTACACCTTTTCTCTGATTTCAGGCATGTTGGGGATTGGGCTGGCAGCATTTTTCATCCTGCGTATCACGCTTCGGCCGGTTAAAACCGTTGAGATGAAGGAAGTGGCTGCCGACATCCGCAACGGAGCTCGCACCTACCTAAGGCGGCAGATCAAAACCATACTATTGGTAACCCCCTTCTTCGCCGCAATTCTCTATTGGATTTTGGATTGGAAGGTCGCCCTGACAGCTGTGATCGGGGTGTTGACCTCACTGTTTGCCTCTTATATCGGCATGAGCGTCAGCGTCCGTACGAATTTGCAGACGGCCGATATCGCCAATGTGGGCAAGGGCAGCGCCTTCCGCACGGCGCTGTTTGGCGGCTCCGTGATGGGGCTGTGCATTACCGGATTGAGCATTTCGGTCCTTTCGGTACTCTTCAGCATCTTCAAGACTCCGGATTCGTTGATCGGTTTTGCGTTCGGTGGGGGGTTGGCAGCGCTTTTCGCACAAATCGGCGGCGGTATTTTTACCAAGTCTGCTGATATCGGTGCCGATCTTGTAGGGAAAATCGAAGCGAACATTCCTGAAGATGACCCGCGTAACGCGGCGGTAGTGGCTGACCTGGTGGGCGACAACGTCGGTGACTGTGCCGGGCGTGGCGCGGACTTGTTCCAAACTTTTAGCGATGACCTGGTAACTGGCTCCATCGTGGCGATTGGCATGACGGCAATTTATGGCCCTAAAGCTGTTTTCTTCCCGTTTCTGCTGCAAAGCATCGGCATCTTCGCCTCCGCCGCCGGTATTTTCGTGAGCAGGGAGTGGAAGCCGGGCTTAAAGCCATCAACCCAGTTTAATATTGGGCTTTTTGTCAGCTCCATATTGAGCGTTGCTGGCGCACTGGTGCTTTCGCGGGTGATCCTGCAGGATTGGATCATCGGGATTGCGGCCACTCTGGGCGTTCTTATCACCACCCTCGCCTCGCTGAGCACACGCTACTATGCCGGCATGGAAGGCAAACCGGTGCAGAATATCGCCAAGGCATCCAAACGCGGCGCAGCCCTGAACCTGATCACCGGCATTTCGTACGGATTGCAGAGCCCGGTCTTTCCGGTGGTTGTGCTCATGGCGGTCGTCGTTGCCGTCTACAACCTTTCGGGCAACAACCTTTTGGCGCTGGTGAGCGTCAACATCGGCACAGACCTGCTGATCACTTTTATCATGGCAGCGGATGCATTTGGCCCGATTGTAGATAACGCAGCCGGCATCGCCGGAATGTCGCATACCTCGCAGCTCGTGGTCAATAAACTTTCACAGCTTGACTCTGTTGGCAACACAATGAAGGCCATCACCAAGGCATATGCCATGATTTCAGGCACGATCACTGCCTTTGTCATCTTCCTGACCTTTTACAAGTTGGCCGGCATTGACGCTATCGACGTCACTACACCGTACAACCTGAGTTTCCTCTTCATCGGAGTCTGCCTGCCCTTCTTTATCTCTTCGCTTGTGATCGGATCGACCGCCAAGACGGCCCAACAGATGGTGGATGAGGTGCGAAAACAGTTTGATCAAAACCCCGACATTCTCAAGGGTCTGGCCAAACCTGATTACTCACACTGCATCGATATTGCCACCCGCAACGCGCTGCATGAAATGATCCTGCCAAGCGCGGTCAGCATTTTGGTGCCGATTGTGATTGGCTTTGCTTTTGGAATGAACGCGCTCGGGGCTGTTCTGGTTGGGTCGGTGGCCTGTTCAGCGCTGCTGGGACCGTTCTTCAACAATACCGGCACGGCGTTTGACAATGCCAAAAAGACGATTGAAAACATGGAGCAGTCGCGCGGCACACCGCAGCATATTGCCGCGGTCATTGGCGACACAGTTGGCGACTCTTTAAAAGACGTGGCCGGGCCTTCCACATTGATTTTCATGAAACTGATCGGCATGGCTTCGTTGCTGATTGTCCCGTTGTTTAAGTAAAGCAGAATGCGAATTTGGGCTGCCGTTCCCATCTGGGAACGGCAGCTTTTTTGTATCGCCTTCCCGGCCGGCATCAGGATGACTGTATTTCGTTATTGGGTGAGTAAGTCGTCAGGTTGCAGGATCCAAATTTCACAGCGCCATGGCGGTCGGCCTTAAACCCCCTCATCCCAGGGATCGGCTCAAGGTCAGCACCAAGGTTTGAAAGAATGTCAGTGGCAGTGGCCTGGCTGAGGCTGGTTATGATCGGACCGCTTAACGTCGCAGAGGTAGCCGGATGTGCCAGTCTTCCATGATCGGGCCCCAAAGGGTTCTTTTTCAGCGCTGCTATTTTTAAAGGCAGCAGTGTTTGGGGGAATCCCCAGCCAGATAAGGGGGTTTTTGGGTGGGGCTGCCCCTCCGCGGTCATTGCACCCCGCTCCAGCGGGAGAAGTCGGGTTCATTTACCGGCGCTCGACGGGAAATGAGTTCCTGTGGTATATAAAATAGATGACCAAAACATTCGGTGAAATTTTCACTAAAGTTTTTTTTGAGCAGCGATGAAAACCAAAGCATCCTACCTGCAGGCACTGCTGGCGGCACTTTTGTTTGGCGCATCGGCACCCTTTTCAAAACTCCTGTTGGGCGAAGTGGACCCGATCCCACTGGCAGGGCTGCTTTATCTGGGCAGCGGCCTGGGGTCGGTGATCATTCTATTTGGCCGGCGGCTGTTCAAACGCGAGGAGGTTGCAGAAGAACCTCTGCAGCGTGCGGATTACCCCTGGTTGTTGGGTGCAGTGCTGGCCGGTGGGGTCGCTGCGCCGATTTTATTAATGTGGGGGTTGGCCCGCACCCCCGCATCCACCGCCTCGCTCCTGTTAAATTTTGAAGCCGTCGCCACCACCGTGATCGCTGTTTGGGCTTTCAAAGAGTCGGTTGACCGCCGGATTGGCAGTGCTATTGCTTTGATCACCCTGGCGGCTGTGTTGCTCAGTTGGACAACCGGTGATTGGGGTGTTTCACTTGGAGCTGTGGGTATCATTGCTGCCAGCACTTTGTGGGGGGTCGATAATAACCTGACGCGCCACATTTCTGGCCGTGACCCGTTGATGATTGTGGCGATCAAAGGACTGGGAGCCGGGTCTTTTTCTCTTGTGCTGGGGGTTGGTCTGGGCAAGCCATTGCCCGCCTGGCCGGCTATCGGGCTGGCAATGCTATTGGGCGCGGTCAGCTATGGCGTCAGTATTCAGCTTTTCATCCTGGCGATGCGCGCTTTGGGTGCAGCCCGTACCAGCACGCTTTTTGCCACCGCACCTTTCATTGGAGCAGCCTTGTCACTCGTTTTGCTGCATGACCAACCTCAAATGCTTTACTGGCTGGCCTTCCCACTGATGGCTTTCGGCGCGGCACTGATGCTGACCGAAAGGCATGACCATCTTCATGTCCATGTTCCCGTTCAGCATACACACCGCCACAGCCACCCTGACCCACACCATATGCATACCCATGAGGGCGACGGTGGCACGGCGCAGCTGACGCACAGCCACGCGCACAGCCATGAACTATTGGAGCACCAGCACCCCCATACCCCGGATGCAGATCATCAGCATTCGCATGGCCACCCGCTGCCGTAAGGTGCCTTGAGCAGCCGTGAACCGGTTGGGATTGATGGTTGCGCGGGTCACGGCACACTCAGCAAGCGCGCTGCAGGGTTTGACGTGTGGGGCTAAAGAAGGCGCGCTCAGTGCCAAGAAGGGCAGGCTGGGGAAGCGTGCCGTTGCACGCAAAACAAATGAATTCCCTCTGGGATGTGCTTCAATTCATGTACATTGTTTCTATTTTTTGTTGACTATGAAGTTGAAATTGCTATAATATTAATATCAACATTATGAAAATCGAATGATTTTCAATTATTCAAAGGAGCAACAATGAGCAAGAAAACCGTATTATTAGTTGCAGGTATTTTGGTTGTGGTCATGGGCGTTTTGGCACTGATTCCCAGTGTGAGCCTGTCGACTGAACCCATCTGGCACACTGCCGCCAAGCTTGTTTTGGGTGTAGTGGCAGTTGGCGTGGCCCTGAGCAACAGCAAGTTCACCGGAACGATGACCATCATTACCGGTGTTGTGCTGGCAGTTATGGGCCTGATGGGGCTCTTCCTGAGTGTGGAAGGCTTCAGCGCCCCCACCTGGCACTCCATCGCCGTGGCTGTAGTGGGTGCTATTGTGGCCTATCTCGGCTTTAAGAAGTAAGTACGCAAGTTAGTCCGAAAAGCAGGCTGCTCCGTGATTGCGAGGGCAGCCTGTTTTTTTGCCTGATACTGCGAGAGGGGAGACGAGGTTTGACGGGGATCTGACGCCGGCTCAGGATGAGTGGGTGAGCCAGAGGGTGATGGTGGTCAGATGGATAAGAAGAAAGGAGGTTCAGAGCTTAAATGGGTGACAGTTGTATCCCACATCTCTTCCAATTTTGGTGCAAGATGGCAGCCGGCCGTCATCACCCGAGAAACGAGAAACCCTCAGACTGGAAAGATTGTGGAGGCCTCCCGAAAGGACGCCGGGACGGTTTGTGCTTAGCCGGGTTGTGGCCAGGTCGTGAGGGTCGAAAAGGCCTAAATTTCAATTAGCTACTTCGTGACTAACAAAATTCCATTGATCCTGGCGGGCTTTGTTCATCAACTGGACTATGAAGTGGGGAAGTTCATCATTTCTAGCATGCGGGTAAGGACGATGCTGAGTATACAAAAGACATAGTTCTTTCTTTGCCCTAGTAGCACCAACGTAAAGTAATCTATGTCCATTCTGGGATGTTTCTATACATTCAATACCAGCAATGATTACAACCTCGAATTCAGTGCCTTTACTGCTATGTATGGTTGTTAATTGTATACCGGGTAAGGCTGCATCTATATCTCGTAGCCATGTGGTTTGATTTACTTATTCACATAGCTGATTGGGTTCTACCCGCCCTTTGCGAATTCCTGCTATTGGGTTGCGTTGATCTTACCTCAATTTGATTTCAGAAACGGATTTCGTACCCATCATTTCGACCATATCTGGGTCAATCATCCAGTTGGGTGTGCAAAGGTTGCCGGGGAGCAGGCAGGGCCTTCCAGGCGTATGCGCAGTGAGTGAAAACGGTGTATGATCTGCCATCAGGCCGAGACACCGCATCGACTGGGTGAACGCCCAAGCTGTGCACCAAATGCAAACCCACCTGCGCAGCCACCGCGGTATCGCGGCATAGCGCATAAGGCGAAAAGCCTGCTTTGGCGAATATACTGACCGCTTCAACTTCGCGCATCAAACAAAGAAGCTCAATACGCGGGTCGCCAGGCCGCACAACCCAATATGAGCCCAGCTGGCGCATATCTTGATCCAGCATGCGCAGCCCGGAAAATAGAAAGCCCTGCCGGCTTGGTGAACTTACTCAGCAGGGCATCGTCCAGAATAAAAACTAACAGCATACCTGCGCCTGACCTCAAGGCCGCTGCAAGCGCGGGCATTATCTGCCAGACGCAAGTTGCGCCGGACCTGCCATGGGTTCATGCCTTCCTTCCCTGCCTAGCGACGGCCGCCTTGCACAAGTTCTCTAATAATCTCGTCATGACCGGTATAGATGCGCACCAATCTGCCATCTTGCATTTGCAGTACACGGTCGACATATTCGCACATGCGTAGGTCGTGTGTGACCATGATGCCTGCGCGGCCTTGTTCATGGATCAGCCCAGCAAAGGTTTCTACGACCTGGTAGGCACGTTCTGTGTCTAGGCTGGCGGTGGGTTCATCAGCCAGTACCAGGCTCGGGTTGTGAATGAGCGCGCGGGCAATCGCCACACGTTGCTGCTGCCCGCCGGACATCTGTCCGGGGAGGTTGTTCAAACGCTCGCCCAGCCCCAGGCGGGCTAACAGTTCGCGCGCGCGCAGTTTGCCGGCCTTATCAAGCTTGCCGTTCAGGCGCAGCATTAGTTCTACGTTCTCTACCGCGCTTAAGTAGGGCACAAGGTTATTGGCTTGGAAGGTAAAGCCAATTTTTTCTCGGCGGAGCAACACGCGCTCGCGATCACCGATGCCAGAAAGGTCTTGTCCGTCCAGCAGGATCTGCCCGGAAGAGGGTTGCAGCAAGGCGGCCAACATGGAGAGCATCGTAGTCTTGCCTGAGCCACTGGGGCCGACCAAAGCGACGAATTCACCGGCGTCTACCTGCAGCGAGACATTGTCTACGGCCTGGATCACACCAGCATCGCTGTTGTAGGTTTTAATGACAGATTTGGTTTCAAGTGCGTATGCGGTCATAACTGCGCCCTTTAGGATGAAAGCCCCAACGCCTTGAGCGGTTCAATGCGTACGGCGTAGCGGATGGAAATTAGTCCGCCCAGCGGACCGATGAGCAGAAGCGCGACGATAGCCAGTGCGGAAGTGGTACCATTGAAAATGATCGGCACCGTGGGGGGGAAGGTAAGCGAGAGCAGGAAGGCGAGCAGTCCACCTATGGCCACGCCGATCACGGTGACCACCACGATTTGAATGATCGCAGCAGCCGCTACCACCGGGTTGGCCGTGCCTATCGCTTTAAGCACGCCAATTTGGGCGACTTTTTGTAGGATTTGGATCTGAAAGAATCCGCCAATGACCAGTATGCCAATGAAGAGGGTGAATCCGCCTTGGGTATTGAGGGTGGAGAGTTGGGCGGAATAGCCGGGCAGGGCTTCAATCGCCTGGCTGATGGTGGCAACTTCGATATTGTCCACTTGGGCAGCCAGTTGGGCACTGACGGCCTCCGCCTGGGCTGGATCCTTCAGTTTGACGAGGAGCACGTTGGCGACAGGTTTAGAGTCGTTGATTTCGGCTTCAGATTTGGGGCGGATGCGATCCCAGGTGTAAAAAGGCACGAAGATGGAAGGTTGCAATTGGAATTGCTGCCCGCTGGTAATGCCAACGATGCGCAGATCGTAAAACTCGTCGAGCGTTCCTTGGGTAACGCGCAAGGTGAGCATATCGCCAACCTGCAACCCACTGCGGTAGGCGGTGTTCGCGTCGATGATGGCTTCTTGTGCCAGGTCGGTGCTGAGCTGACTGCCCTGGAGCACCGGTGGCTCGCCGGTGTGTCCGGGCTCGATGCCCAACAAGGCAACTTTGATCGGTTCAGCGTTGTTCGCCGGAAGCAAGCTGGCGCTAGACGTTCCCAGCACGCCGGCATCGGCCACGCCCTCGACGCGGCGCACGGCAGCAAGTCGGTTACGGCCCAGGCGGCTGGCAGCGATCACGGTATCAGACTTAGCCTGATAGACAATCAATTCAGCGTCCAGCTTGGAGATGTATTCGCGGTTGCCGTTGCCCAAGCCTTCGCCCAGCGCTGCGATAAATAACACCAGCAGCGTGATTAGGGCAATCACCAGGCTAACCAGCAAGAAGCGGCCGCGGTTTCGCCAGACTTCCTTGACCGCCAGGTAAGAGGAGATAGATAGCAAGTGTTGCATGCTGTTTTTCCTGTGGCTTAAGGTAGGAAGGTGACGGAGGCCGTCATTCCCCATAACATCTGTGGGTCGGATTGGGACAGGCGGATGGTGACGGTATAGGTGATGTCGCCCCGTTTTTCTTCATAGCGCGCGTTGATGTGCGTCACTTCGCCTTCCAGAGCTATTTCTGGTAAAGCGTCCAGCGTCACCCGCACCTTTTGGCCCAAGCTGACCCGGGCGATTTCCAGTTCGGTCAGGTTGTCAGTCTTGACCAGCCAGGCAGAGTAGTCGGCAATGGTCGCCACTGGCATGCCAGCTGTCACCAGTTCGCCGCTCTGTATGTCCAGGTCCACCACGGTGCCCTCCAGCGTTGCATTCAAAGTGCGCTGATCAAGCTGCGTCCGTGCACTCTCGAGCGCGGCTTGAGCCGATTGCAGGCGGGCTTCAGCAGCAGCTTGTTGATCGGGATCGATGCCTTTGTTGGTTTCCAAGATGGCCAGCGTTTTCTCAGCGAGGTTGAAGCTGGCTTGGGCAACGTCGAGCTGGGCTTTGTTTTCGTCGGTTTCATTCGCATCATAACGATTAACGGCCTCATCCAATGCGTTTCGGGCAGCCAGGAAAGCCAGGCGCGCCTGTGCCAGGTTGGACTCGGCGGCGGTTTTCAATGCTTCCATTGCCTGCTGGGCGGCCAGTTCTTCCCCTTCAGCACGGCGCAAGGCCAGTTTAGCCTCCGGCGAGTCCGTCAAGCGTGCCAGCGGCTGACCGAATTGCACGGCTTCACCGTCTTGCACCAGCACTTCAGCCACCTGTCCGGTGAAGGTGAAGGCCTGTGCAAGCGCATTGATTGGCTCCAGACGGCCTTCGGCGATAATGCTTTCCGGTTGAATTGCCGTTGGGGTGGCTTCGGCGGGGGCAGCCTGCAAGCTGCAGGCGGAAAGCGACAGGACGACAACAGTGGCTACAATTACATATAAGGATAGTTTCTTCATATCTCTAAATCTCCAATGAATGATCAGTTTTCATCAACGCCCGGGCCAATCGGACCTTGAAACGGTTTCTCCCAGCCGGTGGAAAGCACGCCCTTCAGGAGCAGCTCCAGTGGTGGGTGGTCAGCGATATGGTCGTAGTAATAGGGCAAAAGCAGCTTACCGCCAGTGCTGATGATGAAAGTGCCCGACATTTGCATGGAATCCTGACCGGGCGGGGGCGGTTCCACTTTGTAACCCTTCTGGCGTGCTTTCGAAACGGCCTTCCACACCTTTGGATTAATGAAGGTTTGAAAGAGATTGCCGCGTTCAAGGCCGAAGGCCCGGTAAGCTGCGCGCTCGGGGTCAGCCAGGCAAAGCAGGCCAGGAGCAAACTGCGCTGCAAACTCCGCAGTAGTTTCGGGTGTGCCCTGCATGATAATGGCTATGTTTAACCCGGCTGCCTGGATGCGTTCGCGGTCCGCGACCAGCTCATCGAGCATTTCTTTGCACTGCGTGCAGCCGAAATGGCGGGTAAACGCCAGCAGCAGTGGTTTTTCGGCCCACAGGCTGGACAGCCGCACCGGTTGGCCGGCCGTATCGAGCAGGGTCAGGTCGGGGGCTTCACGGTAGAATGGGATTTGGTTATTTTTTGGCATGATTTCTCCGGAAATTATTAAGATGTAACCTGATTCTCAGACAGGTAATCATCCAACCAGGCGGTGACGGGCTCGCCCTGTTTACTCAATTCAAGCTGAACTGCTTGGCGGTAAATGCCAAGATAGTGTAGCAATTGCGCATCCGATTGCTCGCGGTTGGATAGTAATTTTTTCACCCACTCCAGGTCGATTTCCGGTAGGCGCGGGTCGCCTAGATCAAGCGCGGCCTGGATATCGTCGGTGAAGAAGGTGTTGACAGTGTCAAGATTGGCTTCAGGCAGTCCGGGCCAGTTAGCGAGCAATTTGGCCAGGCGGGCCTCGATCGCGGCACGGTGACCACGAAACAGGGCAGAGGTGTTCTGGTGCGGGTTTTCCAGTGACAGCATGACTGGTTTAGCGATCGGCGCGGCCAGTAATTCCTCGATATGATCGATCGAGTCTTCCAGTGTTTCGCCCAGGAAGTATGCTGGGATGCGTGCGCGCAGCCCAGGCAAGCGGTTAAAGATCAGGCCTCCGTAGGCCATTAACAAACCAGCTTGTTGGAACAGGCGAGCCGCCGCCTGAAGTGCGGCAGCCGTAGGCAGCTGCTGCGAGGCCAACACAATCAGATCCGGGCGCACGGTTGCTGCGGTGGCTTCCATTTGCTCCAGTGGCAGATTTGGGCCCAGGTACACCACATTTACCCCGCGGCGCCGCAGCAATAGCGCCAACAGTAGGAGTGGAAAGTAATGCCATTCACCCGCCGGGCAGCCCAGCAAAACTGTTTGGTCGCGAGTAGGAGCAGGCGCTGAGCTGATCAACGTTTCGATGCGGCGCAGAGCCTGCGCGGTGGCAAAGTGTTCCTGCTGCACAGTAGCCTGATTGAAGTACCAGAATGATCCAATCTGTTGAAGCCCCTTTTGCAAGATTTCGAAGCAGACGGTTTCCACTGTGCTCATTGCGAAAGCTTGGTTGATTACCTCATCTGCTTGGAGCGCATCAAAGCTGAGGCAAGCTTTCACCCAGCTTAGGCGCAATTCATCGATGGGGTTGACCGGAACAGAGATTACTCCCTCCGAAACAGGCTGCGGTAGGCTCTCCAACGGATCTCGAGAAGCGGCGGTTTCTTTCCACAATTCCACCGCTCGGCTGATGGTTAGCCCTTCTTTCTGACGGGCGCGCAGCCATTTGACTACGGCCACGTCGTAATCGGAATATAGGCGATGACCGCCCGGGGTGCGCTGTGGCTTGGGCAGGTTGTAACGGCGTTCCCAGGCGCGCAGCGTGTCGGCGGTTAGGCCGGTTTCACGCAGCACGACGTTAAGATTGTAAATGGGTGTTCGACGAATTGTGGTCATGACAATATCTTTGCTCCAGCATCTGCACAGGATGATAATGCATTGTCAATCTAATGTCAAGATATACTGTACAATACATTGACAAACTAGCTGAGATTAGCTATCATTTCATATGCTGAGAAATAAAAAGTTTCTCGAAAACATTAATATTTTTGGGGTTGCCCTGTGAAAGGATGAAAACGTGTCTAAAATTGCATTAAACGCAGCCGCTCCTGACTTCGACTTGATGGATTTTGGTGGAGAACCGGTACGCCTGTCCGGTTTTAGGGGTCGCTATAACGTGCTGCTGGTCTTCAACCGCGGTTTTACTTGACCATTTTGCCAACAGCATATGGCGCAGTTGCGTCATGATTTTGCGGAATTTGAAAAACGCCACACGCAGGTAGTGGTGGTGGGGCCAGAAAATGCACAGGCGTTTCAGGCTTATTGGGACAAGCACAATTTACCGTTCATCGGCCTTCCCGACCCGCAAGCGCGTGTATTGAAGCTTTACGGACAGGAAGTTAACTTGTTCAAATTGGGACGCATGCCAGCCCAGGTTATCATAGACCGGCAAGGGCAGGCCCGCTATGTACACTATGGTCATTCGATGTTAGATATTCCTGACAACAACGAGTTATTTGAATTGTTGGATGAATTAAACATCATGGAAGGAAACGCAAGATGAAATTCTTACAAGTACTAAAAATTATTGCGGCGCTAGGCACGGTGGGTACCGGTCTGCTTGCGCTGGTCAAACCCACTGCGGTGCCCGGTTTCACTGGCCTGATTGCCAATGGCCCACGCGGCATCTCTGAAATTCGCGCCATTTTTGGCGGGTTGTTCATCGCGCTAGGAGTAGCGCCGTTCTTACTGGGTGCGCCAGCTTACCGCATGTTGGGTCTAGGCTACCTGGCCATCGCGCTGGTGCGGCTGGTTTCCATCTTTGTGGACCATTCGACCGCCTCCTCGAATTGGATTAGTCTGGCGATCGAAATTGTCTTAGGTGTAATTCTAATTTGGAGGTAACAACGTGACGGTAAAAATTCTGACGGACAGCACTTGTGATTTACCGGTTGAAATGGTTAGAGCGCTGGATATCAAAGTTGTCCCGCTTTACATCCATATCGGAAACGAAAACTATGCGGACGGTGTGGATATCACCCGCGAAGAGTTTTATGAGAAGCTGCGATATTTTGAAAATCACCCAACCACGGCGGTGCCCTCGCCGGCTAAATTCCATGCCCTGTATGAGGTGATGGCCGAAGAAGGCGCATCGGAGATCCTGTCAATTCATATTTCTGAAACTCTGAGCGGTACGGTAAACGTGGCGCGCGTGAGTGCAGGCGAGACGTCCTCGGTGCCAGTGACGGTGCTGGATTCGGGAAATCTGAGCATGGGAACCGGCTTTTTGGTGCAGACCGCCGCCGAATTGGCACGCATGGGCAAGACAGTCGCTGAAATTCTTCCGGTGCTTGAGAGCCAGATCCGACGTACCCACGTCTGGGCTGCGCTCGATACGCTCGAATTCTTGCGCCGCAGCGGCAGGATGAACCGCACGGTTTCGACGATAGGCGAATTTTTGCAGATCAAGCCGATCATGAAGATGCATAATGGCGTTTCCGGCGTAGAACGGGTGCGCACTCACAAAGCGGCCTTCGCCCGCCTGACCGAAATGTTGCAAAATTTAGCCCCCTTTGAAAAGCTGGCCTTCCTGCATTCCAATGCACTGGATCAAGCACATGAACTGCAGGAAAAGGTGAAACATCTGTTGCCTGAAAGCGGCGCCCTATTTGGGGTGGTCAATCCAGTGCTGGGTGCGCATCTTGGTCCCGGCGTTGTGGGCTTTTGTGCTGTTACCCGCGAGGGGTGATGGAGGAAAGCGCTATGACTCTTATCGAAATTTACGTAATTGGCCTGGCTGTAATATTGTTACTAATGACACTGCTGTGGCTGGTGAGCCTGCGTTTGAAGAATTCCAATATTGTGGATATCTTTTGGGGTGCGGGTTTTGTGCTGGCAGCCTGGCTGTATTTTGGGCTGACGCCCAACGGCTTCTTGCCCCGTAAGCTGCTGATTACCGGGTTGGCCACCCTGTGGGGGCTGCGCCTGTCGATCCACATCCTACGGCGAAATTGGGGCAAGCCGGAAGATTTCCGCTATGCCAAATGGCGCAGCGAGGCGGGCGCGAAATGGTGGTGGCAGAGCTACCCGCGCGTCTTTTTGCAGCAGGGTGTGCTGCTGTGGATCATCTCAATGCCGCTGCTGGCAGCACAATTTGGCACTGCGCCTGCGCGCATCACCTGGCTGGACGTGCTAGGCGTACTGGTTTGGCTGGTCGGCTTTGGCTTTGAGGCTGCTGGCGATGCACAGCTGGCTGGATTCGTGGCTGACCCGGCAAACCGTGGCAAGGTCATGGACCGGGGAATGTGGCGCTTCACCCGCCACCCCAATTACTTCGGCGACGCAGCTCAGTGGTGGGGATTTTACCTGATCGCAGCCGCGGCAGGCGGCTGGTGGGCGTTCTATTCACCTGCGCTGATGACCTACCTTTTAGTATTCGTTTCGGGTGTGGCCTTACTGGAAAAAAAGATGATGCAGCGGCCGGCCTACCGCGAGTACGCCAGATATACCAATGCCTTCGTGCCCTGGTTCCCACACAAGAAATAGACGTCTGAGTATATTTGGGCATCCTTCTGCCGGGCTGCGTTTTGCAATCCGGCTTTTTTATCTACATATGGTCTTAGTTTATCGTTAAGGCGGTATTGGCGTTGGTCCAAATAATAATTCATAACTATTTTTACATTATGCGCATCCACTGACTTGCTTAAAGCCATTTTTATCAAGATACCATCGCTTTTATGGACGGATAAAAATCCATTTTTGGTTTCTGACTTTAAGGTGCCGTTTGAGTAAAACTATGGACAACTAATAAGAATATGCTAAACTTGTTGAGTTCAACCATTCCCAACATACATCGCAGGTGAGAATATTCGATAAATTTATTTTGCGTGGAATCGGAGTGGCAACTAATTCTTGATCAACCCAGCTATTATATTTCGAAATCTAAAATACATGCCGTAACAAAATCCCACTTGAATGATCTCGGAAAGGCAGACATGAGACGAAAACCGGTTGTTGTACTTATATTTTGCTTGCTAATTGCTTCTATTCTCTCCGGGTGCAGTAGTACCCAAACCAGCACGATGGTTCCAACGCAAACTTCAATTTCTACCAGCACGATGGTTCCAACGCAAACTCCAATTTCTACCAGTACACCTGATCCGACCGCTACATCGACACCAACAGCCATCCCCGAACCAGAGCCAATGCCATGCACCATTATTTTTGAAAGTGATCGTGATGGCAGATGGGATATTTACAGTATGGCTCCCGATGGATCCAACCTGGTTCAACTAACCAGGAATCAGGGCGATAACACGGATCCTTCATGGTCGCCAGACAGTGACAAAATCGCCTTTGTGAGCAACCGCCCTACAAATGACACCAGCGGCGGACAATTTATCTACATTATGAATGCCGATGGCAGTGACGTTCATCAAGTCACCTATGAAGAAAACAGCAAGACCCCTGATTGGTCAAACGATTATCAATGGATTGCCTATTCGAGCGATGGTGATATTTATGTGACCTATTGGGATGGCAATAAAGATCCTATTAAACTGACCGATTCACCCGAAGAAGACCACAACCCTGTCATCTCTCCCGATAGCTCGAAAATAGCCTGGCTCTCGGGCAAGGATGATTCCTGGAATATCTTTGTCATGAATCTGGATGGTAGCGACAAACGCCAGATCACGGACAATGGCAAAGCCTACGATGTTTCTTGGACCGTCAATGGTCAACTATTTTCTCACTGGGATCAACCGGATGGAATTTGTCTAAGTTGTGTTATGGATTGGGATGGTGCCAATCTGAAGGATGCGGGTGGAAAAGGAGAACTGCAACAATACCTGCCCTTCTGGACTTTGGAGGGTAACCGGGTCGAATGCGTCAGCGTTGATTTGAACGGCCAGCCGGAGGAGATCTTTTTAGTCAGTCCTATTTTTGAAGGTTTGTTCTTGAATTTAACGAATAACCCCTCAGTGGATCGTAATCCAGATTGGCCTTCCCACTGCGCGGACTATCGTGATGACTAGTCTGAAGAGGGTGCCTCGCCTGAATCACAAACGTTTAACCTCTCTCCGGAAGACATGACCATCGGCTATACAGGCTCGATTGAGCCTCAAGATCAATCCGATTTTGACACAGCTTGTAGGGAACTCGGGGTGCAATGCGTGCATGCCGATAGCATCTCCGAACTGGTCGATATAGGTGTGGATGCCATCGTAAATCGTTCAGACCAATGGGACGCTTATGGTTCCGCACCGCAAGTGCATGACGCTTTTGAGGGAGGAATCCCCGTTTTTGAGCTGAATGCAATATCGGATACCCCTGGGGTCTTCAACCTTACGGGCGATTATGCCAAATATGCTTCTACCTTTGAGTGGATGTTTAAAAAAATGGGTGGGCAGGGTGATTTCGTATATTACAACTTCGGTAGCAACAATTATATTCAAGATCAGCTCGATGCAGTTCTAAAGAATTACCCCGGCATAAATGCGATAAAGAAAAATGCAGAATACAACGGAATTTCATTCACCGATCAAGATATTCTTGACTTGATCGCAAGTGACCCCCAGCCGGGCGAAATCTGGTCATCCGAACAACAAAATCAGCTTTTTTGGGCGATCGTCAACAAATCCAACAGCCATATGCCGGTGACCGAATGCATGGCTCGCAAAGACGAACTAATTTCCTGGAAAAATGAAATGGATGCAGGCACAAATATCGATTGCGTCGCCCATATCCTCCCTGGTGGCACCGCCTACGAAGGCATCCATGCTGCCTTTTATTGTTTGAGTGGATTAAAATTTCGCTCAGATGCTTTCATCGCAAACGGCAGTTATACACTTAAATATGATCTCCCTGAAATCACCAATGAAAACCTGCCCTTATGGATCGGCCCAAAATTGGATGAATTGCGAGTGGGTAACTGGGGATTTCTCCAGTTGCCACCTATGACGCCAGAAGAGATCAGGTTTATGTGGTTTGAGTGATCTGACAAAAAGGCACCGAATAAAAAGGTGCCTACAAAGGTTATTGTGTGCCCCGATCTGTAGACATAAAATAAGCGCAAACAAGGAATGGGTTCAGAATTGAACGGGACTACAGATCAGATTGGCAACATCACTTTTGCTGTGGCACAAGGCAGAGAAGGTAGAATTAAGAAATTTGAAGAAGAACCACGATGGCTGAAGTTTTCCCGGATGAAGCAGCCTATTTATGATTGCTCTTAGCTTTAATTATGAAATTTGGTGAGGAGTGTCAGATCGGAAAATATTACTGTGCTGGCAAGGCGTTGGATTATTAAACGACCATTGATATTTCCGACTCGAATTTACAGAAAAACGCTATGTAATCTGATCCAAAAAGGAAAATTCGATGACACAATATGAATACAAGGTAGTCAAAGGTAGAGTCGTCGATCAAAGCTATTACACCAGTTGGCTGGCTGCTTATGGCTGGCAAGTACAGAACATGCAAGAAGTTATTGATAATGTGGTGAACCAATCGATGGGGTTCTCACACAATACGGGCAGTGGCAGCATGTTCGGTAATTCCTATTTTCATCCTCATACAAACACAGCTTCTTTTTCAGGTTACCAGACCAGCCATAGCTGGGGATTAAATATGGGCACCAACGTCACCCAGGTGCATACCAAGTTGACAATTACTTTCTTTCGGGATGTCAATTTCCCTGACCGAGAAGAGTTAAATAGAATTGAAGCTTTGTGGTGGAAATGTTCAGACCGTTACCTCGCAAAGGTGATCAAGCGCGGAAACGCTGAAGGAGATGATCAGTGGCCTGAATTTATCGAATTGAAACGCATCCAATCCATGGCTTGGGAAATTCGTAATCGAAAGAAATCCATAACGGCACCGGTACAAACGAAAAAAGTAGAGATGGCGCAAAAAGCGCCCCAGCAAGTGGAAAACAAACCAGTAAAAGTACCCAATATCCCGGCCAGCGCGACGATTAAGAATATGGAAGTGTCTCACAACGTTTTCCAATCCGATCAAGCCGGAATCCAGATCAGGCTATGTTTCACCATTCAACATCGTAAAGGCTTTTCATGTGGAGTCCTCGCCTATTTCAGAGATGAACAGGGCAATGGGTTGGTTGATTTGAACAACAAGTTTAAGACCTCTTCCGGTCATGTCTGTGTCGGAAGCAGCTGTGTGCCGGATTTTGAAGATGCTCTGTTTACCGATTACATCCTGTTTTTACCTTATGCTGAGCTGGATCAGCCGGATGGGAAACGACATTTGCAATTTAACGTGCAAATCTACGACGACATCGGAAAGGACTTCATTGCAAAGAGTGAGCCCGTTTATTTTTCTTTCTCCAAAGAGGGAACGAGCATGTACGGGGAAAGTTTGCCGGTAGAAAGCGTTCAAAAACAATCCATAAACAATTGCGTAACTACGGAAAGCAAGCCAAAGTCAGTTGCTAAACCCGAAAAAACTGTCCGATCTGTCACCTCGTCAGCGGGCCAAGCACCTAAAATGAGCAAAAAAGATCGGATGGAGAAATTCGCCCAGGGAGCCGGTTGGACGGAGATCACCGAAGACCGCCGTTTATATATTGAAGGAATTTTCTTAAGCACTGACGGCAAGCAGTCCGCGGCGATGAAGAGTTTCAAGCAAGCTCTCGAACTGGCGCCAAAGGAAGACCGTTACTGGTCTGCCGTCTCAATGACACTGGCCAACCAAGGCAAGATGGATGAAAGCATAGCCACGCTCAAAGAAGGGTTGAAGGAACTACCTGACAGTATCAGCTTGAAAGCCAGCCTCGGTCAACGTTACATAAGTCTTAAAGATTTTGCCAGGGCCGAAGCGGTTGCCAGCGATTTGGAAAAATCTACTCTTCCTTTGGCGGCCTATAATGCGTTGATGCTTAGAGCCTGTTCGGCTGAGCAACAGAGCAAATATAAAGATGCGATCAATCTTTTTGACCAGGCAGACGCCAAAGCGGATGGCTCAAATCCTCTGAATGGACTGGGACAACAGCGCTGTCGAGAGATGATGAGGCGCAAAAAGTGAGTACCAGGTAGTTTAATTATCCTCAGTAAATAGAGCCAAGTTGGATTTATAGTTGCTATTTGCAGTGTCAGCCAAAATTGTACTGGAATCTCACGAAGGCCAACCAATCATTCCGACAAAACGACTAGGAGAGCTTCCCGGTTGTTCATTTCGTGATTTGACCTTGTCACCTCAGCTCATTTGATCCTTCGCTTTTACCCTAACTTTTCTTATCTTTGGCAGTGTTTACCCTGGCGAGAGGGTCAACTCCGTCCACAATATGGATCGAGCTGAACTGAATCCTGCTTTGTCATGCAAGCCGGACGGAAGCCCTCTCCTCAAAATGCAAGGAATTCTTCAATAGACATTCCGGCAATGAAGGCTTTTATTTTGCTCTTAATTACCAACTGCTGACCGCGATGGCCAACTTCGGTCCATTGGTTTATTTATTTTCGCTTCAGTAGAGCGCAACCTGCGTTATTACGTAAATACCTCGATTCGCTTGCTTACCCGATTATGCAAAAATGATAAGGCGACCACTGCCACGGTGAACCGCTTTCGCTGATTAATCAGATTTCCGATGGCTCTAGAATACCTTGTTGAAACCTCGGTTCCGGACACACTAATTTCCTGAAATTTCCACCTGGATGGCGCCTACTACCGTTCGCAGAAGGTAGGTGTTTGTCTCAGGATCAAAATTCCGACAGGTGACCAAGGTTATCCAAGGATAATCTTCGTGACGGAAGACCCATGTGTCCTCCGGATCCGTGTTGAGATCAATACTGCGGACTTCATAAATGTATTTCTGGTTATTCAAATGGACAATAATCCGATCTCCGTAACTGAGTAGGTGAAGGTCGTAAAACGGTCCCGGTTTTCCATCACTCCCGATCAAATGCGCTGTCAAAACACTGTTACCAGACCAGCTCGGAAAGGCGGTGGTATTCAACCAGCCGATTGAGTTTCCAAGCCATGATAAATCCCATCCGTCCTCCTGCGGAAAAACGCCAACTACTGTTTCCTGAACACGGATGGAAGGAATCTCAATCCAGAGGTCTCCCAGGGACTGAACTGGTTTAAATTCTCGGTAATCGGGTAGAGTGGTCGTCACATCTGGAGCGAATCCCGTTATTGGAAGAATTTTCGGCAGAATCCGGGTAAATACGGTGAAAAGGCTGAAGTGTGAGACTGTTGTGCAAAACATATTGTTGGAAGAGTTTAAATAGGTAGGCAGCAAAGTCCAGCTTAGCCCGCCATCCTGCGACGATCCGATCGCAAAATCTTCACTTGAATGGTCCATCCGTTGCGAAGCGGATGGATTAAAACATACTTCTACGGGACTGGAAAAATTTATGATAGGCTGGTCGTTCCCATTGAAAATGCCCAGCTCCACAACCGGACTCAACCATGAATATCCATCCGGCGTCGATGTTGTGCTGAGGCCAGTCAACTCATAGAAATAAGAATGGCTCCCCTGTTCGACGATACCGGAAGGTATATTCACCTGGCCGACGTTACTATTCTCGCGGCTGCCAGCGGGTAGCAGAACCCGGTATAGCACGTCCCGAACAGCTTTTGAAACGGCAATCCTGAAGATGCCATCTGCTGTGAGACCGCTGACATTCTCAGCCGTCACTCGCACCAAAAAAGTTCCGACGTCTCCTTCAGTGGGTAAACCAGAAAAGGTGCGTGTAGCGCCGTCGAACCTCAGCCAGTCGGGGAGGGAAAGTCCGCTATCGGTTGTCGCGGTGTAAGTCAATGGGGATGATTGGGGATCATGAAAAGTATCTATATCGAAAACCACTTCGAATTCAGTACCCGTTATCGCGTTTTGATCCGTCAGCGGCTGCATCAAAAAAGGTGGCGTGGGCACTGTCTCGCTGACGAAGGAAAGGTTAAAGAGACCAGACACATGCTTTCCACCCGCATCGAAAACGGTCACGCGAAGATCCAGCGGAGCGACGATGTCCATTCCCGGGAACCCCAGAAATGTCCGTGTGGCAGGGTTAAAGGTGAGCCAGGACGGGAGTGGCGCCCCTCCCGCCAGATCGGCTTCATAAATTAGGGGTTGAGTCGAATCCGGATCGACGAATGTGGCTTCCGGCACGGTATAATTGAAAACACTGCCGACCAATATAACCTGGTCGGGGATGGGGTAATTCTGAATTGGGCCGATGTTACTGGGTGCTGTTATAGATAATGCAAAGTCATCAAAAACCGTTCCCCCTTGCCCATCATTGGCAGTCACTCGGATAAAGCGCGTGCCTTCATCACCAACGAGCGGTGTTCCGGAGAATAAGCGCTGTGCTGGGTCAAAGCTCAGCCAGGCAGGTAGCCCGGACCCGTTACGGAGTGTGGCAGAATAAATAAGCTCATCACCCGGATCCTGATCAGTGAAAGTATCGACTGCAAAAATGAACGAGAAAACTGTGCCCGTCTGACCATCCTGGTCTGGCAGGAAGGCATGAACGACTGGAATATCATTGGCGTCACCCACCCGAATGATAAACGCTTTTTGAAGGATCAGCCCGCTTGAATCCTGCGTCTGTATGCAGACCGCATGAGTCTTATCAGCTGCCATTTCAAAGTCAAATATTCGGGCAGTTTTTACGAGATTTGAAACGATATCAAAATTCTCATTTTGGGTCCCTGGGCAGGTCGGACCGCCGTTTACTAGGCTGTACGTAAAACTCTCGGCAGTATCCGGATCAGTCGTGTCAAGGCTGCCGGCATTCGTACCGATGGGTTGGTTTTCGAGGAGCTGGGTGGCGGACAAAAGAATAATATCAGTCGGAGTTTCATTTAATCCCGTGATGAAAATACTAAGGGTCTGAGAATCGCTCAGTACCCCGTCGGAGACCTGCACGGTCACGATGTAAATATTATCGCCATCGGCATCGCCGGGGATGTCAAAATCCGGAGCTGTTTTGAAGGTCAGCTCTCCGCTTGCCGCATCGATTGAGAACTTTTCCATGTCGGCGCCCTCACTTAGAGAGTAGGTCAGGGTCGTCTCGGCATCGACATCGGTTGCCGCCACGGTGGTCACATCCGCGTCGTTCTCTGCCATCGAGATATCGGCGGTCGCTCCGCCGCCATTGGAAGTGATCACCGGCGCATCATTCACAGATAAAACATTAATTGTCAAAGTAGCGACATTACTCGCTAGTTTCCCATCACTAACTAAGAAGGTAATGGCATCAGAACCATTGTAGTTTGGATCAGGACGATATTTCAGATTTGGGGCAGAGCCAAAAAGTGTCCCATGGACGGGTTGGGCAATCACTGCGAATATTAATGCATCGCCATCCACGTCAGAAGCCACTAGCGTAATGGTCGCTTGTGTGTCTTCATTTGTCCCAATCGATGCATTTTCAGCCACTGGGGCATCGTTCATTGCTGCTATCGTTATATCCACTGTGGCAGTGTTGGAGTAGAGCAAGCTATCACTAGCCTTGAATGTGAAGCTATCTGTGCCATTGTAATTCGCCGAAGGGGTGTAAGTCAGCGCAGGCGCTGTCCCGCTTAGCGTGCCATGAGCAGGCTGGTCCACCACTTCAAAGCTTAGCGTATCATCATCCACATCTGAAGCTACCAGCGTAATGGCCACTGGCGTGTCTTCGTTTGTCCCAGCCGATCCATTTTCAGCCACTGGAGCTTCGTTAACGTTCGTGACCGTGATGGTGAAGGCTTTTTCGAACAGCAACCCGCCCTGGTCAGTGGTGCGGATGCGGACAGAATAGCTGTTCTTGCTCTCAAAATCAAACGAAGCTGAGGAGCGCAGGGATGAGCCGCTAATGTTGAATGAAGCGTTATCTGTGTCGCCCGTCCCGGCCACCAGGGTATAGGTGAAGGTGTTGCTACTGTCTGGGTCGGTGGTCGAGAGCGTGCCAACCACTGTGTTAACTGCGGCATTCTCTGCCACGCTGCTACTAGAAATGGAAATATTCGTCGGGGTCTCGTTGACGTTCGTGACAGTCACTGTTAACTGCTGGGTATTGGTAAGACTTCCGTCTGAAACCTGCACGGTCACATTGTAAGTATTATTACTGTCAGCATCGCCAGGGAGCTCATAATCTGGGGCGCTAATAAGTGAAAGAACCCCGGTGGAAGAGTTCATGGCAAATTTGCCCGAATCACTCCCGCCCGATATCGAAAAGGTAAGAGCGTCTCCTTCACAAAGGAAGCAAGGTGTTAGTGGAAGGACGCCTAAACCCCGATCCTGAAACTGGTGGGCCTCATATCTGGGAAAACAATGGAAAGGTTGGCGCTTCATTCGAAGTAACCGCCTCGACCGTACGTTTTCTTTCTGGACGTGAAGACCAGGAGGAAGCAGAACCCGCAGTAAATACTCAGGTTCCGCCAAACTTAGACCCAAGCGAAATTCCATTTTAGCCAGAGTCAAAACGCACCGGTGAATCACAACGAAGGACATGCCATTCAGGGCATGTCCTTTCTCATTCCTATTGATAGAACACAGGAGGAACACATGGTAAAAGCTGAAATCACAATCGGTACATGTTATGGAGATGCGATCATACCCGTCGAGGTAGTTGGAAAAGGCCCGAGACCTGGAACAGTCTGGGTACGCGCGCTCAATGGACTGGAGCCATTTACCAAGAACAGCCACGGTGGCCCTTATCAGGACAGCACTACGGTGGTTCATATCCCTCACTTGAGGGATGTCCGTGTTGAGAATGATCCTGAAGAAGCACCAATCTGTGAAACGATT
>DAOUFF010000060.1:0-16511 GCA_034430195.1 Anaerolineaceae bacterium | reverse complement strand
AGATTTTGTCATCGCGAGGGACGTGGCGATCTCGGTTGTCCAGGGCGGGCAAACAGATAAAAGAGAGATTGCTTCGTGCCTCGCAATGACAGGCCAATTGTGTCATCGCGAGCGTAGCGCGGCGATCTTGACTGCGAGACGGTCTTTTTGACCCAGTGACAACCGATCTGCCGTGTCTCTTTGTTCCTATTTCATCATACTAATGACAAAAATATGAGATTGCCACGCTACGCTCGCAATAACAGTAGCGGAGCGCTCGCGATGACAACATTTCCTTCGCAGGATCGCAACCCCCAAAGTGGGCTTTGACAAAAAAGGCTCGCAACCCCCAGAGGGTGCTTTGACAGAATGGCAGAAAAAACTGCACCGGCAGGAAAACAAGCTGCCGGCCCTTCAAGGGACGGCAGCTTGATGTCAGTCATCTCCGCCTGTCTACGCTTCGTGGAATTCGCCTTCTACCACGTCGTCACCGCCTTCAGGCTGTGCACTTCCGCCTTGGCTTCCACCCATGCCCTGGCTTCCATCGCCGCCGGGCTGCTGATAGGCCGCACTGCCAATTTTTTGCAGGGCCTCATTCACTGCCGATGCCGCGTTTTGAATGGCACTGACATCTTCAGTATTCATCGCATTCCGCAGCGCCTGGATCTTGCTCTCTGTGTCGCTACGCAAAGCCGGATCCACCTTGTCACCGAGGTCTTTCAACGTCTTCTCAGCCTGATAGGCCACGCTGTCGGCCGTGTTGCGGGCATCAATCAGCTGCTTGCGACGTTCGTCTTCGGCTTTATGCTGTGTCGCTTCCCGTACCATCCGCTCAACATCATTTTTATCCAGGTTGGTCGAAGCGGTGATGGTTACTTTTTGCTCCTTGCCCGATGCCTTATCTTTGGCAGTCACGCTCAAAATACCGTTGGCATCAATATCAAAGGTGACTTCCACCTGGGGCACTCCCCGCGGAGCCGGCGGGATGCCATCCAGTCTGAAGCGCCCGAGCGTCATGTTATCCGCCGCCAGCGAGCGTTCGCCCTGCAGCACATGAATATCCACAGCGGTCTGGCTGTCTTCTGCGGTTGAGAAAACCTCAGTCTTCTTGACCGGAATGGTCGTATTGCGTTCGATCAATTTGGTCATGACGCCGCCCAGGGTTTCTACACCCAACGAAAGCGGGGTGACATCCAACAGCAAGACATCTTTCACGTCGCCTGCCAATACGCCACCCTGAATGGCTGCGCCAATCGACACAACCTCATCCGGGTTGACGCCCTTGTTCGGCTCTTTGCCGGTCTGCTTGCGAACCAGCTCCTGAACCATTGGCATACGGGTGGAACCGCCTACCAGCACGACTTCATTGATCTTATCAATTGTCAGGTTGGCATCCTTCAACACCGCATTGAATGGAACCAGGCAGCGCTGCAGCAAATGTTCCGTCATTTGTTCAAATTTTGCCCGGCTCAATTTGAGCAGCAGGTGTTTCGGCCCGCTGGCATCTGCCGTGATGTAGGGCAGGTTGATTTCGGTTTCCATGACGGTGCTCAGTTCAATTTTGGCTTTTTCAGCCGCTTCACGTAGGCGCTGCAAGGCCTGCCGGTCCTGACGCAGGTCAATGCCCTGATCTTTTTTGAACTCGTCGGCTGCCCAATTGACGATCACTTCATCCCAATCGTCACCGCCCAGGTGTGTGTCGCCATTGGTGGCTTTCACTTCCACAACGCCGCCGCCAACTTCCAAAAGACTGACGTCAAAGGTACCACCGCCCAGGTCAAAGACCAGGATGACTTCGTTTTCTTTCTTGTCAAGCCCATACGCCAAAGCGGACGCGGTCGGTTCGTTGATAATGCGCATCACTTCCAGGCCGGCAATCTTGCCTGCATCCTTCGTGGCCTGGCGCTGGCTGTCATTAAAATATGCCGGCACGGTGATGACCGCCTGGGTCACTTTTTCGCCCAGGTAAGCCTCCGCATCAGCCTTCAGCTTGGCCAGAATCATGGCTGAAATTTCCTGTGGCGTGTAAGACTGCCCGGTAACCGGGATTTGCACACGGACATCGCCGCTTGGGCCTGCCACAACCTTATACGAGACCATCTTGCGTTCAGATTCAACTTCGTTGTAATGCCGGCCCATGAATCTCTTAATGGAATAGACGGTATTTTCTGGATTGATAACCGCCTGCCGTTTGGCCGGAATCCCGACCAACCGTTCCCCGTTCTTATTAAAAGCAACCACTGAGGGCAGCAAACGCGACCCTTCCGATGTGGAAATCACAGTCGGGGACCCCCCTTCCATTACCGACACGACACTGTTCGTTGTACCTAAGTCAATTCCTATAATCTTGCCCATAAGATGCTCCTCATTAATAATTTTCTCTAATGACTAAAGAATAATGGCTTTTTGATAGAGATGTATTAACATCAGATTGGATTCATCTATATAGCTGCAAGTTCACCCCGCGCTCACTGCGGCCGCCCATGACCGATGGCTGACTCATCTGATTGCAGCAAACAACTTGCGGCGTGAATTAGCATATAATAAAGAAAAAACCAATCACATTCAGTAAAGGACCAGAGATGAGTAAATTTGCAGCATTCTTAAAAGGATTGGTATGGGGCGGTCTGGTGGGCAGCGCCCTGGTTCTGCTGTTGACTCCCTATTCCGGGGAAGAACTGAAAAGTCGGATTACAGGGTTTACTCAAAATGTGCGCACGGAAGTGCAGCAAGCCGGCCTTGCCAAAAGAGAAGAATTGGAAGCTCAACTTAAACAGCTGCGGTCGGGTTGATTATGATCTGCCGGCAGGCAGAAAACATCCTCAGCAAAACTGCTGAGGATGTTTATTTAATGGCTTCAATTGTTATGGATAGCTCGTCGGCACAGGTGTCGGCGTCCCGGTAGTTTGTGGCAATGGCGTGGGCGTTGCCTGGGGCGTGGGGGTTGGCTGGTATGCCGGAGCTTCAGGTGTGGCCAGCAAATCACTGATGCGGGTCTCTTCTGCCGCCACAGTGGATATGTCTTCTACATATTCAATTCCAGATTGACACACCGGTTCCAAATAAGCGGAGACGTTGCCCCAGGTGAGGGGCAGGCCGGCATTAATTGCCCGCTGCATGGCGTTCGCCAGGCAGCCCGACCCGGCGTTATAGTTCAAGAGGGTGAACTTCCATAAGTCTTCATATCCGGCCACCCGTCCGGCCGGCCAACCGGTGCTGTTGTAAATGATCTGGCCGACCTGTTCACAATTGGCCAGCAAGCTGCGGGCAAAGATGCTGATGCTAAAGTTTGCTTGGGTGAGGTCAATCCCAACCGGACAGTCTGGGCAACTGGCGTTTACCTTTTGCACCAGAGCTCCGCGCAGCATCTCCTGCTGGCTGAGATCCAGGTTGCCAAACCCTTTCTGGCAAGTCCCTTCCGCCAAAACCAGCGGACAAAACTGACTAAAAAAACTGGGGTTCCAGAGAAGAACCGCGTCTGCCCCCAAATCACTGAGGTGCCCCAGGCCGGCTTCTTGCACCCGGTCATAAATTCCCGGCCAAAACTGGCTTTCGCGGCTGAATATATTCTTCATTAATTGCGCTGGTACGCCGCTATCTTGAGCCACCCTAACAATTTCGGAATCAAATTGATTTTGCCAATCTTCGACCACTGGGCGGGCTGCCTCCATCCCGCAGGCGTTGGCCGCTCCTGAACTCTCCAGCCCGCCCCCAGAGCAGGCAGAGGCATCGACCAGGCCTTGCTGAATGAGCGATCCGGCCAGCAGGTAATAATCATTCTTTGAAATCAACTGTTCCGAGAGCTCAGGGGTAGAAAGCCAGGCCGGCGGGCCATCCACCGGCTGAAAAGCCTGCCAGATGGCTGAACAGGTAGATTGGGCTTCGCCTTGCCATTGAGAGCTTAAGACATCGACGTAATACATCGGCTGATCAGCTGACACAGCATCCGGATCGGCAAAATCACCCCAGGGGATGACCCGCACCTGCGCTGTGTACTGTTCGCTGGCGTCGCCATAGCTGGATTCTGCCCAGAAGTTGACCACAACACCCTGCATTCCGGTCGGTGAGAGCGGAAGGTCGCAGGCTCCGCCCGGACAGCTGAAGGGCTGTCCGTTGATATTTCCTAAAATCTGAATGACCTGCTCATTGGGCAGCGGTTCCACCGCCTGCAGTCGCAGGTAAGGCAGTGCACTGCAGTAGCGTATCGGAGACTGCGGGTTACAGCCGGCAACCGAGACGTACACCTCTAAAGCCGGCAGCTTTACCTGAACTTCCTTGGTGGTTGGTGTCACATGCGCCAAATGCAAGTATAAGCCACTGCATTCTGCCGGGTTGGTAATGACATCATCGTACACGCAGGCTTTGGTGTTTAACCACTGCGTTTGGATGGCACTGCCGCAGTAGTAGAGCACTTCGTTGGCATCCGGCCAGGATTCATGCTCCACATACATTTGGCAAACCACCTGCGAGGTCTTCCACGAAAGCAGCCACCATTCATAAATGGTGGTATCCATTTGCAGCGTAACCACTCGGCTGGGTCCCTCAGAGGGCAGCGCGATTGACTCGACCGGCATCTCTCCCAACAGCGACAGCAACAAACCAGCCATTAGCACAATGTGCAGTGCCTGGCGAAATCTGTCGTAGATTGGTTTGCGTGTCATTCCCTCACACATACCCTCATGGGTAGGGGTTGTAAACATCGGTCGGCGTCGGTGTGCCCGCTGCCGTTGGCTCGAAAGGATACGGCTCCTGTGTGTAGATTGAAGTCGGCAGAATGGCTGTCGGGAAGGCGGTCGGCGCGCCGCGCGGGGTAGGCGTTGGCGTCGCTGTTGGGGTGGACCGGACGGGTGGCGTCTGTGTGAAACCAGGCTGCATTGTCTGCGTCAGGGCCACGGCTTGGGTTAGCTGTGCTTCGTAAGTCAGCACGATTTCGCCCAACGGTGAGGGCTGACTAATCTCCGCCAGTGCCTGCGCAAACAACTCTCGTACCGCATCTGCCCGGGGGAGCAAAACGGTGGTTTGGGTTTCATCGGGTAGTTTCCAGGCTGTGACGTACTCCCACCCCAAAACATGATAACTAACCCGCTGCGGGTCGCCCAGGCGCAGTACCAGCGGCACTCGCCCCAGCAAATCCAGAAAAGAGATATCGGTATCCAACTTTTCTTGATACGAGGCATACATCAGCGGAAGCATCGCCAGACGGCCATTCTGAACTAATTTGGTAAAGAGCAACTGTAAAACCTGCTGCTGCCTTCTGACCCGGTAAACTTCGTCCTCGTCAGAAAGAAAGCTAACATAACAAAATGCCTTATCCCCGTTCATGCTGTGCAGGCCGGCTGGCAGCCCGCCGCAGGCATCCCGTACCGGAATAAGCACACTGACATCAATGCCACCGAGGTCATCCACCAGCCACTTAAACTCAGTGGGATGCGCCACGACATAACGGTCCGGACGCAATCCAAAGTTGTACGCCAAAGTTTCCCGCACCAGCTGCATCCCGCCCAGGGCGTAAGCCGTGCTGAGCCGCTGCATGGTCTCTCCTGGCAAATACACCATCAAATTGCCGGGGATCGAGATGACGCTGGCTTTGGCCAGGCGTTCGTTCAGCAGCACCACATGAAAAGCCTGCGTCCTACCTACCAGTGGTGCTTCCTGGTCAGACATCAAGAGCAGCCAAACCTGCACATCGTCTGGCAACGCAATCCGCGGGGCTGCATCCGGAACCGCAGTCGCCGAGTCCCCGCGCGGCGCGGGGAAAGTGTTCCAGATCACCGGTGTGGGGCTGGGGGCAGCAGTAGGCTGCGCCGTCGGGCTTGGCACGGGCCATTCCATGACGGCGCCATTCAAGGCCTGGCCAGCTTGGGGTGGGATGGCATTCACCGCGCAGGCGGTCAACAGCCCCAGCAGCACCCAAGCCACTGTCGCCCGAAAGCTTATTCTAAGTGGTAATGTGCGGGTTTTCTTCATGGTCAATGCTAGATTTTGGAACAACCCTCAAGTGGATTGATTATAACCTGAGTCAACTCCTCTGACGGGAATACCTTCCAAAAATTAGCTGTCACCCCGCTCAAAGTTAGCTCGGGTTGCCCCTAAAAGCTCATGATGGCCGCGGCTGCAATCAAAATCAGTATGCTGAGCAGCGATGCACCCCAAAGCAGGTAGACCATCCCGCGCTGTACCTGTTCCTGCAGGTAGAAGTATACCCCCAGCAGCAGATTGCCCGCCCAGATGAAGCTCCCCAAGACCCCCAATAAAATCAGACGGTTAGCGGGGACGATCTCGAGGCTCACCCACATCACCTGACGCAGGCTAGCCATCAGGATTCCCAGAAACACCCACAGCAGCAATACGGCAGCCAGGCTGGCAACCAGCAGCCTTTTGGCAGTTTGATCCTGCCACACCCGGTTCCACAAATCTGTAATACCCGAAGCGCTGTAGGCTACTTTTTCCGGGCTGCCAAGCTCGTACATTTTCTCGTAGGTCCGGATGAACGCCTCCCGGTCCTGCGGAGAAATGACCAGTGCGCCTTCGGGCAGCGCGATCAGGATCATCTGCTTTTTGTCCACTGCCAAAAAACGGGTTTCACCCAACCCCGCAATTTTGCGCCGGCCCAAAATGCAGCCCGGAAAGCTGAAAAAGGGGATGGGGAGTTCATGTTCAAAATCAGCTGCTGAGCGTGCCCAGCGAATCATGTCCATCGGAAAGACGAGTTGGCGCACCCCCCAGCGCAGGGTCAGGGCAGAACGGCTCAGGCGGTAAGTCATGGTGCGCAATTCATACATGCGCTTCAAGCAGAAAAGCAGCGGCGCCCAAAGCGCTATCCCGCAGGCTAATTTGAGCAGGTAGCTGCTGCGCACTGGGTCTTGGGAGGCGCTATAGATCAAAAGCAGCGAAGCAGCAAGAAAAACCAGGAGCAATACTCCCAGTATCCATGTGCCGTTGCGCTTCGCGGGAAGAAAATTAGTTTCCATCTTGAACCGAGGCCGTAATTATAGCCCTGTTAAAACAAGAAGGGCGCTCGAAAGCGCCCTTTAACATTCGTCAAGCTATCTCACCCATTCGTATTCTGCGCCTCGTGCCAGCGCCTGCATGTTCATCACGATGAACTTCTTCAGCCGCTCAGCCGTATGCGCCTGCAATGCTCGTTCGAGTGCACCGTCTGGAAGAATATGCGCATTCGCCATCAGTGCACCCAGCATGACCATATTTGCTGCCCGCTCGTTGCCAATCTCCTGGGCAATGGCATTCGCCGGTAGCACCACCGATTGAATATCTGCACGGGTTGGAACGCGGTTGACCATCGATTCGTTGACGATCAGCCAACCACCCGGCTTGACCAACGGCTCATATTTATCCAACGATGGCAGGTTCATCGCCAACACCGCCGCTGGGTTCAGCACCGTCGGTGAGCCGATTTCATCGTCAGAGATGACTACCGTACAGTTCGCCGTCCCTCCGCGCATTTCCGGCCCATATGAAGGGATCCAGGTGACATGTTTGCCCTCATCCATCGCAGCGTAAGCCAGCAATTGCCCGGCATACAAAGTCCCCTGTCCGCCAAAACCCGAAATGATAATTTCAGACTGCATTAGAACTTCACTCCTTCCAGGTAACTGGCAGCGCCGGCAGAAACCTTATAGTCTCCTACCGGATAGTAAGGCAGCATATGTTCAGCCAACCACACTCTTGAGTCAGCCGGCGTCAGCCCCCAGTTGGTTGGGCAAATGGAAAGCAGTTCCACCATCGAAAATCCCAAACCCTGCCGTTGAATTTCAAACGCCGTCCGGATCGCTTTTTTTGCCAGGCGGATGTTGCGGGCATCATGCAGGCTGCGCCGGGCGACATAAGCCGCGCCTTCCAAAGAAGAAAGCAGCTCAGCCGTGCGGATGGGATACCCCTGCCGTTCCACATCCCTTCCCAGCGGCGAAGAGGTTGTTTTTTGCCCGGGTAAAGTGGTGGGGGCCATCTGTCCACCAGTCATCCCGTAATTGGTATTGTTGATAAAAATGGTGGTGATTTGCTCTCCACGAGCCGCAGCAGCAACGATTTCACCCATGCCAATGGACGCCAAATCGCCATCGCCTTGATAGGTGAAAACGATTTTATCCGGCAAGGTGCGCTTGATTCCGGTCGCCATGGCGGGCGCACGCCCGTGCGGCGCTTCAACGAAATCAAAATCGAAGTAGTTGTAGGCAAAGACCGAGCAGCCGACCGGTGCGACACCAATCGTGTGCCCCAGCTCGCCCATCTCTTCCAGCACTTCGGCGATCAGCCGGTGCGCCACACCATGTGTGCAGCCCGGGCAGTAATGCGTGGTGATGTCGGTAAACCCAGCCGGGCGCTGATATACCAGCTTGATATCTGTATCCAACATGATCAGGCTCCTGTTCCCAACAATGTGCGCATCTTGGCCAGCCAGCGGTCCCGCGGGTGTTGGGCTAAATCCTCACCACCCGAAACCATAGATTCAATGGCAGCTGTGACTTCGTCCGGGTAGGGCACCATACCGCCCATGCGCCCATAAAATGAAATCGGGGTCTTCCCCTGAGAGATGGAAATGACGTCGTCCAACATCTGGCCGTTGTTCATCTCAACGACCAGGATGCCCTTTACCCTTCCAGCCAGTTCAGCAACCTCTTGTCGGGGGAATGGCGACAGGCTAATCGGGCGCAGCAAGCCAATTTTTAAACCTTTTTCGCGGGCTGCGCGCACAGCGCTCAAGCCGATCCGCCCGGCCGTACCATACCCAATCACGACGTATTCCGCGTCGTTCAGGTAATAACCTTTGCTGCGAATCTCATTCCGCTCAATTTCCTGCCAGCGGGTCATCAGCCGCAAGTTGAAACGCTCCTGCGCGGGAGGATCGATGTTGATTGAGGTCTTGACGGCCCGCTCGCGGCCCGGGATGCCTGCTACCGCCCAATCTGCCACATCGGTTTTAAGTGGAGCGAAAGGCGGCATTTCGGCTGGCTCCATCATCTGGCCCAGATAGCCATCCATCAGCACACACACAACGGTTCGATACTTTTCCGCCAGATCAAACGAGAGCACCGTCAGATCAATGGCCTCCTGTACTGAGGCTGGCGCCAAAACCAGCAGGTGGTATTCGCCATGGCCGCCGCCATGCACAATCTGATTGTAATCACCTTGTGACGGCGCGATGTTTCCCAAACCAGGCCCGCCGCGCACCACATCAATTAGGACCGCTGGAATTTCCGTCCCCATAATATAGGAAATCCCTTCCTGCATCAGGCTGACGCCCGGGCCAGAGCTGGAGGTCATAACGCGCCGGCCGGTGCAGGCTGCGCCATAGACCATATTGATCGCGCCCAACTCACTTTCAGCTTGAACAAAGGCACGCCCCAACTCGGGCATACGTGCGGAAAGATGCTCCAAAAGCTCTGTCTGAGGTGTAATCGGATAGCCAAAGTATGAAACCAAACCAGCCCTGAGGGCCGCTTCGGCTACCGCGGTATTGCCTTTAATCATCTCGAGAGTCATATGGCGCCTTCCTTTGCGATGCGTTCCTGTGGCCGTACCCCACGGTAAACGGTAATGGCTGCATCCGGGCAGACCACGGCACAAATTCCGCAGCCAGTGCAATCCTCCGGGTTGAGCATATACGAGGGATGATATCCCTTGGGGCTCAGGCGGGTCTTGTCCAGCGCCAACACCTGGCTCGGGCAATCGGTCACACACAACTCACAAGCTTTGCAATACAACTCGTTGATTTCTACCCATCCCTTTGCGGGCATGCACTTCCTCCTTTTTTGAAAACCAATCTGCCAATGTGGTGAGCCTGGCAGTTTTTAATTGACTTCAAGGTTTAGTATACTGCAATTCAGAGCGCCAGACCCCAGCTCTTAGCCGGCCGAAGGCGGAGCGCGAAGCGCAGAAATGGTAGAATTCTGATCAATCCCAGGCGCCGAGGAGGCAACATGTCTGAAGCTGTCATCATCGATTCCATCCGTACGCCGATTGGCAACCTGAACGGTTCACTTTCAACGGTCCGACCAGACGATCTGGCTGCTGCTGTGCTGGCCGCGCTGATTTCACGCAGCCAGCTGGACCCTGCCAAAATTGACGAAGTATATTTGGGCTGCGCCAATCAGGCCGGTGAAGACAATCGAAATGTGGCCCGCATGGCCCTGCTGCTCGCTGGTTTGCCCGTAGATGTACCTGGCCTGACGGTCAACCGGCTCTGTGCCTCAGGGCTTGCTGCCGTCAATTTAGCTGCCCGCTCCATCCGCTCAGGCGATTGCCAGGCGATTTTGGCTGGTGGTGTTGAAAGCATGACCCGGGCACCATTTACCTTCATGAAGCAAGGCAGCGGCAACTTTACCGTTTATGACACTTCGCTTGGGTGGCGTTTTGTGAACCCGCGGATGGAAACGCTTTACGGCAGCGAGCCGATGGGCTTGACGGCCGAGAATGTGGCCGCGCAGTTTGGCATCAGCCGGCTGGAACAAGATCAGTTTGCACTCGAAAGCCACCAGCGCGCCCTGGCGGCTCAAGACGCGGGCCGCTTCAGCGACGAAATTTTGCCGGTGGCCATCCCACAGCGCAAGGGTGAGCCCCTTATCTTCGACCGAGACGAGCATCCGCGCCGAGACAGCACGCTTGAAGCGCTCTCGGCGCTGCGGCCGGCATTCAAGCCAGGTGGCACGGTCACAGCCGGCAATTCCTCCGGGTTAAATGATGGCGCTGCCGGTTTGGTGTTGATGGAAGAAAAATTTGCGATTGCGCAGGTTGCCCAGCCTTTGGCTCGGGTGGTCGCCTCGGCCTCCGCTGGGGTTCACCCAAGTGTGATGGGCCTGGGTCCGATTCCAGCTGTGCGTAAAGCGCTGGCAGCTGCCAGGCTCACCCTGGCCGATATTTCTCTGATCGAACTGAATGAAGCTTTTGCGGCCCAATCCCTGGCTGTCATCCGTGAACTCGACCTCCCCCGCGAAATTACCAATGTGAACGGCGGGGCGATCGCCCTGGGGCACCCGCTAGGCTGCTCAGGTGCGCGCATTCTGACGACCCTGCTGCATGAAATGGCACGGCGCGCCCCCACTGCTCCCCGGCCTTTTTATGGCCTGGCGACCTTATGCGTGGGCGTCGGGCAGGGAGAAGCTACGATTGTGGAATGGCTGGATTAAGCAGCCCAGGCTGATCCGGATCAGGATAAACACTTAATAAAAGCGCCTTCATCCGTTCGCGTACAGCTTGGTTCAGTTCCCTCACGTCCAATGCTGGCGAGAGCTCTTTAGCGCCGACCGGTTGGCCGGCAAAAATCCGCATCGGGATGCGCCAGCCGTCGCTCTTGCCAGTGGCCTGGCGGGCAAACTGCCAGATCATGGCAATCTGGTGACGGCGTTTGCTCGTCTTGGCCAGCGACGCTGGCAACCCATTCCAGGCCTTGGGGCTGACGACATGACTGATAAGCATGGGCTGCAAAACTGTCTCAGGCACTTTGTGTAGAAACACTCCAACGCTCTCAGTCCACTGATTAAGCGATTCCAGCGCCCCAGGCAATATTGCCGGGTCTGGTTCCAAAAAGCCTCGCGGGAAAACAAGCACCGATTCGCCATTCTGCAGCCGCGCGATCGCCTCTCGCATGGCCCCCATCCGGTTGGTCGCATTCTTGGTCAAAAAGATTAAATGCCGCGTGACTTCGGGCAGCCCTTCCATCATATGAAGATGGCCGGCCAAAATGTTGATATCAGGCCGCTTCAAGGCAGCGACCACCCCCAGCGAATCGGCTGAACCGGGGTGATTGGCTACCACCAGCAGCGGCCCTTCATGGGGGATGGATTGGCCGCCAAAAACCCGGCAGCCGTCAGCAAAATGTTGCAAAGCCCCCGTGGCCGCTTCCCAGACTGTGCTCTCTGCTGCAGTCTCATTCAGCGCCTGCAGCGCCTGGGCAAACTTCTTCGCCGGGGCGCGGGTGATGCGTTTTATAACCTGCGTCAGCAGCCGCTGGTCGGGAATCTTCAATGCTGAACTGACATCTTTGTAAATCAGGTCTGCCAGCGCTTTGGTACGGCCGTCGTTTGAGATTTTAGCTTGCATAATCAGGTCCTGTTCTTTCATCCTGCATTTATTTTATGCTTAATTAAACCGCAATATGGGCAATTTATAACGCCAGATAAAAAACAAAACAGGCACAAACATTGCAACTAAACAAATGATGCCTGAGCCATAATCACGATGAAACAGGTGGTTATATATGAATAATTCAACATTCACTCCGCAGGAGGAACCCACACCCCAGCGGCGCAGCCATGCCACCCGATTGTTGATCCCCTCCCTGCTGTTATTGGCGATCACGCTTTTTCTCCTCTTTAGCGGCAGCCAGAAGCTTCAGGCTTCAAAGCAGGTGGCCACAACCCCCTCCCTCAAAACGTTGAGCCCTCTGGAAACGCTCCTTTACTCCCAACTGCCAGAGCTATTGGCGCTGCAGGAAAAATCTAACTGGGTACTTGATGATATCCAGTTCAGTGACGACAAAACCCAGGCGATGCTTTGGCTGGCTGAGCAGGATCAAACTTCAGGATTGGTTACCGAAAAGGAACCGGAAATTATCCTGGCAATGTGGAACGCACCTTCTCAAAGGTGGGAGCTACATCTTTCCAACAGTTCCGACTTCATTGCGCTTCTAACCTCATCCTGGTTCAAGGGGTCCGAAATCACCAGTTACTTTGTCAACGACGACTCCAAACCCGGCCCAACGGGTGTGGTTTATGGGGGTTACAAACTGCCCTGGCGGGCCAACCTGACCAAGCGCCTTACCTGGTCCGTCGGTCATTCTTCGTGCACTCCACAGTATTATTGCACGTTTGCATTTGATTTTGCTGATGGAACAATGTTTGAAATTTTGGCGGCCAAAAGCGGTTATGTCTACCATTGGCGCGATACCTGTGCTAATGGCAACCCCAACTGCACCAACAGCATCACGATTGAGGACCGCTCTACCAGCCCCTGGACCTACCAGATTTATATGCACATCGCCCAAAACAGCATACCCTTGGCGCTTAAAACCACAGGTATCTTCGTGGCCCAGGGTCAAAAGATTGCCAATGCCGATGATACCGGCTACAGTACCGGCCACCATCTTCACTTTATGGTTGTGGAAAAAAACACACTCAGTGCCTGCGTCAATTATTGTTTTGGCAGAGCGGTCGACATTACCTTCCGCGATGTTGACATCAACTGGGATGCTGGCACCCAGGGCGGGCGCCCGCGGCTGGCATCGGAGGCAGCCTGGTACGGAGGAACCGGCCGTACCAATTACACCAGCGCCAATACCTACTATACTGGAGTATTATATTTCGTCCGATTCCCCAGAGTTTGGCGCTGAAATTGATCGCCCCCGGGAGGAACCAGGCCGGCATTCTTGTGCCCGTCCTCATCTTTCCTTTGCCTTTATAATATAGGCCTGAATTCAATACAGGCGCCTCCTGAATGGAAAATGCAGAACTGAGTGAACGGGAAATCGAGATCCTGAAGTTAGTCGGTCAGGGTAAAAGCAATAAAGAGATCGCACAAGATCTCTTTATCAGCGTTAATACCGTCAAGGTACACCTGGCCAATATTTTTAAAAAGATTGGCGCCGACTCGCGTATAGAAGCCACTCTCTTTGCGATCGAACAGGGGCTCATCGACTCCCCGCGCACACCCACTGAAATCCCTGCTGTCACTCTGCCCGGCACTACCTCTACCGAGGTTCAGCCCGCCCGCGCCGTGCAGGCGCGCTGGAAGGTCGCCTTGCGTTTCGCATTAATAGCCCTGCTGCTGGGCGGGCTTTTCCTGCTCATCCGCACCGGATGGCTTCAAACTGAAACAGGGACGGTTGACCCATTGGTCAGTTCCCTCAGCCAGCAGCGCTGGTCAGCGCTGAGCTCGCTCCGCACCGAACGCGCCGGCTGCGCATTGGCTGCGTACGAGAATAAGGTCTACATCATCGGCGGGGAAGGCCCAAGCGGGGTCGTAAACACACTGGACGCCTACGACCTGACCACGACTACGCTTGAGTCACTGCCAGCCAAGCCCACAGCCATCCGCGCTGCCGCAGCGGTCATCATCGGGGGTAATATCTACGTCCCTGGTGGCGAGACGGCGCCTGGCCAGCCAACGAACCTGCTCGAAATCTACCAGCTGCAAAACAGCCAGTGGCGCCAGGGCTCCCCCCTGCCCTACCCAGTCAGCCGCTATGGTCTTGCCGCCGTTGAGGGTATGCTTTATCTTTTTGGCGGATGGGACGGCAGCCAGATACTGAACGATGTGCTCAGATATGACCCGATTAACGACCGCTGGCAGAAGATGACAGCCTTTGCCATGCCACGCGCCGACGCACAGGCAGTACTCTTGGGCGACAAAATCTATCTTGTCGGCGGCAGCGGCAACGCCCAGCCAGCCAACCCGATCGAAGTTTATACCCCCAGCCTGGACCAGCCCGGTTTAACCCCCTGGTCAAGGCAAATCAGCCTGCCTGAGGGTTTTAAATTTCTCGGGGCGCAAAACTTGAACGGCACGCTATTTGTGATCGGACGCGATGAAGATGAGGCTTTCACCTTGATGCAGTACACTCCCCAAAACAATACCTGGTATAGCTACGAAGAAACGCCCCCCGAAGCGCTGGCCGCCGAACCTGAGATGATTGGCACGGGCGGTGAGATTTATTTCTTTGGCGGAAAAAATAAAGATCTCTCTTTCAGCAGCCAGGTAATCCGTTATCAGGCAGTCTTCACCATCGTCCTGCCAAGGATCACCAAATGAGACTGCCGGCAACTGTTGGGACGGTCTGACATGGAAAAAGTTGCCATCCTCGGCGCCGGTGCAGCTGGCCTTTCAGCTGGTTTTTATCTTTCAAAACAGGGCATCCCATTCCAGATTTTCGAGAAAGAAACTTATATCGGCGGCCTTGCCCGCAGCTTTAATTGGCATGGATTTGATTGTGATTTTGCCGCTCACCGCTTTTATACCAATGACGAAGAAGTCTTGCGGGCCGCATTTCAACTGGTGCCCATGCTGCGCCATTACCGGCGCAGCAAGCTATACGTCAAAGGCAGCTGGCTGAATGACCCGATCAACCCGGCGGAGCTGGCACGGGTAATCCCGCTCTCAGAGGCCCTGCGCATGGCTCGCGAGTTGGCCGCACCGGATGCTGATACCCGTCAGGCTCGCAGTTTTCAGGATTACATCCTTGCCAAATATGGCCAGTATATGTTCGAAGCATTCTTCCGCCCCTATACCGAGAAGATGTTTGGCATCCCCTCCGACCAAATCTCGGTGCTTTGGGCTGAAAAGAAAACGCGCCTGGTCAACCCGTTCAAGCGGACTGATGTCCGTTCGAAGCGCTTCTTTTCCTACTTTTACTACCCAATCAGGGGTGGTTATGGCAGCATCAGCCACGCGCTTTATGAACCGATCGCCGCACAAGTGCACCTGGGGTGCCAGGTGAGCGCCATCCTGACCATAAACGGGCGGGTCAGCGGCATTGAATATCTTGAAGGTGGCAAGCCTCACACCTTTGAATGTGACACCATCATTTCAACTCTGCCACTGCCCACAACCGCGCACCTGGCAGGCTTCGATGCCTCTCTGCGCTACAACAAGGTGGACGCAGTCTACCTGTGGGTCGACAAACCCTTCGCTAGCCCTTATCACTGGGTGTACTTCATCGACGAAAACATCTGTATAAACCGCATGGTCGAATTCAAGCAGATGAGCCCGTACAACTCGCCAGAAGAAACAACTGTTTTATGCGCCGAGGTCACCCAAAAAGTGCTTGACCCTGCCGGTCAAGTGATTGCAGACCTGGAACGGACCGGCTTCCTAGAGCCAGGCAAAGTGAAGGACACGCTGGTCATCAGGGAACCCTACAGCTATCCGGTTTATGAGGTTGGCTATGAAAAAACCGTCCAGGCGGTGACCGACCAACTCAGCGAAATTGATGGGTTATACCTGTTTGGCCGCAATGCCGAGTTTACACATTATGAAGTAGACGACCTGCTCGGCGGCGGAAAACGCCTGGCGGAACGTCTTTTGGAGAAAGAAGGTAAGGAAATCGCCGCTGTGCCCACCCATGAAAAAAAGGCCGAAAAAACCTGCATTGTCATCCTCAGCTATAACAACAGTGCCGACACGTTGGAGTGCCTGGCTTCCCTGCAAAATTTAAAAGGCGGTCCGCTGCCCACCTATCTGGTGGATAACGGCTCCACGGATGATACCTTGGTGCGCGTCCAGGCTGAATTCCCGCAAGTACGCATCCTGGCCCAATCCGCCAATTTGGGCGTCCCGCGTGGGTTTAATAAAGGCGTCTACCAGGCATTGGCAGATGGATTTGACTACATTCTGATTTTGAACAATGACACGGTGGCCGACCCCGCCCTGGTCGAGGAACTGCATAAGGTCGCCCTGCAAGATCCGGACTGTGCAGTGGTCATGCCGCGCATCTATTATTACCCACCGCGCCAGGACCCACTCAGTCGGCAGGACGTCTGGGCGGACGGCGGATACTACCGCACGTTTCCCCCGGCCATTAA
>DAOUFF010000059.1:0-125666 GCA_034430195.1 Anaerolineaceae bacterium | reverse complement strand
CGGCCCTGTCTGCTTCCAGATTCAACCCAACCATACGGGATTTCTATCAACGTCTGATCGCGGCTGGGAAGCCGAGCAGTGTCGCTTTGGTTGCTTGCATGCACAAATTATTGACGATCGAGAATGCCCTGCTCCGCAAGAATGAGCTCTGGAGGCAGAATTTCGCTTGACATTCATCGCAGTTGCTGCGAGCCTGCGAAGCAATCTCTCTTTGCTGTTTGCCAGCTCCGTACAACCGAGATCGCCACGATCCTCGCGATTACACATCTTGTCATTGCGAGCGCAGCGCGGCAATCTCTCTTTTGTCCGTTTGCTGACTTAGGAAAGGCGAGATCGCTTCGTTCCTCGCGATGACAGGATAACCTGCGGAGCAATCTCGCTTTTATCTGTTTGCCAACCCCGTACAACCGAGATCGCCGCGCTCCGCTCGCCCTCCTACTGTCATTGCGAGCCTGCGAAGCAATCTCTCTTTTCTCTGTTCGCCATCGGTAGAAAACCGAGATCGCCGCGCTGCGCTCGTAATGACAAGGACGAGATCGCCATACCCAGAGGGCACATTGCGCTGCGCTCGCGATGACAAGAAAATGCGATCGTGATGAAAGAATCATTCCTCATTCCTTCGCTGCACGCTTCACCTGACCTCAACAGAGTTTCCAATCCCCCGGCTCCTCCAAATTAAATAAAAAAGGCGGAGAGGGCGGGATTCGAACCCGCGATACCTCATCGGTATACTCGCTTTCCAAGCGAGCGCACTAGGCCAGCTATGCGACCTCTCCGTAGTGCGTGCGTATTATATCAGAATTCAGCATTCCAACCCAAAATCACAAATTTGCAGACACTTCGCGTATGGCCGCCCAGAATACATATATTTTCTTAGGGTTTGCTGATCAAAACTTCGTAAAATAATCTAAAAGAAAGGAAATTCAAATGGAAAACGATAAAAAAAAGAGTTCCGTTTCTGCTTTGGCCGTTTTGGTTCCTGTGGAAGCTTACTCTCGGAATCTTGGGCTTTACCGGGCGCATCCTCGGGCTGATTCTCGGTTTGACCGCAGTCATCCTGGGAATCGTCTTGAGCCTAACGGTCATCGGCGCCATCTTCGGCGTCCCCCTGATCCTGTTTGGGGTGATGCTGATGATTCGCTGTATTTTCTGAAAATGGCGTCGGGCAGATCCTAAGGGGGGCTGCCCGACTTTTTTATGCTTTTGCCAAAAAGTTTTTAAGCCTGCTCAAGGCTTCCACCGGCGTGGGGTCGACGCCGTAATTCAATGCGAGATAGTAAGAAACATAATCTCCCATCTGGAGCAATGACCACATCTGCGCAAGGCGCGAGCTGCCACTGGCTTGCAGGGCGTCCGTACTGATTCCAGCCTGCAAGAATGTCCGTATACTGGCTTCGATGCGCAATTTATTGCGCGGATGGTCTCCCTGCGAAACCAAAAAGAGGGCAGACGTGCGGTCATAGAGGCTTTCGGGGAATTGCAGCCCAGCCAGGGTATTATGATTCATTTCCGGCAAGCCTTCAAAAGATGCCCAAGCCTTGGCCAACTCGTTGATCTGTGTTTTCCAGCGACGAGCGATCACTTCCAATTCTCCGGCGGCGAAGATGGCGATATTCCGGTTGATCAATTGCCCGGCTAAGCGGCGGGCACCGTTGCGTTCCAACCCGGCAGCCGCCGTCAGATCTTCCCGTCTTTCACGCATCACCGCCACAGCATCGGCAACTTCTTCGTCAACGAAGCCGGCTAACCCAAGGCGGTTCAACAGTCCGAGCAACATGCCAAACCCGAATGGAATGGCGGTACGCGGCTGGCCTTCGTGTTCGAAGACCCAGGCGGGTACGCCGTTGGCTCCTGCTTGCTCCCCCAACTTGCCACCCGTGGTCAATGCCAGCACAGAACAGCCCCGCTTCAGCGCTTCGGCAAAGGAGCTGAGCGTCTCTTCGGTGTTGCCAGAGTGGGATGAGCAGATCACCAGCGTGCGCGGGCCTTCAGCCCAGGCCGGCAGGCCATAGTCGCGGTGAGTGATAATCGGGACGGGGCAGCGATCCCGCAGGTAGCTGCCCAAAAAATCCCCCCCAATGGCCGAACCGCCCATCCCGCAGATCAATACTGCAGTGGGCTGCTCCGCCATTGGCAGCGGCAGTTGATGCCCCAGCCACCAGGCTTTTTCAAGGTCATCGGGCAACGCGTCAATGTAGCCCAACATGTTTTCCGGATCCAGGTTTTCAATGGGTTCTTGCATGCGATTTCACCTCTTTCGAACAAGCACAATTTATTGCCCAGTTGCCGTGGGCGTGAATGTTTCAACCACCACGATTTTCACCCAAAATGGGCCGTCAGCGTTACGGCCTAAGCCAAACAGGGTGCCATCCGGCGCGCGCAGCATCCAATTGCTTTGGTAGACTCCCAGCTCCTGCGGTGCCACGAAATTGACACTCAGGTCTACCGCTGCGCCAGGTTCAACTTCGACGGGCAAGTAGTTTTCTTGATGAGCTCCCATCGAATTGCCGGAAAAAAAGACCAGCTGATAGAGGCGCGTCCACTTGCAGGTTCCCGAATTGACCAGCCGCCAGGTTTTGGTAAACCCCTGCCCCGCCAACAAGGCGGTACCATCCGGAATGGTCAGGTCAAACGGCGTGCCTGCACTGACCTGATTGCACACCCCCGGCAGCGTCTGACTGGGGGCCGGGGTCTGCGAGCGGGCCAGGGTTGGGATCACGGTCGGAGCGGGGGTATCGGAGGGTAAAGGCGTTGCCGTAGGCGGCAGCAAGGCCAGAGCTGTTTCTGTCTGTTGGGCTGCCTGGGTAACCAGTGCTGCCGCAGTCTGCCTCAAAGCAGCCGCGTCGGGGGTAGCCGACGGCAGCGCAGCGGGCACTTCGGGTTGACAGGCGCCTGCCATGAAAAGGAGAATGCCCAAACCCATCCGCAGCCAAAACCAGTTGTGTTGGTTCATCTCTGAAATTGTACCCGAAGTGAGCCCCATCTCGGCAAGAGCGACCCCGCGGACACTTTTCTTCAGAACCCGTGGTTAACAGTTCCCGATTCGAAAAATGCAGACCGGCGCGCTTGCCGATTTATGGCGAGCAAGGTATAGTTTTAGGGTTGCAGAGATATTGTAATTTGCGGAGATGATTATGACTGAAACGGCTGTCACTAACCCAAGTGAAGTTCGAAGGAGAGACACATGGTTGGATCATCCGGTGGTTTCGTGGTGGCCGGCATTGACCGTTGAGAAGTTATTAATCGTGCTGATCATCCTGCTGACCGTGTTGACAAGGTTCTATGACCTGGGTGCCCGTACCATGGCGCATGACGAGATCAACCATGTGGTCCCTTCTTATACCATCGAAAACTACATCTACGATCCTGTCACTCATGGACCTTTTCAGTTCCACGCCCTGGCGCTTTCCTATTTCATTTTTGGGGATTCAGATTTTTCTGCACGCATCCCAGCCGCATCATTCGGTATTGCCACTGTCATTTTTGCCATATTTGCCTGGCGCCGCTACCTTGGGCGGGTTGGGGCATTGATTGCCGGCTTTCTCTTAATGATCTCGCCTTATATTCTTTTCTATAGCCGTTACACGCGCAACGAGATTTTCATTGTCTTCTGGGGGATCGTCATGCTGTGGCTTTTCCTGCGCTACCTCGAAGACGGGCAACCCAAATGGCTGCTTTGGCTGACGTTTATCTCAGCGATGCATTACGCAGATAAGGCCACTTCGTACATCTTCAGCGCAGAAGCCTTGATCTTTTTGGCACTGCTTTTCCTTTGGCAAGCTCTTCATCAAAAGTGGCCGCAGGCACGTTTCAAAGAGCTCTACCGTCTGACCGTCCTGCTTACGCTGATTTTGTTGGTGCTGACTGTCGGAGTGTACATGCTGACCAAGGCTCCCGCCCCAGCTGCGGGGTTGGAGGGGGTAACCGGGCCTACGCCAGTGCTCACCGCGAGCCGGCTACCTTTGTTGATTTGCGCTGGGCTGACGTTGGCAAGCGCAGTCGCCGTTATCGTCCAGCTAATTCGGGGCTTGGGATGGGCCCAAATTCGCTCTTTACGCGCATTTGATCTGCTGGCCTTGCAGCTTCTACTGATTCTGCCGCTGCTGACCGCTTTGCCGGTCAAATTGCTGGGTTTTGACCCCATGGATTACTCTCAGGCTGGCATTCTGCGGTCGATGGCTGTGTTTCTGATCTTGCTGGTGGTCTCCGTCTTGCTTGGCCTGATGTGGAACCGCAAAATATTTGTCAAATCACTGGCCATTTTTTGGAGCATATTTATCGTCTTCTACACCACCTTTTTCATGCACGGTGAAGGCTTCTTTAAGGGACTGGTCGGCGCATTGGGTTACTGGATGAGCCAGCAGTCGGTTCAGCGCGGAACCCAGCCGCTGTATTACTACAGCCTGGTTCAAATTCCCATCTACGAGTACCTGCCCGCCTTGGGCACGCTCCTGGCTTTGACGATCGGCGCGCTTCGGCATCTTTTCTCAGCCAGTGTGGATGATCCGTTCACGCCGCCTACCTTTGACCAAGAGTCTGCGCTGAGCGCACAGCCTACAGGCGAAAATGCTTTGCCACCATCGGATCAAATTGAAGAAAATGTGATTAATGCTGCTGTAGAACCGGCAGCCGTGGAAGCCGCCAGCCTGGGCGAAGCAGATGCCCCGGTTCAGGAGAGCGTTGCCCCCAGGCAAGGCTGGGTACAGCGTCTTTTCAGCGACCCGCCATCCCAACCCGGAAAAGCCAACGGGCTGCCAACGCTTGTGCTGCTGCTGTACTGGTCTGCGATGAGCCTGATCATCTTTTCTATAGCCGGTGAGCGCATGCCCTGGCTCACCACGCATATCACCATGCCGATGATCCTGTGCGCTGGTTGGGGCCTGGGTTATTTGGTAGAACATACCGATTGGAAAGCTTTACTGCAGAAAAAAGGGCTGCTGATCATTGCCTTATGCCTATTGCTGATAATTTCCGTCAGCCGATTGGCTGGCGTGATATTGGGGGCCAACCCACCTTTCCAGGGAAAAGAATTGATCCAGCTCCAGGCGACCAGCACCTTTTTACTGGCGTTCGTTGGCTTTTTAGCCAGTGCCGCCGGGCTATTTGTACTGCTGCGCGGTTGGAAGCCGGCCTTGTTTGCAAAGCTGGCGCTTCTGAGTTTGTTCGGAATCTTATCCGTGCTTACTTTTCGCACCGCGTACCGTGCCGCCTATATCAATTATGATAATGCCAAAGAATTCTTAGTGTACGCCCATTCCACCCGTGACATGAAGGATGTCCTCGCCCAAATCGAGACGATTTCCAAACGCTTATATGGGGATAAATCCATCAAGTTTGCCTATGACCGCAACGTCCGCTACCCATTCTGGTGGTACGGAAGAGACTTCCCCAACCGCTACGATTTCGATGCCAGTATTACCAAATCATTACAGGACTACCCGATCATCCTGGTCGGCGGGGAATTGACTGAGAAAATAAAACCGGTTGTGGGCGACAATTATTATGCCTACGACTATAAGCGCATGTGGTGGCCCAACGAAGAAATTTATCGCAACCTGAGCCTTTCAAAGATCGTGGCAGACCTCAAAGATCAGACAAAACGTTCCGCGTTGTGGGAGTTGTGGTTCAACCGGGATTATACGCAGTATGCCTTGGCCTACAACAACCCTTCGCTGACGCTGGCGACCTGGTCACCTTCCGATACGATGAAAATGTATATCCGCAAAGACATTGCCGCCCAGATATGGGAATTTGGCGTCAGCCCTCAGCCGGAAGAGCCTGAAGTTGACCCCTACGCGCAAAATTCGATCACCCTTGATCCAACCCGGGTCATCAGCGTAGCCGGAAACCTGACTTTTGCCGCCCCTCGCGGGCTGGCTGCGGCTCCGGATGGCAGCATTTATATTGCCGATTCGCGCAACCATCGGATCGTCCACCTGGATGCCACCGGACTGTTCATCAACGCCTGGGGCAGTTACGCCAACGTTTTGGAAGGCCCGGCGCCAGAAGGCAGTTTTAACGAACCCTGGGGTGTGGCAGTCGCTCCGGATGGGCTGGTTTATGTGGCCGACACTTGGAATCATCGCATTCAAGTGTTCAGTCCCGATGGGCAGTTCATTCGCATGTGGGATAGCTTCGAAGCCAATGAGATCATAGACGGTTTTTGGGGGCCGCGCGGAATTGCGGTCGATCAGAAAGGGCGCGTATTTGTCACCGACACCGGCAAACAGCGCGTGGTCGTATTTGATGCTCAGGGAAATTACATCTCTCAGTTTGGCGGCATTGGCATGGACCCCGGCCAAATGGATGAGCCGGTCGGCATCGCAATCGACCCCGTAGGTAGAATCTTCGTAGCGGACACCTGGAATAACCGCATTCAGGTATTCGTAGAAGATGAAGGCGGTAATTCGTTTCATTTTGTAGCGCTGAATGACGTTGACGCCTGGCAGTCCGATTCTTTGGACAACAAACCTTTCCTGGCCATTGATCAAAACGCGGATGTCTTCATCACCGACCCGGATATGGGACGGATCCTGCGGTTTGATGAGGGTGGCCATATCCTGCAGGTTTGGGGCGGGTACGATAACACCTATCTCATGGGCATTATCAGCGGCATCGCCACCACTGCCGACGGCACCGTTTGGGTCAGTGACGCGCTCAATAACACGCTGTTGGCATTCAATCCGCCGCCGGTTCCGTGAAGCTTGGCAAGCTATCAAAGACCTCCCACACAACGGGAGGTCTTTTATTATAAGAGCGCTTTTTCTATAAGCCGGCAAGGAGCCGGAATCAAAAAAGACCCTTGCGGGTCTTTTATATCTTAGGGGGAAGCGCTTACTTCGCGGTAGCGGTTTCGACTACCCGGGTGAAGGCTTTCGGGTCACGCACAGCCAGATCTGCCAAAACCTTGCGGTTCAAAATGAGACCGGAGTGATGCATCGCGCTGATCAGGCGGCTGTATGTGATGCCGTTTTGCCGGGCAGCAGCGTTGATGCGCACAATCCAAAGCCGGCGCAAATCGCGCTTGCGGTTGCGGCGGTCGTTATAGGCATACCACTGACTCTTTAAAAAGGTCTCGTTGGCACGCTTGAACAAATGATTTCGTGTTCCTTCATAACCGCGGTTATGAGCGATCAGTCGCTGATGACGGCGGCGGCGGTACGGTCCACTCTTTACTCTTGCCATAATAAATTACTCCTTTGCGGTCCCCTGGGCGTCGGATTTTTAAATCCAGTTGTGTACACCCAGCAGCCACACTAAAACGGGTTGACGGGGACTGTCTCAGTCCTTTTTGCTCATATAGGGAGCCAAACGCTTGATATGCTTCACCAGACCATTGGACTTGACCGCAATGGTTTCGGCGAGCAAAGCCTTGGTGCGCTTTGACGTATTGCGGCGCAAATGACCCTTACCAATCTTGGTACGGACGATCATTCCGGTGCCAGTGGTGCGAAAGCGTTTGGACGTAGCCTTATGAGTCTTAATCTTATACTTACCACTACTCTGTTTGCGGGGCACGATCAAACTCCTCTAAGAAAATCCAACGGCTGTGAACGTTCCGCAGCCGCCGGTTAAATAACCAAATACTTAGTATATCACAATTTTACTGAGTCAACCCGAAACCGAGCTTAATTGTGCTTGCCGCGCGGGGCCAGCATCATGAACATCGTGCGGCCTTCCATATTCGGCGGCTGCTCAATTTCGGCGACATCCTTCAAGTCTTCCGCAATTTCGCGCAGGTCTTCCAGCGCCAACTCAGGATAGGTAATTTCACGGCCTCTGAAGCGCACGGTGACGCGCACCTTCATGCCGTTCTCGAGCCAGCCACGGGCGTCTTTCACCTTGAATTCTCGATGGTGATCGCCAGTCTTGGGGCGCAGACGAATCTCTTTGATCTCGATCTTGGTCTGAGCTTTACGGGCCTCGCGTTCCTTTTTCTCTTTCTCATAAAGGAACTTGCTGAAGTTTATGATCTTACATACCGGAGGATCTGCGTTTGGAGCAATTTCGACCAGGTCTAACCCGGCTTCGTCGGCGCGATGCAGGGCTTCGCTGATGCTTACAATCCCGACGTTTTCTCCATTTTCGTCCACCAGGCGAACGCGCTCACTGCGGATGCGTTCATTGATACGATAATCTTGTTTACTGCTAATCTTCTATCTCCTTGAACCAAATCAATAAAAACCTATCCGTAACGAAACGGGAATACTCTATATTACCATAAGCTCATCTTACTCGTCAACATTGCGCCAGCGCCTTGTATTTTCTCCATCCTCCCTCCCGCCCTTGCACTACCCCACTGAGGTTAATTCCCGCAATTGCTAAAAGCGTTCATCCTGGGAGTAATTCCCGAATTTCAATAGTAAAATTCTTTAAAAAGGAGATGACCTGATGAACCTGGAAGCCAATCTTGAGAAATATGCCGAATTGCTGGTATCGGTCGGATTAAACCTAAAGCCCGGAGACAACCTGACGATCCGCTTCAGTGCAGACAGCCTGCCCTTAGCCCGGCTGGTCAGCCGCAAAGCTTACGAACGAGGCGCGCTGGATGTCCATCTGGAATTTACTGATGACATCATCACCCTGGACCGTTATTTATACGCTTCCACGGAAGCTTTGGAATACTTCCCCAGCTATGTGGTGGACTTCAATGAAGCACTGTTTAAGGACAACCACCACGTGCTTTCTCTCGGTACGCCCAACCCCGACCTGCTGAAGCCGGTAGATCCGGCGAAGATCGCCAAATGGCAGCGTACCGCCGGAAAAGCCAGCAAGCGCCTGCAGCATTTCACCATGGAGAATAAAGTAAAATGGTGTGTCGCCGCTGCTGCCTGCCCTGCCTGGGCCCGGGCCGTATTTCCTGACCTGCCCGAGCAGGAAGGGGTTGCAAAACTTTGGGAAAATATTTTCATGGCCACCCGCGTGGATCAGCCCGACCCAGTGCAAGCCTGGCAGGCTCATGATGCGGCCCTCAAACGCCGGCAGGACTACCTCAACCTGGCACGCTTTGAAAAATTGCACTACCAGGGTTCGGGAACCGATCTTGACGTCCATCTGGTGCAAAATCACCTGTGGGTCGGAGGATCTGCGCAAAGCCAAAGCGGCGATGTGTTTATGGCGAACATCCCGACCGAAGAAATTTTTACCATGCCCCACGCTGACCGGGTGAATGGTACCCTACGGGCAACCATGCCGCTCTCGGTGCGCGGCCAGATTGTAGACAAGTTCCATTTCACCTTCCGGGATGGCAAAGTGCAAGACTTTGATGCCCAGGTCGGGCGGCAAATTTTGGCAGACCTGATGGAAATGGACGAAGGCGCCAAACACCTGGGCGAGGCTGCCCTGGTGGCACACCACTCTCCAATCAGCAACACAGGGCTGCTTTTCAAGAGCACACTCTTTGACGAAAACGCCTCTTGCCATTTCGCATTGGGGGCGGCCTATACCGAAAACCTGGAAGGAAGTACCCAGCGTGCTGAAGAAGAAAACCGCGCCTTGGGCATGAATCAATCCATGATTCATGTCGACTTTATGGTCGGCGGTCCAGATGTAACGGTAACTGGCGTCAAATCGGATGGGAGCGAGGTTGTTCTGCTGCGCGATGGAGACTGGCAGATTTAGCTGCTTGCCTTGAAAAAAGAAAATGACAAATAAGAGGATTGGTTTTCCAATCCTCTCTTTGTACACCAAGTCTCTAAATCAATTCCGATCAGCCAGCCTTTGAAGAGGCAACGTGCTGTTCGGCTTGTGGCCAGAGCGAGGCAGCTGCTGACAACCTTCGCTCCTGCGAACTCAGATTGAGCGATTGATCCTTCGTAGTTATAAACAGAGATTGTGGAGGCCAGCTTAATAAATCGATTGGAGGAAACCAGCGATGAATAAGCACAAATCGAAACAATTCTGTTCGTGGCTCTTAGCCATCATCCTTTTGATTGGCGCAGTTGCTTGTGAAAGCATAGGCGTTCAGGCAAAAGACATTCCCCTATCACCTACCGTAGATACTTTACTGACTAAGAAAGACCCTCTGCAGTTAGCAGATCTCTTGCCCGCACTGCGGGAGTTCGAGCAAATAAACTTAGCCTACATGTAAAAACCTGGCTGGTTGCACAGCCTGTCAGAACGTTACAATCCATTTGCAGAAGCTAACGCTGGCACCCCTATGGAAGGGTTAACACCTAAATTAAGCCAGGATGAGGCCTGGACTTTCATCGAGGATGAAGCTGGCACCCTCGGGAAGTCAAGCTATGTCGTCGTCAGAGATGAGGATGGACAAGTCGTCCAGGAAACTGCTTTTAATGCAGAGGGGCTTGGCGGGAATCTGACCCTACTCCAACGCGGCGTAGGCATTGGTGACCAGGCCCAAGAACAACCTGCGAGCTCAGCGCCAACGGTTCTTAAAAGCCAGTTGAGCTCCTACATTGAAGAATTGATTCAGTTTGAAAAGGCGAGCGATACGTATGAAGTGTGGCTTGAAGGCGACGCGCTACATATTTCCAGGACCTATCAGGTCGAAAACCTGGAAATGGAGCAATTTGCGGAACCCGTGGTCGCCTTCGTCCAAGATGTGACCATTGACCTGACGACTGGCAACTACCTGAGCCGTTCAACTAATGCGATCTTAAAATCAGGGAAGGCAGAACTCTGGTCTTCCCAGCGGTTAATCTTTTTAGAAGCTGGCGTTCAAATGTCAGAAGACGTTCGGGAAGACTGGGAAAAGGCCTTGAATACAATCTCGGAGATAAAGAAATAAGCTCAATCAAGGTCATCAATGTAATCAGTGGAGCAAAGCAGCTCGCTCCCCAAATGCTGGGGAAGTCCGAGCGCTTTCAAGCGAATCCCCTTCCTCTTCGAAGTAAATTCGTAATTGAAAAAACTTTACCGGTCACCACAAGTTACAAGGCGGGTTTCCCCGCCTTGTTTCAATATATTGGAGAAATTCACGATGAAAAATAACCCACTATCCTGGAGGTTGTTAATCTTAGGATTTGCGCTTATGATTTTGCTCAGCGCTTGCGGGTCTCCTCTTGACGCCACGCTTAATCCTACGCCTAACAGCACAAACACCCCTCAGAACCTACAGGCAACCCATACCCCCAAACCGGACGTCACTACCACGTCAGAGGCTTTTTTGGAAACTGACACTGAAACCGAACACCGCGCACAGGATTGGCGAAGTCAGTTACAGGATCTGCTGGCTTTAAGAACTAAAACGCTTTCAGAAAAAGGCTGGCTGCACAGTGTGCGCAAATTCGAAAATTATTGGGACATTTTCTGCTTAGAGAATTCTGACAAATGTATCAAATTGCCAGAGGAATTATATCGACTAGGACCTCCCAAACACACCTTAGAACAGTGGATTGAACTGGATGGAAGCGGCCATCAAGCTGGTAACTCATTGGAGCTCACCCTGCAAGAAGACGGCACGCCAGTTTGGGCAAAGGCCGCCACCAGCGACCACCGTCTTTCGAGTTTTTACCTCGACTCCGATTATCAACCCCAAGAAATGATTCAATTGGAAACCAACAAAGCTACTACCGATGAAGGCCAGCCTGTCGATCTCTTGTTCCCGGATTACATCAGCCCCATTCAGGAAAAAGTGGGGATTGACATTGAGAAAAAGCTGGAAATTACAACAAGCCAGATTGATTATCAAGGCCATCCAGCGCTCGAAATCACAGCCACGCTGCCCTGGTTTGCCCTTTGCCAGCAAATGGACCCCTATCCCGAGCCAACTTGTGCAATGGTCACGATTGAGGTTATTGATCTGGAAAGCGGCATGTTATGGGTCAGCTGGAATGGGGCCTTGGGAGTTTCAGGAGAGCTGCACCCTGAAAAAATTGAGACTTTGATCAGCTTTGGGATCTTGCCAGAGCTCCCTGAATCAGCTCAGCAGTTATGGGATACGCTCTTGGCTAAACTGCCGGAATAGCATTCAGGCCAGTACTCCAGCCATCCATTGGGGTTGCTTAAGAATCAAGTAAACAGACTGGCTCTATTTGAGAACCAGTCTGTTTTTTTTGCAAAGACCCGCTAAATCTTATCGGCAATTTCCTGCCTGGCCAGCGCGATGAAATCTTCCACGCTCATGGCGCCTGGGTTCTCCCCGTTGCGCCGGCGCAGTGCCACCTGCCCAGCTTCCATTTCGCGGTCGCCAATCACAAGCATATAGGGCACTTTTTCTTTCTGTGCATCCCTAATTTTGGAGTTCATCCGGTCGGCACGGTCATCCACACTGACCCGCAAGCCGGCCTTCTTATACCTGTCGGCCACTTCGCGGGCAAAAGCGACGTGCCGGTCAGCAATCGGGATAATGATGGCTTGTTTGGGTGCCAGCCAGGCTGGGAAAGCCCCGCCGTAGTGCTCAATCAGCACGCCAAAGAAGCGCTCCATCGAGCCCAGCAGCGCGCGGTGGATCATGTAAGGGCGGTGCGGCTGACCATCTTCGCCGATGTATTCCAACCCAAAGCGCTCGGGCTCGTTAAAGTCGAACTGAATGGTAGAAAGCTGCCACTCGCGCCCCAAGGCATCTTTGATTTTCAGGTCGATCTTCGGGCCGTAAAATGCCCCGCCGCCAGCGTCCACATCGTAAGCCAGGCCGGCGCGTTTCAATGAGGCTTCCAATGCCGCTTCGGCTGCGGCCCACTGCTGCGGGTCGCCGACACTCTTTTCAGGTTTGGTGCTGAGGAAAGCCTGGATCTCATTGAAGCCAAACGCCTTGAGGATATTTAGGCTGAAGCCCAGAACAAAGTCAATTTCATCCGGCATCTGATCGGGCCGGCAGAAGTGATGGGCATCATCCTGGGTAAACCCGCGTACACGCATCAGCCCATGCAGCACGCCCGATCGTTCATAGCGGTAAACCGTGCCCTTCTCGGCATAACGCAGCGGCAGATCGCGGTAAGAGCGCAGACTGCTCTTGAAAATATGCAGGTGAAACGGGCAGTTCATCGGTTTGATGAAATACTGCTGGCCCTCAATCTCGATCGGTGAATACATGTTTTCTTTGTAGAAGCCCAGGTGACCGCTCGTCTCCCAGAGCGAAGCCTTGCCGATATGCGGCGTGTAGACGAAGTCATAGCCGTTGGCCATGTGCTCATCTTCCCAAAAGCGCTCAATCTGGTGTCGGATCATTCCGCCATTGGGGTGCCATAGGATCAATCCCTGCCCGACCTCATCGTTTTGACTGAACAGATCCAGTTCTTTACCCAACTTGCGGTGGTCGCGTTTACGCGCCTCTTCCATCTTCCACAGGTAATCGTCCAGCTGCTCCTTCGTCTCCCAGGCAGTGCCATAGATGCGCTGCAGCATCGGGCGCTTTTCATCGCCGCGCCAGTATGCGCCGGCCACATTGAGCAGCTTGATGGCCTCCGGGTTGATCTCAGCGGTGCTCTTCACATGAGGGCCGCGGCAAAGGTCAACAAAGTGGCCTGAACGGTAGATCGTGATCGGCACCCTTTCGTTGGTCGGGTTGCCATCATCATCCAACCCGCCGCTTTCCAGCCCTTCAATCAGCTCCAGCTTGAAGGGCTGCTGACTGAACAGCACCTTCGCTTGTTCCGCGCTGACTTCTTCAACGGAAAAAACCTCTTTTTGGGCAATCAGCTGCTTCATGCGCGCTTCAATTTCCGCCAGATCCTCCGGCGTGAGGGTGCGCGGCAAATCAAAATCGTAATAAAACCCGTCCTCAATCGGCGGGCCGATGGCCACGCGGCCGGTAGGGAACTTTTCCAAAACGGCTTCGGCCATCACGTGCGCAGCGCTGTGGCGGATGCGGTAAAGCTGTGATCCTTCGTATTCTTTACTGTTACCAGACATGTTCACTTCCTCCTGATCTTCTTTCAGCGAGATCTGAAATCACTTAAACAAAAAGACCCATCGCCCTGGGGCGGGAGGTCTCTCACGCGGTTCCACCCAGATTACCTCAAGTTGAGGCATCTCGATCTGCCGATAACGGGGCGGCCGTTTGCCTTACTTTAGAATAAATCTTTTCGGGCTCATGCTGGCGGGTGGTTTTCATCTGGTGTTCACCGGCACATCTCTCACTGTTCCGTGCCTCACTGGGGTGGCCTTCCAGGCTACTCGTCCCGCGTTAATGCGTATTGAATTGCGACTATCTTACCTGTTTTTAGGTAGTTATGCAAGGGAATGAAATTTTAGGGGTCTACAACTGGCGACTGGCTCCGAAATTCTCTCAATTGCAGCGGTTTTCCTCCCGCACGTGCAGCCTGCGCCACCATTGCTGTAAAGGTTTTGCGGCTGGTACCACTAAACCAGCTGCAGAAAGCAGCAGTTTTGGGGAGTTTCATCATCGCCGCCTTGATCGCGCTCCTTCCCCCAACAGTCAAATGCTGCGGGGCTGCCAGTCGGTCAACAAGTTAAGGCCTTATTGACCAGTTTCACTCCACACCCCGGCCCTTCTGGCAGGTGCAGCGCGCCTTCCTGGTCGAGATGCGCCCCCGCGAAAGGGTCATTCGTTACCAATAGACCAGCATCCAGGTCCAGCCAGTCAGCCAGGCCGCTGAGGTGCGCAGCGGCAGTCACGCCGATAGAGGTCTCGATCATGCAGCCAAGCATGACGTTCATCTGATGCTTTTTCGCCAAATGGATCATTTCCAGCGCTGGTACCAACCCGCCGGTCTTCATCAGTTTGATGTTCACCCCGCGCACTCCCGCCTGGGCCAGCGCGTACACATCCTGCAGTGTGCGCACAGATTCATCCGCTACGATCGGAATGGAAGTCAAGGACTGTAGTATTCCCATTTCGGCGATCTCACCGACCTTCAGCGGCTGTTCCAAAAGCTCCACCTCCAGGCGTTCAAGCTCATTCAAATAAGTTTTCGCCTGTTCGAATGTCCAGCCAGCATTCGCATCCACCCGGATAACCGCAGAAGGGCGGACCTGGCGGATGGCCCGAAGCCGTACCAGGTCGAGTGCGTCGCCACTCAACTTGATTTTCAGAATCGGGAAGCTCGCTGCCTGCACGGCTTCAACCGCCATCACTTCCGGTTCATCCACAGAAATTGTAAAACTGCTGCTTATGGTTGACGGCTTGCCGCAATCCAGAGCGGTATAAAGCGGAAGGCCAGCGCGCCGGCTCAGGTAGTCGTGCAAGGCCAGGTCCACCGCTGCCCGGGCAGGCGCAGGCCCATCCGGGTCCATCCAGTCTCGAATAGCCTCGATGCGCTCCGGCAGCGGTTCGTTGCGCTGCGCATTGCGCTGCCAGTAAGCTTCCATCGCTTCAGTACTGATCCCATAGTATGGGGGAATTGTTCCCTCCCCCCACCCCAGATCATCCCGTAGGCGGAGCCACCAAGCCGTGCGTTGCTCTGTTACCCCGTAAGACAATCGGAATGGGGTTTTAAGTGTCAGGGTCACAGGCTGCCAACGGAACAAGCAATCTTGGCCGGCAGTAGGGTTGGCAACCGAATTGAAGGTCATGTTAATTCAGCCTACGCGAAGTGACAGGCGACCATATGCCGCGGTGCAACTTCCCGGTATTCCGGTTCGCTTTTGAAGCATATTTCTTGTGCAATCGGGCAGCGGGTATTAAAGTTGCAGCCTTGAGGCGGGTTGAGCGGGCTGGGAATGTCGCCTTTCAAAATGATGCGTTTCCGGTCACGTGCCTTGCGTGGGTTGGCGATCGGCACCGCCGACATGAGAGCCTTGGTGTAGGGGTGCAGCGGGCGCAGGTAAATTTCGTTGCGGTCTGCCAGTTCCATGATCTTCCCCAGGTACATCACGGCCATGCGATCGCTGATATGCCGTACCATACTCAGGTCATGAGCCACAAAAATATAGGTCAAACCCAAACGGTCCTGCAATTCTTCCAAAAGGTTGACGACCTGAGCCTGAATGCTTACATCCAGAGATGAGATGGGTTCATCGCAGATCACCAGGTCTGGGTTAAGCGCCAAAGCCCGGGCAATCCCAATCCGCTGACGCTGCCCACCGGAAAATTCATGGGGGTAGCGGTTGACGAAATCGGGGTTCAAGCCAACCAACCTCAACAATTCTTGTACCTTGTCTTGCTTTTCATTACGGCTCAGCGTAGTGTGAACATCCAGCGGGGCGGAGATGATCGTGCCTACTGTCATGCGCGGGTTGAGCGATGCGTAAGGGTCCTGGAAAATCATCTGCATGCGGGCGCGCATCTTGCGCATCTCATTTTCAGGAAGTTCGGTCAGATCCACCCCGTCAAAAATTATCCTGCCTGAGGTGGGGTGATAAAGCTGCAGGATGGTACGTGCCACGGTAGTCTTGCCACAGCCGGTCTCACCGACCAGGCCCATCGTTTCCCCATCAAACACGTCAAAACTAACATCATCAACCGCCTTGAGGTAACGGATCTTCCGGTTGACAAGTAACCCGCGGGAAACTGGGAAATACTTAACCAGGCTCTGCACTTGCAGCAAGGGTTTCGCTTCGACATTCATGCGGCATTCGCTCCCAAAACTTCGCGCCAGCGCCAGCAAGACACACTGTGACCGGCGTTGTCAACCGACTCCAGCTCCGGCCGTTCCACCCGGCACTGCTCCACGCGAAATGCACAGCGGGCAAAGAACGGGCAGCCCGTAGGCAGTGAAATCAGATCCGGCGGCAGGCCGGGGATTGAAACCAGCTTGGTTCCCGGGGACTCATCAATGCTCGGTAATGACCGCAGAAGGCCCAGGGTGTATGGATGGCAGGTTTTGTTGTAGATATCATCCACGTCACCACGTTCAACAATAAAACCAGCATACATGACATTAATCCGGCGAACCATCTCTGCTACGATACCCAGATCATGAGTGATCCACATCACCGCCATGTTAATTTCGCTTTGCAGCTTGATGACCAGGTCGATAATCTGGGCTTGGATGGTTACATCTAAAGCAGTGGTCGGTTCATCTGCGATAAGCAGCTTGGGCTCACAAGAGAGCGCCATGGCAATCATGGCGCGCTGACGCATGCCACCGGAAAATTGGTGCGGAAAGGCGTCATATCGCTTTTGTGGTTCGGGGATGCCAACCAGATTGAGCAGCTCAATGGAGCGTTCCCTGGCTTGCTTTTTGCTCATGTGTTTATGGAGGATCAGTGCCTCAGAAATCTGGAAGCCAACGGTATAAACCGGATTGAGCGAAGATAATGGATCTTGAAAAACCATCGCAATTTCACGGCCGCGAACCGAGCGCATCTCTTTCTCCGTCAGCTTCAGTAAATCGCGGCCATCAAACCACACCTTCCCAGACGCAATTTCACCTGGAGGAGTCTGAATTAGCCGCATGATTGATAATGCATGCACAGATTTGCCGCAGCCACTTTCGCCAACAATACCCAGGATTTCGCCGGGCTCGAGCGGGTAAGAAATCCCATTCACTGCGTTAACTACCCCGTCCTGAGTGTGAAAGCGGGTGGTCAGGTCAATCAATTCCATTAATGGTTTCATCATAAGTCCGTCTATTAAACCCGCATTTTGGGGTCCAGCGCGTCGCGCAGCCCGTCACCCAGCAAGTTAAAACCTAAAACGCTGAACATAATAGCCAGGCCAGGGTAGAGCACTGCCCACCATGCCCCGCTTGAAAGATACTTGTAACTATCGCCCAACATTGCGCCCCATTCCGGTTCCGGTGGAATGGCCCCCAAACCCAAGAATCCCAAAGCTGCAGCCGAGAGGATGGCGTTTGCCAGGCCCATTGTCGCCTGTACGATAATTGGAGAAAGGATATTGGGAACAATATGGCGGAATAGAATCCGTCTATGTGCTTCCCCCACCGATTGAGCAGCCAGGATGTATTCTTTCTGAGTGACTGAAAGCACTGCTGAACGCGCCAATCGAGCATAGATCGGGATGCCTACGACACCGATTGCGATCATCCCTTTTTCAAGCCCGGGCCCCAGGAAGGCAACGATGGCGATTGCCAGCAGGTAGCTGGGGAAGGATAAAATGACATCCATCACGCGCATGACGATATCTGAAAACAGCTTGCCATTCAGTGGTTTGGCGGTCACTAGACCAATCGCCAGACCGGCCACCGCACACACCAAACCGACCGCAGGCGCGACCCACAAGCCGCTCAAGCCGCCAATCAGCAAACCCAGACCAGCAAACGCAGCCGTGCGCAGCCATTTCTTGCCGGTAAACCAGGCCGGGCGCAACACTGAAACCACACCAAGCAAAGCAAACAGCACAATCTGTAAATTTTGTCTGGCAATCCAGGCGGGGAGCGCACCGAGTCCTCCAGCGACGAGCGCCATGAACCCAGCCGATTCCCATTTGTTGAGCTCGGTACTCTCAAAGAAGCCTGCCAAAAGGCCTAAGAGCCCTCCAACAGCCAATGAAATTGCGACAGCCACCAGTCCAACCCTCAGAGAGTTCCACCCGCCATGTACCACCCGGCGGAAGATATCGCGGCCGAGCTTGTCCGTTCCGAACCAGTGCGCTTCCGTAGAGCCCTCACTGACACGCAGCGTCGGTGCGAGCAACTTTGAGCTGTAATCGAGGTCGGTTTTGGCGTCATAAGTCCAGAAAAAATGAGCCCCCACTGCCGATAATATAAAGATTGTGACCACGACCAAGCCAAGCATGGCGGTCCGATTGGAAATCAGCCGGCGCCAGGCGTCTAGCCAAAGTGAACGGTGTTCCCTGACGGCAAAATCGGTGAGAACGTCAGATTCAGAAATAATCTCCGTCATGGCAGCCCTCAGTCGTAAGAAATGCGGGGGTCCAAGACCCCATAGGAAAGGTCTACCAGCAAGTTGACTACCAGGAAGATGACCGCAATCAGCAAAGTTACCCCCTGCACAATTGGGTAATCTCGCCCCAGGATGGAGTCATACACCCATTTGCCAATGCCCGGCCACGAAAAAATGGTCTCCGTTAGGACAGCACCCGCCAGGAGAGACCCGGCTTGTATGCCGATGATCGTGATCACCGGCAGAAACGCATTTTTTAGCGCATGCCTGAACAAGACGACCTTTTCTGAAAGTCCCTTAGCCGAAGCAGTGCGGATGTAATCTTCCTGCAGGACATCCAGCATGCTGGAGCGTGTCATACGGGTAATAATTGCGGTCGGGATAGTGGCCAACGAGACAGCCGGCATAATAATATGTTTAAAGGCGTCCCAGAAACCAGCCCAGTTGCCTGTAAGCAGACTATCCAACAGGAGCAAATTGGTAATCGGCTCGATGACAATACCTGTGGAAAGACGGCTGCCGGAAGGGAGCCATTTGAGCAGTACGGCAAACAACATTATTTCCATAATACCCAGCCAAAAGATGGGCACAGAAACACCAATCAGAGAACCTATCATCGTCGTGCTATCTAACACGCTATTTCTACGCGAAGCGGATAAGATGCCCACCGGGATGCCGATCAGCAGCGAGATCGCCATTGCCAGCAAAGCCAGTTCCACCGTCGCCGGAAAGCGCTCCTTTAAAGTTTCAGCAATTGGAATACGGCGGTGAATGGACTCACCCAGGTCGAACTGCAGAAGTCGGCCAAAATATCGGACATATTGGCTGTCGAAAAAGCCGGCAAGGTCTCCTTCTGCCAACGCGTCCCGGTTCAAAAACGGGGGCTTATCCAGACCGAGTTGCTCCCGGATTCGGGCAACATTTTCGGTGCTGGCATGTTCGCCCAGCATGGCCACCGCCGGATCGCCCGGGATGAGCCGTTGAAACATGAAAATGACCAGTGTGACACCAATTAATGTGGGGATTACGGAGATTAACCGTCTGAGTATGTACCGGCCCAATGCAACCTCTCTTATTTAGTTTCGGGGGGCGGCTGCACACCGCCCCCTGAAATGTTGAACTCAGTAACCCATCAAGAGCATCTGTGCATTGCCGGGTTAATCGGAAAACCAGACATACTCGTAGTTCTCAGCGCCGACGGGTTGGGGAACGTAACCCTGTACCGAAACGGAGAGGATGAGCGGGGTGTTGTTATGGCCCAGCCAGACACGGGCTACGTCATCATGCAGCATCTGTTCGGCCTGCGAGTACAAGGCAGCCCGCTGCTGCGGATCCGGCAGGGTAACCGCTTCTTTCAAAATTTCTGCCAGTTCTGCGTTTTGGTACCAGCCCTCTTGCTGAATCGGCTCGGTTCCTGAGTTGTAGAAGTAACCGAGGAAGTTATCCGGGTCGCCGTTATCACCACCCCAGCCCAACAGGTAGAGACCCATCAGGGTGCCATTTCGGCGCGCCCCCAGGTAAGTCGGCCAATCACCTTCCAGATAGAGCTCAACTTTGAAACCGGCTGCATTCAGGTTGGCTGCGATGCCTTCACCAACTTCTTTGGCAGCTGGGAAATAAAAGCGAGTCACAGGCATGTAGTAAAGGCGCAAGGGAATCTTCTGCCCGGCAGTGTAAAGCACATTGCCATCGGCATCAGTAACATCCTCAGCAACCGTGACCTCGCTCAATCCATCGGGGAAGCCAGCCTCTGCCAGTAAGGTTTTTGAGAGCTCCGGATCGAATTCCCAATCCTGAATATCGTTATTGTGACCAAGCAAGAGTGGCGGGAGAAAATTGGTCGCCACGGTGCCATACTTGCCGAAGAAGTTCGAAATCAGCCCTTCTTTGTCGATGGCGTGAGCCACAGCTTCACGTACTCGAATATCCTGGAATTCCAAAATTTTAAAATTGAAGGCCAGGTAACTGGTGTTCAAAGCCGGGCGGGTAAGCACCTGCAACTTGCTGTCGGCTTCTGCGGTTGCCAGATCTTCCACCACGGCCTGTTCAAGCGCGTCAATATCCCCAGCCTGCAGAGCCAAAAAGCGGGCGGAATCATCGGGAATGACGCGGATAATCACGTTCTTGATCTTGGGTGCCTCTCCCCAGTAGTTCTCATTAGCGACCAGCTTGATTTCGGTACCTTCTTCCCATGAGACAAACTTGTAAGGCCCGGTGCCGACACAGCCCCCAGTTGGGGTGCCATAGCTCTCACCGGCAGTCTTAATCGCCTCCGGGCTGGAAATCGCGAACATATCCATCGCCAGGTTGGCGAGGAACGGGGCCATGGGCGTGCTGAGGACAAACTGAATGTTATAGTCGTCAACCTTCTTGACCTCAGTAATCAGGCTGGCATCGTCAAACCCACCCCACATTGCCTCATAGTATTCAAAAACCTGGCTGGGGAAGTGATAAGGGTTGTCCGTGAAGCGCCAGCGCTCAAAATTAAAGATGACCGCGTCGGCATTAAAATCCGTACCATCGTGGAATTTGACACCTTCGCGCAGCTTGCAGTTCCAAACGCTCGCATCTTCATTCGCAGTGCAACTCTCTGCCAATGAAGGAACCGGGTTGGTGGTGCCCTGCTCGAAGGCATACAAGGAATCTAAGACCTGGCCGGTCACACGGAAGGATTCACCGTCAGTGACCAATATAGGGTCCAGTTGAACAGAATCAGCACCCCTGCCAAAAATAAACGTGTCTTTAACTGAAGCACCGGCTTCGGCTTCTTCAGCCGTTGGCGCCTCAGTAACATCCGGAGTGCCAGTAGTTTGAGCGCAGGCTGAAAGAATCAGACTGGCTGCCATTAGCAAACCGAAAAGACTGACAAAATTTCTTTTCTTCATTTTTTTCTCCTCGTGAACAAATTGATAGAACCATTGGGCCAAAGTTCGGTTTCGGATTATGTACAGAGGCACCTCCTTGAATTACTGATAAGGGGTGAAGTCCTGAATCACCGATTCAGGAACTTGTCGAGAAAATGGAATATTTAAATATAACATAAAATTGTCGGTGGCAGGTTAAGCTTCTGGCCATATTATTAACAGTATGTAAACAGTGAAGTCGTGGAATCTTGCCAAAGAAAAAGCACCCAATATGGGTGCCTTTGTGGGTGGTATAGGACTCGAACCTACGACCTTTGCGATGTCAACGCAACGCTCTAACCAACTGAGCTAACCGCCCAAAGTGAGAGGCATTATAACTGAAAACGGAAATTTCGCAAGGCTGAGCGCTTTAGACCTACCCCCAATAAACTCCGCCCCTCAAAGCCAGCCGAGGCATAGCACCAGCTTAAAGCAGCACTTCGGTTCGCAACGGGCTGGCTGATCATGGCGTAAAATTACCAATAAACAAAAACAGGAGCATTCATGGGCGATCAAGCAATCATCGAAATTGAAAAAATGATCTACGGCGGGGACGGGTTAGGCCATCTTGAAGACGGGCGGGCGGTGTTCGTCCCGTTCGTGATGCCTGGTGAAAAAGCCCTGGTGAACCTTACCGAAGTTAGTGGGCGTTTTGCTCGCGCCGAATTGCAAGAGTTGCTCTCAGCCAGTAAGCAGCGCGTAACGCCACCCTGCCCACACTTTGGGGTTTGCGGTGGCTGTCACTATCAGCATATGAGCGCCGCTGCTCAGGCGCAAACCAAGCTCGAAATCTTGGGCGATCAGCTGCAGCGCATTGCACATCTGGCAAATCCGCCGCTGCGGGGGATCGTCAGCGGACAGCAGCAATTCCACTATCGAAATCAGCTTCAGTTTCATCCCGGGCCGGATGGCAGCCTGGCATTCATGGACCTGCGGGGTTCACAGCCAGTCAAAATTCAACAATGCCTCCTAGGGATGGCCAACATCAGCGAGATTTGGCCGCAAATCGACCTCGGTCAGGGGCTTGAACTGAAGCGGGTCATCTTACGCGAAGATTCATTCGGGGAGGTGATGCTGATTTTGGAGGACGATGGTTTCGAGGCGCCGGAGTTGGAAGTGGACCTGCCGATCTCCGTAGCATATCAGGGCGCTGATGGCCGTGCGCTCACCCTGGCCGGCACTGACCGCTTGAGCTATCTGATTGAAGGACGGGAATTTACAGTTTCGCCTGAATCTTTTTTCCAGGTCAACCCAGAAATCGCCAGCGCGTTGGTTCAGCGTGTGCTGCAACAAGCCGCCGCCACCAGCCCAAACCGCGTGGTCGAACTTTATAGCGGGGTCGGCCTTTTCAGCGCCTTTTTGGCTGGTACGGCCGGCGCACTGACTGCAATTGAGAGCAGCCCCTCTGCCTGCTTCGACTTTGCGCTCAACCTGGAGCCGTTTGAAAACGTCAGTTTGTACGAAGGTCCTGTGGAACGGATTTTGCCAGCTTTGGTCTCCGACCTGCATCAGCCGGATCTGGTGGTGCTCGACCCTCCCCGAGCCGGTCTGCATCCATCCGCCAAAGAGGCTCTGCTGAAGCTGCAGCCGGCTGCCATTGCCTACGTCTCGTGCGACCCCAGCACGTTGGCACGGGATTTGAAGGCGATCACTGGGTCTGGATACGAACTGGCGTCCGTGGAAGTTTTTGATATGTTCCCGCAAACGTACCATCTGGAGAGTCTGTCTTATCTGCAGCGGAAATAGGCGGGTCACGCACTGCCAGCAGGTCCATCACTGCAGGGAGCTGTTGGTTTAGGCCTGCAAGGGTGGCCTTAACATTCTCCTATCAAAACCTCATCTGTCAGAGCAACCTCGGGGTGCTGCGAGGGTTTTTTGTCAAAGCCCCCTTTGGGGGTTGCGAGCCTGCGAAGCATTACTCATCTGTCATTGCGAGGCACGAAGCAATCTCTCTTTGCTATCGCGAGAGAAGGTTGTCATTGCGAACCTGCGAAGCAATCTCTCTTTTCTCTGTTTGCCACCACGTGAAAGGCGAGATCGCCATACCCAGAGGGCACATTGCGCTTCGCTCGCGATGACAAAAGTGCTGCGCTCGCGATAACATCTTCCTTCTGTCATTGCGAGCCTGCGAAGCAATCTCTCTTTTCTCTGTTTGCCACCACGTGAAAGGCGAGATCGCTTCGTACCTCGCGATGACAAAACCTGCGCTTCATCAACTATTCGCTTGTCTGTTTTGGGATTAATTCAAAACAACACGCCAGAAAGATCATTGCGATAGGCGCGCGTATCGGGATGATCGGGGCCGAGTACTTCCAGCAGCCCAACGTACACCTGATGCACCTCTTCGTCGCGGAAATCTTTATCCTTCCGCAGAATATCCAAAAATCCGTCCAATGCCAATTGGATTTTACCCTGCCGGGCAAAGCCCAGCCCGCGCCGAAATGCCGCTTCCAAAGGGTTTTTCGTCTCGGGCAGCGGCATGGCAGACCAGACGAAAGCCTCCGCTACCGGTCGAAGCAGCAGCGCAGTTGAAAATTCAGGGCTGGCCGGAAAGTTGTACAACAGCGCTTCAGCTTCGCGCCCACGCCCTTGGGTCAAAAGCAGTCGCGCGTATGTCAAAAGCGCAGCCGGGTCATCCTCATGGTCAGTCAGGTATTCTTCCAGTGCCGCCTGTGCGCCAGCAATATCCCCTTGAACCAATAGACTTTTCCCTTTTTCAAGCAAAAGCCCGCCTGCTTTGGGAAGGATCCGTTCTACCAGCATGCGCAGGTTCGCCTCAGGCAAGCTGCCAGTATAGTCCGCGACTATGCGGCCGTCGACAAACGCTTTAACAGTAGGGACGTTTTCGACCCGCAGGCGTTTGGCTAATTTGGACTCCACGTCAACATTGACCCGGGCAAGCCGAAAAGCACCTTTGGTCTCATCCACCATCTCTGCCAACCGCTGCGACTGAACACGGCAAGGGATGCACCATGGCGCCCAAAAATCAACAATAACCGGCTTTTGAAAAGAAAATTGAATGACCTCAGGGTCAAAAGTTTCGTCGTTGATATCAATGATGTAATCTGAAGTCATCATCTCATCTGCTCTGGATTTATTTTACCAGAAGCACGCACTGTAATGTGACTTATTCATCTTCTTCATCACCGCCAGCAGAAAAACTGGGCTGATGAATCTCTACCACCTCACCGTGGTAATCAACGATGATTTTGAAACCGATCATATTAAGATAGCTTCGGGCTTCTTCCGGTATTCCCGAATTGGTCAGCTGTTCAAACTGAATTTCCTTATTTTGCAGCTGTTGTCGGATCAGCGCGACAGTAAAGATGTCATCTTGCCCGATCATTTCAGCAGCCTTCTGACTCAAAAGATCTTCATGGCCTTCAATTTGGTGCCCGAAGGCGTCCCAAATCTGCCGGTCGACCTCTTCCGATGGGATATGCCGTAAAAAGCCGTGGTCATCCAACACATAAAATGCCTCATTCCCAATGTATCGAACTTCCATTGGGCGGTCATCCGTATCGTATACCAAGCCTTCAAAAACCGCTTTTTTCAATGCGTACCTTCCTTACTTATTTAGGGCATTATAGCGGTCAAATATATAAATAGGGTTAACAGAAGAAGCTTTGTATCACCCTCCGGGGATAACATCTACCCGGGTGCCGATTTCAGCAGTGTAATAGTACTCATCCACCGGCACAGTGGGGTTGCACCAGCGGTAAATCCACTTGGCATCCTCAGCCTGCATGTTAATACAACCGTTGCTCATCCGCTGACCCCAATTACTATGCCAGTAAGCGCCATGAAAAGCGACGCCACTGTCAGTAATGTAACTGCACCAGGGAACACCAGGCAAATCGTACACGTTGGGGTTGGCGGGTTCATTGACCATTCGCCGGCATGGGCGCTTTCGATTGGTCTGGAACACGCCGTAGGGCGTGGAACCTTTTTCTTTTCCACTTGAAACCGGCGCTTCCCAGACCTGCTTGCCCCGTTCGAAAGCACGTACTTTTTGGGTCAAGATCTCCAGTTCCAAGCGTTTTTCCTCAAGCGGCACATCCGCGGAAATTGGCGTCAATTCCTCGGCCGGCACCAGGCGGATGTTATATGCCCGCACAAAAAAGTGGCCGCCGTTGAAATCATCCAGCAATTTGTACCAGGGCACGCCAAATTCATCAAAAACCCGTTCCAGCACCCAAAATGTAGAGGAGTAGTAGAAATGCCGATTGATTCTTTCTCCGCGGGGCGCTGAGAACACGTCGACAATCGCCATGGTTACTTCTCCCAGGCAGCCTTTTTCGGGGATGGGCTGCGAAGAGGTGTTGCGGATATTAAAAACCGGTTGAATCCAGGCGGCGTCAATATATTGACCGTCTCCCAGCTTGTACCAGTTCCAAACTCGGTGGTTCTTGTCGGTCACCTGAAATTTTTCAGGGAGTTTGATGATGTCATCGTAGACCAGGTAGGCTACTTTTTTTGAAAGCGTGTCTGGCTCTTCATAGATATGCACATACCAATTGAGCGCCCGACCCAGTGGCGTTGGGTTCTGTATGGCAGCAGCTGAGACTGGCGTGGCATGCGGCAGCAGCGCGCTGACGGATCCCAGCCCCAACATCTTAAGAAAGTCCCTGCGGGACATCGGTAATTGTTTGTTAAGCTTCATATCCTTTAGTAATGGACTTCCACCTGGATGCCGACATAGGCCCAGTTAAAAAGCCATTCTGCCTCACTCGTCTCCATATTTACGCAGCCATGGCTCATTGGTGTACCGAAGTTGTGATGCCAATATGTGCCATGAATGCCATAACCATAATAAAAATACATGACATAAGGCACATCGTCAAGATCATACCCTACACCGGTCATATCATCGTAGAGCAGCTTGACCCAGACTTTAAACGTCCCGACCGGTGTCTCATACCCGGGCAGACCGGTCGAAACCAAAAAAGAGGCGATAATCTGGTCATCTTCCCAGGCATAAAGGGTCTGTTCAGAAAGATTGACTTCAATCCATTTTTCTCCCCCTGCGGGGATATAAGGCTCGTCGGTCGGCTGCGGTTCCGAGATTTCAGTAATGGCAACCGTGGGCAATGCTGTTTCCGTGGGGACTTCTGTGGGCGTGGCAGTTGGGGTAGGCGTCGCGGTTGGTGTCGCAGTCGCTGTTGGGGTAGCCGTGGCGGTGGGGGTTGCGGTTGGCGTCAGTGTCTTGGTCGGGGTCAGGCTGGGCTTAACAAAAGCGGCTGGTTCATATCTCGCAAACTGCTGACCGGCAACCGGTCTTACCCGGAGGATGCCAACACTGTAAAGCCCCAATAAGGCCAGAGCTATCAGCAACAAGGCTGAAACCCAGCCCCAGGCGCTCTTCTTATGCGCTGTGGGCGGACCCGGCGTAACCCCTGAAGTTTCCGCCGGTGGTTCTTCCAGCTTCCAGTCAGCACTGGGCTGCGAACGGAGCTTTCGGCTGGCCCAAGCCACACCTTCTCGGGCAGTCTGGTTGGCCGGGTCCAGGTCAAGCACCCGGTTCAACCAAGCCAGACTGGTCTGTGGGTCGCTCAGCCCGGCAAGGATGAGCATGGCGGAAATATTCTCCGGCTCGCGTGCCAATACTTGGCGTGCCAAAGCCTCCGCGCTGGCAGCGTCGCCCTGCAGGAGGGCTGTTTTAGCACGGGCAATCAATTCCGAGGTTGAAGTTTCAGCTGAGCGGCTCATCAGGGGTTGTTTACGTCCAATTCGGCCGGGTCGACCTTTACCGATTCGTTGTTCATATAGCACACAATTCCATCCCTGATCCCTTGCGCCAAGGTATCCGGATGGAGTGTGAGGATTTCCTGATCCAGATTGAGGAAGCCGGTTTCAATAATCGCAGCGGTCGTGAATGGGTTGATTTCATTGAAGGCATGGTAATAAGTCATGTCGGTGGTCACTGTTCCGTAATGATACTTAAGCCCGGTGGCCGCAGCGTAACGGTCAGAAAGACAGGCAACCAGTCGATCCGAATCTTCCTTGTTACGCCCCGACAAAGCAGCAGCAACTTTGAAGCCAGTCAGGCTGTCGTTGATGTAATCACAAGAATCGGCATGAATGGAAATCAGCAGAGCGGCTTGATAATCGCTTAGCCGCGGGTCAAATTCATCCAACAGTTCTACTTCATAACCTTCTTCGGTTAGATATTGCTGCAAATAAGTGGCCACATTGCTGTTAACCTCCAGCTCCGTCAGGCCATTGGCACAGACAGCGCCGGTATCGTTGCCGCGATGGCCAACCACAATCCCGATCTTGTTCACAGGGAAGTCTGCCGGCTTTTCGCCCAGAGTGGCATCTGATGCCCCCGCGGCCGCTCCCTCGCTCAAATCTCCGACCATGCTGTTGGAGAGGCCGGCAGCCAGTGAGGAGCCAGGCATCCACAGCGTGAAGAGCGTGGCGGTAATAAATGCCGCCGAGACAATCGTGGAGATGATGTTCAGAGTCAGGTTACCTTCTCGCCGCGTTTTCCTAACGGATTTTGCATGACTTTCTTGCTCACGGCTTCCCAGCGAATCTATGGGGGCAGCCTGCGATTGTGCCTCAGCACGAACGGCCTCCGCTGGCTTGCGCTCTGATTTGCTGAAACCGCTGAAAGTGATTTTCTTCTTCCAATCGGGTAGGAAACCTTTGCGCGGTTCCTGCGGGTTTTCATCCATTTGGTGCATCTGCCTGCTCATATGCTTATATGTTACCCTAACTCAGCCTGGAATGGTGTAGCAGTTCGTCTCACCCGCGCCATTTCCAGCCGAAAATTTGTATAATGAAAAGAGATCGCCAGCGATCTGAAAGGAGTGTTGCATGTCCTATGCCAGAGCAATTATCCGAAGAGGAACGCCGCTATCTACTGACCCTGGCCCGCCAGAGCATTCAGGCCGTCTTGAACCGCAACCCTAAACCTAAAATCAATCTGGAAACACTGACCCCCGCATTACGTCAAAACGGAGCCAGCTTTGTCACCCTGACCCGCAAAGGACGCCTGAGAGGATGCATTGGAACCCTGGAGGCCCACCAGCCCCTGGCGATTGATGTGCAGACTCGGGCAATTCAGGCGGCCACAGAAGATTACCGTTTCGACCCGCTGTCACCAGCCGAGTTAGACCAGGTCAAGATCGAAATCTCACGCCTGACCGCACCCGTTCCGTTGGTTTATGACGCCCCGGACCAGCTGCCAGCGCGGCTCGTCCCACACCGTGATGGTGTGGTGCTCGAGGATGGGCACCGCCGGGCCACATTCCTACCCCAGGTCTGGGAGGAGCTGCCAGACCCACGCGAATTCCTTTCGCACCTGTGCCTCAAGATGGGCGCGCCTGCCGATTTGTGGCAGCACCGCCTTTTGGAGGTCAGCATCTATCAGGTGGAAGAGTTTAGTGAAAGTGATCAGGAATAAGTACAGGCTGACCTCGCGGTCAGCCTGTGGCTTCTTTGGGGTTAATTTTAGAACGGTTGGACGCCTTCCCCTTTAGGGGTCTGGGAGAGCGCATACGCCTGACCAGCCAGGTGGGCGACCAGCAGCTGGCTGTAGAATCCGGTGATCAGACTGCCGATCAGCAGCAAGATGGAACCCAAGGGGGCGATGAAGCTTGCCAAAATGAGACCGCCAAGCGTGATCAGCCAGACTGTAAGGTTGTTCTTCAGCCAGCTCATAAAGAGCTTGAAGTCAAAACCAGAGGCGAAGGTATCATGGATGGCGAAATTCACCTGCGCCAGCGGGAGGCAGACCAGCATCAGAAGGATCAAAATTGCCAGCAACGCTCCCAAAATGATGATAGCTAAAATGGCCAACACACTGCTGCTGTTATTCCCCAACCCTTGAAGGGGCAAGATCATTAGCAATGAAATCAGAATTGCTGGCAGGGAATAAACCAGGGTAATGAGCATCCAACGAAAGCCTTTCCCGAGGTCAGAACCAAATTCAAAAAGAGGCAGCGGCTCCGCGGAATGTTGGGAGACGTTTTTAGTGACCCTCATCACATATCCCGACATCGCCAAAGGCCCAACCACCGGAATCAACGCGACCAGCAAGGGGATGATGAGCTTGTTGAACCACTCCTTGTCGTCAAAAATATAAGTAAAAGCTTTTCCAAAATTCATTTGTAATCCTTTCACTTAGTTAAGGTTAGCAAACAGGACAATTAAAGTTGAACAAAATCCTGGACACCTAAAACAAAAACGGTAGCTTTCTTTTCTTCTTCATTTTTCGCCGGAGTACATTCAGTCCGAAGTACTTGCAGTGCTGCTTCCAATTGGTCTTCTGTGACGCCGATCAGCAATGTGCTTCTGCCACTGCGTAAGAAACCGCCAGTCGATGCAATTTGAGTAACTCTAAAGCCGTCGTCAATTAGCTTATTAGAGACTCGATTATTGTCTTCATCACGGATGATTGCAATGATCAGTTTCATCTCAAATCTCCTCAAAATGCTCGAGCGGGAGGGTCAAAATACTGATTCCCCCGATGACAGTCTCGGCTGGGATCGGGATCGCCAGTGTCGTGCCATCGATGGGGGCCGAGACATAAGTTACCCGCTTTTTGGCAGCCTCACTGAGCAGCCTGACCAGCAGGTCATGTCTTTCGGATTCGCAGCCAATCAGAAATGTTACGTTATGTTCTCTGAGAAAACCTCCCGTAGAGGGTAGGCGGGCATAAAAATAACTACCTTCTTCCAGCACAGTCTGTACCTGATCCCCATCCTGTGACTGCACAACCGCAATTAGAAATTGGTCCAACGAATGTTCTGATTCTGCCATAGCTCCTGCCAATTCTTCACTATGCATATCATTATTCTATCCGAATTCCTGTGGAATGATTTAATTGTATCAATCAAACCAATCGACAACCATATCTTCCAGGTCATTTTCATCCACATCCGCTTCACTGACCACTTTGCCGTAAACTGACCCACCAGCCTGACGGGTGCTGGCTGGCATCCCGGTTTGCAGTGGATGCCACCATGGCAGGTCTTTGCCTTCTGCCAGCAACCGATACGAACAGGTGCGGGGCAGCCAGTCGGCTTCACGCGCCAGCTGAACGGTCAGGTAAAGGCAATCTGGCACATTTTCATGGCGATGCGGGTAATCACTGCAGCGGCAGCTTTCAAGGTCGAGATAGCGGCAGACCACATTAGTGAAGCAAACCTGCTGGGTTTCGTTTTTGCGCAGCTTGATCAGGCAACACTTGGCGCAGCCATCACAAATCGCCTCCCATTCTTCGGGGCTCAGCGCTTCAAGGGTTTTGTGCTTCCAAAAATCTTTCTCCATCATCCGCGGCTTTCTTCGGGTTGCAGTGGGTACAGTTCCGGATTCAAAAACGGGATCAGCGCCAGTTGGATGGCTTGGGCATAATAAGCGCTGCGGGTAAGTACGCCTCGGGTTAGCAGCCCAACTCCGCCAGGGCCTTGCTTTGAGTTTTTTTGCCCAAACACCAGGTCATCAGCCTCACCCATCTCCATGCCGGCCATGATCAGACGGCTCACTTTGTCTGGCAAGATAAACATGCCGCTGCGTGCCTGCCCGGTTCTTTCAGCGCCATGAATCACGACCCAGCAAAACGCGCTCATCTTCGCCTCCTCGGTGCGCAGGGCTTCCACGCCGCCTTCGATACCGACCCAAAAATCAGCTTCCGGGTGGCTAACCCGCACTGCAGAGGCACGGTTCCAGGCACCGCTGCGGGTCTCTTCGTCGGAGCAGGGCTGACGCGACACGCCCGAGGCGGCCACGGCGGAAAAGAATTGAAACTCCTCATGCGGGAATATCGCCGAAAAGGCGAGTTCCACTGCTTCGAGCTTGGCGGGGTTGGTTGATGCGGTGACGACGGTCTTCATCCCTGGCCTATGCTTTAGATCCCGCCGCGTTCTCTGAGGATGGTGCCGACGGCGGTTTGAAGGGCTTCCGCTTCTTTTTCCACGGCCTCGGTCTCCGTCAGCAGCGCCTGCGCACTTGGGTCTGCAGCGTAGCCAGTCAGATTGATGCGAACATTCAGGCAAGCCGCCTTGACGGCTGCACCCGCCAGATAAACGCCAGCGCCGGCGTCCGAAATCGCATTCAGATTGCCAATTTGCGCCAGACGCACACTGAGTTTCATCACAGCCAGTGAATCTCGGGCTGAATCCAATGGCACTGCCGCCGCCTCAAGGCTGGCCAGGCGGATGGCTTCTTGCCGGCTTTCCTGTTCGGAGGGCGTTTGTTTGGGCAGGCGCCGGGCCGCTAAAATCCCATCAAAGGCGAGTGCGTCTTTCTTAACCCCTTCCCGCAGCCGAATACACAAACTTTCTGCGGCGGTGATGATCTGCCAGCATTCCGCTTCAGCTGCCTGGTATTTCGGCTTGCCAACCGTCAGACGGGCCACCATCAGCACCAGGGCCGCGGCCAGGGCGCCACTATAGGCCGCCGCAGAACCGCCCCCAGGGGCGGGCGTGCCTTCAGCTACGGCATCAATGAAATCGCTCTGCTCCGGGGTAGTTCCCTGGTCTTGCAATCCGGCATCAAATACACGCGACTCGAGCAGCTGTTCATTCTCGAACCCATCCAGCTGCAGGTAATAGCGGCTGGCGTTAATCAGCGCCTGGTTGGGCACCAGCCCGACAATTTCGGAATGGTGGACGGCAACTCCGAAGCGCTGCGCTTCTCGCCGTACCATCTCGGTCACCTGAGCCATCGGCGAGCGGTGAAAGTTGGTCAGGTTCATCGAGACCTGTGCCAGCCCGTTAACCAATACCCCCATCGCCTTGACGTAATGAAATCCTCCGGAAGAGTGGCGCACCCGTCGGGCAATTTTTTCGGCTATGCTCACATCGGATGTGGTCAGGTAGATGTTATAGGCGATGAGTGGCTGGCGGGCGCCGATAACAGTCGCGCCGGCCGGTCCCAGCTCTGCCGGACCAAGGTCGGGGGTTCTGTACGGATCGCTGCTGATGCTATCCTTCAGGCCCTCGTATTCCCCGCGACGGATGTCTTCCAGGTTGCGCCGATCTTGCCGGATGGCGGCGTCTTCATAAAAGTACACCGGAAGGCCAAGTTCCTGCGCGACTTTTTGCCCCAGCCGGCGGGATATCTCGATGCATTCCGCCATGGTAACCCCGCTTAGCGGCACGAACGGCACGACATCAGCCGCCCCAATGCGCGGATGCTCGCCCTGGTGTTGCTCGAGATTAATTAGCCGCGCTGCTGCTGCAATGCCGGCAAACGCGCCGGCTTCGACGGCTTCTGGGTTGCCCACGAAGGTAAGCACGGTTCGATTGTGGTCCAAATCGGAATGTTGATCCAAGATCCGTACGCCCGGTACCGCAGCCACTGCGCTCACGATTTCGTTCACAACTTCCGGACGGCGCGCTTCTGAAAAGTTGGGAATACATTCGACCAGTTTAACTGTCATGCTGCTCTCCTTCGGGTTTATGACAGGATTATACCCTCGCGTCTTTTCCCTTGTAATCGCGTTTTTTGTCATCGCGAGCGCAGCGCGGCGATCTCTCCTGAGTCCTGTCATCGCGAGCGCATTTTTTGTCATCGCGAGGGACAAAGCGATCTCTCCTGAGTCCTGTCATCGCAAGCAACTATTCTTGTCATCGCGAGCGGAGCGTGGCGATCTCTCCTGAGTCCTGTCATCGCGAGCGCATTTTTTGTCATCGCGAGCAACTATTCTTGTCATCGCGAGCGGAGCGCAATGTGCCCTCTGGGTATGGCGATCTCGCTTGTTCAGGGATGGCAAACCAAAAAGAGAGATTGCTTCGCAGGCTCGCAATGACAGTAGGAGGGCGAGCAAAGCGCGGCGATCTCAATTGTCCGGGGCTCGCAAACCAAAAAGAAAGATTGCTTCGCAGGCAGATCTGTCATCGCGAGCGCAGCGTGGCGATCTCGCTTGTCCGGGGCTGACAAACAGAAAAGAGAGATTGCTTCGCAGGCTCGCAATGACAGTAGGAGGGCGAGCGTAGCGTGGCGATCTCGCTTGTTCAGGGATGGCAAACCAAAAAGAGAGATTGCTTCGCAGGCTCGCAATGACAGTAGGAGGGCGAGCGTAGCGTGGCGATTTCGGTTGTGCGGGGATGGCAAACCAAAAAGAGAGATTGCTTCGCAGGCTCGCAATGACAAAAGAGAGGTCAAGACCATCGTGACGATCTCGGTTGTACGGGGCTGACAAACCAAAAGGAGAGATTGCTTCGCAGGCTCGCAATGACAGAGGCAAGATGTAATCGCGAGCAAAGCATGGCGATCTCGCTCGTACGGGGCTGACAAACTAAAAAGAGAGATTGCTTCGCAGGCTCGCAATGACAAATGAGTAGTGCGTCGTGCCTTGCAATGACAGATGGGTAGTGCTTCTAAGGCTCGCAATGACAAAAACTCCTGTCAAGGCCCCTTTGCTGGGTCGCGAGCGCAGCGCAATGTGCCCTCTGGGTATGGCGATTTCGCCCGGTAGCAGCTGAGCCCTACACCCGGAAGCCCCAGGCAAAATGTGTGTTACATTAACCACAGAATACTGAGCTTGGGGTTGCATGAATACCAATAACGCACGTATCGAAATTCTAACGATGGCAAAAGACGGAAAAATCGACCTTTCGGAAGCAACGCGCCGCTTGCAAGCGCTTGACCCAGCGGTCGAGGCCGGCACGGCTGCAGCTGCTGCCAAGCCCAATCGCAGCCTGCGGGTGGTCAAAATTGACCTTTCAGACGAGGCTGTCATCTTGGACTTAAGCCTGCCGCTCAGCCTGGTCGAGGCGGCCAACCGGATTGGCGCCCAGTTTGGTTCCTTCATCAGCAACCTCACCAGAGATCGAATTTTGGCAATTTCGAGCGCTGAATCGGGCACGATCCTTTCATCCGAAGATGATGAAGCCCGCGGTGAACGAACAATCGTGACCATCGAATAAAAGACTCACAAATCCGCCCCTTCACCCCAAAAAAAAAACAACCAGGCATTAAATCTTGTTAAATGGCGGTTAACGCAGCCCGTTTGGCTTGACATCCATATGGCTGGTTCGGATAATGAAGTGCTGATTCAAATCGCCAGGCAGGCGTACCTGCATGAAAGTATAATAAAGAAATAATATGACAAACTCATTTGTAAGTATCGAACCCGAATTCTTGAACTACAAACAGGAACTGACGGCAGATCACCTGTATGAACTGTTAGGGTCGCGCCCAGAAGGGCTCACCAGCTCCGAAGCTCGGCAGCGTTTGGAATCGTTTGGTCCAAACAAACTTCAAGAGGTTCGGGGTAAGCCGCTCATTCTAAAGCTGCTGGCTCAGTTTACCCACCTGATGGCCATCATGCTTTGGGTTGCCGGCATCGGCGCTCTGATTGCAAAGATGCCCCAGCTTGCCATCGCAGTCTGGATGGTCAACATCATCAACGGGGCTTTCAGCTTCTTCCAGGAATTCCGCGCGGAGAAGGCAACCGAAGCCTTGCGCAAAATACTGCCGGCCACCTCGCGCGTCATGCGCGATGGCGAAGAAAAAAAGGTTCTGGCCGAAGAAATCGTCCCGGGGGATGTCATCTTTCTGCAGGAAGGCGACAATATTCCCGCAGATTGTCGCCTGATCCAGAGCTTTGATCTGCGCGTCAACCAATCCACCCTGACGGGGGAATCGCGCGCGGTCAACCGATCCGCCGAACCCATCACCGGTGAAGGGCTGACCGAGACCGAAATGACCAACCTCATTTTCGCTGGTACTTTCGTTGCATCCGGTTCAGGTAAAGCTATCGTCTATGCCACCGGCATGAACACGGCTTTTGGCCGCATTGCAAAACTGACACAGGAAATGAAAGAGGAGCTGAGCCCGCTGCAGAAGGAAATGCAGAACATGACCACCATCGTGACAATCATTGCGGTGGGGGTAGGCCTTGTTTTCTTTGTCCTCGCATTTTTCGTGGCAAAAATCAACCCGGTCGAGAGCATCATCTTCGCGCTCGGCATGGTGGTCGCGTTTGTACCTGAGGGCTTGCTCCCGACGGTCACCCTGGCGCTGGCCATGGGCACCCAACGCATGGCGAAACGCAACGCGTTGGTTAAAAAGCTTTCCGCGGTAGAAACCCTGGGCTGCACCAATGTTATCTGCACCGACAAGACTGGAACGCTGACCCAAAACGAGATGACCGTCCGCTCCGTTTGGCTGCCAGCTGGCAGTCCTGGCGAGATGAGCGATCGCCGGGTTACCGTTAACGGCATCGGCTACGAGCCTGTAGGTGATCTGATTGAGGATGGCCACAAAGTTGACGCCCCACAGGACCCAGCCCTCAGCCGTCTGCTGCTCACGCATGCCCGCTGCAACACCTCACGGCTGCTGCCACCTGAGCCTGGCGAAGAAGGCCGGCAGCGCTGGACTGTTTTGGGCGACCCCACGGAAGCCGCCCTGATCGTCCTGGCCAACAAAGCCGGTTTTAGCCCCGAAGACTATTCAAACGCCCGCAATGTAGCCGAACTGCCCTTCGAATCACGCCGCAAGCGGATGAGCGTGGTGCAAATGCAGCGCGCCGGTGAAGGTTTTCAGCGCGTGGCCTTTACCAAAGGTGGGATCCGCGAAGTATTGGATATCTGCGACACCCTCATGGTAGGTGAAGAGAAGCAGCAGCTGACGCAGGACTGGGTGAATCACATCATGGCCGTGAATGACGACTATGCCCGCCAGGGCTTGCGCGTCTTGGCCGCCTCTTTCCGCGAATTGCCGGCCGATTGGAACGACTACGCAGTGGAAGCGATAGAAACCCAACAAACCTTTTTGGGTATGGTCGCAATGATGGATCCGCCTCGTCCCGACATCGAAGCTGCAGTTCAAAAGTGTCGCGATGCCGGCATCCGCATTATCATGATCACCGGCGATTACGGCCTGACGGCTGAAAGTATCGCCCGCCACATCGGAATTGTCGAAGGTGACGATGTCCGCGTGGTAACCGGCGTGGAATTGGAGCAAATGTCCGATGATGATTTGCTGCGCGTCGTGCAGGAAAAGGTGATTTTTGCCCGCGTGGCACCGGAACATAAGCTCCGTGTGGTAAGCGCCATTCAAAGCCTGGGGCAGGTAGTTGCTGTGACAGGCGATGGTGTCAACGATGCGCCCGCGCTGAAGAAAGCCGATATTGGCGTGGCCATGGGCATCACCGGCAGCGATGTTGCCAAAGAAGCTGCCGATATGATCCTGATGGATGACAATTTTGGTTCAATCGTCAACGCCATCGAAGAAGGCCGGGCGGTTTACGAAAATATCAAGCGCTTCACAACCTATATCTTCACCAGTAATACCCCGGAAGCAGTCCCGTTCATCCTGCACGCGATGACTGCTGCCCGCATCCCGCTGGCACTCAATGTGATGCACGTCTTGGCAGTCGACCTGGGAACGGATATTGTGCCAGCCTTGGGGTTGGGTGCTGAGCCTCCTGAAGCGGGGATCATGAGCCAGCCTCCGCGCAAATTGACCGATCATCTGATCACGAAGGAATTGCTGATCCGGGCTTATCTGATTTTGGGACCGGTGCAGAGCATCGCCGCCATGGCTGCTTTTTATATCTATTATTGGACGAATGGTTACCCTGGCCAGTGGATCGATCTGCCGGCCGAAGGAGAAATTTACCTGGCAGCCACCGCGATGACGCTGGCAGCTGTCGTTTTCACCCAGATCGGCAACCTCTTCGCTCAGCGTGCCTCTCGCCAGTCGATCTTCAAGGTACCATTATTCAACAACAAATTGATTTGGGTAGGGGTCGCCTCAGAGCTCCTGGTTCTATTGGGCATCGTTTATGTGCCCTTCTTACAGAAATTCATCGGCACTGGGCCTTTTGACCCCAAGTACTTCCTGCTGCATCTCTTGTGGATTCCCCTGCTTCCAATTGCAGATGCCATCCGCAAAGCGGTTGTCAGGTCAAAGGAACAACATCAGGCTAAAACCGTAATAATCGAAGGAGAAACGCGATGAAAGTTATCATTATTGGCTGCGGCAGCGTTGGCAGCGGGTTGGCAAAAAATCTCAGTCTCCAGGGGATCGATGTAGCGGTCATCGATAATGATCCAACAGCGTTCGCTGCGCTCGGATCGACTTTCAGAGGCAAGACCATTTTGGGAATTGGTTTTGACCAAAAGGTGCTCTCGGAGGCCGGCATCGACAAAGCAGACGCTTTGGCTGCCGTGACGGCCTCGGATGAAGCCAACCTGGTGGCGGCACGCATGGCAAAAACCTTTTTCCGTGTTCCCCGGGTGGCTGCGCGCGTTTATGAACCACGCAAGGCTAATATTTACCGCCGGTTGGGCATTCAAACCATCTCTCCGGTCACCCTTGGCATCGAGCGAATGACTGCCATGCTGACCTATTCCCAACTTAAGGTTGAGCAAATCATCGGCGCCGGGCAGGTCGGCATGATGGAAGTGGAAGTACGCGGGAATCTAATCAATAAGACCCTGAAAGATTTTGAAATTCCTGGCGAGCTTGAAGTGTCAGCATTGACGCGCAACGGCAAGACATTCATGCCCAGCAATGCCACGGTATTTCAGCCAGGCGACTTGCTGCATGCGTGCTTCCTGGTTTCTGCCAGAGAAAAATTAAGCAAAATCATCGGCGCTTAAGGAAAGGAATCGAGGATCCCATGAAAGTAATGATTATTGGCGGCGGAAAAGTCGGTACCTACCTGGCGAACTATCTGCTCAATGAAAAGCATGAAGTCAAATTAATTGAATTGCGTGAAGAAGAGACTCCCCGCATTCTTCAGGATATTCCCCGCAGTGCCCTGGTTATCGGCAGCGGTACCAACCCCGATGTGCTTGAAACCGCGGGCATCCGCAATATGAACGTGGTGGCAGTTGTTACCGGCATAGACGAAGTTAACCTGGTGGCTGCCAGCCTGGCACGCTTTGAATTTATGGTGCCGCGGATCATTGCGCGCATCAACCACCCCAAGAACGCCTGGATGTTCAATGAGAGCATGGGCGTAGACGTGGCGCTAAACCAGGCTGATCTGATGGCTGCCCTGATCGCCGAGGAAATGTCCCTGGGCGATATGGTCACCTTGCACAAGCTTCGCAAAGGTAAATTTGACCTGATTGAGGAGAAAGTCGCACCAAACGCCTTTGCCATCGGCAAGCGTCTGGCGGATCTTAACCTCCCTACCCAGTCAACCATTTTGGCTGTGCTGCGAAAAGGCGAGTTGATCATCCCGCATGGCGATCTGGTATTTCAGACCGCTGATGAGGTGTTAGCAATCGTCCATCAAACCCAAAAGAAGGACCTGGCGCACTTGTTTGATCGCGCATAGCCGCATCCAAAACTGACATCAGCTCAAACCTCTCACCCCGCCTGGGGTGGGAGGTTTTTAGATGCCAGCAAGTCCCGATCTGGCTGTTTTGGTACTTCGCTTTATGGTACGATTATTCCGTAAATTTTCCTCAGAATGGATGAATGGATGTTTAGAACACGTTTTGCTCCCAGCCCGACCGGTTACATGCATATTGGCAATTTGCGTACCGCGCTTTACGCTTATCTGATCGCCAAAAAAGCCAACGGTATTTTTATCCTACGGATTGAAGATACTGACCAATCCAGAAATGTGCCGGCAGCTGTGCAAGCCATCTATAACGGACTGGCATTGGCGGGCATTGTGTACGACGAGGGACCCGACAAGGACGGAGGGCACGGGCCCTACGTGCAAAGCCAACGGCTGCCTATCTATAAAACCTACGCGGAACAACTGGTCGAAACAGGCCATGCCTATTACTGTTTTTGCCAGAAAGAAGACCGGCTGCAGGCTGAAGGCGCGCAGGAACGCGTGCAAGGCTACCGCGACCCCTGCCGAAACCTGACGCCGGCCGAAATCGCGCAGAAGCAAGCTTCGGGCATTGTGCCCGTGATCAGGCAGCGCATCCCTGAAGCAGGTTCCAGCACTTTCTTTGATCATGTGTATGGCACCATCACGATTGACCATTCCCAGCTGGATGATCAGGTGCTGCTCAAGTCAGATGGCTTTCCTACTTATAACTTTGCCAACGTGGTAGATGACCACCTGATGGAAATTACGCACGTTATCCGCGGCCAGGAATACCTTTCATCTACGCCCAAATACAATTTGCTTTATCAGGCTTTTGGCTGGCAGATTCCTGAATACATCCACCTGCCCCATATCATTAAAGAGGACGGCAGCAAGCTAAGCAAACGCCGCGGGGACCCCTCCTTCGAAGACCTGGTGCACCAGGGTTACCTGCCCGCCGCCATCGTCAATTATGTCGCATTGCTGGGTTGGAACCCGGGCGACGACCGGGAATTTTTTACCCTAGCGGACCTGGTTGAAGCCTTTGATATGGATCGCATCAACAAATCCAGTGCGGCCTTCTCATTTGACAAGCTGAACTGGCTGAATGGCGAACATATTCGCGCCCTCGACCGGCTTACATTTCATCAAATGGCACTCCCTTATTACCCACAATCCATCGCCCACCTGGACCTGGAGCGGGTCAGCCAGTTGATCCAGCCACGCGTCGAAAAATTGACAGATATCCCAGCGCAAGTCGCACTTCTGGCAGAGCTGCCCGCCTATCGCTCTGAACTTTTTGAAAATCAGAAATCCAAATCGACACTTTCTTCCAGTCGGCAGGTGCTGAATGCGGTCATCCCGCTCTTGGAAGGCTTGCAAAACTGGAACAATGAAGCGCTTTATGATTGCCTGAAAGGTTATGCCGAAAGCAGCAATCAAAAAGTGGGTACCGTCATGTGGCCGGTACGCAGTGCCCTTTCCGGTTTGGCGACAAGCCCTGGCGGCGCAACCGAACTGGCAGATCTGCTGGGCAAGGACGAAACGTTGCGGCGCCTGCGCATCGGGCTGCACCTGTTGGAAGACCCGGCCGGCTGATCCTTCGCCCAAAACCGGCGGCATGCTTCTTGCATCTTTTACTTCGATTAAAAAATCGAGAGAAGAGCAATGATCGCGATTCTGGATATCATGCCGGCTTTAACTGTTTTCCCTTATGCCTATTTCTACTACTTTGTGCTGATTGCATCCTGTGGGCTGGCTCTGGCTGCGCTGCAGCGCAGCAGAGCAGGCTGGACCACACCGCTGCTGGCGCCCATGCTGGTCATTGCCGCCGGCCAGCTGCTGCTGCTCACACTGAGCCTGCTTTCTTACCAGGGTTACCCGCTTTTTAAGCAAATCTTCCCGCTCGCCCTGCGCGCAATCACGGCCGTCAATCTGATCTGGCTGTGTTGGGCGCTGATCCAGCAGGCACAGCCTCACTTTGGCGCACTCATTCCCGGCGCGCTATCCATTTTGTGTTTGTTGGGGGCCGGGCTCATGTCGGCTTATTGGCTGCCAAACGCTGAAGCAACCCCGCTCAACGCTTCCTGGATGGATTATTTGTGGATCGGTTTCAGCCTGATCATTTTAGTGACCACCCAGGTGTTCCTATGGCGCCAGTCGCTGGAAAAACGCTGGGAAAATCAGCTCATCTTGATCCTGGCCTGTCTGGGTTACCTGCTGCATCTGATCAGCCCAAACCTGGGCAACCTGCCAGCTGCAGTAATGGTCAGCCAGCTGATTTACTATCCGCTTCTGATCAGCCTCAGCTGGCACAATCCAACACCAATCGCACCAGCAGGTCAAACCGCCCTGACAGCCTTGCGACCGCTGGGTTCCCCGCAGCTGGCCGCCTCATTCCTGGATGTGAGCCTCCAGCGGGAGCAGCGCCAACTGCTGCGCGCCCTGACCCGCGCCCTGGGGCTTTATCTGATGGCAGACCTCACTTTCCTGCTGCGCTCTGAAGAAGACAAACAAGGCGCGGTTACCCTAAGTGGATACGACCTCATCCGTGAAGACTTTTTGGCAGATTTACGCTTCCTTGAACCGGATTTCCCTCAAGTTTTCTCGCACTTGCACGCGCTGCAGCCGCTGATCCTCAATGCCACTGAATCAGACCAGGCGGAATTGCAGACAGCGGCACGACTGACTGGCTACAATCAGACCGGAAACCTGCTGCTCTTTCCCTTCAGCGCTCACCACCAGGCACACGAAAGCGCCCTGCTGTGCCTCTCGCCCTATACCCAACGAACCTGGACTGAAAATGACATCGAGCGCCTGCGGCCGCTGTCTTCCCACCTCGATTCAATTTTGGCTGAAGCGCTGGACCAAACTACCAACCGTGCCGAAGCAGAGTCTTTCGGCAGTTCGGTACAGGCCTCTGAGAAGGAAAAAATTGAGCTACGGGAAGAAGTGGAAAAAAGTCGCCAGTTGCTGGCGCAAATGCAGGCTGAGTATCAGCATTATCAGCAAGAACACTCCCAGGAGGTGCAGCTTTGGGCCGAGCGTCAGCAGCAATTGGAAGATGAGCTGGACGGCCTGCTGAGTACCACCAAAGAGCAGCAGGCAGCCCTGCAGGAAGCCGGCCAGCTGCGGGCTGAAAAAGAGACGCTCGAACTGGCTCTGCTAAAAAATGAACAGCAGGCAGTTCAGCTGAAAGGAGCGCTGCAGCGTATGCAAGACGCATTAGCCGACATCACCAGGGCGGAACCCGGCCCCCTGGCGCTGGAGGCGGACCTCACAACCGCTGACGACCAAACTGAAGCAGGCACCAGCAACCTGGCGCACGAAATTTTGTCCACCCTGCCTGACATTCTGGCCGCGTGTGAACAGCGTGGGCTGCTGCTGGAGGTGGAGGCTGAGAAGATCGTGCAGCTGCTGCCAGCAGAATTTGACCGAATGCGTGAAATCGTTGCCTGCCTGATGAAAAACGCCTGCGCGGCATCGCCACGGGGAGCACGGGTACTCTTGGGCATTTACCGCGGTGAACTTCCCGATGGCAGCAAGAGCATTGAAATTTTGGCAACCGACCGGGGTGGGGGAATCTCTCAAGAAGAGCAGCGCCGCTTTCTTAAAACAATGTGCCGGACTGGCTACCCGGTGCCGGCGGGCGTTGGCGACGCTCGGGCACTGCGCGAGGCCGCTGGCCTGGTACAGGCTGCCGGCGGTCATTGGTGGATTCACAGCCAAATTGGGCAGCCAACCACTTACCGTGTGGCCGTCCCTGCAGCCAGCGCTGCCTCAGATTGAAAACATGGATTCATTCGGATGGAATTAATCAGAAACAGGCAGTAAAATCACGACGAAGGGTTTTATGAGGCTAAAAAAGCACCAATCATTGACGTTAATCATTCTGCTGATTATCACCATCTCCCTGGTCGGGGTTGTTTTTTCAACCACCCTGGTAAATGTGATGGCACATGACCCCAACTCAAGCTATCTGTTCAGCCTGAGGGGAGCGCATATTACCCTAACGCCCTTCCAACCCAATGCCTTTGCCAACATCCTGGAAGATGGCTCGATTGAGCTCATCCCCCAGCCGCTGCAGACTCCCATACCGGTTCCGACCATTCCCGCAGCAGCCCTGCCCGCCAACCAGATGAATATCTTGCTGCTCGGCGTGGATGACTTTGGTGCCAATAACTTCCGCACCGATGTGATCATGCTGCTTTCGATCAACCCGAAACACAACTCAGCCAGCCTGATTTCCTTCCCACGCGACCTGTATGTCAGCATCCCGGGGTATTGGTCCAACCGCATCAACACCGCCTGGGCACTGGGCGGGTTTGAATTGCTTCAGGATACTTTTGAAGTTAATTTTGGCATCCGGCCAGAATATTACATGATGGTCAACTACAACGGGTTTAAAGACGTTGTTAACAGTCTGGATGGAATCGACGTAGAAGTGGCGGAAGAGCTTCAAGATTCCTGCCAAATGGATCCAAGCGGCTGGTGCGTGATCGAACCGGGTACCGTGCACATGGACGGCGGTACCGCTTTGTGGTATTCCCGCTCGCGCCTGACCACCAGCGACTTTGACCGCAACCGCCGGGCGCAGGAGGTTGTTCAGGGAATTTTCCGGCGGGCGATGAACCTCAATTTGATCACCAAAATCCCGGAACTCTATTCAGCTTATCGGGAATATGTGGATACCAACGTCCAGTTGATGGACATCCTGCCCCTGATCCCGATGGCGCCGGCAATGATGAACATGGAAAACGTGCACCGCTATGCCGTCACCCCAGAGATGGTATACAACTGGATCACCGCAGAAGGCGCGATGGTTCTCATGCCCGATTTTTACGCCATCCAGAGCATGCTCTCGGAAGCGCTCTATTTGAATGAATGACCTTGGGCTGGTTTGACAAGTTTTCGCATTCGTTATAAACTAAAAAATAGCTATACGAAACAAAGGATGGAGTTATCATGTCTGCCGAACCTACGAGCGCTCATATTACAGAAACGACCTTGCTGCAGCCGGCCATTCACGCCTGGAAAATTTACCTGCGCGACCAGGGCCGCTCTAATCACACTCTGAAGGCCTTTTCGGCAGATCTGATGCTGCTCGAGAGCTTTCTCCCCACCGATTATCCGGTTGGCAAAATTTCCACGCGCGATCTGGAAGACTTCCTGAAATGGCTCGAAACTGAGCGCGGTGTTCCCTGCAGTCCCAAGTCGCTCTCTCGCCGGATTACCTCACTCAAATCTTTCTTCCGCTGGCTGACGCAAAATGCTGCCATTCCGGCCAACCCAGCCGAAAAAATCGTGCAAAAAACCGTACTCAGCCCACTGCCCGCCACCTTGACGCGGGAGGAATGCCTGCGGGCGATGGAAACTGCCAACGCAATGCGCAGCGCTGCAGCGCCTGATCCGCGCCCGTTTACGCTGTTGGTACTGGTACTCGAAACCGCGCTGAAAAAAGGTGAAGTGTTGGGACTTATGGCCAACCACCTCGAGTTGGACAGCCCTGAAGGCCCTTTCATTTATGTACGCTACACCAACCCGCGCTATCGCTACAAAGAACGCAAACTGCCGGTCTCTGAAACCTGGGTTGAAGCCTATGAAGAATACGCCGAACGCTACCCGATTCAAGATGTGGTGTTCCCCTGGTCCCAGCGTCGCTTGGAATATCTGCTGGAAGATGTGTCTCGAGCTTCCGGCATGGAAAAACATATCTCCTTCGACATGCTGCGCTGGACAAGCGCTTTGAACGACCTCAAAGATGGCGTGGAGGCAGAAAAAATCCGCCAAAAACTGGGCGTTTCCAAGATCCAATGGCGCGAGATCAAAGAAAAGCTTCGCAGCCTGGCTGAAGCGGATGGTTGGACCCCACCAGCCAATCCGGCAGACACTGAAAACGGTACGACAAACTAATTCAAGAGCAGAAAGATGAACTATAAAACAGAAAACAAACGATCTTCCACTTTCCCGTGGGCGTTGATCTTAATTGTCCTGATCTTAATCCTGGCCGCAATGTCGGCCCTGAGCATCAATAAAATCCGCGGCGGGCAGCCGGGCTTCATGACCAATCTTTGGCAGCCGAGTACTGTCCAAAGCGCAGATGCTTACCTGGCCGGTAATCCGAACGCCTTGCCGGTGCCCAACCATGTAAAAACGATCCTGCTGCTTGGGGCCGACACGAGCGCCGGCGGCAGTTACCGGACCGATGTGATGTTGCTGGCAGCTTTCAATACGAAAACCGGAAAAATCAACCTGTTTTCTTTTCCGCGGGACTTATGGGTGACCATTCCGGGTTGGGAAGACCAACGGCTGAATACGGCACAACCGCATGGCGGCTATCAGCTTTTGGGCGACACGCTCGCCTACAATTTCGGCCTGCGCCCTGACCATTATGCCATGGTCGATTTTGGCGGTTTCATGTACATGATCTATATGCTGAACGGCATTGACGTAGAAGTCAGCCAACGGATGGAAGACCGCTGCGATTTTAATGCCCAACAATGGTGTGTGGTAGAGCCGGGAACTGTCCACATGGACCAGGCGATGGCCCTTTGGTATGTGCGCGCGCGCCTCAACTCCAGTGATTTTGACCGAACTCGGCGCGCACAGGAAGTCTTTCAGGCAGTCTTGAAGAAGCTGCTGCAGCCGGCCAGCGTCCGCTATTGGCCCGGTTTTTTCAAAGCGGCACAGGAAGCAATCGACACCGACCTGAAGCTGGACGGTCTTTGGGCTTATGCGCTGCCACTCAGCAAATTCTTCAAAGACGATGTGTTTACCACCTACCGGCTGACGCCCAATGAGGCCTCCCCGTATACAACGGATGGCGGTGCGGCGGTATTGCTGCCGAATTACCCTGCCATCCAGTCTATTTTGAAACAAGTGCTTTGGATTGAGTAATTTCATCTGCTGGCGCGATGAGCTGCAGGTGCAAGATCTGCCACTCATCCCCCAGCAGCCGCCAGGGTTGGGCAATCCGCAGCCCGGCCACCCAAATCAATGATCCCCCGCTCGTTACCAAAGGCCACAGCGCCCGAGCCGGCCGGGGAATTTTGTTATTGGTGAAGAAGTCACCCAGCTTTTGATGGTTCAAGCCCATACCGAGCGGCTTCCAGCTTTCGCCTTCGCGTTTCGGGCGCACTTCCAGTGGCCACTCCAGGTCAGCCGGGTTGATAAAACCGTGCTTTGGGTCACGCAAAACATCCGCCGGCAGGTTTAGATAACTCTTCCGGGCAAGCATATCCGCGCTAATACGCCAACCGTTTTGCAGCGTCAGGCTCTGGCCAGCAGCCAGCGCCGCCGGCTCAGGCGAAACCAGCTGCGGGAAGGCCTGGCTAACCGCTTCGCGCTCGGCATAATAAAACCTTATCCGTCCATCCCCCACTGAAAGCTGAAGACCAGCGCTGAGTTGCACCTGCGGCTTACCCAGTTCAATGGCTTCCAAAACGTTTTGGACGTTTTCGAAGCCAAAATCCCTCAACGCCGGGTTTAATGTAAATACCGTTCGCAGTACAATGCGCATCCTCAGACCAATCGGCAGCCCTAAAAAAGCAGCGCGGTCAATCGTCAGGCTGGTAGGGCGCTGATCGACCAGGCAGCGTTCGAAAGCGTCATCCTCAACATCTTCCAAAATGGCACTGTCAGCCCGGAGCGCCTGACTGCTGCGCCGGATAATTTTTTTGATGGCCGGGTTATAACCTTCCAACAGCGGGATAAGTTCGTGGCGCAGCCGGTTGCGAAAGAGAGTGGTATCTGCGTTGGAGGCATCTTCGATATACGCCAGGTTATGGGCCTGGCAATATTCCAAGACTTCCTGTCGGCTGACTTCTAGCATGGGCCGAAAGATGGGAATGTCTGGTTGAATTTGAGCCAATCGGCTGACTGGACGCATGCCCCCCAGCCCTTTCAGGCCGGCTCCGCGCAGGAAATGCATCAGAATCGTTTCTACCTGGTCATCGGCTGTGTGGGCAACCACCACCGCCTGGGCTCTGCGCCGGGCGGCCAACTCCAGCAGGAAGCGATAGCGCAAGAATCGCGCGGCTTCTTCAAGACCCATGTGATTTTCAGCTGCGTAAGCGCGCACGTTACTTTGCCCAACAACGCAGCGCAAGCCCCAGGCTTTAGCCAAACCTTTGATTGCCTGTGCTTCCTCGGCCGAAGAAGGCCTGAGCTGATGGTCCAAATGGGCAACAATAATCTTTAGACCTGCGTCCCGTAGGCAATGCAGCAGGGCCAGGCTGTCTGGCCCGCCTGAGACCCCCACAACCAGCGATTTCGAAGTGTCGCAGCCGCAGTCGCGCACCAGGGATGAAATCACGCTATCAGATAACATACAGGGATTATAGCATTGCGACCCTTTTCTTCAGGGGCGCTCAGAGGATGAAGTATACTTAACTCATGGATTCTCCCCGACCGAAACGCGTACTTGGCATAACCGGCAACATTGCTTCCGGCAAGAGTTACGTGCGCCAATACCTTGAAAATAGCGGGGCGGTGACCGTTGATGCCGACCTCCTGGCGCAAGAGACTTACCTGCCTGGCAATCCTGCTTACCAGCCGGTATTGGAGGCTTTTGGTTCGGATTTGAAGATGCCAGACGGACAAATTAGCCGGGGCAAGCTCGGACGCATCGTCTTTCGTGATGCCGATGCCCTGGCACAATTGGAGAAAATCATTCATCCGATTGTCAGGGAGCGCGCCAGACAAATCATTGAAGATTCCGACGCCACTTTGGTCGTGCTGGAAGCGATCAAGCTTTTTGAATCAGCGATGGATCAGGACTGTAACCAGATTTGGGTGGTGGATGCCGATGAAAAGACTCGCCTGGAGCGGCTGATGACCACCCGCGGGTTGGAAGAAAAAGAGGCCTGGCGGCGCATCCATTCGCAGCCGCCTCAGGCGGAAAAAATTGCCCGAGCCCATCGGGTCATTCACACCGACCAGAGTTACCACAGCACCTATGATCAGGTTCGCGATGGCCTGGCGGAGATCGGCGCAGAGCTGCCCACTCGGCTCCAGGGGCATAGCGGCCTTTACTACCAGCCGCTCCAACCGGAGCACTTTGCTCAGGCGGCCGCCCTCATCCCGGCGGGAGATGATCCGCCTTTCCAACCGGAAGATTTTTATCGGCTGCTTGGGTCCACTTCGCTGATTGCAAATTTTGATGGTGAGCGTTTGAACCAGCTGATCAGTTGGCGCATTGAACATTTTCTGGCTATCGTGCAAGCCCGTTGGCCGGTAATCGCCACCACGGAAGTCGGTGAAGAAGCCTTCCTGGCAATTGAAGATTTCGCCAACATGCATGACTGCTCGCTGCTGATCATCCCGTCCACTTTTTTGCGACGCTCGGCCGCGAAAACCTTGGGCTACCTCCCGGGGGAGGATCCAACGCCAAACGTTCACCCTTTGGCTGTGGTGAACTTTCTGCGGAAGAACGGTTTCATGCCCGGCGAGGTATACCAAAAAGAGTTAAGGTCAGCTCATCTGGCCTGGAAGTCGAACAGCAGCGGTATACTTAAACCTTAAGGTTTGGGCATATGCAAGAACTGATAGAAAATTTTCTGTTTATCTTACAACGGTTTACCTGGTCCAGCGTGCTGGATATTGTCTTGGTGACCTTTGTTTTTGCTGTGGTGCTCTACTTGCTGCGCGATACTGACGCCCTGGCTTTAATGCGCGGTATCTTTTTAATCATTATCCTGGTGACCCTCCTCACGACTCTAGTTGACCTGCCGGCCTTCACCTGGATGGTTGAAACCTTCACGCCGACCCTGATCCTGGCAATCCCAGTAATTTTTGCCCCAGAAATCCGGCGCGGCTTGGAACGCGTTGGCCGGCTGAGCAATTTTGATCTTTTTGCCCGCCGCAGAGGCACGAAGTTTAATGAGAAAATTGAAGCCACGCTGCAGGCCGTGACCCAAGCCGCGCTGCAGCTTTCTGAACGGCGCCATGGTGCATTAATCGTTCTGCGGCGCTCTCAATTCCTGGATCAGTATTATAAAAACGGGGTCATGATGGACGCCGAAGTCACGCCGCAGCTGCTGCTCCAGATTTTTTACCCGAACACCCCTCTGCATGATGGCGCGGTGATTATTGACAATAACCGCATCAAGGCTGCCGCCTGTGTCATGCCGCTCTCCAGTTCCGGTGTGCTCAACAGCTCCGCTGAACATTCAGTCGGCCTCCGCCACCGGGCCGCCTTGGGCATCAGTGAAGTGAGCGACGCCATTGCCGTTGTCGTCTCAGAAGAGACCGGCACTATTTCTATTGCCCACCGCGGCCGTCTGATTCGCCGTCTGGATGGTGAACGTCTTTTGAACAGCCTGCGGGCCTTCCTGACCCTGGATGAAAAATCCGGAGACCAGCAGCAGCAGCCAAAATCCTCCCTATGGCATTTCTTCTCACACAAGAAAGACAAGGACAGCAAGGAGGACTAAATTATGAAGTTTTTCCGAGGAACCCTACGCATCCTGCCGACCATCTTGACCGCGTTCCTTTTGGCGCTGGTCGTCTGGGTTGCGGCTGTCACCTCCACTGACCCCAATGAAGAATTCACCTATACCAACCCGGTACCCATACACATCCTCGGTCAGGACCCTGACCTGGTGATTACCAGTGAGACGCCTGAAGAAGTGACCGTCACGATTAAGGCTCCCCGTTCCATTCATACCCAGCTTTCAAGCAACCCGAACCTGATTCAGGCGACGGTCAATCTCTCCGGAATGGCAGCCGGCCAACACACCCTCTCCCCGGAAGTTACGGTAGCCCTTCGGCCGGCCAAAGTGGTGCGTATTTCGCCAGCTGTCTTGGAATACACACTGGAGAAGTTGACCACGCGCGCCATTGACGTCACCCTGCGCCTCTCAGGCAGCCTGCCAATCAGCTACGAAGCCGGAGAAGCAGTTCTTGGCAGTCCATCGGTCACCCTTACCGGTCCCGAATCGCTGGTAAACGCGGTCACCCAAGTGCTAGCAAATATCGACCTCACCAATGTAACCACCAGCATATCCCGGACGGTGGAGTTGCGTGCAATAGACTCGCGTGGGGTCATCGTATCAGGCGTGAATCTGTCGCCCTCCCAAATGCCGGTTGAAATCCCGATTAAGCAAATGGGCGGTTACCGAAATGTGTTTGTCAAAATCGTCACATCCGGTACAATCGCCCGGGGATATTACCTCACGGGCCTGGCGGCCAACCCGCCCAACATTACCATCTATGCCAGCGACCCTGAAGTCGCCAAAAATATGCCCGCCTTTATTGAGACCGCCCCGATCAGTTTAAACGGTGCCCAAATCAGTTTTGAGACCCCGGCCCAATTAAACTTGCCCGATGGAATCACGGTAGTAGGGGATCAGAACGTTGTGGTCCAGGTGAGCATCACCGCAATCGAGAGCTCCATCCAGCTGGCGGCAATTCCAGTTGAAATCATTAACCTGCCTGCCGGTTTCAAAGCTGAAATTTCGCCGGCAGTAATTGACGTTTACATTTCTGGCCCGCTGGTGGCAATCGAAAAAATGACTGCAGCCGATGTGAAAGCCACGCTGGACCTCAGCCAAAAGTCCGTGGGCACTTACCAACTCATCCCGGTAATTACTTTAACCAACCCGAATTTACGCATCGATTCGATACTTCCCGGAACCATCGAAGTCGTGATTTCAAGGTGAGTTTTCCACCCCAAAGGAAGGATCGAAAGAATGAAAAAACCTGTTGTGGTTCTGGTAGGAAGGCCGAACGTCGGTAAAAGCACACTGTTTAACCGATTGGTCGGCGAGCGCCTGGCCATCATTGACGATGTGCCGGGTACCACCCGCGACCATCTGATTGCCGAAGGCGATTGGGCCGGCCATGATTTTTTTGTGGTAGACACCGGTGGGATCGACCCAGGCCGACAGCGCACGCAGCAGCCGCTCTCAATCGGCTCGGCTGCATTTATCGATGAAATTCGCGCTCAGGCCGAAATTGCCATGGAGGAAGCGGATGTCATCCTGCTGGTGGTGGACGCACAGGAAGGCCTCACTTTGGCCGACGAAGAAGTCGCCCAAATTTTGCGCGAACGGCAAACTGCCGGCCGGCCCCAGCCGCCAATTCTGCTGGTGGCAAACAAAGCGGACAGTGAAACCTACCGGCTCAATGCACTCGACTTTTATTCGCTTGGGATGGGAGAGCCTTACCCCATTTCAGCGATTCACGGCACCGGCACCGGTGATCTGTTGGACGCAGTGGTCGCAAATTTTCCGCCGCCAGATACGGCGGAAGAACAAGTTGAATCGATCAAAGTGGCGATTGTTGGCAAGCCGAACGCTGGCAAGAGCAGCTTGCTCAACAAATTGGTCGGGAAAGAACGCGCCATTGTCAGCCCGATCCCCGGTACGACCCGCGACGCAATTGACACAGAAATCACTCGCGATGGCCAACTGTATACCCTGATTGACACGGCCGGGATCCGCAAACGCGGTTCGGTTATCCCCGGGGTTGAAAAATATTCGGTCCTACGCGCCATGCAGGCCATCGAGCGCTGTGATGTGGCGCTGCTGGTGATCGACGTCGTCAGCGGCATCACCGCCCAAGACACACACATTGCAGGATATATCAACCAGGCTTGGAAAAGCGTTATCCTGGTGGTCAACAAATGGGATCTGATCGAAAAAGATAATCAAACCACGCTGGAATATGAGGCCCGCATCCGTGAAGCCCTAAACTTCATGCCTTACGTTCCAGTCTTGTTTATTTCGGCTGCCACTGGCCAGCGCGTCAATCAAATTTTGCCGATGGTGAAAAATGTACAGCAGGAACGCCTGACCAAACTGCCAACCGCGCAGCTGAATCGCATTTTGGTGAACGCGCAGGATCTGCATCAGTCCCCATCGGGCACCGGGCGGCCTTTCCGCATTTATTATGGCACCCAGGTTCGCATGGACCCGCCGACTTTTTTGCTTTACTGCAATGACCCCAGCCTGGCCCATTTCACATACTTGCGCTTTCTTGAAAACCAGATCCGCAAGGAGTATCCGTTCATTGGCACCCCAATTCACCTGGTGCTAAAAAAACGTGAGCGTACAGAGCATGAGCAGTAGCGCCGTTGCGCGCTGGTATAATCGCCATGTTCATTTGGCATGAATAGATAGGAAAATAGTTTGGATCAATTTACATCTGAAATTAAACCGGAAGGCAATTCCGAAAAAGATCTCAAAAAGGGCGAATCCCCGCAAGGCTTTTGGCGCGACATGCTCGAGACAGTTCTGCTGGCTGTGGCGCTCTTCTTGGTTTTGAATACCATCACCTCCCGTGTGCGGGTCTACAACATCAGCATGGAGCCAACGCTCAACCAGGGATATCTGTTGGTCGTCAACAAACTCGCTTACAAGATCGGCGAACCCAAGCATGGGGATATCATTGTGTTTCATTACGAGGGCAATAAGGACCAGGATTACATCAAGCGCGTGATCGGCCTGCCGGGCGATACCGTCAAAGTCAGCAATGGCACGGTGGAAGTCAATGGCACCCAACTGCTGGAACCCTACCTCAGCGCCCCGCCGGCTTACGAAGGTACTTGGACCGTACCCGAGGGCAGCCTCTTCGTCCTGGGGGACAACCGCAACAGCTCCTCCGACTCACATGATTGGGGCTTCGTCAATCAAGATTGGGTGGTCGGCAAAGCCATCTTGGTCTATTGGCCACTGGATCAGATCCGCCTGCTCAGCGGGCCGGATTTGGTGAACGCCGCTCCCTGAAATCGCATCGCTGACCAGCCCGCCGCAAGCCCTGGCGGAGCTGGTTCAGCCGGTATTACGATGGACAGGTTCTAAAGGCCTGACCACCTGGCGGTATAATTACAGCATGAATGAAGAAATGCCATTCGCCAAGTTTCAAACCTGCCCGCGCTGCTACGTCGGACGCATTAAGAGCGCCAACAAAATGTTGGTGATGGATTTGGGCACGGAGTTTATCCAAGTTCCTGAATTCCCCGCCTGGGAATGTGACGTCTGCCACACGTTTGTTTACGATAAAACCGCGCTGGATCAGCTGATGGCGATGCTCTCAAGTTCAGACAACGGCCGTGACCAGGCCTGGCTGCACAAAGCCGCCAAGAAGGCCTCTGCCACTGAAATTGGAACAAACCCACACGCCAAACCGGCTGCGCTTCATGGAAGCTAAACCTGCTGAGTATCAGAATATTATCAATAAATTGAATTTCTGTTGACTCAGATTAACTGAAGTGCTATCATCAAGCCTGTAGGAATTATCTGGGCGTTATTCGCACCTTTAAAATGGAGGCTTTATTCATGAGTGCTGTACTTATTTCACGCATTATTGGTTTATTGGTGTTTGGCCTCGGTGGCTTCTTCGCCGGTCTTCCCATTCACGAATACCTCACTTCTTTTTGGGCAACCTACCCGTTTTCGAATGGCGGCACGATTGCCATTGTGATTGTCGTTTTTGCAATCATTGGCTTTGTGCTGACGCCATACATTACCATCCTGCCCCTCCAATCGCTGCGCAAGACCTTTAATCGGTCCTCACCGCAGATTTTAATCAGCGGTTTGGTGGGTTTGTTGATCGGTCTGATTTTGGCCGCGATCGTAGCCTACCCGCTTTCGCTGCTACCTCAACCGCTGAGCTCTATTCTGCCGGTAGTGTGCGTTTTCGTGTTTGGCTACCTGAGCACGCTGCTTTTTATCACTCGCAGTCAGGATTTCACCAATTTTTTTGGAAATACATCCAGCAAAAAACAAGCGCGAACCAAGGGAACGTTGCCGGCTGAAAATGAACGCCGGATTCTGGTGGATACCAGCGCCATCATTGACGGCCGGATTGCCGACATCGCCAGGACTGGCTTTTTGGGCGGCACGCTGCTGGTCCCGCGCTTTGTCCTGAACGAACTGCAGTTTGTCTCCGATTCCGCTGACAGCTTGCGCCGTCAGCGCGGCCGGCGCGGCATTGAAGTTTTGGCGGAACTACAGCAGAACCAGGACGTGCCGGTGGTGATTTCTGACATCGACGTACCCGGCGTGCGCGAGGTGGACGACCGCCTGGTCGTTTTGGCCCGCCAGATGGATTGCCCCATCTTGACCAATGACTACAACTTGAACCGCATTGCCGAGCTGCAGGGCGTGAAGATCCTCAACATTAACGACCTGGCCAATGCTGTCAAGGTGATCCTCCTGCCCGGTGAAACCTTCAACATTCATGTCATCCAGGAAGGCAAGGAACACAACCAGGGCGTTGGCTATCTGGATGATGGCACAATGGTAGTGGTTGAAAATGGCCAACGATATCTCGACAGTGATATCGAGGTGACCGTCACAAAAATTCTACAGACTTCAGCTGGCCGAATGATTTTCGCCAAACCCGAAGCCTGAGCCAGTCAAAGGCAGGTAATCAAATGGGACTGAAGATTTATAACACCCTCAGCCGTACCAAAGAAGATTTTGTCCCACTTGAAGCGGGCAAAGTCCGCATGTACGTCTGTGGCCCGACGGTTTACGACAAAGCCCACATTGGTCACGCCATGTCAGCGCTGGTTTTTGACATCGTCCGCCGCTATCTGGAATTTTTGGGCTATGACGTGCGCTTCGTGATGAACTACACGGACGTGGACGACAAGATCATTGATAAAGCGAACAAAATTGGCGCAGATCCCTTTGAACTGGCGCAAAAATACATTGACAATTATCAAACGGATCTGGACCATTTGAACATCAAACCAGCAACGATCAACCCGCGGGCCACGCAGGAAATGCCGCAGATCATCCGCATGATTGAAGCGCTCGTTCAAAAAGGGGCTGCCTATTCGGTGGATGGCGACGTTTATTACCGCGTCACCTCAGACCGCGACTATGGTAAGCTTTCGGGCCGCCGGCTGGAAACGATGAATGCCGGTGCGCGGATCGAGGTCGACACCCGCAAAGAGCACCCAATGGATTTCGCTCTTTGGAAGTCCGCCAAACCGGGTGAACCTGCCTGGGATAGCCCCTGGGGCAAAGGACGCCCCGGCTGGCACATCGAATGTTCTGCCATGAACTTGCACCACTTGGGCGAACAAATCGACATTCATGGCGGCGGAAACGACCTGATCTTCCCGCATCATGAAAACGAAATCGCCCAGACGGAAGCCCTTACCGGGCGAACATTTGCCCGTTATTGGATGCACAACGGCATGTTAAACCTCAAGTCTGAAAAAATGTCGAAATCCCTTGGCAATATGATTGCCATTGACGATTTTTTGGCTGCCCATCCCGGCGATACGATGCGCCTTTTGGTATTAAACGGATCGTACCGTTCGCCACTCACTTACAGTGAGGAGATTGTCGAACAATCAGAGCAGGCGTATCGTCGGTTGCTGGCCGCCAAGAAGGAAGCCACCCCTGGCACCCCGGGCATTCCGCTTGAAGCTGCCCGCGCTCTGAGCGAAGCTGCCGAAATCACGCGCCAAAAGTTCATTGAGAGCATGAATGATGACTTTAACACCTCCGGAGCAATGGCTGCCATCTTTGACCTGGTACGCGCCATCAACCAGGCCCGCAGCGACGGCGCCACTCAGGCCCAGCTTACGCCAGCTTTGGAAGTCTTCAATGAGCTCACCAGCGTACTGGGGTTGGAGTTATCCGAAAAAGAGTTTATCGATTCAAAAGCCGACCCGTTTATCGCGTTGCTCATCCGTCTGCGCGCTGACCTGCGGGCCGAGCGAAACTGGGCGCTAGCTGACAAGGTCAGAGACGAACTGAAAGCACTTGGCGTCACGATTGAGGATGGCAAAGACGGCACTAGCTGGAGTTGGGGGTAATGGCGAAGGAATGGATTGCCGGCCGCAACCCGGTTTATGAAGCCCTGCGCGCACATCGGCGGCAGCCTTTTCAACTGCTGGTTGCCCGCAACGTTCGCCCGGAAGGTCACCTGCCCGAGATCCTCAAGTTAGCCCAGGCCAGGCGGCTGCCAGTTCGTGAGGCTTCTCGCGAACAACTGGATCAGGTGAGCACACACCATCAGGGCGTGGCGCTGGAAGTCAGTGCCTATCCGTATGCTGCTTTAGAAGACCTGATCGCCTTTAGCCGGCAACAAGCCGAAGCGCCTTTTTTCCTTTTATTGGATCTGATCCAGGACCCTCAAAACCTGGGGTCTTTGCTGCGCACAGCAGACATAATGGGCGTTCACGGGGTGATCATCCCTCTCGCCCAGTCGGCCCAGATTACCCCCAGCGTGGTACACGCCTCTTCCGGGGCGGTGGAACACCTGTTGGTGGCCCAATACAACCTGGCGCAAGCCATCGATCGCTTAAAGACTTTGGACGTGTGGGTGTACGGTTTGGACGAGTCGCCCACTTCGCGCACCCCCGAACAGCTGCGTATGTCGGTCGGTCTGGCGCTGGTCGTGGGTAACGAAGGCACCGGCCTGCGCGATTTGGTGCGAAAAAAATGTGACGACCTGCTGCGCCTGCCGATGTATGGCCACATCGAATCGTTGAATGCCGCAGTGGCCGGTTCGATCGCGCTCTATCTGGCCCGCCAGGCGCGCCAGTAACGCCAGCAGCGCGTCAGGTTTCAAGCACACTTCCGCCTTTTACCCCATGCGATGTAAAAATTCTTCAACGCGATCCCTACGGCTAGGGCGCTATAACCAGATCATCACCACTGCCCAAAGCCCGATCATTAATGCGCACAGCAGCAGCCGCAAGGCGGCCGCAGTGCCCGCACCGATGGCCATAGACTTGGTAGATTCCCAGGCTTTTTGCTTGTCTTGATCATTCCGGAAATATTCCAACAGAAAAATGATCGCCAGCGCGATCAATAATCCGCCGATTGGCGTAAGAATGATCCCCCCGATGATCATTCCCAAGATGGAAAGCACCACTTCCCACCAGGGGGCTCCCTGCTGCCGGGCTTTACCGGCCATCAGCAGGTTATCCAGAAAGGAGCCCACCAGCATGATGATCGTATTGAACACAAATATGCCAATCGTCAGCCCAAACTGCCAGGGTTCGCCATCGCTGTTAAAACCGACATACACTGCCCAAATGAGCTGACCCACCCAGGCGACTGTAAGGCCTGGAAAAAAGACCAAAAACAGCCCAAAAAAGCCAATCAGGTTGAGGACAATGGTCAGCACCAAAATGAGCGTGCTGACCCATTGGGCGGCGGCTATAGCTTCCGTATGACCTCAATCCCGCCCATGTAAGGCTTCAACACGTCGGGGATGGCCACGCTGCCATCGGCCTGCTGATAGGTTTCCAATACTGCGATCAAGGTGCGTGGCAAACCCAAGCCCGAGCCGTTCAGCGTATTGACAAACTGGGCCGGCCGGCCATCCTGTGGCCGATATTTGATGTTGGCTCGCCGGGCCTGAAACTGGCCAATATTCGAGATTGATGAGACTTCAAGCCATTCCTGGCAGCCTGGTGCCCAAACCTCCACGTCATACGTCTTATGGGCTCCAAAGCTGAGGTCGCCGGTCGACTGAAGCAGAACCCGGTAAGTCAGGCCGAGCGCTTGGCAGGTGGCTTCAGCATCGGCCACCATTCGTTCCAACTCTTCGGCAGCATGCTCCGGCAGGCAATACTTGTACATCTCGACCTTGTCAAACTGATGGCCACGTTTGATTCCGCGCACATCCCGACCGGCGCTCATTTTTTCGCGCCTGAAGCAGGCAGTGTAAGCGGTCAGATTAAGCGGCAAGTCCCGTTCGTCCAAGATTTCGCCCATATATAGTCCCGTCAGGGGAACTTCGGCCGTAGGCACCATCCAAAAATCTTCCACGGCATCGTGGTACAGATTATCGGCAAACTTGGGCAGCTGGCCCGAGGCAAACATCACCTCCTGACGCACCATCCAGGGCGGGTAAATTTCGCGGTAACCCTGGCGGATGTGCAGGTCAACCATCCAAAAAATCAATGCGCGCTGCAGACGGGCACCAGCCCCCTCCAAAACGTAAAAACGCGTGCCGGCCAGCTTGACCCCGGCCTCGAAGTTGATAATCCCCAGATCAACGCCCAAGTCCCAATGCGCCTTTGGGTCAAAATCGAACTGTTTTGGCTCCCCGATGGTACGGATAACCACATTATCCTTGTCATCCAGCCCAAGCGGGACGTCTGGGTCGGGGATATTGGGGATGCCGGCTGCGGTCAGCCTCAAGTTTTCTTCCACCTGTTTCAGTTTCTCGTCCAACGCAGAAATTTCATCACCCAGCGCCCGCATGGCGCTAATTTTTTGTTCGCGCTCAACAGCTGATTTCATTTGTCCAATTTCTTTGCTGACCGCGTTGCGTTCAGATTTTCTGGTCTCTGCTTCAAGGATCAACCTGCGGCGTTCTTCATCCAACGCTAAAACCTCATCAACCACCTGGGTGTCCATGTGGCGCTTGGTCAGAGCTTCGCGGATCAATTCAGGGTTTTCACGGATTAACTTCAGGTCCAACATATCTCTACCTCACCAAAATCAGGGTCCTCCCATTTTCGGAAGGTCAAAACTAATTCTACCAACCCTGCGGCCCTTCTGCCAGAGGGCGCAGCATGGCCAGCATTGATGCGCCGGGCACTCGGATTGATTGGAAGAAACACGACAAATCGCAGCTTGATCAAAACAGCTATAATAAGCGCCATGAAATTGCTGCGCCGACTCATCCCAGCCCTGCTGCTGCCTGCAGTGGTCTTCTTCCTGTTCACGGGTTCAGCTCTGGCCGCCCCAGCTGCACAAGAAGCTACCCCCGACTATGGTGTGATCACTTCTACCCCGAACCCCGATGGCTCAATCATTCACATTGTGCGCGAAGGCGAATCCTGCTGGACGATCGCCATGGCCTACGGCCTGACCTGTTCCCAGATCCAGGTCAACAGCGGCAACAGTGCCGAGGCGCAGGAAGTCTATATTGGCTCCCGTCTGATCATTCGCCCGCCCTTCACCCCTACCCCGACCAACAACAATACGCCTACGCCAACGCGCATCACACCCAACCCGACCACCGCCCGACCCACCCGTACCCCCCAGCCTTCTCCAACCCTCCGCCCCACTCCCACGGCAACCGTGGAACCGCCATTTTTGCATAAAATGTTCGCTGACAGCCAAAAAGTGGGCCTGACGATGGCGGCCTTGAGCGCCGTTGGGTTGATTCTGGTGATCATCTTTGGGTTCCTGCGCAATGACGATTAAGCCTTTTTGGGCTAAAACCCTCTGGGGTTAATTTCGGCGGCAGTCAAATCCGCTCCTGGTTTTGATATAATCACGCCACGATGTACACTGAGCACCGAATCGTCCTCCTGGCTGATACGCACGTCGGCGACCGGGTGAAAGCGCTTGACCCGGCACTTTTGGCTGCAATTAAAGCCGATCAGCCCGAAGCCATCCTGCATGCTGGAGACGTGGTGCGGCCACAGGTGCTTGAGGAATTGGCGCGCATTGCACCAGTGCACGCCGTGATGGGCAACCGCGACTGGCTGGGCCGCCAGCGCCTGCCGATGGCCATTCACACGGAAATCAACGGCGTGCGGTTCACCCTTTCCCACGGTCATATCAACATGTTCCACTATTTATACAACTACCTGTACCTTTTTCTCACCGGCAACAAACGCACACATCTTTACTATCAAAAAGCGCTTGCCAGGCTTTATCCGCAGGCTGATGTGATCATCTACGGCCACACTCATTTCGCGGTCGACGAAATGATGGACGGCCACCGTTTCATTAACCCGGGTACAGGGCTACCTCAGGCGCGCAATCACTTTACACTCCAATATAGCCTGATGCTGGTTGCCCCCGACGGCACGCTTCAGGTCTTGCCGCGCCAAATTACACCGAGCCAGCCTTAATCTCTTATAATGGGGCCATGCCAAACGCAGCGTCCGACGTCATCTCTTCCCCTCACAATCCACACATCCAATTGGTGCGTAGCCTTTTGGAGCAGCCCAAAGCCCGCAAGAAACACACTGCCTTTGTCGCAGAAGGCGCTCGCCTCATTCAGGATGGGCTGAGCTCTGGCTGCAGGCCGCGTGAGGTGCTGTACAAAATCACGCACAGCCCACGCGTGGAGGAATTGCTCGCTCAGCTGGGACCACAGATCCCTGCAGCAGCTGTAGCCGAGAACCTGTTTGACGACCTTGCCGATACCGAATCGTCACAGGGCATGTTGGCCGTCTTCGACATCCCGCCTACTCAAATTCCCGATCCACTCACGCTGCTGGTCATTCTGGACCAACTGCGCGACCCTGGCAATGCGGGCACGATTTTACGCACGGCTGAAGCTGCCGGTGCCCAGGCCGTCTGCCTGACGCCGGGCAGCGTGGACGCCTGGTCGCCAAAGGTGGTGCGGGCTGGCATGGGCGCTCACTTCCGGCTGCCCATCCTGTCCTTCCCCTGGGAGGCGCTTGCGGCTTTGACCGAACATCTGACGGTTTTTCTTGCAGAAATGGATGGCCGGCAGACGCTCTGGGTAGCGAACTTTAGCCAGCCTTGTGCCCTGATCATCGGCGGAGAAGCGCAGGGGATCAGCCCAGAAGGTGCCCGCCTGTCAACCCAAACGGTACGCATCCCGATGGTCGGCAGAAACGAGTCGCTGAACGCAGCCGTCTCCACCAGCATCCTGCTTTACGAGGCCTTGCGCCAGAGGAGCCGCTGAGATGAAGATCCGTTCCATCACGGTTTTTGCGGATGTGGGCTTTCCACCCAACAGGCTGCTGTTTGAACATTTGGGTATTTTTGCCCGGCATGCCCGGGCACTCCTCGAAAATGAAGGGTTCGCTGTTGAGTCCCTTCGGATGGCAACTGAGCCGTTTCCGAGCTTTCTTTCCGCGCCGCAGCTGCCGACAGCTGCCCAGGTTTTGGCGATCGAGTCGCATGCCCAGGGGTTTGAGTACCTTTCAGTGGGGCCAGCCCTGCCAGACCAGCTGCCAGATTACACACTCATCCCGCAGCTGCTGGCAGCCGCTCCGCAAATTTTTGCAACTGGTATGCTCACGACCCGTGAGGGAGTTTCTCTGCCGGCGGTTAAAGCCTGTTCTCAAATCATCGCCGATTTGGCCCGCCAGGAAAAAGATGGCTTTGCCAACCTGCGATTTTGCGCCCTGGCGAACGTGCCGCCTTACGCACCGTTCTTCCCGGCTGCTTACGGCACGCCTGGCCGGCCCGCCTTCGCTTTCGCCATCCAGGGCGCAGACCTGGCGCTAGCGGTATTTGAAAACGCAGCCACTCTGCTGCAAGCCCGAGAGGATCTCATCAACCAGGTGGAAAGCCGGGCACAGCACCTGGCCGAGCTGGGCGAAAAACTGGCCCAAATTTACAATTATGAATTTAAAGGGATCGATTTTACTTTGGCGCCTTTTCCTGCGGAGCTTGACTCAATCGCCCGAGCACTGGAAGCGCTGGGTTTGCCGGCTTTTGGGCTGCCCGGAAGCCTGGCAGCTTGCGCCTTCTTGACCAGCACACTCGACCAGGCGCGCTTCAAGCGCACGGGGTTTAACGGCCTGATGCTGCCTGTATTGGAAGACAGTAGCATTGCTGCCCGGGCAGATGATGGCAGCTTGAGCATTCAAGACCTGCTCATGTTCTCGTCAGTCTGCGGCACCGGTCTAGATGTAATCCCCCTGCCGGGTGATACCAGTGCAGAAGCGCTTGAACCGCTGCTGCTGGACCTGGCTGCCCTGGCGCTGCGCTTGAACAAGCCCCTGACTGCCCGCCTGATGCCAATCCCGGATAAACAGGCTGGCGAAATGACCACCTTCAGTTTCGATTATTTCAGCAACAGCCGCATTCTGCCGCTGCGGTCGCAGCCGCTCTCAGGCCTGCTGCACTCGGGCAGCATGCTCCCCATCCAGCCGCGCCGGAGCGCGTGACCCGCTATCGGTTAGCGTACCTGTTTGAAATTGACAATAATCAGGTTGGCTTCGCAGGAATCGCTGACCGGCAGATAGGAGCGAGAAGAAAGCGCCTGCCCATTCTCGTCAAAAAGTTGGATGTAAAGATTCTCTTCTGAAATCATCTTGTTTTTCAAGACAAACTCAAACCCGGATTTGCCATAAAGTGGTATGTCGCCAGATTGGACGGACATTTCCACCGTCTCAGCGCCGTAAGTTCCTCCCAGGCGCACCGTGATGCCAAGCACCGGCGACTCGCGCAGGTCCCATATTTCTCCGCCGATGAATAGATACTCTTCGCAGCTGTACTGCGCGTGCAGCAGCGCGTTAGGGTAACCCTGCGGCGTTCCACGCAGCACGAAGGGCATCGGTTTTTCGGTTGGTGTGGCAGTGGTCGTCGGGGTAATGGTCGCGGTTGCGGTGGCCGTGGATGTGGGCTGGAGGGTTGGGGTGGCTGTTGGCGTGTCCGCAGGCCCGGGCGTAGAGTCCAGCGGGAGGGTTGTACTGCCGGCTGGCGGTGTGGCGCTCGCAGCGGGAGTGCTTTCGGCGTTCCCCAAGGGCGAAGGAATGATACCAAGCAGCATCAAAAGCAAAACCAGGATCACGGCCATCACTGCCGTTGCCACGCCGATACCTGAGCAGCCTGAGTTTTGATTTGCAGGCCGGGCCGGCACTGCCATCGGGCGGCTGCTCCGGGAATTGGATCGGCTTGTCCGCGGCGGCCTGGCGTTGCTCATGGAATCAAAATCTGGATATCAGTTTCATTTCGGCGGGTCTGCAGCCAATTTTCCAAAGCCTTGCTCTGCAGGCTGAGCCGTGCATCGGTTGTCAGCGGGTGGGCATCCTCATGGGCAATGACCATAAGGATGTGGTATCCAATTTCGGACTGAATGATTTCGGAATAGGTGCCTTCTGCCAAAGCGAAGGCGGCATCTTCCACTGGCTGAAAAAGCAGATAACCGCGCGGGAACCAGCCCAGTTCTCCGCCAGTCTCCGGATTGTATTCCCAAGCCAATTTGTCAAACGAGGTGCCAGACTGCAGGCTGGTGAGCACACCTTCAGCTTCCTCCAGCGTTTCAGTGAAGATCTGGCGCGCACGCACCTGCTCAACCGATTCTGGCACAGCGTTGATGATCTGATCCCGCTGCCAGGCAGCATCTGCTGCCAAACGGATGGAAAGGCGGAATTCTGCGTCATCGTAATGATTGGCGCTCATCCAGTTGGTCAGGGCGCTTCCGGACCCCAATTGCGCCAATAGCTGGTCAATCCGCGCCTGTAAATCCTGGTCACTCAGGCCATGGCCGGAATCGCGGGCTGCCTGTGCCAGAAGTAACTGGTCAACCAGGTAATTCAAGACCAGAGTCTGGATTTCCGTATCGGACGGAGCGGGTTCATTTTGAGGGAGCGCGTCCCGGTAACGGGTCATTTCGTTTTGAAAGTACGAGAGCGGGATCCCCTCCCCAGCCACGCTGGCAGCCAGCGGTACGCTGGTAGGCGCGGGAGCGGCGGTCGCGGTCTGAGTAACCATTATCAGCGTCGGCAGGGCTGGCGTAGCGCTGGCGGTGACGGTTTCACTGCCTGCCAATGGGTTACAGGCGCTTAAAACAATGGCCAGGGTGATCACGACCCATGGCCACTGTTTTCTGATTGTTTTGTGTTTCAGCATAGCGGCAATTATACTCAGTTCCTCTCAAGTACGCCTGCTGGGGGTTTCTAATCGTTGGCTGGCCGGTTTATCCGACCCCAATCCCGCGTACCAAGAAGCCGATCCCAAAACTGATCGCGGTCACCCCCAGGCTGATGCCAGCCTGACGGGTGAAGCGTTTGATGAATGATTCATCCCGGACGATGGCCGCATAGAAATTGAAAAGTGCAATGACAGCGATGCCGATGGCCAGCATGACGCCAAGCGAGATGAAGTAATTCTTAAAAACCAGGTAGGGTAGAATCAGCAGTGCCACGGTGACAATGTAGGCAATTCCCGTATAGAGAGCAGCTTTGCCAGGTTTCTTTTCTGTCTCTTCTGAAGAAGTTGAAAGGAATTCAGAAGCAGCCATCGAGAGGGCGGCGGCAATACCAGTAATCAGACCCGAAAGCGCAATCAGGTTCGTGTCCTGGAAGGCGAGCGTCAGGCCGGCTAGCGTCCCGGTGAGCTCGACCAACGCGTCGTTAAGCCCCAAAACCACCGAGCCGGAGTACTTCAGGCTTTCTTCATCCAACATCCCGATCAAATTGGCTTCGTGCGCGTCTTCATCCCGAATGATTTGATCCAACTCGGGGTAGAGCGCCTTATAGGGTTCATAACCCGCAGAAGCGTTGTTTTCATCTTTTTCGAGCAGCTTGATCCCAAATGTATACCCGAAAAGCCGGCTGGCTAAAAGGTAGAAAAACTTCTTGGTTTTGTTGGGTTTGACATCTTCGCCGCTGTAACGCTGCCAGACCTGGTAGTGAAACATCTCATCCCGCGCCATTTTGGCAATAACTTCACTGTTATGTGCATCTTTAACTTGTTTGGAGAGGCCTTCGTAAATGCTATGTCCGTCAATTTCATCCTGCTGAAAACGCAGGAGCTGCTTTTTCATTTCTGGTGATATTTCCATAAAATTAATTCCCTTCTTTGTCGTTAGCTAATTTTACTCAGTAAACGCTTGTGATCGAATCCGGATATACATACTTTACCGCGGAACATATTAAACAAAAAGGGTGAGGCGAAGATTTCGCCCCACCCTTTGCGTCAAACGGTCTATTCTTAATAATCCATGCCACCTTGCGGCATCGGAGGTGTCGCCGGGGTTTTCTCAGGAATGTCTGTGATCAGCGCTTCAGTGGTCAGAATCATCGCGGCGATGGAGGCTGCGTTTTCAAGCGCACCGCGGGTGACTTTGGCGGGGTCAATAACGCCACCCTTGACCAGGTCGCCATAGGCTTCGGTCAGCACGTTGTAACCAATGTGTTTGTTGCCTTCAGACTCCTGCTTCTGGCGCACGGTCTCGACAACCACTGAGCCGTCTTTGCCGGCATTTTCTACGATCCGGCGCATGGGCACTGCCAGCGCATTGCGCACGATGTTGACGCCAATCTGCGCGTCCTCAGCGTCCATCTTGATGGCCGCCACCGCGGGGATGGCATTGATCAATGCGACGCCGCCGCCCGGAACGATGCCTTCTTCCACCGCAGCGCGGGTAGCTGAAAGCGCGTCTTCAACACGGTGCTTCTTTTCTTTCAGTTCCGTTTCGGTGGCAGCACCAACCCGGATGATGGCGACACCGCCCGAAAGCTTGGCCAGGCGTTCCTGCAGTTTTTCGCGGTCATAGTCGCTGGTGGTGTTCTCAATCTCGACCCGGATCTGTTCGATGCGACCCTTGATTGCGCTCGGATCGCCTTTGCCGCCAACGATGGTGGTGTTGTCTTTGTCGGTCGTGACTTTTTCAGCGCGGCCGAGGTCTTCGATCGTCGCGGTTTCAAGCTTGCGGCCGGTTTCTTCCGAAATCACGGTGGCATTGGTCAGCACGGCAATATCCTGCAGCATGGCCTTGCGCCGGTCACCGAAGCCAGGGGCCTTGACGGCGATGACATTCAACATACCACGCAGTTTGTTCAACACCAGGGTCGCCAGGGCTTCGCCATCTACATCTTCGGCGATGATCATCAGCTCGCGCTTGCCAACCTGCACTACTTTTTCGAGCAGCGGCACGATGTCGGCCGCAGCGGAGATTTTCTTGTCGTAGACTAGGATGTAAGGATCCGCGATGGAAGCCTGCATGTGCTCGGTGTCGGTCACGAAGTAAGGTGAAATGTAGCCACGGTCAAACTGCATACCTTCCACATATTCGGTCTCAAATTCGAGGCCTTTGGATTCTTCAACAGTGATGACGCCGTCTTTGCCCACTTTGTCCATCACGTCTGCAATCAGGTTGCCGATCTGTTCGTCCTGGGCAGAAATGGTAGCCACGGAAGCGATTTCTTCCTTGGTAGTGATGTCAATTGCCTGTTCATGAATCGAGTCGGAGACGGCTTTGGCAGCAGCCTCGATGCCGCGCTTCAGCAGCATCGGATTTGCGCCGGCGGCCAGGTTCTTCAAGCCTTCGCTCACAATGGCATGCGCCAAAACAGTTGAGGTCGTGGTACCATCACCGGCGATGTCATTGGTCTTGGTGGCAGCTTCTTTAAGCAGCTGGGCACCCATATTCTCATAAGGGTCTTCCAGTTCAATCTCTTTGGCCACAGTCACGCCATCGTGAGTAATGGTCGGGGACCCGTATTTACGATCCAGCGCGACATTGCGCCCCTTGGGGCCGAGTGTGGTCGCGACTGCGTTGACCACGGTATCAATACCGGTCTTAAGCGAACGGCGGGCTTCATCTCCAAAAACTAATTGCTTTGCCATAAGTTATGCTCCTTCAGTAATTTCTATGATGAATTAAAGGATCGCGAGGATGTCGCTCTCGCGAAGGATTAACAATTTCTTGCCATCGTATTTGATTTCAGTGCCGGAGTATTTGGCAAACAACACAGTATCGCCTACACTGACGTCCAACGGCACACGCTCGCCTTTATCATTGCGGTCACCAGGGCCGGTGGCCAATACTTTGCCTTTTTGAGGCTTTTCTTTGGCAGTCTCAGGCAGCACGATGCCGCCAGCGGTAACTTCTTCCTGCTCGATTGGTTCAACTACCAGACGGCTTCCCAACGGTTTGATCGAAATTGTCATATCATCCTCCAATAAGATTGAATGTTTTTTTCGCATTTTTTAGCACTCTTTGAATGAGAGTGCTAACAATGTAATCATAAACTTACGGGTCCGATTCGTCAAGCCGGAAGGGGAACTTCTAATATTTCTTTTACAATCGCAGCATCAATTGCTGCCGGCACAGATCTCTTCACCTGCCTCAACAATGCCCATGATGTCTGGGTCGCTGGCATAACTGGCGCGAATGATCTGAAAGATGTCTGCAGCCCGCGTACAGTAATCATCCCCAGGGCGGTGCAGGCCGGCCAGTACGGAACCATAGGTATAGTAATAGAGGACGGTCGTATCTGAAAGCGGCAGCCCGGTCAGCGCGATCGACTCCACACAGGGGTCTTCCTCACGCGCTTGGCACGAGACCAGCGCGTCGCAGCCCACAACGGCGCACTGCAAGGCCGGGATGGAGCCCTCATAGTTGCGGGCACGGTAGTAAATGACCCCGACCTGGCCGTAGGTATCCGGGTTATATGGATTGAGCGTCAGGGCCTTGTAGGCGTTACGTGCCGCCAACATCGGGCTGGCTTCGGGCATGCGGATGTATGTATTGGCAATCGCCATATAAGGGATTGGGTCTTTGATGCCCAGCTGCTCGTTCAAGCGGGCAGCTTTGTCGAAATACTCCAACGCCAGATCCCATTCCTGCAGTTGACGATACAGTCGGCCGACCGAGTTGTAAAGGAAGGTCAAATTGGGCGTGAGTTCGATGGCCTTCAGGTATTCATCCACCGCCAGGCTGTATTCACCCAGCACCTCATACAGGTAGGCGTGCACGCGGTGCACATCCATCAGATCTTCTCCACGATCGAGCGCCTGCTGCATGTATTCCTGCGCCTGATCCCACTTAAACTCATCGGTCAGGATCTCGGTGTAATAAGCTAGCGCCAGTGTGTTGGTGCTATCCAACTGGAGGGCCATCAACGCTTCCGATTCGGCTTCATTTTGCCTGGTTTTCGCTTCTGCGCCAGCCAGAGTTGGGTCTGCGTACCAATTCAGCACGAAGGCGCGGATTGCCAGGACGTTCGAATTATTCGGCTCCAACGCTTTGGCCTGGTCAATCACCTTCAAGGCTTCGCTCAGCCGGTCGCGTCGCTCCTGATCCGTAGTCAGCGTGTTGGACGAATACACCTGGATGCGGGCCAGCTCCGCCATGATGCTGGTGTTGGTGGGTTCCAATGCGATTGCCTTGCGGTAAGCCTCAATCGCCTTGTTCAGGTCACCTGCCTGAAAGTGCATGCTGCCCTCAATCACAAATGAATTGACCGTTCGGGTGGGCGTCGGGGTTGGCACCAGAGGCGGCCAAATCTCCCCGCGGGCGTAGCTGCGCAGCACCGAAATCAAGAGGACGATGATGACCAGCAAAATCATCACCCGGTACGGACTGGACTGCTTTCTGGGGTTATGGAATAAGTTTTTTCGTTCCTGGATGTACATAAATGGATCAAGGTAAAGGCGTTACTGTAGGTGTTGCCGTCGGTCCAGTGACGATTGTCGCCGTTGGGGCTGGCGTTTCGGTCGGCGGATTTAAAAGATTCTCTTCACAGATGCGGATAATCTCATTGGCATTAAACACACCGTCCGGGTCATCAGCGATCGTCTGCAGCATGCCATTCGCAACAGCCACGGCCTCATTGCAGCGGTTGACCTTCGCCAACGAAAGACCATAGCGGCTGTAGGTCTCGATGACAGAGGTTTTGTATTCCAGCGGAATTCCGTTCACCGCCTGGCCGTCTTTTGAAAGGCCACCCTGAACCGCGATCTGCAGGTAATCAATGGCCTGGTTGTACTGTCCCTTGCGGTAATAGAGGGTGCCCAGGTTGGCATAAAGATTGGGGTCCGTCGGACCGTCCTTCAAGGCCAGTTCGCCGTACTGAATGCCTTTTTCCCACTCACCCAACATGCCATATACCCGTGAAATAAACAGGTTTGGGTCTGGGCTGGTTGGGTTGAGTGAGTACGATTTGGTAAACTCGAAAACCGCCTGGTCCAGCTCTCCCAGCGTGACCAGATTGCGCCCGAGGGCCATGTGCAGGGCAGAAATATTGGGGTTGATCTGAATGGCGGCCTGCAGCTGTTCAACCGCCTCGGCATAGTTGCTGGTGATCTCCAATATATAACCGCGCGCCCAATGTGCTTCCAGCAGGCCCGGGTCCAGCGCCAGCGCTGTGCGCGATTCTTCAATGGCTTTGTCGACTGTATCCAGCTCTTCGAGGCCGGCTTCTACCCGCAGCCCCAAAAGGTAGGCATAAACCGCATGCCCTAAAGCATTGTTCGGGTCCAGTTCAATTGCCCGGCGGGCGTCCACTTCCCCTTCCAGATAATTTTGCTGAAAGCCCTTTGCCCATCCCAAGAGCGCGTAAGCTTCGGGGCGGGTATTATCCAACAGGATGGCGTTTTCAGCATTCACCTGGGCTTCTTCAAGTTGCATGGCATAAATTTGCAGGCGGGCGAGCTTGAGATAATTATCCGCATTTTGCGGTGCGGCATTGATGGCCTGCTTGTACGTGTCGATGGCGGCGATAAATTTACCTTCGGCGGAGAGTGAATCGGCTTCCGTGGCATACGAGGCCGGGTCGCGCGTGGGTGTGGGGGTTGGCACGAGCGGCGGCGCGATGTTGGGGATCACCATCACATTGAAATAGACCAACCCTCCGATGATGGTTAAAAGGAATAATACCAGCCAGGTATTTGGCCGGTGTTTTTTTGATTTCAGTGAAAGCTTGCTCCCTCGTAAATACATAAACTGATATTATCATTATTATAAAATTCCGGTCAATCACCGAAAACGTGTAAAAGGTTGTTCAATCCCCACCAGTACTGCAGCTAGCCAGCCCTGTTTTCTGGATCTGGCTATGATAAAATCTTAAAATGCTGGTGGATATTTTTAGTCTCTTTCCGCAAGTTTTTCAACCCTATCTCGATATTTCGATCATCAAACGCGCCATTCAAAAAAATATACTGACAGTGCGCACCCACAACATCCGCGATTGGGCTACCGACCGACACCACACGACCGACGATACCCCCTATGGTGGCGGCGGCGGCATGGTGATGAAAGCAGAACCGCTATTCAACGCAGTGGAATCTGTTTTGGGCTCCCCTCCAAACTGCCCGGTGATCTTACTCTGCCCGCAAGGCGAGGTTTTTAATCAAAAAATCGCCCGAGAGCTGGCGGCTGAAGACCATCTGGCCTTCATCAGCGGGCGCTATGAAACCTTTGACGAACGCATCCGGCAGCACCTCGCCACGCGGGCGCTCTCCATTGGCGATTACGTGCTCACCGGCGGCGAATTGCCAGCCCTGGTCATCCTGGATGCCATCACCCGCCTGCAGCCGGGCGTGCTGGGTGACGAAGACGCCCCCAATGACGACTCCTTTGGTGACTGGGGGCTGCTGGAATACCCGCAATACACCAAACCGGACGATTTTCGTGGCTGGAAGGTGCCAGACATTCTGCTGAACGGAAACCTGGGTGAACAAATGAAATGGAAGCGCCGCCAGGCTCTCATCCGCACCCTGGAGCAACGGCCGGAATTGCTGCAGCAAATACCTTTAAGCGAGGAGGATCAGACCACCATCGAAGAATACATCAACGATAAACTCAGTCAGAGCAGTCAAGATGATCTCATACAGGAGGATTAATGAGTCAGGAAAAACTGGATTACCCGAAGACATTCTTATTAGGTTTTGGCTTTTTTGGCGTGATGGTGGCCTGGTCGGTCTACAACTCCTTCGTTCCTTTGTTCCTTTCAAACCGTTTCAACCTGGACCCAGCCATGATTGGTTTTTTTATGACGCTGGATAACATCGCAGCGCTGTTCATTCAGCCGGCGATTGGCTCGATTTCCGATCGCACCCGCACCAAGGTTGGCCGGCGCCTGCCCTTTATGCTTGTTGGCGCTCCGATTGCCGCGATCGCCTTCTTTTTTGCCCCACTCGTGGCTTTGCCGGCATTCAACGTGCCGGACGCAGCTCGCCTGCCGCTCTTTTTCGCCTGCACCATTACGTTCATGCTCAGCATGGCCATCTGGCGGACGCCGGTGGTGGCACTGATGCCGGATGTTACCCCATCCAAATTTAGATCGCAGGCTAACGGCGTGATCAACTTCATGGGCGGGATTGGTTCGATCATGGCCTTTTTGATTGGCTCCAGGCTATACCGCCTCAACCCGGCTTACCCCTTTTGGCTGGCGGGAATTCTGGTCTTGGTCGGGGTGCTGATGGTGTTTGCCTTTGTTCGCGAACCCAAAATTTACGATGAAAACCCGAACCTGGAAAAACCCAATTTGTGGAAAAGCCTCGGGCAAATTTTCCGCGAGCGGCAACACAATGCCATCCGCATCTTCCTGGCCATTTTTTTCTGGTTCGTCGCGATGAACGCCATTGAAACTTTCATGACATTGTATGCTAACAAATCCTTGGGCATGCCCGAAGCAGACAGTGTGGCCATCCTGACGCTCAATTCGCTGGCGTTCGTGATCATGGCCCTGCCAGCCGGCTTCATCGGCGGGAAGATTGGACGCAAGCGCACCATTGCTATAGGGTTGGTCGTGATGATTTTGATCATGCTTTCCATCTTTTTCATCCCAGCCGAAACCCAAGTTAAGGTTCTTTTCAGCGTTCCGGTCCTGGGGCCAGTACCCGTGGTTGGACTGATGTTAATCATTGCCGGCTTGGGTTGGGCTTTAATCAACATCAACTCGCTGCCGGTGGTCGTCGACCTGACGAACGCGGTCCAAATCGGCACTTTCACCGGGCTGTACTACTTGTTTTCGACTCTGGCAGCGATTGCCGGCCCAAATATCAACGGGTGGATTGTGAAGCTCTCAGGGAATAACTACGCTTCCATCTTCATCATCGGCCCGATATTTATGACCCTGGCACTGATATCCATTCTTGGCATGAAAGCTGGAGAAGCGGTCGATTCACCGCCACAGATTAGCGATGAAGCTGCCAGTGCGGGCGAAAGTAACCTTGCGAAATGAACTCTGGTAAACTATACTTATAAGTGCAGCCTCTCACAGAGAGGATAAACCGTTTTTTCTTAACGAGGAGATAAAGAAAAATGAGTAAAAAGTTAGCAGTTATTCTGTCAATGCTGATCATCAGCAGCCTGCTCCTGGCCGCATGCGGCGCTACAACGACTGAAGCGCCAGCCGAGACCAAGATCAAAGTCTGCCAGATCACCGACACCGGCGGTATTGATGACAAATCCTTCAACGCCACCGCCTGGAAAGGTATTCAGGATGCCATCACCGAGTACGGGATCGAAGGCAAATATCTTGAATCCAAGGAAGTTGCGGATTATGAGAAGAACCTGAACGCATTCGTCGAGGAAAAATGTGATCTGATCGTCACTGTCGGTTTCCTGATCGGTGATGCCACCAAGGCCACAGCCGAAGCCAACCCCGACCTCAAGTTCTCCATTGTCGACTACTCCTATGACCCTGCTGTCAGCAACATCGTCGGCCAGATCTTCGAAACCGATGAAGCCGCCTACCTGGCGGGTTATGTCGCCGCTGGCGTGACCAAGACCGGCAAAGTCGGAACCTTCGGTGGTCTGCCCATCCCCACTGTGACCATCTTCATGAAAGGCTTCGCTGAAGGCGTCGCCAAGTACAATGAAGTACACGGAACCGCTGTGGAAGTTCTCGGGTGGGATTTGAACGATGACACCAAAGGCCTCTTCACCAATACCTTTGACGATCAGCAGAAGGGCCGTGAATTGGCTGTCTCTCTGTTGGATGAGGGCGCCGATATCATCATGCCCGTGGCCGGCCCCGTTGGTCTGGGCGCAGCTGCAGCAATCGTCGAACGTGGCAGCGGCTACCTGATCGGTGTAGACTCAGACTGGTACCTCACCAGCCCTGAATACGCCTCAATCACACTGACTTCGGTCATGAAAATGATGGATTCCACCACCAAACAGGTAATTAAATCCGTCATTGATGGCACCTTCACCGGCGGCAATGTGGTTGGTACCCTGGCAAACAATGGTGTGCAAATCGCTCCGTTCCACGATCTGGACAGCCTCGTCTCTGCTGAACTCAAAGCCGAAGTTGAGCAGCTGAAGGCTGACATCATTGCCGGCACAATTGTTCTGAAGTAAAAGACTCAAGCTTTCCTGAAACGGACTGGTCAAAAAACCAGTCCGTTTCTTATTTTAAGCTGTGGTAAGATAAACCAAATTACCCAGTTTTTTCCGGACGGTTATCTATGACTGCTATTCTTGAACTGCGCGGTATTACCAAATCTTTTCCGGGAGTGTTAGCCAACGACCATATTGACCTGAAGCTGGAAAAAGGCGAAATCCTGGCCCTTTTAGGAGAAAATGGCGCTGGCAAAACCACCCTAATGAATATCCTTTACGGCCTTTATCAGCCGGATGAAGGCGAAGTTCTGATCAATGGAGAGAAGGCCACCATCAACTCTCCGATTGATGCCATCAGCCACGGCGTGGGCATGGTTCATCAGCATTTTATGCTCATCCCGGTTTTCACCGTCACCGAGAATGTTATGTTGGGCGCAGAAACGGTTCGACAATTCGGTTTTTTGGAACGCTCAAAAGCTGCCCAAAAAATCCGAGACATCTCCGATCGATTTAATCTGGCGGTTGATCCGGATGCCCGGGTTCGCGACCTGCCGGTCGGGGTACAGCAGCGCGTAGAAATTATTAAACTTCTTTACCGCGACGCGGAAATTTTGATTTTTGATGAGCCGACCGCGGTATTAACGCCACAGGAATCCGACGAGCTCTTCTTGATCATGCGGACGTTGGCTGACCAGGGGAAATCCATCATATTTATCACCCACAAGCTGCGCGAAGTGTTGGCCGTGTCTGACCGCATCATGGTTATCCGCCGCGGCAAGGTCGTCGGAGAAGCCCTGCCAGAGGAGTCAGACAAAAACACCCTGGCCGCCATGATGGTTGGACGGGCAGTGAACCTGGTGGTAGAAAGACATGAAAGTCACCCGGGTGAAGTCATTTGTTCGGTGAATAGCCTGCTGGTCACAGATAATTTCCAAAACGTGATGGTGGACGACGTTAGTTTTGAAATCCGCGCTGGTGAGATTCTTGGCGTTGCGGGTGTGCAGGGCAATGGTCAGACCGAGCTGGTCGAAGCGATCACCGGCCTCAGGCGGGCCACCAGCGGGCATATTATGCTGCTGGGCAAAGATGCTTCCCGTTTCAGCCCACGTCAAATCACGGAGCTTGGCAGTGCGCACGTACCGGAAGATCGCCAGGCCGATGGCCTGGTATTGCCATTCCCTGTAGCTGAAAACCTGGTGCTTTGCACTTATTACCAGCCGCCATTCTCCAAAGGGATCATTCTGCAATACGACGTGATTCTTAAAAACGCAACCCAGCTGATTAAAGACTTTGACATTCGCACGCCGAGCCCGATGACGCCAGTAGGGTCACTTTCGGGCGGCAACCAGCAGAAGGTCATCATCGCCAGGGAACTCTCGCGCGAAATTCAGTTCCTGGTCGCCTCCCAGCCTACCCGTGGGTTGGATGTGGGTTCGATTGAATACATCCATAAACGCATCGTTCAACAGCGGGATGGAGGCTGCGCGATTATGCTGGTTTCTCCTGAATTGGATGAAATCATGGAGCTTTCGGACCGGATCGCCGTCATGTACCGCGGCAAAATCATTGCAATTGTGCCCAATAAGGGCATCACCAAAGAATATATTGGCCTGCTGATGGCAGGCGTCATTCCTGAAGCTCCGGCAGTTTCCGCTGAGGAAACGCTGACCGAAGCTACTTTTTAATGGGGGCTGCTTTGAAAACCTCACAGAATACCCAGACAGATTTCTCTCAAGAAGTCATCAACGCGCTCAACCACGAACCACCAACCGAAGGACCCCATAAAAAGAGCTTTTGGAGCACCATTTCGATCCCCCTTCTGGCAATTTTTACCGGTCTGTTGGTGGGTGCCATCCTTATCGCGGTAACCAGCCCCGAAGTTTACGCGGCATTTGGTGAATCAATCGGCAAAGGGTTTATCACCGCTTTCCGGCAGATCGGCACGGCCTATCAAGCCCTCTTTACCGGTTCTTTGGGCGACCCGGTGCGCATTTTTAATGCGCTGCGCATGGGCGATGCCAAAGAAATTCGCATGGCGATCAATCCTTTTTTGGAAAGCCTGGTTCAGGCCACACCCTACATTTTTACCGGCCTGGCGGTTGCCTTGGGTTTCCGTTCAGGCTTGTTTAATATTGGCGTTGAAGGGCAGTTGTTCATCGGCGCAGCCTGTGCCACCTATGTTGGGTACGCCATCAAAGGGCTTCCTCCCTACATCCATATGCCGTTGGCATTGCTGGCTGGCGCAGCAGGTGGTGCGTTTTGGGGGTTCATCCCTGGCCTCCTCAAAGCCAAAACCGGCGGGCATGAGGTCATTAATACCATCATGTTGAATTGGATCGCCTTCCGCCTGACAGAGTGGCTGCTTTCCGGCCCGATGACGCGTGAAGGTTCTGGTGGCATGCCAATCAGCCCGATCATTGAAAAATCCGCCCAAATCCCTCAGTTTTTCCAGTCGCCCATCCGCTTTCATCTTGGGTTTTTTATCGCCCTGGCAACAGCCTGGCTAATCTGGTGGCTGCTTTTTAAAACGACCTGGGGCCTCAACCTGCGCACGGTGGGCACCAACCCGCGCGCGGCCAAATACGCTGGTCTGAATACGACCAATTCTATTATCGTGGCCATGTCCCTCTCCGGCGCGCTGGCCGGCCTGGCAGGCGCCAACCAAATTTTGGCAGTCAACCACAGCATGGCGCTAGGCCTCTCCTCCGGGTACGGGTACGACAGTATCGCGCTGGCCCTGATCGGCAACAATCACCCGGTCGGGGTGATTCTGTCCTCACTGCTGTTTGGAACCCTGCGTAACGGGGCCACAAGGATGATGGTTGTCTCCGGCATTCCGATTGATATTGTGGATGTCATCCAAGCCATCATTTTGATGTTCGTCGCCGCACCTGCCATCATCCGGGCGATTTATCACATCAAACAGCCTAAAAAAGAAGAAGAAACCGTCTTCCTCAGCGGCTGGGGAGGTAAATAATGTCGGCCTCAACGCAGATCATTCAGCACAAAAAAGTATTCGAAGTCTCTCGGGCGCGCAGGACTTTCACCGGCATCGCCGAGCTGCTCATCGGGCTTTTCATCCTGATCGTTTTCGCTTTTACCCTGCCGGCTTCAGTGACCACCCGGTTCGTAATGACGCCCGGTGGCATTGACGTCGGCCAGATGGCCGATTGGGTGCTCCCCTCTCAGCTAGCGTTGATCATTTTGGCCTCCATTTGCATTTTAGTTGGTCTCTTTGCGTTCATTCGGGGCTATGGGCGCTGGACCAACGCCGCATTGGGTGCCTGCAGTCTGTTTCTTGTTTTCAGCTTCCTGATCTGGCAGGCCGCGGGTAAATCGCTTAATCTGGGCGGAATGCTTTCCAGCGCAGTGATGCTGGCCGTACCGATCACGCTGGGCGCTTTTTCTGGCATTTTAGCGGAACGCAGCGGCATCATCAACATCGCCATTGAGGGCATGATGCTGATGTCTTCCATGGTTGCGGCCCTCACCGGCAGCATTGCCCACAACCCCTGGCTTGGCCTTCTCGGCGGTGTGCTGTCGGCCATGCTGTTGGCGCTGATCCACGGTGTGCTTTCCATCAAGTTCAAAGTGAACCAAACTATTTCCGGCACGGTGATCAACATTTTCTCCGCCGGAATGACCGCTTTTATTTCCCAAAAGTTTCTCCAGCATAACGAAGCGATTAATAACCCGCCCATGTTCAGCCGCATCCAAATCCCCGGCCTGGCCAATATCCCATTCATTGGCCCAATTCTCTTCAACACCAATTTGTTCGTCTATCTGATGCTGGTGATCCTGATCGTACTTCAGGTTGCGCTTTTCCAGACCCGTTGGGGTTTGCGCCTACGCTCAGTCGGCGAGCACCCCAAGGCAGCGGACACCCTCGGCATTAATGTTATCCGCACCCGCTACATGGGCATTCTGCTTTCGGGGTTGGTGGCCGGCATCGGCGGGGCTTTCTTCACCCTCGGTTCAGTCGGCCGCTTTGATGAAGGAATGACGGCCGGTAAAGGCTTTATCGGCCTGGCCGCAATGATCTTTGGCAACTGGAACCCGATCGGGGCACTGGGGGCCGGGCTACTCTTCGGCTTCGCCGATGCCATCGGGTCGAAGCTTTCTCTGTTGGGCAGCGCCATTCCGCCGCAGTTCATGGCAATGGCTCCCTACCTCATTACGATGATCGTATTGGCCGGTTTCATCGGCAAGGGTCAAGCGCCAGCTGCAGAAGGTATTCCGTACGAAAAAGAGTAAGCCTTCTTAAATCAAGTTTGAAAGACCCTCGCCAGATACACAGCGAGGGTCTTTTTCTTCTTCCAGCTGTGGTTTTTTCTCGTTGCTTACCCAAACCCTATGAAATCTATCGTTCCGGCCACCGTCAGGTGGTAAACTTATTTTCGATTCAAAAGGAGCAGACATGAATTCAGCCATTAATGTACAGCACATTCAAAAATATTTCGGACAGACGCAGGCCGTTAAGGATGTCTCCTTTGAGGTACGACCGGGAGAAATCTTCGGGCTGCTTGGGCCAAATGGTTCAGGCAAAACGACTTCCATTCGAATCATCTTAGACATTTATAAGCCAGATGCCGGAAAAGTAGAGGTTCTGGGCGGGGCGATGGATGAGGATAAGAAAAATCGCATCGGTTACCTGCCTGAGGAGCGCGGCTTATATCAGGACGTGCCACTGGAACGCTGCCTCACCTATCTGGCGACGCTCAAAGGCATGCCTGAAGAGGAAGTCAAAGCTCAACTTCCAGCTTACCTTGAAAAATTTGACCTTACAACGCACGCCCGAAAAAAGGTAAAGGAACTCAGCAAAGGCATGCAGCAGAAAGCCCAGCTGATTGCCACCCTCATACACCAACCGGATTTGATCATTATTGACGAACCTTTCAGCGCCCTGGACCCGGTCAACACGCAGCTGGTAAAAGATTTGTTGGTAGAACAGCGCAAACTGGGCAAGGCCATCATCATGAGCACCCATCAGATGAGCCAGGTGGAAATGCTTTGTGATAGCCTGGTCCTGATCAACAGCGGTGAAGTCTTGCTGGACGGTTCCTTGCGGGCGGTACGCGATCAATTCTCAAGCGATTACTTGTTGATCGAAACAGACTCCCAGCTGCCCGCAACGCTTCCGGGGATTGCCGAGATTGTGCCGCAGAATACACATATAAAGTTGGTGCCCCAGGCGGATATGCCCCGCGATCAGGTTCTGCCAATGCTGATGCGCGAAGGGATCCAACTGAAGAGCTTCCAATACGGTGTTCCCTCACTGGAGGAAATCTTCATCAAGGTGGTTCGGGAAGGCGGCCCCCAAAATGAATAAGACGTTTGAAATTGCAAAGTACGAATACACGCACCATGTGGGCCAAAAGCGTTTTTGGATTGCACTGCTGAGCGTTCCCCTGGCCATTATCCTGATGAGCGTCTTTTCAGCTGTACTTTCCATTACTTCGGTCAATTCGGACCCGGTCGGCATCGTCGACTATGCTGGGCTGATTTCCGTTCCAGAAACCCCTCCTGAAAAAGACGGGCTGTTCGACGTGGTCATCCAATTTAATGAATATCCGGATGAGGCAGCTGCCCGTGCAGCTGCAGAAAATGGACAAATCCAAGGTTTTTTTGTCGTCCCAGAAAATTTCGAGGCGCGCTACCAGGTCGAGTACTTCAGCAATGAAATCCCTGGGAGTGTGGTCAACACCCAATTTCTCACGCTGCTAAGCAATGGCCTGTTGGCCGGGGAACAGCTCCCCAACGCCGAACGGCTCCTCGAAGGCAGCCATATCACAATGAGGTCGCTGGACGGCAGCGTGTCTTCAGAGGCAAACGACTGGACGCGCATTGTAGTGCCGATCCTGATTGGCGTCCTATTCATGATCCTGGTGATGACTAGCGGCGGTTACCTGATGCAAGCCCTGGTGGAAGAGAAAGAAAACCGCACAATGGAAGTGATGGTCACCTCCGTCTCGCCCAACGAACTGATGGCTGGCAAAATTATCGGAAACCTGGCAGTCGGCATCACCACTTTGCTCTTTTGGGCTGTGATTGCCGCCATCGCCTTAGTGGTTTTCCTCCCCAGGTTGCCAATCTTGAGTATCCTCTATATTCCACCAGTAAATTTGGTGGTGGGAGTGATTGCCATGCTGCTCTCTTTCGTGAGTGCAGCAGCACTCATGGCGACGCTCGGCGCAACACTCACCCAGGCTCAGGAAGCACAGTCGGTGAACGGTCTGGTCATTCTGCCGGTTTTACTTCCCTTCTATTTCATGGCTTCCTTCTTTAGCAATCCAAATGGCGTCATCCCGCGGATTTTCACTTATTTTCCGCTTTCATCTCCGCTTTCTTTGTCGCTGCGCATGGCTCTGACACCCGTACCAGCCTGGGAAGTCGCCCTCACCTTGCTGTGGCTGCTTGCATTCTGTGTTTTCAGCATCTGGCTGGCCGGAAAGGCTTTCCGCCTGGGCATGCTTCAGTATACCCGCCGGATCTCGTTGAAAGAGCTCTTCTCTAGTGGAGGCGTGCGATGAAAAAAGCGCTTCAGGTTTTTAGATATGAATTTGTAACTGCAGTCTCCAGGCGCTCGTTCCTGCTGATGTTGATCCTCGTCCCATTGGTGCCCACCTTGCTTTTAGGGGCGGTTCGCCTGCTTAACCGCGGTCAAGATACCAACATCCAGCAAATGTTCACCGAGACTGTCGCCAACCCGCTTCCCTACGGTGTGGTAGACCTGAGCGGCATCATTCAGACTTACCCGGACTGGATTGTATATGGCCAGTTGGTGCCGGTTGCAGATGAAGCGACAGCGCGCGCTCAAACCGAAGCCGGCCAGCTTGAGGGTTACTATGTGATTTCAGCGGATTACATCGCCACTGGCGAAGTGCTTCTAGTCAAGCCGGAGGTAAACCTGATCAGTGAAGTGATGCAGGACCAAACCTTGGTTCAGCTGCTCAATTACCACTTGCTCGGCGCAAATCAGGATCTGTATCTGAAATTTACCAACCCTACCCAAATCGTACAAAAAGCGCTGAACCCCGGGCAAGCCAACACTCGCGATCCCAACAGCCTCTATAACTACTACATGCCCTATGCCGTGTTAATCTTCTTCTACATGTTTGTGCTGATCAGCGCCAGCATGATGTTGAGCTCAGTCAGCAAAGACAAAGAGAACCGGGTGATGGAAATTTTGATTTCTTCTCTAAAGCCTACGGAGATGTTTGTGGGCAAAATTCTGGCTTTGGGGCTCGTCAGCCTGATCCAGATGGTCGTCTGGTTTGGCACAATTGTTCTCGTGATGCGATCAAGCGGCGACCTTTTCAGCCTCACTGAATCCATGCAGCTGCCTACCGAGACGTTGGTATTGGCAGTGCCATTCTTCGTGCTCGGCTTCTTCCTTTACGGCAGTCTGATGGCAGGCCTGGGTGCCATTGCACCGAACCTGCGTGAAGCCAACCAGTCTTCCTTCGTGATTATGATGCCGCTCATTTTCACCATCCTGGCCAATGCCCAGCTGATCCAAAACCCGCAGGGAGGCCTCTCTGTGTTTTTGAGCCTGTTCCCGTTCACATCACCAGTGGCGATGATGACACGTCTGGCCATTGGCGGTGTACCTGCGCTGCAGGTGGGGCTATCGCTGATCATTTTGCTCGGCACCGTTTTTTTGGTGGTCAAGGGCGTATCCAACCTGTTCCGCGCTCAAACGCTCCTCACCGGCCAAAAATTCAAGCTCAACGAATTTCTGCGGGCTATGGCCGGCGGATAATGGCCAGTGCCATCACCAGCACCAATCAAGAGGCGACCTTCGGCCGCCTCTTGATTTATAAAAGCAGGCTGCCGCGGCTCACCCACCCCAAAAAAGCTGGAAAACTCAGAGATGATAAAATCAGGGTGGCAGCCCTTCTGCCCGGAGTCTGGATGAAAAAAAACTTGCGAACTTGTTGCCTTACCTTCACGGCCGTATTGTTGCTTACGGCCTGCGGCTCTGGTCGCCTGCCCGAAAAAGCCACAGGGCAGCCTGCGCTGACAGAAACCGCAGTTTACATGACGGTTGAGGCAATGACCACCCAAATCGTGCAGACAGACCAGGCCGGCCAGACGCTCAGTGCGCCACCCCCAACCCCTACACCGACCCTCAGCCCCAGTCCACAGCCCTCTCCGACGGCCGTAATTCTGCAGTTGCTTACCCCTACAGCCCGCCCGACAGGCACAACCCAAACGCCCAGCGGGCCTTGTAATCTGGCGGAATTTATCAGTGAAACCATCCCTGATGGGTCTCAGTTTTTCCCTGGGTCTCTCTTCACCAAGACCTGGCTGCTGCGCAATATTGGAAGCTGCACCTGGACGGCTGGCTACCTGCTCGAATATGTCAGTGGAAACGTCAGCACGATCAAAACCACGCAGCCATTTACGACGGTTAATATCCTCCCGGGGCAAACCGTTCAGATCTCCGCTGAAATCACGGCTCCGGAAACCCCTGGCAGCTACCGGGCCGATTTTAAGCTGCGGGATGCCTCCGGCGAGACGTTCAGCTTCAGAAACCCGGCCAACACTTTTTGGGTGGATTTTGACGTAGTAAGCAGCACATATAACCTGGCCGACAACTACTGCGCCGCCCAATGGACGAGCGGGGCCGGCCCGCTTCCCTGCCCGGGGAATGCCGGAGACAGCCGCGGTTTTGTGTTCTCAGACCCGGCACCCAAGCTGGAAAACGGCTACATCGATGATGAAACCGCGCTCTGGATGGGCGAACAGTCGATTGATAACGGCTACATCAAAGGTACCTACCCTGGTCTAAAGCTGCCGGATGGTGCCCGTTTTGAAGTCACCATTGGCTGCGCTGTGGAAAAGAAGGCTTGCGATGCCATCATCGCCCTGAACTACCAGGAAGGCACACTGCCCATGCAGACCCTGGCGTATTGGCGCGAGGTGCAAGACGGCACTTTTCATCAGGTCAGCTGGGATCTGAGCAGCCTTTCCGGCAAAAATGTACAGATCATCCTGATTGTGGATGCCAACGGCAGCTATACCGATGACATGATCCATTTGCTTCAGCCGCGCATCGTACGCTAAGCCCCCCAACGCCAGCTTGACAAATGAGCACTTCGCTCTACAATAGAAACCATATGACCTGGTATGTCTGCGACATGGCCAGCTTTTGGAGAATAAGATGAGAAATAAAAAAATACTAATAACCGCAGCCGTCATTTTGGCAGTCAGCCTGCTGATCAGTGCCTGCGGTTCCCCAGCAGCTACCCCCAGCCCAGACATGGTTCGGACGAATGTGGCGGGCACCGTAATGGTTCAGTTCACCAAAACGGCGCAGGCACGCCCAACCGAAACCGCAACACCTACAATCACCCCCACCAAGACGCTCATTCCAGTGACGCTCACGCCGATCTCCCTCACCCAAACGCCCCAGGCCAACACGACACCCCAGGCCACCACGCCAGCGGTGATCCCCGGCGGGCAAGATGCCGGCGTATGGGCGCGTTCCAACCCGATCGACGGCACGATTGTAGATTCCGGGTCAAAGTTTACCGTAGTTGTCACCCTCCTCAATACTGGCACCAGTACCTGGAGCACCGATTACGAAATTCGTTTCGTGGATGGCGATCAAATGGGTGCACCCGATTCAATGAAAATGCCACTTGCCGTTCCGCCACAGATGAGTGTGGATTTCACCTTCGAATTTACCGCCCCCAGCACACCGGGCACAGTTCGCAGCAATTGGAGCATTGTGAATGCAAATGGCGTCGCCTTCGGAACTTTCTGGTGTGAGTACGTTGTCGATTAACCCCATGCCGAGCGGCCAACCCCGATCCATATGACTCTGGAAGCAGAAATAAAAACCGAGGCAAAAGCGCTCGGTTTTTTGTTAGCCGGCATCGCACCAGCCGTCTCAGCACCATACTATGCACAGTATCTCACCTGGCTGGAGCGCGGCGATCATGCAGAAATGCACTACTTGATCCGCCCAGACGCCGTCACCGCCCGGCAGCACCCGGCCCAACTGCTGCCCGGGGTAAAAGCGATCCTGGTGCTCGGTACGCCTTATCCCCCTCCAGCTGCGCGCCGGGTACCCGAACCAGGCCAACCGCGTGGGCGGATTGCGGCCTACGCCTTGCGGGCGGACTACCACAGCGTGCTTGAAGAGCGCCTGGGCCAACTGGCGGCGCGCATTCAAGCCCTGAGCGGTCACCCCCTGGCCTGGCGGGCCTGTGTAGACAGCTCCCCGCTGCTGGAGAAAGACTATGCCCGCCTGGCTGGCTTGGGGCAAATTGGCAGAAACTCATTGCTCATCAATTCTGACTTTGGTTCATGGCTGCTGTTGAGTGAGCTGCTGCTTGATCTGCCGTTACACCCAGACAGCCCGCTCAGTGGAGACTCGTGTGAGGGCTGTCAGCGCTGCCAGATGGCCTGCCCCACCAAGGCCATCCGCCCCGATCGTACGGTGGATGCCCGCCGCTGCCTCAGTTACCTGACGATCGAACACCGCGGTCCACTGCCGCTGTGGGCACGCCCACTGATGGGCCAGCGCATCTTTGGCTGTGACGCCTGTCAAAGTGCCTGTCCGGTCAGGCCAGGCTCTCGCCCCTCAGTCGCAGCCCCTGGCTTTTCGGTTCAAATTGAGGCCGAACCGGAATTGACATGGGCCCTCCAACTGACCAGGGAGGAATTTCAGCAGGTCTACGGCAATACGCCGGTGGCGCGCTGCCGCTATCAGGGCTTCCGGCGTAACGCCGCCATGGCACTGGGCAACTCGCGCCAGCCCGAGCTGCTGCCCTTCCTGCAGAGGCTTCTGTCCGCAGAAAAAGATGCCGTCGTAGCAGACGCTTTGGTTTGGGCAATCGAACAGCTCAGCGCCTGACCAGGCCTCGCAGTTCTGCTACAAATAGCCCGGTCTGGCAGCCACTTATGGGATAATTGTCCCAGTCAACAGCACCGCCTACTGAGGAGTAGAACATGCAAACTCTGCACATCGTTTCACACACGCATTGGGATCGGGAATGGTACAAAACTTTTCAGCAATTCCGGCTGAAGCTGGTGCACCTGGTTGACAACCTCCTGACCTTGCTCGACTCCGACCCGACATATCTGCATTTCATGTTGGACGGACAGACCATCGTTCTTGAGGATTACCTGCAGATGCGCATGGGCAACTTTTCGCGCCTGCAAAAATACATTCAAGATAACCGGGTCTTGATTGGTCCCTGGTACATCCTGCCCGATGAGTTTCTGGTCTCCCCCGAGGCTATCATCCGCAACCTGCTGGTCGGAAAGCAGATTTGCGCAATCTTTGGCCAACGGATGATGATTGGCTATATTCCGGATCCTTTTGGCCACATCAGCCAGATGCCGCAAATCTTGAATGGTTTTCATATCGACACAGCCTGCCTGTGGCGGGGCGTGAGCCCCCAGGAGCAGACTCTGCTGCACTGGCAAGCCCCCGATGGCAGCCAGGTGCTGTTGGCGCATCTCTATCATGGCTATGGCAACATCGCACTTTGGCCAGTGGAAGACCCGCAAGATTCACTCGAAATTCTTGATCTGCAGGCTGATCTTTTGCAGCCGCATAACACCACCAGCCACTTCTTAATGATGCGTGGTTCCGACCACCTGGAACCGCGCCCCGAGCTGCCGAAGCATCTGGCTTACTACAATGAGCACAACAGCAAAGATCGTCAGGCGATCCATTCCACCCTGCCAGCCTATCTTGCAGCGGCCTCTGCTGAGGCCTCCAGCAAGCAGATTCCGCTGCACACGATCAATGGCGAACTGCGCAATCCGCACAAAGCCCACATGCTCCCGGGGGTGCTCTCGGCGCGGATGTGGATTAAACAGCGTAATCATTACTCGCAGACTTTGATGGAGCGCTGGGTGGAACCTTTCTGCACCTGGGCTGAGCTGCAGACCCGTGCCCAAGCTGCTTTCACCACGCCGGCGGCGTTCGACATGAGCACCAGGCTGGCCAATCCAAGTGCCATCATCCACCAGGCCTGGAAGCTGCTGCTCAGCAATCAACCCCATGATTCGATCTGCGGCTGTTCAATTGATGAAACCCATCGCGACATGATCAGTCGCTTTGATCAGGTGGATCAGATTGGCGAAGAGTTGCGACTGCAGTCCCTACGCGCCCTGAGCGCCCAGGTCAACAGCCAGCAAGCAGCAGGCCAATCAGCACTGGCAGCGGTTCAGGTGTTCAACGCCGCTCCCTATGCGAAAAGTGACCTGGTGGAAGTGTCCGTCGATGTGCCAGCCGACGCCCGTGCCCTGAGCCTACGCGATTCTCTTGGCGGGCAAGTGCCCTGCCGCGTGGAGTGGCTTGAACGCCAGCTCAGTGAGTCGAATGTATATACCCGCTCTGAGTTTAAGGGCCTGCTTTCCGACACCATCGCGGAAGGGCATGACAGCAAGTCCCTTGTCGCTGCGACCCTGACGGAAGAAAACGGTTTACCCTGCGTTGAAGCAGAATTTTCAGCGCTGCTGCCGCTGCAGCTGGAAGAGTTGGGTAACGCCTTCAATGACATCATGCCGCTGCTTAGCGAAGATTCGCCGCATGAGCAAATCCGCGTCAAGGTATTCCATTCAAGATCCGCCCAACTGAGTTTCACCGCCAAAGAGGTGCCCGCTTTTGGTTATGAGACTTATTTTGTAGAAACCGCCGCACAGCCTCCGGCCGAAATTCTGACCGCAGCGCCTGGCCCGAACCAAGAAGTCATTGAAAATGAGTTTCTTCGGGTTGGTGTGGAGGGCTCAGATGGCGGTCTTTTTTTGGAAGATCGGCGCACCGGCGTAACCTACCACAGGCTGAACCTTTTTGCAGACCAGGGCGACCGCGGAGATGAATACAACTTCACCCCGCCTGAGAATGATCTTACAGTCTCGCCCTCCCTGCTTTTTATTGAGAAAACTGTTGATGAATTGTCGCAGTCATTACTGCTGCATTGCGAGCTGGAACTGCCTGAAAGTCTTACGGCGGACCGGACCGCGCGCAGCGGATCGATGGTTTTTTGCCCGCTGGATGTGACAGTCCGGCTTGCCAGCGGTCTGCCCGCGCTGGATGTGCAGGTAAGTTTCGAGAATTTTGCGGCCGATCACAGGCTTCAGGTGCGGTTCCCGACCGGCATCACGACTGATTTTGCGCGCTTTGACAGTCACTTTGATGTCGTTTCACGCCCGCTGGATTTACCCCAGACGGATGCCAGCTGGCGCGAACTCCCCCGCCCGGAAGCCCCGCAGCGCACCTTTACCGACGTCTCAGGCTCAGACCATGGTCTGATGATTGCGAACCTGGGTCTGCCCGAGGCCGCCGTCACTCGCGATGGTGAGGGCCGGGCAGTGATTGCCCTAACGCTGCTGCGCTGTGTCGGGTGGCTTTCACGGGACGATCTTTGGAACCGCCAAGGACATGCCGGCCCGCCGCTTGCAACCCCAGAAGCCCAGGAGCAAGACAGTTACACCTTCAATTACCGCCTCATCCCGCACGATGGCAACTGGCTGAGGGCTTCGCAGCTGGCTCATACTTTTCAAACCGATCTGATTGCGCAGGTAAACCCGCTGCAGCCCGGCAGCCTGCCGGCGCACGCCAGCCTGGTTGCCGCGGAGCCTGCTGAGTTCCTGGTCAGCACGATTAAACCTGCGGAAGATGGCAAAGGCTGGGTGGTACGCGGTGTCAACCTGGCAGACCATGAAATCAACATCAAGCTGCGGACCGAACTGCCTGCCCAAACCGCATTCTTGGTCAATCTGGATGAATCTCCCATCCGGCAGCTAAACCTGACGGAAGGTGCCGTCGCACTGGAGGTGGCTCCCATGAAAATCGTAACCGTTTACTTCGGGATCCGCCCCTAATGACTGGCGGGGCAGATCTGCCGGAGCGGCAGGCTGATTTTTGGATTGGCCCGGTCCCAATTTATGGCCGGCTAATCTTGGCACCTATGGATGGCATTTCAGACCCTACCTTTCGCTGGATCACCCGCCGGCTGGGCTCGGCCTACAGCGTCTCAGAGTTTGTGAACACGCTTGATTATGCCTTTCAAAAACATTACCAGATCGAAAGGCTAACTTTCCGTGAAGAGGAACGCCCCTTCTCGGCCCAAATCTTGGACAATGACCCGGTTCGCATGGCAGAATGCGCTGCACGAATTGTGGAGGAATTTCACCCAGACATGTTGGACATCAACCTGGGCTGCTCCGTGCGCAGTGTCATGGGGCGCGGTGCGGGGGCTGGCATGCTGCGCGATGCCCGCGTGGTTGCCCAAGCTTGCCGGCTGGTAAAGCAGGCTGTATCGGTGCCGGTGACCGTCAAGATGCGCCTCGGCTGGAATGACGGCGAACTCAACTATTTGGAAGTCGCCGAGGCGGCGGTTGAGAATGGCGTCAGTGCCATAGCTTTACACGCCCGCACCGCCAAGATGGCCTTCAATGGGGCTGCGCGCTGGCAGCCGATCGCGGAACTTAAATCCAGATTGGGTGTTCCCATTATTGGCAATGGTGACGTGCGTACGGCCGCCGATGCCCGCCGGATGATCGCTGAAACCAACTGTGACGGCGTTATGATCGGCCGGGCTGCCAAGGCCAATCCCTGGATTTTCTCGGGTAGGGAAAGGGATGATGTCGGCCTGGGTGAGGTTTTTCAGTTGGCAATGTGGCAGTATGCAGAAATGGAACGCACTTACCCGCATGGGGCATTATTGGCGTTTCGCAAGTATCTAAAAGCTTACCTTGAGCCATATGGCCTGCCCGCAGATGAAATGAGAAACCTTTTGACTTTAGATGACCCGGCGGCTTTTACGGAGGCTCTGAACGCGCTCTGTTTGCGCCTGGGGGCTGAAGCCAGCCAAACGCCGCCGAATTGGACGTAATTCAACTTAACCATTCATATTTACCAATAAAGGAGGCTTTATGCAATCAGAAATTGAACACAAGCAGGCCATCCGGGCGTGGACCCTTTATGACTGGGCGAACTCCGCGTTTGCCACGACTGTCATGGGTTCAATTCTACCCAATTACTTCGTTGCGTACATCGCGACCGAAGGATCGCTGGCCCTATGGGGATACACGGTCGCCATCGGCAGCCTGATCGCCGCGCTGATCAGTCCGCTGCTGGGTGCCATGGCTGATTTTCGCGCATCCAAAAAGACCTTCATGGGCATTTTTGCTGCTCTGGGCATCATCAGCACCGGTCTAATTTTCTTCGTAGACCAGCCCGAGGAATGGCTGCTGTGCTGCATTCTTTATATTCTTGGCACCATCGGGTTCGCCGGTTCGCTCGTTTTTTATGATTCTTTGCTGCCGCATGTCGCTCATGAGGATGAGATTGATCAGGTTTCCTCGCGTGGCTATGCCATGGGTTATATTGGCGGAGGGATCCTGCTGCTGATTAACATCATCATGATCTTTCTGGGCCCCAAACTGACCCCCCAATTGGGTGAACAAGAAGCCACTATGCTGTGGATGCGTCTGAGCATTGCCAGCGTCGCGGTCTGGTGGGCCGTTTTTTCCATTCCGATTTTTCTTAAAGTCAAAGAGCCTGCCCGCAAAGCGGAAGAGCGCGAAATCGGCAAAAAAGTGTTTTCCGTTGGAATAGAGCGCTTCGTAACCGCTTTCAAAGAGATTCGTCAGTTTAAGGATCTTTTTTGGTTTTTGCTGACATTTCTGGTTTATGCCAACGGGATTGGAACCATCATCACCATGGCTGCGGCTTTTGCCACAGACTTGGGTTTCAGCACAATCACTGTCTTGGGCACCTTTTTGATGGTCCAGTTTGTAGCGGCACCGTTCGCGATTCTTTTCGGGCGTATTTCCAAAAAGCTGGGGAACAAAAAAGCCATCACGATCAGCTTAATTATTTATACAGCCATTGCCATCGGCGGCTTCTTTATGAGCCAGGAATGGCATTTCTATGTGCTGGGCTTTGGGGTGGCAATGGTGCAGGGCGGCAGCCAGGCGCTCAGCCGCTCATTGATTGGTAAGTTGATGCCCAAGAGCAAGAGCGCCGAATTTTATGGCTTTTTCAGCGTTTCAGAGAAATTTAACACTGTCATCGGCCCGGCCATTATGGCTTTGGTCACTTCACTGACGGGTACAGGCAGGTTGGGCATCCTTTCGCTGGTAGTCTTCTTTGGGGTTGGCATCCTGATGCTGCAGAAGTTGGATATTGAACGCGGTGTCGCCCGTGCCCAGATGGAAGATGCCAAAATGATAACGATCAATTAATGTAAATTGATCTTCTCCACGAAAAAGCAGCCCGCGCGGGCTGCTTTTTCATGCTGTCATACAGCGAAAAGCGGCAACCCGCGGAAGTGGGGCACTTTTTACTGCCTAAGCAAAATATAAACGCCCTAAAACTGGAGGCAAATTTACTTTACACTGCCGGATTAACAGCTATAATTTTCGTGAAATTTTCACTGGTTAAGGAGCACCTGGCTGAAATGAAAAAATACCGCGTCGCGGTTTTGGCCAATTTGAAGAAAAACGCCCCTCATTTTGAAGGAATGAGCGAGGATCAATGGGCAGACCTCGACTCAGAATCCACTGTAATCGCCATCCGCGACGCCATCCGTTCCGGCGGACATGAAGCGGAGTTTCTCGAGGCAGACGATACGATCATTGATACAGTCCGTGCCTATAAACCCGATATTTGTTTCAACATTTCGGAAAGCCATTTTGGGGACTCGCGTGAAGCGCAGATTCCGGCCATTCTTGAAAAGCTGCGCATCCCGTATACGGGCAGCAAGGTGCTCTGCCTGGCACTCACGCTGGATAAACCGATGACCAAGCGCATCCTGGCCTGGCATAAACTTCCCACTCCCGACTTTCAATCTTTCGAACGCGTGGATGAGCCGCTGGATGAAGGCATGGACTTTCCGTTGTTTGTCAAACCCAGCCGTGAAGGCACCGGCATGGGCATCAGCTACGAGTCCATCGTCCACAACGAAAAAGACCTGCGCAAGCAAATTGCCTACATCATCAACCGCTACAAGCAAACTGCACTGGTTGAGCGCTTCATTGAAGGCCGGGAAGTCACGGTTGGCATGGTCGGGAACCTGATCGGGCCAGTTGCCCACCGCATCCCACTTAACGAAAATGCGCATCGCATTCAAGCCGGCCTGCACTTCCTTCCGCCAATGGAGGTGGACCTGAAGCCTTATCTGCTTACCGATGGCGTTTACGGCAACCGCCTCAAAACCGCTTTGGCAGCCGATTTGGATTACCTATGCCCGGCTCCACTGGACGATGAATTGGTAGACGAGTTGAACTGGCTGGCCGCCGCCGTTTTTCGCGTGACCGGCGCGCTTGACTGCGCGCGGGTAGACTTCCGGCTCGACATTCATGACAATCTGCGCCCATACATTCTCGAAATCAATCCGCTCCCAGGGCTTTCGCCGGTCATTTCAGACCTGGTTATTGAAGCCGCAGCGGATGGTATTGACCATACCGAGCTGGTGAACATGATCCTCAATACGGCCCTCAGCCGGCATGGCATGATTTAGCCGACAAACCGCTGCCACACGCACTGCCGCCAGACGTCCGCTGGCGGTTTATTTTATAGACAAAACCATCCAGATTTGTCAATTCAAGTCAGTTTGGCACAATTTGTGCTGCCCTCTTTAATAACAGCACCAGTCCATGCTGGCGTCAAACCTGATGAAACCTGAAACACAAAGCAAACGTCCAAAATCTAATCTGCTCTTTGCTGGTCGATCGTGCCTGGCCTGGTTCGTCAGCTCAACACATGGCACACCACTGCCAGCATGGAGGCTTTACCATCCATCCGAAAAAGACGTCCCCATCTTCATTGAAAGGACAACCATGACAGCGACAGCCTTTTGCGGCCTTAATTGCGAAGAATGCCCAGCCTTTCAAGCTACAGCCAACAACAGCCACGAGCATCAAACCTGGCTGGCGGCGGAATACTCATCCAATGATCAGGTTTACTCACCTATGGACATGATTTGCTTTGGCTGCCACAGCAGCCAGGGTTTTACTTCCCATATGTGCCGAACTTGCGCCGTGCGGCAATGTGCGCGAGATAAGGTTAACCACACCTGCGCCGAGTGTCCAGATTACCCGTGCACACTGATTGAACGCTATGTTCCGCTGGAAACCGACAGCCGCAATCAGCTGGATTTTGCGCATGCCTGCCAGGCGGCTTGAGCCATGTGAGCCCCGCTGCCAGCCGCAGCTGGCAGCGGCTGGCTAACCCTTGAAATCTGCCTGGCCATGCCCGGCCAGCTTGGCACTACCCGAGGCTGTTTCCATTTAATCCCAACCATAAAAAAAGCGCTCCGCAGAGCGCTTTTGAAAAAGAAACCCGATCACGACTTGCCGCGCATGCGCGGGTCAAGCACATCCCGCATGGCATCTCCGACCAGATTCCAACCCATGACAAACATCGTCAAAGTGATGCCGGGATAAACCACGATGTACCAATACTTATCCAGACTGGTAATCCAGTTGCGTGAGAAGCTAAGCACCTGCCCCCAATCGGCGTAACCCACTTCGGTGCCGATCCCGAGGAACGAGAGCGCGGCAAAACCGAGCACCACATCACCAATCCCCAAGGACGCCAACACCAGGGTTGGGAAGATGGCATTGGGAAGAATGTGCTTAAACAGGATGCGGCTGTTCTTGACGCCAGAAACCTTGGCTGCCATGACAAAGTCGCGCTCCTTGATCGAGAGAATGTCTGAACGGATGATGCGGGCGTACCCCATCCAGCCAAACGTAATCATAGCGATCATCGGCGGCAGCAAGCTGCGCCCCAATACTGGCGTCAGCACGGCTGAAAAAATGAGCGCCATCATGATGTAGGGCAGCGTCATGAAGATGTCGGTAAAGCGCATTAGCAGGTTATCCACCCACCCGCCATAGTAAGCAGCCACCGAACCGATGATCACGCCGATCAGCACCGTTGCCAACACGACCACAATGCCCGTGCGGAAAGCGGTACGCGTGCCCCAGATGATGCCGTAAAAAATGTCGTATTGGCCTTGAGCTGTACCCAACAAGTGCACCCAATGGTCTTTACCGGTCACCGTTTCATACCAGAATGGAACTTCCGGTACATTGCGCTTCCATTCAGCACCAGGGTCTTTGGGCTGCCCCCCAAAACCATCCCGTGGGATCTTATTGGGGTCGTTGCCCACGGGTGGCGCGATCACCGGTGCAAAAATGGCGATCAGTATAAAGATAAATATGAGGATGAAACCGATGATGGAGGCTGGCGTCTTAAACAAGCCGGTGACAATCCGGTAATTTTCCGGGCCCAAAGTCCGTTCCAGCCAGCTAATTTTGCGGTCAGATTTGGACTCTTTGAGTTGGCGATTGTCGCCGGTGGGGAAGGTAGTGGACTCTGTCATACCATACTCCTTAAGCCAGGCGTACGCGCGGGTCGATGACCGCGTAAAGCACGTCCACGATCAGGTTGGAAATAATGAGGATCAAGCCGGTGAAGATTGCCATACCCAGAGTGGTGACGACATCCAACTGGGCGGCCGCATCCGCGGCAGCCTTACCAATCCCGGGGTAATTGAAAACCGTCTCAGTGATCACGACGCCGCCCAACAAGCCAACAATGCTGGAGCCCATCATGGTCACAACCGGTAGCATGGCGTTGGGACGGGCATGCTTGTTAATGACATCCCGCTCCCGGAGGCCTTTCGCTCTGGCTGTAGTGACATATTCCATCCGGAGAGTTTCCAGCATGGAAGAACGCGTCACCCGGACGAATGTCGCCCAGGTAATGTAAGAAAGTGTAATGATGGGCATGATCATGTGCCGCAGAGCGTCCCAAAGCACGTCTAACCGGCCATTTAAAATTGCATCTATTGTCAGCAGGTGTGTGTACTGCGTAAACTGACCCGAAAAAATGAGTGTACTCACCCAATCCGACATCTTACCCGGCAGCAGCCATTGGTTTCTGGCATACAGCAGCATCAGCAACAGCAGACCAAATACGAAAGTAGGGAAAGAGGTGCCGATGATGCTGTAAATACGCGCGGCTTGATCTATAAATTTGTTCTGATTGACCGCCGCCAAAACGCCCAACCAAATCCCCACCGACAGCATCGGAACCACCGTCCAAAGTGCCAGATCAAGGGTATTGGGGAATCGATTAATGATGATATCGACTACGGGCTGAGAAGCCGTGCGTGAATATCCAAAATCTCCGTATAAAATGCCGCCTTCGCGTTCGCCGGTAACCTCATTTTGGACCCCGGTTAACCACTTCCAATATTGATTAAGAAATGGCTCATCCAAGCCATAGTGGCGGATGATTCCTTCGACTTGCTTTTCGTTTTTCGGGAAGTCGCGAATGTAGAGCGCTGATCGCTCCACCGGCCCCAGCAATTGGAGCATCCCAAAGATGATCAGCGTCACCCCCACCAGCAAGATCGGAATCATGAGCAGTCGTCTGATGATGTAATTGACCATGCTTATCCTCGTTTTAGTTTTTGCACTTCGCACTGTCCAAAAGCACTTTTGAACGGTGCGAAATTCAAAAGGGGCACGGGGGCTGCCAAGCAGCCCCCGTACCAAATTTAATCTACAAGACTACTCAACCAGGAAGTTAAAGATCAATACATCCTGGGTCAGACCCGGCCGACCAAAATAGAGGGTCAGGGGCTGTTCATTTGGCGTCTCGCAAGTCTCGAAACGTTCCAAGCCAAGTTTTTCCACATCCACTGAGCAAACCGGGACGGGTGCGTCATAGGCGTTGGTTTCGGGGTTGTAGATCGCGATTTCACCAACCATCTCATCAACCTGCGGGCGCTGTTCGACCGGAACGTCGATGAAATCAGCCTCTCCAGCTTGCAGCATGGCAAACCGGGTGCCGAATTCAGAGATGATCTTGATACTGACGCGTTCCACCTTGGCAGGCTCGCCCCAATAATCGGCGAAGCGGGTCAAGACGGTTTCTTCACCAGCAGTCCAATGGTCCAGCTGGTAAGGGCCGGTACCGTTGGCAATCGGGGTGAAGGGATCATCAGCAGAAACCATGGCATAGTAATTCTGCCAGGTATCGCAGCTTCCGTCCCAACCGCCGTTTTCAACCACCCATTCCATATCCATAATGGAACCCCAGGTCTGGGCGATGGTGGGCAAGAACGGGCCCCAAGGCTGTGCCAGGGTCATCGTTACCGTTCCGGCTTCGTCATCCGCTACGATCTTGGATTTAACCTGTTCACAGGCCGCCACCAATTTTTCTGCGGGGTTGGCCATCAGCGCTTCGCGGCTATCGGCAGAAGCGAAATCGTCCACTAAACCAGTGATGTCATCCAAGCCAACACCGAAGAACGGTTCAGCCAGCAGCCACTGCGGAGATGAATAACCACCCTGCAGCAAACCACGTTGGAACGAATAGGCCACATCATGGGCGGAGAGATCACCACCCTGGTGGAATTTGACATCCGGGCGAATCTTGAAGGTCCAAACCGTACCGTCTTCAGAAACTTCCCAAGATTCAGCCAGCATCGGCACGAACTTGTCGGTGGCAATGCCGTCATAGAACACGAGGGTTTCGTAGATGTTTTGGATTACTTCGCCGCTGGCGGTATCGTAAGCCAGCGCCGGGTCCAACGTGTCCGAGTCACCGATGGAAGCGTTCACGATGGTCGTGGGGTCGGCTCCGCCGGTCTTCTCCATGGTGGCATAGTAGTCACCGGAATAGATCGGGTTCAAGACACGCCCTTCAATCCATTTTTGTTCATAACCATGGGAAGTTGCCAAAACCACCGGAATACCCACAGCCTGTTCGTAATACAGTTGGTTAAACTGCTGGTAAATGGCATGCCGTTCAGCGGTATCCACTGTTGAAACGCCCTGATCCAAAAGCGTCTTAAATTGAGCTTTGAGATCTTCAGGCAGATTCTGGCGAGCGCCATAGGTGCCCGTGGTGTAAGGTTGGTACCAGTTATGGGCATCATGAATATCTTCTTGCCAGCCAGCTACCATAATCGGAATCTTGTGGGCGCGCTGGGCGGCCAGATATGCAGCCCATGGCAGACCCAAAACTTCAACCACGAACTTATCGTTCACCTCCGCCAAATTGGCCTGGATGATCTCAGCATAGATTTGGCGGGTAGTATTACCGGTGTTGTAGGCCATCTGGAGGCGGAAACCCATCTCCCAGACGTCATCCGGATCTTCGCCGGCGGGAATGCCGTCTTTGTCGACATCGGCCAGTTTGAATTCTTCGGCAGCCTTCTCCAAATCGTAGGTATAGTGCGGAGCTTCAGGGTCATAACCCGGCATACCAACGAGGGACAAAACATAAGACTGAACAGCTTCACCCTGGTAGATTTCATCAATGACAGTCTGCCAGTCAAAGGCATAAGAAAAGCCTTTGCGGATGTGAACGTCATCGAAGAAGGTAGGCGGAGCGCCATTGCCATCCAGCTTATTGGACCCCAGATACTGACTCATTGTTGTCGGTTCTTCAGGAGCTTCAGTTGGAGCTTCAGTTGGAGCTTCAGTCGGGGCTTCAGTTTCCGCTGGTTCAACAGCGGGTGCTTCAGTTGTGGCCACGGGGGCTTGAGCGCAGGCGCCCAAGACCAGGCTTGCGGCCAAAAGAACAGCGATAAACACGTAAAGCTTGCGCATTATTTTCTCCTCCTTGAGAGAATGAACGGTTTTGTTGACAAACTTGGTGGTGTATGGTTCTAGCTCAGCTATAAGGTTACCTCCTTTGATTGTCAGGGTGTTCCGCCTTGAAGCACGCCACAAAGTGCCCGGGGGTTAATTCCCGAAATTCGGGGCGCGATTCAGCGCAGTAATCTGCCGCGATTGGGCATCGCGTTCGAAACCGGCAGCCCGAGGGCGGGTTGGCCGGTGAGGGCACATCACCTTCCAACACAATTCTCTTGCGCGTCTCGTAATAATCAGGATCTGCAACTGGAATGGCGGAAAGGAGAGCTTTCGTATAAGGGTGGATCGGATTATTGTAGATTTCACTGCGGTCAGCCAGTTCCACAATGATGCCGAGGTACATAACGGCGACCCGATCGCTGATATGGCGCACCATTGAAAGGTCGTGGGCAATGAACAGATAGGTCAGGTTCAGCTCTTGCTGCAAGTCTTCAAACAGGTTGATTACCTGCGCTTGAATGGACACATCCAAAGCAGAGATCGGTTCATCGCAAACGATAAATGAGGGGTTATTGGCAAGTGAGCGGGCTATCCCGATGCGCTGCCGCTGACCCCCAGAAAATTCGTGTGGATAGCGGGTCATAAAATCTGGATCCAGTTTGACCCGCGTCATCAGCTCGCGCACCCGGTCGTCAATTTCACTGCCCGAAGCCGCACCAAAAGCCACCAAAGGCTCTGCCACAATATCGCGAATGGTCATGCGCGGGTTAAGGCTGGCATAAGGGTCCTGAAAAATCATTTGCACATTCTTGCGCATTAGCCTCATCGGTTCAGAGCGCAGTGCAGTCAGCTCCACATCTTCGAAATAGACCTTGCCAGCGGTCGGTTTGTACAGTTGCAAGATGGTTCGGCCGGTGGTCGACTTACCGCAGCCGGATTCCCCCACCAGGCCCAGGGTTTCACCACGCTTAATGTGAAAAGACACACCATCTACGGCCCGGACGGCCCCCACCTGACGCCGGATGACGCCCCGATAGATGGGAAAATGCATTTTTAAATCGTCAACGCGGATCAAAACATCGTTATCATTGGTCATCAGCGTTCTCTCCCGGTTGTGGTGTCAACCCAGCAGGCCACTTTATGGTTTTCGCCGACATTTTCAAGCGGTGGGTTTTCCACACGGCAGTGATCCCGCACCCAACGGCAGCGGGGTGAGAATGGGCAGCTTTGAGGTTTTTGGTAAAGCATTGGCGGCATGCCTTCAATGGAGTAAAGACGCTTGCGGCCTTGTTCCTGAATTTGGGGCAGGCTGCCCAGTAAGCCGATCGTATAAGGATGCTGCGGATTGGCATAAAGCTCTCTGATGGGCGCTTCTTCAATGATCAGCCCGCCATACATGACTGCCACCCGGTGGGCGATGCTGGCGACGACGCCCAAGTCATGCGTAATCCAGATGATTGCCATGCCCAGTTCTTCGCGCAGCCTGATCACCAACTCCACAATCTGAGCCTGGATTGTCACATCCAACGCGGTGGTCGGTTCATCCGCAATCAAAATTTGGGGCGCACAGGCCAAAGCCATCGCGATCATCACCCGCTGGCGCATGCCGCCGGAATATTGATGCGGATAATCCTTCAACCGTTCCGCTGCGCGGGGGATCCCCACTTGCTCCAATAGTTCAATCGAGCGTTCGCGCGCCTGCTGAGCATTGAAACCCAGATGCAGCTTGAGCGGTTCCTCCAGTTGTTTGCCAATGGTCATCACCGGGTTGAGCGAGGTCATCGGGTCTTGGAAGACCATCCCGATTTGCCCGCCGCGCACATGGCGGATCTCTTCATTATTCATGGCCAGCAGGTCCTGGCCTTTAAAAAATGCTTTACCCGCCACAATTTTGCCTGGTGGCTGCGGGATCAGTTTCAGACAGGAAAGCATTGTGACGCTTTTGCCGCTACCGCTCTCCCCCACTACCCCTAACGTTTCACCTTCATGCAGGTTGAAAGAGACTCCGTTCACTGCGTGAACTATGCCTTCGGGGGTTTTGAATTGCGTTTCCAGTCCTTGAACGTTCAGTAATTCATTCGACATCACGTGTTCCTTGGTACAGGATTGGGCACTTCGAAAAAATAGCCCAGTGTTTCATATTTTAATTCAGAAAACCGATGAGCTTGGTGCTTTTGCGATTATATCACCACTCCTTAAAAATTCACTTAACGATTTTTTAAATTTATGACCAGGGAGGTGGAAAATCGGAGTGAAGAAAGCTGATATCCTGCAGAGGTTTACAGCGCACCGGCTGGGAATAAATTACAGTGCACTGGGCTCTCTGACCGCTGAAGTTTACCAAAATTTCCATTCTTCCCAAAGTGGTTTCATAGGTCATCAACGTCATCGCGTAGGGCTGAAGAACCAGTTCCCCCAGCTCGTTGACCGTGCTGTAATGCATCTTGCGGGCCAGCTGGGGATCTACTTCTTGACCGTAATTCACTGAAGCAAACTCGAGCAGGTCATCCAGCGCAACGATCGACTGGCGGAATTTGCTGTTCAGTAGATGATCACCAGCAAAACCACTGAACGCCAAAAGAACTGCGCTCGCCAGCATCGGGAAGACGACGGCCGCTTTTGAGGAGGACGCAAGCGCGCTCTCGACCAGAGTCGTTTCAAATATGCCGCAAAAGAGGCAAGGCAGAGCGGTGACAAATAGCCCAAAAAACCACAGCTGCCCCACGGACTCCAGATTGGGAAAGTAAATCAGCGCAGCAAATTCGCCTTCGAGCGCCCGGATGAGCATACCAGACCATTGTACTGGCATGCTCAAGATTAGCCAGGTTAGAAAGACCGCAAAGCCAAGCCAGGCTAAAACCCCTAACCAGGCTTGCTTGAGTCTTACGCCCAGCCAGCCAGTTAAAGCCCCGCTGGCCAAACAGATGATCAGGCCAGGGATAAATTTGATCAGACTATGATCGACGTGCGCCCGGGTAAGGGCAAAAGCATCGAAGCCCCAACATGCCACCGCAAAAGCAAAACCAGCCGCCAGGCCAAATAATGCCCCAATGCGCTGCCGTTTCTTTTCGACCGTCGTGCTCATGTTTATAGTATACATACTTTAGGGTGACAGATATGAATTTACTTGGGAATTAACAATTCTTCAGGTTAGTTTTTTTGTGAATAATGGTAACCGGTTGTCATTGCGAGCTTGCAAGCCGTTTTGTCATTGCGAGCGAAGCGCGGCAATCTCTACGAGCCCTGTTGTCATTACGAGCGAAGAGCAAATAAATCCTGTCATTGCGAGCGAAACGCAGATAAATCCTGTCATTGCGAGCGAAGCGCGGCAATCTCTCTTTTTTTTCTGTTTGCCGTCCCAATAAAGGCGAGATCGCGTCGTGCCTCGCGATGACAGGATGCTCCGAAGCGCGGCAATCTCTCTTTTTTATGTTTGCCGTCCCAATAAAGGCGAGATCGCGTCGTTCCTCGCGATGACAAGATGCTCCGAAGCACGGCAATCTCTCTTTTCTCTGTTTGCCGTTCCAATAAAGTCGAGATCGCGTCGTTCCTCGCGATGACAGGATGCTCCGAAACGCGGCAATCTCTCTTTTTGTTTTGCTCACCATCGCTGAAAGTCGAGATCGCGTCGTGCCTCGCGATGACAGGATGCTTCGCAGCGCGGCCATCTCTCCTTTCTGTTTACTGGCGCTGGAAAGGCGAGATCGCTTCGTGCGTCGCGATGACAGATAGTGCCTCGCGATGACAGGATGCTCCGAAACGCGGCAATCTCTCTTTTCTGTGTTTGCCGACACTAAATAGGCGAGATCGCGTCGTGCCTCGCGATGACAAGATGCTCCGAAGGCTCGCGATGACAAAAAGGCGAGAGCCGTTACACTTGGGCTTGCAATTTAGCACGGGCTCGTTTCGTTTTCGGCTGCCCTGGGTGTAAAGATATGAAAAATGCCTCCCGAAGGAGGCATTGACTTACATATATGAAAGGCTTAGCGCCTTCTGTCGCGCCGGTCGCCGCTTCGGTCGCCCCCGCGGTCCCCACGATCACGGTTTTCGCCGTGGTAGCGGCTGCCACCTTCATGTCCCGACCCGGAAGGACGCTTGCGGGAAGGATTGTCATGTTCCCGGGCTTCTTCCAAACTCCAACCCTCAAGCAGTGCCTGCCTGGAAAGTCGGATTTTTCCCTCGGGCGAGATGTCGGTCACCATAACGGACAGTTCATCCCCCAAGTTCACCACATCTTCCACCCTGTTTACTCGCTCACTTGCCAGCTGCGAGATGTGCACCATGCCATCAACGCCGGGCAGGATTTCAATAAATGCACCGAAATCGGTCACCCGCACGCATTTGCCCGTGTAGATGTGCCCCAGCTCTGGTGTCTCGGTCAACCCAAGGATGCGATCACGAGCTTCTTCGAAACCAACGCCGTCGGTCGAAGCAATGTAGACCGTGCCATCATCGTCAATGTCGATTTTGGTGTTGGTTTCTTCCTGCAAAGCGCGAATATTCTTGCCGCCTGGCCCGATGATCGCACCGATTTTGTCCATTGGTACTTTTACGGTTTCAATGCGCGGGGCATGCGGTTTAAGGCTGGGCCGTGGTGCTGGAATTGTCTGGAGCATAATGTCCAAAATTCCCAGACGGGCAACCCGTGCTCTTTCCAGGGCTTCAGCCATCATGGCGGGCGTAATGCCGCTAATCTTGATATCCATCTGCAGGGCAGTGATCCCATGGTGCGTACCGGCCACTTTAAAGTCCATGTCGCCCAGGTGGTCTTCTGTGCCAAGAATGTCAGTCAAAATGACGTACTTCTCGCCCTCTTTAATTAAGCCCATGGCCACGCCAGAAACGGGGGCCTTGATCGGCACACCGCAGTCCATCAGCGCAAGGGTCGAGCCACAAACCGACGCCATGGATGAGGAGCCATTCGAAGCCATCACTTCCGAAACCAGGCGCAGCGTATAGGGGAAGGTTTTCTCATCAGGAATAACCGGCACCAATGCCCTCTCCGCCAGCGCACCGTGACCGATTTCGCGGCGGGATTGCCCGCCCAGGCGCTTGACTTCGCCGGTGCTGTAAGGGGGGAAGTTGTAATGGTGCATATAACGCTTGGATTCCATCCCATTCAGGCTATCCAACTCCTGGGCCTCTTTGGGTGTACCCAGGGTGGCCAGCGTGAGCACCTGGGTCTCACCGCGGGTGAAGAGCCCTGAGCCATGGGCGCGTGGGCTGATTTCAACCTCACAAGTGATCTCGCGCACTTCATCCACCCGGCGGTTGTCCGGGCGTTTGCCTTCGTAAAGAATTCTGTCGCGCACGATCCGCCGTTCGGCTTCATCAAACGCAGCAGCATACTTTTCGGTAAGTTCTGGGGTAGCTTCCTGGTCGCCAATCATTTCAGCGACGAAAGATTCTTTAATTTCAGCAATGCCACCGTAAAGATTTTCTTTGGAATAAGGCTGATCCATCAGCGCCAACACGCGTTCCCGAACGGCATTCAGCGCCTGGCTTTCAAGTAATTCATCCTTCACAGACAGGGCCACTTCGCGCTTGGCTTTTCCCAGCTCCAGCGCCATGCGTTCCTGCAGTTGAATGATCGGTTGAATGGACTGGTGCGCCAATTCCAGCGCTTCAGCCATCAGGATTTCGGTCACCTCATTGGCGCCGGCTTCCACCATCAGGAGGGCTTCCTTGGTTCCTGCAACCCGCAGGTCCAGAGTGGAAGTTTCCATTTGCGACATCGTCGGGTTCACGACCAGCTTTCCATCAACGAAACCGATGCGGACGGCGCCCACAGGCCCGCCGAAGGGAATATCGGAGATCATCAGGGCCGCGGAAGCAGCGTTGATTGCCAGCATATCGAGCTGATTTTCGTTATCAGCTGAAATGGACATCAAAACGACCTGCACCTCATTGCGCATTCCCTGTGGGAAGAGCGGCCGTAGCGGACGGTCGGTAAGGCGTGCTACCAACGTCGCTTCGGTCGAAGGACGGCCTTCACGCCGGAAGAAAGATCCGGGAATTCGCCCGCCGGCATACATGCGCTCTTCATAATCTACCGTCAGTGGGAAGAAGTCAGTGCCGGGACGGATGGCTCCCATGGTGGCGGCTGCAAACATCATGCTGTCGCCCTGACGTAAAATAACCGAACCGCCGGCCTGTCTTGCCAGGCGGCCAGTTTCAAAAGTGACCTGCTTGTCTCCAAGCATTGCAGAATAATATTTTGCTTCTGGTTTCATGTTGTCCTTTCAACAACCGGCACCAGATCAGGGACTGAAAGCTGCCGGCCAGCAGCACGCGCTGCTCACCTGTACCTTTCAATACCCGACTGGTACCAAAATAAAGTATTGATTTGTTAAACGATAACAAACCCACAAAAGACCTCGCCCGACGCTGAAATTCCAGCTTCAGGAAAGGCCTTCAGGGGTTTATTGACCTTACGTACCTGCTTATTTCTTGCGGATATTAAGGGCTTCTGTAATGGCAAGGAAGCGGTCATAATCCTTCTGTCGCAGATAAGCCAGCAGTCTGCGGCGTTGACCGACCAGCTTAAGCAATCCCCGTCTTGAACTCTCGTCGTGCCGGTTGGCACGCAAGTGATCAGTCAGTTGGTTGATTCGAGTGGTCAGCAGCGCAATTTGTACTTCGGGCGAACCGGTATCGCCGGGCTGTCGCTCAAATTTCTTGATAATTTCCTGTTTTTCCGTTGTTCCTAAAGACATGACGTCTGCTCCTAAAAATATTTATGCAGGTCTCCTGGCTGGCAGCCCAAATTAAGGACCACGTGCTGGACCAGTCACAAACCCAATTATAACAGGTTCAAGCCGCACTGCAAGGTTGAAAGCGATTCTAAAATCGCTCCACTTGCCTCACTCCCCCGAAACCTATGCGCTGCCGCCTTAGGGCAACAGGTAGGCCGAATTCGAGTCTCGCAGCACGCCGGCTGTATAAACACAGCGGAAGCCCAGATCTTTGCTTTCATTGTAATTAAGATCAAAACCGCGGCTGGCAGTACGAAGGTATGCCCAATTGTTTCCCCATCCCCCACCCCGAATGACCTTATTTACCCCGTCTTCGGCACCCTGCGGGTTTTGGTAAGGGGATCCGCGGTAATAAGCCTCTGCATATCCGTCACTGACCCATTCCCATACATTGCCGGCCATGTCGAGCAGGCCGTATGGGCTGGCACCTTCAGGGTAACTGCCAACTTCAGCGGTATCGCCCAGGCAGGGGCTGACTGCCTCGTTATCGTAGCCGTTGGCTAACATGCAGCTTGCCGGGTCATTGCCCCAGGGGAATACCCGCACCTTCTCACCGCGGGCGGCTTTTTCCCATTCGGCTTCGGTTGGCAGACGCATCCCCGCCCAGGAGCAAAAGTCACTGGCGCTGTTCCAGTCCACATAAATCACCGGGTAATTGGCAAACTCAGGGTTGTCATAATATGATGAGCGCGTCTCGGAGGAAAAATCGCTGGGCGGTCTACATTCACCTTCACTAACACATTGGGCATATTGGCCGTTGGTAACTTCAAGTTTGCCGATGTAGTAATCATTCAGATAGATCAGGTGCAAAGGCAATTCGTCTGCCACGCAATTGACGTCCCCGTTGAATGTGCGGTCGCAGCCCATCATGAACTCTCCGGCTGCCACTTTCAGCATTTCCATGCCGAGCAATTCGAGCGCTTCCGAGGTGGGTGTGGCGCTCGGTGTCAGGGTAGCAGCGGCTGGTGCGCAGGCAGAGCAGAGCAGAATGCCAACAAGCGCAACTTTCGCAAACACACCTTTGGGTACAATCATTTCAGCCTCTTTTTAGAACGAATCTGTCAATGACAAATAATGACAACTACAGGCAGGGCTGGCTATTTAATTATATCAAGAACCACAGACTGAGCCTTCATCGGGTGCCCCTGCTGCTGCGGGTTTACTTTACGGATGGCATCAGTCAGGGCCAGAGCCCGCCAAAAATTCTTAATACAGAAAGAGGAGCGATGATACAATAACGACGAATTCTCCAGCCCGATCCTCACCGAGCAGGGCCGGTAAAATGACAAAAAAGGAGACCTATGACCGAGTTAAATCCCCGTTTGGAAAAACTCAGGGAGATGCGCCAAACCGCGCTGCAGGGAGGCGGCCCCATTCGTCAGGAAAAACAGCATGCCAAAGGAAGCCTGACCGCACGCGAGCGGCTAAACCTGTTGCTGGACCCGGGAACCTTCCGGGAGCTGGAAGCGCTCTCCACCCAGACTGCCCTCAGCGAAGGAGAAGCCATCCCAGGTGATGGCGTGATCACTGGCTATGGCAAAGTTGATGGCCGCACGGTTTACGTTTACGCTCAAGATTTTACCGTGCAGGGTGGCGCACTCGGAGAAGTTCATGCCCGCAAGATCTGCCGTGTGATGGATCTTGCCGCCAAGACAGGCAGCCCAATTATCGGCCTGATTGACTCGGGCGGCGCCCGCATTCAGGAGGGTGTGCGCAGCCTGGGTGGCTACGCCGAAATCTTCCGCCGCAACGCTATCTATTCCGGCGTGGTTCCTCAGATCAGCCTTATTATGGGCCCGTGCGCCGGCGGAGCATCCTATTCGCCAGCCGTAACCGATCTGATCATCATGGTGCGGAAAAAATCGTATATGTTCCTGACCGGCCCGGCAGTGATCAAGACCGTCACCGGTGAAGATGTCGATTTTGAAACCCTGGGTGGTGCGGATGTGCACCTCACCACCAGCGGGAATGCCCATCTGGCCGCCGATAGTGACGAAGCCGCCCTGGCGCTCTGCCGACAGACGCTCTCGTATCTGCCTTCCAACAACGTTGACCCGGCCCCGGCCTTCGCCTGCGCCGATCCGGTTGACCGTCGCTCAGAAGCGCTCAATGCGCTTGTGCCGGAAGACCCGGGCACCCCATACGCCATGCGGGATGCCATTCTGCAGATTGTAGACGAAGGCTCATTTCTCGAGCTGCAAGCCGGTTTCGCTCCCAACGCAATCGTGGGTCTGGCCCGCCTGGCTGGCCGGCCCGTGGGCATCATCTCGCAGGAACCAGCCATGCTGGCAGGCGTGATGGACATCGACTCAGCTGACAAAATTGCCCGCACGGTGCGCTTTTGCGACTCATTCAACTTGCCTTTGGTCACTTTCGTCGACTCACCTGGCTTCCTCCCGGGAGTCAACCAAGAGTATGGCGGCATCATCCGCCACGGTGCCAAAGTGCTCTACGCCTATGCCGAAGCCACGGTTCCTAAGGTCAGCCTGGTCACGCGCAAGGCTTACGGTGGCGCTTATGTAGTGATGAGCAGTAAATATCTCGGCACAGATATTACCTATGCCTGGCCTAGCGCTGAAATCGCTGTTATGGGTGCGGAAGGCGCCGCCAACATCCTCTACGGACGGCAAATTAAAGCCGCCGCCGACCCAGAAGCTGAACGGGCCCGCCTTGAGGGTGAATATCGCGACAAATTCATGAACCCGTACGCGGCTGCCCAGGCCGGCTTTATCGATGAGGTGATCGAGCCCGCCGAAACCCGCCAGAAGCTGATCGAGGCATTGGATGCCCTGCAAACCAAGGTGGAAACCAACCCACCCCGCAAGCATGGAAACATGCCTGTTTAACCTTGGAGGAGCGGCAATGGTAAATCCGATTAGTGAAGGCATTTTAATCACAGCCCTGGGGATGGGATTGGTGTTTCTGATGATTGTTGTCCTCTGGGGCATCATGGCCGCACTGGTTGCATTGACGAATGCACCCGCAGCCAAAAATGATAATCAAACGGAAGCAGCTCCGACTTCGCTGAACCCCCAACCTTCAGAACAAGAAAAATTGGCCGCAGCGGTGGCTGTTGCCTGCGCGCTAAGCCTGGCGCCGAAAACACACCCCTTGGCCAGTTCCACAGCGGGGACGAGCACTTCAGCCTGGCTGAGCGCCGGCAGGACCCAGCAGGTCCTCAGCAGCACGCAAAAAGGAAGACGAGCATGAAATTCAAAGTCAAAATTGATGAGCAATTTTATTGGGTTGATGTCAAAGACATTCATGCCCGGCCAGTGCTAGCAGAAGTCAATGGCACCATTTACGAAGTCTGGCCGCAAGAAGAGCCCTCCGCGGTGCGGCCCGCCGCCCTTCCTTCCGACCCGGTCCAGCCGCCGGCTGACCTGGGAGCTTCACGCAGCCAGCCACCAGCACCTGCCGTTCAGGGCAACGCTTTATTGAGCGCCCCGCTCCCGGGCGTGATCGTTGCAATTAACGTCAAAGCTGGTGATTCCGTCAAAGTGGGCCAGGAACTGTGCGTCTTGGAAGCGATGAAGATGAAAAACAGTATCAAATCCAACCGTGACGGCGTCATCGCCCAGGTGCATGTCAACCCGGGCGACCTCGTACGCCACAATCAACCGCTTTTTAGCTTTGAGGCATAAGGAGCGCCAATGGATTTCACGCAACTGATCCAGGACCTCACCAAAGGCTTCGCTGGCTTCACCCCGGGCAATGCGCTGATGATCGCCGTCGCGTTGATCCTGATTTACCTGGCCATCTGGAAAGAATATGAGCCGGTGCTGCTGCTACCGATCGGCTTTGGCTGTCTCTTGGCCAACCTCGGCATGTCCAATCAGACTGGTTTCATGCAGGTTATTTATGATGCCGGAATTAAGACAGAGCTCTTCCCGCTGCTGATCTTCATCGGGGTGGGTGCCATGATTGACTTTTCTCCGCTGCTTTCTCAGCCCAGCCTGGTTCTTTTGGGCGCTGCCGGCCAGTTTGGCATCTATGCCACCCTGCTGCTGGCTCTGGCGCTGAAATTCCCGCTCAATCAGGCCGCTTCCATCGGCGTGATCGGTGCCATTGATGGCCCTACTGCCATTTTCGTGGGCAGCAAGCTGGCGCCGGAGATACTGGCGCCAATTGCGGTAGCGGCTTACTCGTATATGAGCCTCATTCCGATCATCCAACCGCCAATCATGAAGCTGATGACCACACGCAAGGAACGCCTGATCCGCATGGAATACGCCCCCAAACCCGTCTCCCGCCTGACGCTGGTCATCTTCCCCATTCTGGTTACACTGCTGGTGGCGTTAGTTGCACCGGATGCGGCCCCGCTCATGGCCGCCCTGATGCTCGGCAACCTGCTGCGCGAAGCGCTGGTGGTCGACCGGTTAAGCAAAACTGCGCAAAACGAGTTGATCAACATCGCGACGCTCTTTCTTGGCCTGGCGATTGGCTCCACCATGACGGCTCAATCCTTCTTGAACGTGAAGACCCTCGCCATTCTGGCTTTGGGTTTGCTGGCTTTCGTGATTGATACAGCCGCCGGGCTGCTCTTCGGTAAACTGATGGCCTGGGTGACGCATGGCAAGGTGAACCCCTTGATTGGCGCCAGCGGCATCTCTGCCTTCCCGATGGCCGGCCGTCTCTCCGCCAAAATGGCGCTGGAAGAAGATCCGGATAATTTCATCCTGATGCATGCCATGGGCGCCAATACCGCCGGCCAGCTGGGCAGCGTCATTGCCGGCGGGCTGCTGCTGGCACTCCTTTCCAGCGTGGGTTAATTCGCTGCGTTGATTAAGCGAAACAGCCCCTGGCAGCGCGGGGGTTGTTTCGTTTTTTGCCACGCTTCTGACTTAACCCAGTTTGAGTTTGTAGCCCACCCCGCGTTCAGTGAGAATCAGCTCTGGGTGGCTAGGGTCATCTTCCAGCGCATGCCGCAGCCAGCTGATATGCACATCCAGCGTGCGCGTGTCTTCAATGTAATCTGTTTCCCACACCAACTTAAACAGTTCCGCTCGCGGAATGACTTCCCCCTTGGCCAACATTAATTCTTTGAGCAGCCGGCACAGCCGCGGCGTCAGTTTCACTTCGCGCGAGCCATAATCGGCCATATTGGTTTGAGTGTTCAGATGCAAGCCATCCAGGCTGAGCAAGTGCCTGGAATCTGTGATTTCAAAAGCACGCAGCCGGTTAATTAGTTTTTGGACGGTAAAGGGAAGCTGCAGCACCACATTGGCCTGGTCAGATTCCGGAACTTCCAGTGCGGGAGCGGTGATCAAAATGATTGGGGTATAGGGCAGTAGATTGCGAAAGCGCCCCATAATGCGCCGGCCATTTGTGCGCAGCGAAGCACAGTTGATGACAATCACTCGGGGTGAGAATTGTTCCAGCAGAGCAAGGCCGGCACTCCCGCTCTCGGCCAGGCCTAAATGATAACCTCTGCGGGTCAGACTCTTCGCGAACATATAGTCCGGCTTATTTTTGCCTTCAATCAGAAGTATAAAAAAACCGTCATCCGCCTGCAATATATAGACCTTGCCTTTCAGGCTTACGTTCTGGTTTCACATCATCCGATGGAAATGATCCTTACGCCCCGATGATCCACATAAAAAGGATTTTCGGATTTGATGCGGGACTGCCGGGTTTCATAAAACAATGCGTAAACCGGTTTCCGTTTTCATTATATCCGATTCTAAGTGACATTCCTAAGATTAAACCCGCAGTTCAACAGCAAGTTTCAATCAACTTTCACGAGGCCTGCTCTGGAGGCTCGCCTTATGTTAGAATCCCTTTAAAGATAAATGTTAGAATTCCCAGAGAATGTGGTGAACCGCGATGGGCAAAAGAATTGAATGTGAGATTGACAGTGTGCGGGTCAGCCTGACCAACCAGGACCGCATCATCATATTAAAAGAGAAGGATTCAAACCGCTTTCTCCCGATTTGGATCGGGTTGTATGAGGCTGAATCCATCACGATCGCACTGCAAAAAATCAGCGTGGCGCGCCCCCTGACCCATGACCTCATGATCATGCTGTTAAATGCCTTGGACGTGCAGTTGGTTTGTGTCGAAATCAGCGCCCTGGAGGCAGAAACATTTTACGGCAATCTGGTTATCGAACAAGACGGCGAACGAAAGTATGTGGATTGTCGCCCGTCAGACGCGATTGCAGTGGCTGTTCGGGCACACGTTCCCATCTTTGTAGATGAGGGTGTTTTAGACAAAGCCGGCATCCTGCCAGAAGCTGAAAGTGAAGAACCATCTCCGACGGAAACGGAAATGGAAGAAGCGGATGAAGACGCCGATTATTCGGCTTTCAAAGACTTTTTAGACCAGTTGAGCCGCGATGACAACCAAAATCCGGACCTCTCCGACGAGGACGATCCGGATGATGTTCCTTTTTGATCCGTGAAAGAATGGCATGGACGATTTCGAGCATACCCCGCTGTCAGCAGCACCCAAGACTGATTTTCAACCCAATGAACTTTACAACCGGGAGTTGGAAGAAGCCCTTTTGGGCTCGATTCTGATTGATCCGGCTTCCTTTGTGAATGTTATCTCCATCGTTGAGGTGGAGGACTTTTACCTGAAGCGCCACCAATGGATCTGGCAGGCCTGTGTTGACTTGTTCCAGGAGAAAAAACCGATTGATATCATGCTGGTCAAAGAGGCACTGCAGGATCAAGGCCGCCTTGAAGAAACCGGCGGCAGTGAGTACCTCGCCTCACTGATTAATCGCGTTCCCTCCTCCTTGAATGCCGAATCTTACGCCACCAACATTAACGCACTGGCTGTGCGCCGGCGGATGGTGACGGCCGCTAACGACATCGCCAAACTGGCCTATCGCACCGATTACGACGTAGACACAGTCATCAAGGAAGCCGAGAAAAACGTCTTTGGCGTCAGCCAAAACCGCTACCGGCGCGATCTGATCCCGATCAGCAGGATTGCCAAAGATTACATCGAACGAATTTCGGAAGCGAGCAAGAGCGATGAGCCTAGAACGGGCCTGTTCACCGGCCTGGGGTCCGTCGATAGGATCCTCGGCGGCCTGCAAAAATCTGATTTTATTATCGTAGCCGGCCGGCCGGGCATGGGCAAAACCGGCTTTTTGGTGGGGGTTGCGAAAAACATTGGCCTGAAGCTGCAGCGCAACGTCGCCATATTCACCCTCGAAATGTCTGGAGAACAACTCCTGCAGCGTATGCTCGCCCAAGAAACCGAGATCGACTCACAAAAATTGCGCTCCGGGCGCCTGGACGAAAACGAGATGGAGCTGGCAGTGCATGCCATGGATGTTCTCTCCAAGTCTCATATCTATATCGACGACACCCCGGCCATCTCGCCCATGCAAATGCGGGCCAAATGCCGCCGGCTGGATCAGGAAGTGGGCCTGGATCTGGTGATTGTGGACTATTTGCAGCTCATGAGCGGCGACTCTCACACGGAAAACCGCGTTCAAGAAGTTTCTTATATCTCCCGCTACCTCAAAGTGTTGGCGGGTGAGCTTAAAGTGCCCGTTTTGGCCGCGGCCCAACTTTCCCGCGCGGTGGAGCAGCGCCAGGATAAACAGCCTGTGCTTTCTGACCTGCGCGAGTCCGGCTCTTTAGAGCAGGACGCTGACATTGTCATGTTCATCAACCGCCCGGAACAGAACCAAAAAGACTCACCCAACCAAAAAATCGCCAAATTGGATATCGCCAAACACCGCAACGGGCCCACTTTTAATGGCATCGAACTGGTCTTTATCGACCGGTTGGCGATGTTTTTCGACAAAGCTACTGAACCGGACCGACCCAGATGACCTCGGTACCATTGGCTTCGGGTTTTGACGGCGACTTGAGTCTTGATTGGAACCTGCCCGAAGATTTTGTTCCTCGGCTGACCGCCAGCAATCTGGATCGTGAAGCGGTGCTTTTGTGCCTTTCCCTATTTCAGGAATTCTGCCGGGCTGGGCAGCCCCTGATTGAGGCGCAGTCTATCGAAAGCCTCTTGGGCAGCACAAACGCCCACCAAGAAGCGCTCACCAGCCTGGTGAAGAACAGCTTCATCCTGCGTTTTACAGCCGGGTCAACATTTTACCTGCCCGGAACGCCTGCCGGTCGGGCTTTATTGGAAAAATTACAGTCCGGAATGCTCGACCCGGCCGCACTGGCACATCCACCGGCCGAAGTGGGCACAACCCGGCCCAACATCTTTGAGCTTTATGAAAAAAACTTTGGCCCACTGACAGCCGCCATGGCCGAAATCCTCAAGCGAGATCAACGGGAATACCCGGCCGAATGGATTGAAGACGCCGTCAAAGAAGCCCTGCTCAGTAATGCGCGCAGCTGGCGCTACGTGCAAAAGGTACTCCAAAACTGGCGAGCGAAAGGCAGACAAACACTCAATGAAAAAGATGGACGAACTCTCGAAGAATTTCGAAAACTCTATCAGGAACAAAAACGAAACCGAAAGCAATCCAGCTGAGATATACTCCAGCCCGCGGGCTGGCATTGACATCGGCGACCCAAATTGCCCGTTCTGCCACGGCTTGGGCTTCGTCAGGGAAGACCTGCCGATAGATCATCCTGATTTCGGGAAAATGCACATTTGCTCCTGCCGGCTTAAGGAAGTTACGGCCTATCAGGAGAAGAATCTTTTCTCGCAGAGCAATCTCGGTGAGCTGCAGAAACTAACCTTTGAAAACTTTCTACCCAGAGGGCGTGTGGGTCTGGCTGCACAGCAAGCCAATTCGCTGGAACAAGCCTTCAATACTGCGCAACAATTTGCCGGCACTTTGGGCGGCTGGCTGCTGCTCACCGGTCGCTATGGCTGCGGCAAAACCCATTTGGCAGCTGCAATTGCCAACCAGGCTGTTTCTATGGGCGTGGCGACTCAGTTCCTGACCGCTCCTGACTTGCTGGACTGGCTCAGGTTTGCCTACGCTCGCGATTCTGACGAAAGCTTTGAGCAGCGCTTTAACGAAATTCGCACGGTTCAGCTGCTGATCTTGGATGATTTTGGCACACAAAACGCCACCCCCTGGGCACAGGAAAAGCTCTTTCAAATCTTGAATGCGCGCTATGTCAACCGCCTGGCGACGGTCATCACCAGCAACCTGCCCATCCAGGAATTTGAAGGGCGCATCCGATCCCGGCTGACGGACCCGGAGGTCGTCGCCCGTGTGGATATTCTTGCCCCAGATTATCGCAACCCGACTGATGAGCTCGGTCACCATGAGCTTTCTTCCCTCAGCCTGCACAGCCGCCAGACTTTCGGCACCTTTAGCCTGCGGCATGATGAAAAGCTTTTGCCGGATGACATCAACTCTCTGGGTGAGGCTTTCGAAGCAGCGCGCCAGTTTGCTGAAAACCTCCAAGGCTGGCTGGCTTTCTTTGGTCCTTATGGCTGTGGGAAGACGCATCTGGCCGCCGCCATCGGCAATTTTCAGGCCGCAATGGGCAACCCTCCGTTGATGGTCGTCGTCCCCGACCTGCTTGACCATTTGCGCGCCACTTTCAGCCCCAATAGCCAGATCAGCCTGGATCGGCGCTTCGATGAGGTGCGGTCTGCACGCCTGCTCATCTTGGATGACTTGGGGACGCAGTCCGCAACACCTTGGGCGAAAGAAAAGATTTATCAGCTTTTTAATTACCGCTACAACGCGGAACTGCCCACCGTGATCACGACTTCCCTCCAACCCGCCGACCTGGACCAGCGCCTTTTCAGCCGCATGTCCGACGTGCGGCTTTGCCGCATGGTCATCATGAACGCGCCCACATTCACCGGCCGTTCAGTCCCAACTGGAGGCAAACGGCGCTAAATGTCAGGGAAAAACCCTGCATGAATGAAACGCCCTTTGCAGATATGGTATCATTTCCAAAACCCAGGCATGCCGTGGGTGAAATATTTGTTGCCTGAATTTATCTTGGATGAAATGAGAATTAATGGAAAAAATAATTCGTGAAGTCCCAAACAGCTTCGATTTGCCATATCGCATCAAAAGACTGGCCGACCTGGCGCACAATTTGTGGTGGACCTGGAACCCGGAAGCGGCACGCATGTTCAAAGAAATTGATCCGCTCGTTTGGGACCGTTCAAACCATAATCCTGTCGTCTTTTTACGCTCAGTAGAAAAAAGTGTTTTTGAAGACCTGATCAAAGATCGCTATTTTCTGGATCGCTACGACCGCATCCTGCGGGAGTTCACCCAGTATATGAAGCAGACGGATACCTGGTTTTCCAAGACTTATCCCGAATTGACGTCCAGCCAAATCGCCTATTTTTCTTTTGAATACGGCCTGCACGAATCTTTGATGGTTTACGCCGGCGGTCTGGGCGTCCTTTCCGGTGATCATCTAAAAGAAGCCAGCAATCTCGGCCTGCCGCTCGTTGCCGTCGGTTTCCTCTATACTTACGGCTATTTTTCGCAGAAGATCAGCGAAGACGGCTGGCAGGAAGCCCGCAATATCACCATCGCCTTTAATGATCTGCCTTTGGTAGCGCTTTTCGATGAAAACCATAACCCGCTGACCATCTCGATTGATCTGCCCGGGCGCACGCTCTACGCCCGCCTTTACGAGCTGAATGTCGGCCGGGTGACATTGGTGCTGATGCAAACCAATATCCCGGAAAATACCCCACAAGACCGCCAGCTGACCGACCGCCTTTACATCAGTGACCCCGAACTGCGCATCTCTCAGGAAATGCTGCTGGGTATCGGCGGCATGCGCGCCCTGCAGCGGCTGGGGCATCAACCAACCATCTACCACATGAATGAGGGCCATTCCGCCTTCCTGACGGTGGAACGCATGCATCAGATGATGGAAGCCGGAGCATCGAAAGAAGAAGCAGCCCAAGCAGTGCGCCAAACCAGTGTGTTCACTACCCATACCCCGGTGCCTGCCGGCAATGACGAGTTCCCGGCCTGGCTGGTGGATAAATATTTTTCCAATTGCTGGGGTGGCCTGGGCATGACCCGGGAAGAGTTTATCGGCCTGGCCGGCATCAAGACCGATTGGTCGGACGAAGCTTTCAGCATGCCTGTTTTGGCGCTGCGCTTATCCGATTACCGCAACGGCGTATCCAAAATCCACGGGGATGTTTCCCGAAAAATGTGGCAATTCCTCTGGCCAGATAAACAACCAGATGAAGTCCCGATTACGTACATCACCAACGGCGTGCATACCGGCACATGGCTGGCGCGCCGGCTGGGGGTGTTGTACAACCACTACCTCGGCCCCGACTGGCGTGACCAAATTGACGACCCGGAGATCTGGACCCATGTGGATGACATCCCAGATGACGAGCTGTGGCGCATCCGTATCCATCTAAAACGCAAGTTGGTCAATTACATGGTCAGCCGCGCCCGCTACCAATGGCAGCATAATGGGGTACATCCGGTGCAGACCGTAGCCAGCGGCGTTTTGCTGGACCCCTACGCCCTGACGATCGGTTTTGCCCGCCGTTTCGCCACTTACAAACGCGCCAATCTGCTTTTCAAGGACTACGACCGCCTGATGCGGATCGTCACCAATGAAAAGCGTCCGGTCCAAGTGGTTTTCGCCGGCAAGGCACATCCTGCGGATGAGCCAGGGAAATTGTTGATTCAAGAAGTCTACCGAAAAGTGAAAGACGCCCATAACGGCGGGCGCCTGGTCTTTTTGGATGACTATGATATGGACATGGCCCGCTATCTCGTACAAGGCGTTGACGTCTGGCTCAATACCCCTCGCCGGCCGCGTGAAGCCTCAGGAACCAGCGGCGAAAAAGCAGCACTGAACGGAACGCTCAATTTCTCCGTGCTGGATGGCTGGTGGGCTGAAGGTTACAACGGCCGCAACGGTTGGAGCATTGGTGACCAAACTGTCTACGACAACCCGGATGAACAGGACGAAGCCGACGCGCGTAGTTTGTACGACACGTTGGAATACGAGATTGTGCCGCTTTACTACAATAAACGCTCAGCCGATGGGCTCCCCGGGGATTGGATCGAGCGGATGAAGGAAAGCATTAAAACCCTTTCACCCAGGTTCTCCATGACGCGCATGGTCAAGGAATATATGACCAAGCTCTATCTGCCAGCCATTGAGAATACCCTTCCCAAAAAGAACACACCATAAGCGAAGGCACCTGATAATGGAATTCACGTTAACAGTCAGCGGCGTTTTGTGGGCACTCGCGATTTTTCTAATCAGAGTCCTTTCGATCACCATGGACACACTGCGTTTTATGCTGACCATGCGTGGCAACAAAACAATCTCCTGGTTTCTGGGTTTCATTGAATCCGTGCTCTTTGTGGTAGTTATGGGCGCAGTTTTGGACGACTTGAACAATGTTTTGAATATTGTCGGGTACGCAGCCGGCTTCGCTACCGGCAATGTGATCGGTATGGAGATTGAAAAACGTCTTGCCATTGGCTTTTCACATATCAAAATTGTCAGCAAACAACGCGGTCAGGCGGTAGCCGAAGCGCTGCGGGCGATGGACTATGCTGTCACCGAAATCCCCGCCCGCGGACGGGACGGCAGTGTCACCTTGCTGGACCTGACCGTTCGCCGCAAGGAAGCCAAAAAAGTGGAAGACAAAGCCCTGCTGACCGATCCGGAAGCCTTCATCACCAAAGAAGATATCACCCCACTGCGCAGTGGTTACTGGGGTTCTGGCAGCGTCAGGCGCTGAGGGGTTAAGGGATGATGGCTACAGCGCTTAACTGGCAGTCATCTGGCCGCAAGGCCGTTATTTTTGATTTTGATGGTTTAATCCTCGACACCGAAACGCCTGAGGTTCAGCTTTGGCAGCAGGCATTTGCCCGTCACAACCTGGAATTTGACCTGGAGGCCTATCTGAAAATCATCGGTACCGCCTATCCGCGCTCGTACCGGCCTGAAGAAATCCTGGCTGACCACCTTGCCAATGGGCAGACCCCGGCCGAGATTTTCGCCCAGGTTCACTTCGAAGCAGCTCGGATCATCCAGAACAGTCCAGCCCTGCCGGGGGTATGTGAGGTTTTGGCGCAGGCCGAAGCCTGCGGCGCGTACAAAGCTGTCGGTTCCAGCTCCCCAGCCAGTTGGGTACACACCCATCTGGCAAATCTCGGGCTTTTGGAACGCTTCGACGTTATCGTGACACAGGATGACGTGTCCTTTGCCAAACCGGCCCCCGATATTTTCTTGCGCGTGTTGCAAAAGCTGGAGGTGGCGCCAGACAAAGCCCTGGTTCTTGAAGATTCGCTCAACGGTGTGCGGGCAGCCCTTGCAGCCGGCATCCGGGTGATCGCAGTGCCGAATTCGGTTACCCGCCATCAAGATTTTCATGAGGCCTCAGCAGTGCTCAGTTCCCTGCGCGATTTAGACTTGCAGCGCCAGCTTTGCTGAACCGCAATGCTAAAGCGGGCGGTCAGCAGTCAGCCCCAAGGCTCGCGCTTGCCAATTGAAAGTAAAGGATAAACCAGGCAGGCCTTGCCCACGCAGCCTCGACCCAGGAGGAATGTCCGGTATAATCCAGTCTGACACATCTTCAAGTACGGCTGGCAGCCCGGAGCAAGAGCGATGAAACCTTCCAGACTTCAACTCATTTTTGACCCCCGTGGGACGAAAACGGCCTTCCTGCTGCTATCCATGGCAGCTCAGGTCGCCTGGGTGCTTGCCTTTTTCAGCATAATAGACAGCCTGGTCCTGCGCATGGGCGAAAGCCTGAATGGGGTGGATACCACCTTGATGCTGGGAATCTTCCTTGGGGAAGCCGTCATCGGCTATTTCATTTCAAGTTTGGCCAAAGATCGGCGCGGGATGACTTATGGTGTTTATGGGGGCCTGGCGGCATTGCTAGTGATTGTGTTGATGACCTGGCGTTCTGGTCTGCTCGCGCTGTTGGTGGGGCTAATGGCGGTCCTTGGGGGATACAACGGCGGCTTTTTGGCGGAAATGATGCGCATTTCGCGCCAGCGCCAGCAGCAAGGGCGCCGGTAGCCTCAGCCCCGTCGCTGGGTGTTTGACAAGCCGAATCTAAATAACGCTGGTCGGCAGGATGGGCATCTGCGGTCCGCTCACTCCCAAAAGTTCAGCCAGGGCTGCCCGCATAGCCGTCCGATCATCCCAGGGGTATTCCTGCATTCCGAAACACATTGACTGTTCGTGGCCCTTTCCGCAAACGATCAACAAATCACCCGGCCTAGCCTGGTGCACTGCCTGGCGAATGGCCTCTCCGCGGTCCGGAACACGCCAGAAGGTTATGCCTTCCACGCCGCCAGCTTCTGTGGCTGCCTGAGCCATATCCTCCAGGATAAGATCCAGCGCCTCCGTGCGCGGGTCTTCCGCTGTCAGAAAGGTCAGATCTGCTGCACGGGCAGCCACGCGCGGCATCATGCGCCTTTTCTCCCGATCCCGCAAGCCAGCAGAGCCAAAAACAACCAGTACCCGGCCCTCGGTCAGACTGCGGGCTGTTTCCAACGCCCGTTCCAGGGCATTGGGCGTATGCGCAAAGTCCACAATCGCTGTAAAGTTTTGGCCCATCGCGATGCGTTCCATCCGTCCGGGCACACCTGAGAAGGTCTCCAATGCGGCGCAAGCCGCTTCCAGCGGCATGCCCAGCCCGGCGGTGACCGCGGCAATCGCCGCCAGAGCGTTAGACACATTGTACATGCCAGCCAATCCACTGCGCACATGCGCCGTTTTCCCGTAAGCGTGGCAATCGAATGCCAACCCGTCAGGCCCAGCCTTAAAGCCATCAGCCCATATGTCAGCCTCGGTCATTGCGCTGTAACTGGCCTGACTTGGCGGAGATACCCGTTTGAGATAGGCGTAAGACTGGTCATCCTTGTTCAAGACGGCCAGGCGCGGGCTGCCAATACGCTTGCGTCGACTGTTGGCCAAGCCTGCAAACAGCTTGCCTTTTGTTTCCAAATAGTTTTGATAATTTCCATGATAATCGAGATGTTCGTGGGTGACGTTGGTGATTACGGCGATATCAAAATCGCAGGCAGCTACCCGGCCTTGAGCCAGGCCATGGGAGGTCGTCTCCAAAACGCAGTGGGTCATGCCCTGGGCGACCATTTCGGCCAGGTAGGACTGAATCTCTTGCGCTTCAGGCGTCGTCACATGAAAACCAGTGTCTAGGGCCTGATTGCCAATGACTGCGCTGACTGTAGAGATCATACCGGCGGCCAAGCCGTTTTGGGTGAGTATATGATGGATCAGCGTGGTAGTGGTCGTCTTCCCGTCCGTGCCGGTCACACCAATAAGCCGCAGCCGACGCGAAGGAAAGCGGTAGAAAGCGGCGGCCAGCCATGCCAACAGCTCGCGCGGGTCTCCAGAAACCTGCAAAAATGGCAGCGTTGTACTCACCGGCGCGGGCTGGTCACTGATGGCCACAACTGCTCCATTGCTGGCTGCCTGAGGCAGATAGTCCATCCCGTTGGCGTGTTCACCCTGGATGGCCACGAAAGCAAAACCGGGACGCACCTGACGTGAATCGCCGACCACACCACGAATGCTGACCTGCGGCACCACTGAAAGCGGTTTGAAAGGTATTTGTTGGACGAGTGTGCTGAGACGGCGGGTTTTGGTCATGATTTAATCTTCCTTGAAGCAGATAGGGGTGGGTTCAGAGCTCGGCTGGCAAAGAAAAGCAGCACGCCGGCAGCGGTCAGAGCCAGGCCAAGCGTTCGCGCCTGGCGGGCACCCATCCCCATGATTTTATAAACGCGTATTTCGAATGGCAGTACGGCTTGAGGGGTCAAAGCAAAAAGTCCGCTGGCCTGGCCGTCAGTCAGTGCCATCTGCAGCGAACAGACGCTCAGGCCGGCGTTTACCGCGCTAAGGTTCCAGTGATGTGCGAATTTTTCGTTCGAACTCAGTGGTGACATCACGCGCTTTTGTGGTCGGACGATCAGCCCAGGCGCATCCAGCTGCCGGTCGAAAACGATGCTGCCCGTGAGGTTTGAGCCCTCGGGAAGGGTAAGACTCAGACGGAGTTTGGCCGTCTTCCCGACCAGCAAGCGCGTGGGGTAGCTGACTTGCACCTGGGCGGTGCCGTAGCCTGAGGGCAAATCGACCGTTTGAGTCTGAGTGCGCGAAGCGAAGAATACTTGAAAGAGCAGGCCCAGGCCCAATGCCGCGGCGATGATCGCGGCAGTTTTTGAGATGACCGGAAAATTTTTCATCGATAGCTGGATGTACCTTTCATCGGGCATAATTGTACCCGGCCTGCCAAAAATGAAAAGCAGGGTACATGCGAGCTGCGCAGCTGCCAGAAGGATGATAAAATAGGGGTAATTTAGACGGGGCGGTGGCGGAACAGGCAGACGCAGCGGACTTAAAATCCGCCGGTGGAGACACTGTGTGGGTTCAAATCCCACCCGCCCTATCTGGAATGAGTCCGGTATTCCCCTCATTGCGCGCACAACAGTCTTGTCATCGCGAGCATAGTAGTCTGTCATTGCGAGCGGAGCGCAATGTGCCCTCTGGGTATGGCAATCCCACCCTTTCCTGTCATCGCGAGGTACGAAGCGATCTCGCCCCTTCCTGTCATCGCGAGGAACGTGGCGATCTCACCCTTTCCTGTCATCGCGAGGAACATGGCGATCTCACCCTTCATGTCAACGCCCCTCTGGGGGTTGCGAGCACAACAATCCTGTCATCACGATTTGATTCTGTCATTGCGAGCGGAGCGTGGCAATCTCACCCTTTCCTGTCATCGTGAGGTACGTGGCGATCTCGCCCTTCATGTCAACGCACCTCTGGGGGTTGCGAGCGGAGCGTGACAATCTCGGTTGTGAAGGACTGGCAAACAGAAAAGCGAGATTGCTTCGTCCCTCGCAATGACAAATGAACGGGTGCTTCGCTAGCTGGCAGTCACAGCAGATGTCATCGCGAGCACAACAATCTGTCATCACGATTTGATTCTGTCATTGCGAGCGGAGCGTGACAATCTCGGTTGTGAAGGACTGGCAAACAGAAAGGAGAGATTGCTTCGTCCCTCGCAATGACAAATGAACGGGTGCTTCGCTAGCTGGCAGTCACAGCAGATGTCATCGCGAGCACGACAATCCTGTCATTGCGATTTGATCCTGTCATTGCGAGCGGAGCGCAATGTGCCCTCTGGGTATGGCAATCTCGGTTGTGAAGGATTGGCAAACAGAAAGGAGAGATTGCTTCGTTCCTCGCAATGACAAATGAACGGGTGCATCGCTAGCTGGCAGTCACAGCAGATGTCATCGCGAGCACGACAATCCTGTCATTGCGCGCGTAGCATGGCAATTTCGCTTGTTTGGGGGTGGCAAACGAAAAAAGAGAGATTGCTTCGCAAGCTCGCGATGACAGAATCCTACGCTCGCAATGACAGAATCTTACGCTTGCAATGACAAAGACGAGATCGCAAGGAGAGATTGCTTCGTGCCTCGCAATGACAAATGAGAGATTGCCGCGCTACGCTCACAATGACAGAATCTGCGATCGCGATGACAGAAAATGTAGCCGCGATGACAGGAGGTACTTCCTTAGAATCAGACTGTAGCAGCAGCGACCTGCTGCGCTCTCAAATCTGAGTATAATATTCAAATTAGCTTACCTGATCGGAGCAATCCAGGCTCACCAGCCCGACGCCCTCCCCGCAACTTCAGGAAGCACACTTCGCCAGCCATATGGAAATTGCCAAATGCCCAAAAAACATGATCCACTGAGCGCTCTTTCTCCTGTTGCTTTTCACTGGCAAGGCAGGCTGGCGTGAACCATGTGCGTCAGTTTCGCCTGCTCCTAGCTTCAGCCTTCACACTGGGCATGGTCGCCTGCAGTGCTTCACCCACACCCGACCCTACCGCCACGCCCAGCCTACCGGCCCCAACCATCGTCTTGGTGGATGGAACGCCCCAGGTCCTCAACGGGCCAGCCAACCCCACCCCAACCCCTAACCTCACCCAAGCCAACCCGGTACAAATTTCGGAGCTGCAGTATTTTCAACGCGAAACCCGACTGGATGTCATAGCCAAACTAACCAACCCGCTTGAAGACGCAATTGTCCGCGACGCTCAACTGGAAGTGTTGGCTGTCGACCCGGCTGGCAACCGTGTGGTTCAGCGCTTTTTGGCGCTGCGCTATCTCTTCCCAGGTGAGACCACCGGCCTGGCAGTGAGCTTTGACTTGCTCCCCGGTCAACAGTTGGGCAGTGTGGAAGTGCGGGTGAACAGTGGCATCATCGATCGTTCCCTCGACTATGCGCAGCCCTTGACCATCTCTCAGCCAAGCTGGTGGGCCAATTCCAATCAACCCATTGCTACCGCCTGGCTGTCGAATGAGGACCCTTACACTTATACCCAGGTGGTGCTGTACGCCATCGCTTACAACACTGCTGGCCAAATCATTGCCGGCGGCCAGTCACAGCTGGAATTTGCACCGGGCAAAGACAAAGTTGGCATTCAAATCCCGATGAGCAGTACCGAGGAACCAGCCCGTGTTGAAATCTACCCGTGGATCACAGACGCCTCTTCGTCTCTGGAGGGTGGCAGTTGGTGGCAAACCATCAAGGTCAACGACTCAGACTTCGTCCTGACTACTGATCACTGGGTCGGGGGCGGAGCGCAAATCCAAAACCAGTCGGACCACCTGTTGACCGGCACTTTTTATCTGCTCACTGTCTCCGATGCGCAAGGCCGGGTGTGCCTGGTGCAAAAGGGCTTCATCGACCTGATCTGGCCGGGTGAAGCGCTGACCTTCTCCCCTGGCGCAGCCCGCCTGCCGCAGGAATCTACACCATACAAGACTGACCTGTTAATCGTGCCCGGTGAGTTTGGTGAACACCCCCTGGCTTACAACCCGCTGGTCACCGCTCAGGGCGCGCTCGTACCCGATGTAGCCGAGAGCATTGCCCGGGTAAGCATCATTAACAACCTGAATGCAAACATCTCGAGCACGGTAGTATTCGTCTTGCTACGCAACGCCGATGGGCAAATTATCGGCGGGGGCCGGTTGCAGACCGGGTCCGTGCCGGCTGCCAGTTCAATCACTGTTGATGTACCGGTGGCAGTCATCGGAGACCTGGAGAATCTGACGGTTGAGACCTCAGCCACCATCCCGGCCGATGCCGCCATTGGACAATAATCAAAGGAGTTACCTTTCATGAGTTCCATTAAACAAACGCCTGTTTCCCGTCGATTCACAGCCACGCCACTTCAGCGCCTGAGCCCCGTGCCGGCCGATATTGACATTGCTCAATCAGCCCAGCTGAAACCGATCAGCCAGCTGGCTGAAGAGATCGGCCTGCTGCCTGAAGAGATCGAACTTTACGGCGATTACAAGGCGAAAATCAAACTAGAAGTGCTCGATCGGCTGGCGAACGTGCCAGATGGCAAGTATATCGACGTGACCGCCATCACCCCTACGCCGTTGGGAGAGGGCAAAACCACAACCACGGTTGGCCTGAGCCAGGCTCTCGGCGCTCATCTCAATCAACGCGTCTTCACCTGCATCCGGCAGCCTTCTCAAGGCCCGACGTTTGGCATCAAGGGCGGAGCAGCCGGCGGCGGCTACTCTCAGGTTATCCCGATGGAAGATTTTAATCTGCACCTCACTGGCGATATCCATGCCATTACAGCTGCCAACAACCTGCTGGCAGCTGCCATTGACACGCGCATGTTCCATGAGGCATCTCAATCTGACAGCGCACTTTTTAACCGGCTTTGCCCGCCAGACAAGAACGGTAAGCGCGAGTTCGCCCGGGGGATGATTGGCCGCCTGGAACGGCTCGGCATCACCGAGCGCGATCCGGATAAACTCAGCCCCGAGGAGAAATCGCGTTTTGCCCGGCTGGATATTGACCCGGCAACCGTCACCTGGCGGCGCGGAGTAGACGTGAACGACCGTATGCTGCGTGGCATAACCGTTGGGCAGGGCCCTGAAGAAAAAGGCTTTGAACTGAAGACAAATTTTCAAATCACCGTCGCCAGTGAATTGATGGCCATTCTGGCGCTGGCCACCAGCCTGGAGGACATGCGCCAACGCATCGCGCGAGTGGTAATCGGCCTCAACCGCCATGGTGAGCCTATCACTGCAGATGATCTGGGCATTGCCGGCGCATTGACCGTTCTGATGAAAGACACCATCAAGCCCACCCTGATGCAGACGCTGGAAGGGACGCCGGTATTAGTCCACGCTGGCCCATTCGCCAACATTGCCCACGGCAACAGCTCGATTGTGGCTGACAAAATCGCATTGAAACTGGCAGATTATGTTGTGACCGAATCTGGATTCGGCGCTGATATGGGCATGGAAAAGTTCTTTGATATCAAATGCCGCTACTCCGGCAATCTGCCCAACGTGGTGGTATTGGTGGCCACAATACGCGCTCTCAAAATGCACGGCGGAGGCCCCAAAGTCACGGCCGGTGCACCTTTGGCCCCTGAATATACGACCGAAAACCTCGAACTCGTTGAAAAAGGCAGCGCCAACTTGCTGGCTCATATCAGCATTGCCCAAAAGTTTGGCATTCCAGTAGTAGTTGCGATCAACCGATTTTACACAGACACCCCAGCAGAGCTGGAACTGGTACAAAAAATTGCCCGTCAGCACCCGGGCGTCTCCGACGCAGTCATCTGCGATCATTTTACCCAGGGTGGCGAGGGAGCGGTGGAATTGGGCCGGGCGGTAATGAAGGCGGCTGAAACGCCATCCGAGTTTTCCTTCCTCTACCCGCTGGAGCTTCCCATCAAACAAAAAATCGAGATTATTGCCCGCGAAGTGTATGGTGCCGACGGCGTTGATTACAGCGAGCTGGCTGAAGAACGCATCCGTGAATATACCCGCCTGGGCTACGACCGGCTGCCAATCTGCATGGCCAAGACTCACCTCTCGCTCAGTCATGACCCGGCTTTGAAAGGTGTTCCCAAAGGCTTTCGCGTGCCCATCCGCGACGTTAGCGCATCCATCGGTGCAGGCTTCCTCTACCCACTGCTGGGCACAATGAGCACTATGCCGGGCCTGCCAACCCGACCCGCCTACTATGATATTGATATTGACTTTGAAACCGGGCGGATTTTGGGATTAAGCTGATATACCATTCCTATACAAATTTCATATAAAGCTGCCTTATGATGATAGGCAGCTTTTTTAGTTCAGCACACAGCCACGCATATCGTCAATACTTGTGACTGAATGGTTGAAGGAATAGAATATCTTAACAAAAAGGCAGGTGTTTTATGCAAACAAAACAACAAAAATCAATTAAGATCGTCCTTTTGGTGCTAGTGGTCATGATCCTGACGACAGCATGTTCTTTTTCGGCGCTGGCCGATCGGCTCATTCCGCAGACAAGCAATAACACCGAAGCGACTGCAACCGCTGAATTGACTGCGCCTACAGAGCTTCCCGCCGGTAACGATTCAACGCTAATCGTCCCGCAATATGCCGATCTTTCCGGCACGCTCGAGGCGCTCTACCAAAAGGTGAGCCCGGGGGTCGTCTCGATACAGTTTTTTACCAGCAGCGGCGAGGGGCAAGGCTCAGGTTTCGTCTTGGACAAGCAAGGCCACATCCTCACCAATTATCACGTTGCCGGCGAGGCTGAAAACCTGGAGGTTCATTTCGCATCCGGGCTCAAAGTTTATGGCACCCTGATTGGATCCGATATCGACTCTGATTTGGCAGTCATTAAAGTAGACGTCCCCGAAGACCAACTGACGCCGCTGCCCCTGGCAGATTCAGATACGGCCTTGGTCGGTCAGACGGTAGTGGCCATTGGCAATCCCTTTGGTCTTAGCGGTTCGATGACCCTCGGCATCATCTCGGCCCGCGGCCGTGTTCTTGATTCAATCCGGCAAACCGCCACCGGCATTTATTTTTCAGCTGGCGACCTGATCCAAACCGATGCGCTGATCAACCCGGGCAATTCCGGCGGCCCGCTGCTCAACCTGAATGGTGAGGTTGTAGGCGTTAACCGTGCCATCCAAACCTCGGGTACGACGCTTACCGGTGAGGCAGCCAACACCGGCATCGGTTTCGCGGTTTCATCCAACATTGTCCGCAAGGTCGTTCCTTCGTTGATTGCAAATGGATCTTATGACTATCCATACCTGGGGATGTCAAGCCTGAACAGCTTAAGCCTGGCCATTGTTGAACAGCTGAACCTGCCTCAATCCACCGGCGCTTACGTTACCGATATTGTCCCTGGCGGCCCAGCCGATAAAGCCGGTCTGCAGGCCGGCAGCACGCCGACCCAAATTCAAGGCCTTTACTCTGGTGGAGATTTGATCATCGCCGTAGATGACTACCCCATCAAGGAGTTCAGTGAACTGCTGACTTATATGGTGTTGAACAAACAGCCCGGAGATGTGATCAACTTTACGGTGCTGCGCAACGGTGAAGAGATAACGCTGCCGGTTACGCTGGATAAGCGCCCATAAAGCAGGTGAAATGAAGGCTTTACCGTAAAGCAACAAAGAGCGGCTGGCGAAACTGTAGTGCACCCCGTTTGTTGGACGGAAATTAAGTAAAGGAATTGGACTGAGTTCTGTAAGCCACAGGGCTCAGTCCTTTTAGTTTAACCTTGATTCTGTCATTATTGTAATACTCTAAATAGTCTACCAATTCATTTTGAAAGTCATCGATAGATTGGAAAGTTCTATTATCAAAGAACTCACTCTTGAGTAATCCAAAGAAGTTTTCAATCACAGCATTATCATAACAATTACCTTTTCGCGACATACTCTGCTGAATACCTTTCTCCGATAACAATCTTTGATAAGGTTTCATCTGATATTGCCAACCCTGATCCGAATGCAGGATCAATTCCACCGTTTCAGGCAGGTTTTGGAAAGCTTTCTTGATCATCTCGATTGTGGAAGAAAATGTGGGCGACCCAGCCAGACTATAACTGACTACTTCCCCGTTGAACAGGTCCAGGATGGGGGAAAGGTAGATGCGTTTTCCCAGCACTTGAAACTCGGTCACATCCGTCACCCACTTCTGATTCGGTCGTGTAGCAGTGAAGTTTCTATTGAGTAGATTTGGGGCAATTTTGCCAGCCTGTCCTTTGTAGGAGCAATATCGTTTCTTTCTTAGCTGACAGGTCAAACCCTCAATCTTCATCAGTTTCATTACCAGCTTGTGATTGGTTTGATAACCTTCTTTTCGAAGGGCAAGGGTTACCCTGCGATAACCATAGCGTCCTTGATGCTTTGCGCAGATCGTACGGATGGCTGCTCGCTCCTCCTCGTGTTTTGGGCTGGCCTTGAGTTGAGTGACGGTATAGTAATAATTGCTCCTGGGAAGTTTGGCTATCTTCAGAAGCAATTCCAGGGGATATTCTTGCCTTAGCTGCCAGACGGCCGTCGTTTGGTCTCTTCCTCTTGCTGTTTCCGCTCTGCAACCAAGGCATTCAATTTTTTTAGGTAGGCATTCTCCGCACGCAAGTATAGGTTCTCAGCTTCCAGCTGCTCCTCCCGCGTCATTGTCTCATCTGGCGGTCGCCATTTCTTCGGCCTGCCCCGTTTCTTGCCCTCTAACCCTGCCATGCCATACCTCTCATATCGGTCAGCCCACTGCCATACAGTGGAACTGCCTTTGATCCCAAACTCTACGCTCGTTTCTGCACAACTCCAATGGTTTTCTTTCATGTGTTGCAGAATCGAAAGCTTCTCTTCTGCTGTCCAGTCGTAACGATGTTGGCTTAGGGCTTCCCATCCATGTCGCTCGGTGTGATGGAGCACATTGCTAATTACCCGCTCGCTAATTCCGGTTTCTTTGGCTACTTCCGCCAGGCTGTATCCCCCATTGACCCTTTGGACTGCTTTTAGTTTTTCTTCATTACTAAACTTTGTCATAATAAAACTGCACCTCCTCAGTTGGATTTATTGTCCAACTTTTGGGGTGCAGTTCA
>DAOUFF010000058.1:0-16886 GCA_034430195.1 Anaerolineaceae bacterium | reverse complement strand
ACGCCTGGTGCGCGGCTTTATGCGTGTGATGTGGCGCAACGTTGGCCCGCGCATTGACGTGCCGGCACCCGACGTAGGCACCACCCCACAGATGATGGGTTGGATGATGGATGAATACTCGCGCATTACCGGCCAATACACCCCGGGCGTCATCACCGGTAAACCGCTTGGCGGCGGTGGTTCAGAAGGTCGTACCGAAGCTACCGGCTACGGGGTGATCTACACCGTTCGCGAAGCCATGCGCCACCTTGGCATCGACCCGCACACAACCCGGGCTGCGCTGCAGGGTTTTGGCAACGTTGCCCAATATGCTGCCATCGGTTTTGTGGAACAGCTTGGCGGCAAAGTGGTTTGCGTTTCATGCTGGGACCGCAACGACCGCACTTCGTACACCTTCACCAAGGAAGACGGCGTGGATCCGCATTTTCTCAAGAATATCACCGATCAATATGGCACCATCGACAAAGCCAGGGCCAAAGAAGCAGGCTACACAATTGAAGATGGCAATGCCTGGATTTCGAAAGATGTGGATGTGCTCATCCCGGCCGCGCTTGAGGGCCAGGTCAATGGCGACAGTGTCAAACTCATCAAAGAGCGGGTGCGCATTTTGGCGGAAGCTGCCAATGGCCCGACCACACCAGACGCCGACGAGGTGCTTAAAGCCCGCGGAATATTTGTGATTCCAGACTTTTTGTGCAATTCTGGCGGGGTAACGGTGTCTTACTTTGAAGGCGTGCAGAATGACCAGAATTTCTACTGGTCACGCGAAGAAGTGCTCCGCAAGCTAGATGAAAACATGACGACTGCGTTCCAATCCGTTTTGGATATGTCACTGCAAAAAGCAGTTTACATGCGCGATGCAGCCTATATGGTCGCCATCGATAAAGTCGTTAAGGCGATGAAGCTGCGCGGCTGGATCTAAATTTTTGAATTTGCTGCGAAAAACACAACCGCCCGGCGCATACCGGGCGGTTGTGTTTGGGATGCACTCATGCGCTGCTGCGAGGCAACCCTCAAGGCTTGTGTGCGCAGCTTTAGAGCCGGGCTACAGCCTGTACGATCAGACCGGCCGCAGTGGCTGGCGTCAGACGAGTGGTGTTAATGACCAGGTCATACCAGCTCAGGTCGTTAACGTCTGCACCGTAAACCTCGCGAATAAAACGTTCATGCGACTGGTCGCGGTCGCGCAGGAGGGTTCGGGCATCGCTGCGCGAAATCTTTTCACGCGACTGCCAGGTGTTGAGCCTTTTTTCTTCGGAGGCTATAATGCGGACGTGCAAGACATTTGGTTTGCCCGCCAAGACGACCTGCGCCCCGCGCCCAACGATAATGATGTTGCCCAGTTCGTAGGCGGCCTGGATCAGCTGTTTGAGAAAGCTCGCGTCCAATTCTGACTTTTGAGTGTAGCTGGCGGCGTAGCCGCCCGAAACTACGGCCGAGCTTTGGAATTTTTGCAGCGCTTTCTCGAGCATCGTTTTGTCCATGAACGAGTCTTCTTTAAGATTTTGGTAACTGCTGGGATCCCATCCCTGCTGCTGTGCCAGCTGATTGATGAGCGCCTTGTTGAGCACGCGATAGCCGGTCTGAGCCGCGGTCAACCTGGCCACTTCAGAGCCCTCACTGCCGGATTGTCTGGAAATTGTAATAACTGCCATGCTGTTCCTTTCTGCCGGATGCGATCTCGTCTGGCTTTTTGTTCTGATTAAAGTATACAAGCATTTTGCAAGATTGCCGGAACAAAACCAGCCTTAAACCCGCAACGCGGACAAAATGCAGGTAAAATGGGCAAATGCCTAAAAATGAAGCTAAGAAACTCGCCGCACGCATTCAGCGTGAAAAAACAACCGTCACCCAAATGACCATGCTGTATTGCCGGGCGCACCATCAAACCCAAGGCGGTCTTTGCCCGGAATGCGCACAGCTGGCGGCTTACGCGGCGGAACGCATCGAGCGCTGCCGCTTCCAACCGAACAAACCGGTGTGTTCGCGCTGCCCGGTGCACTGCTATCAGGCCGTCCAGCGTGAGAAAATCCGGCAAGTAATGCGCTTTGCCGGCCCGCGGATGCTTTGGCATCATCCCGGGTTAGCGCTGGCGCATCTGGTGCATCAGCTGAGCCCGCTCGACCCGAAAGTGCTTCAGGCAGCGCAGCAAGCAGCAAGCCGAACCCAGCAGTAGCTTCTGTCAGGTCTCGAAAGCCGCCGTTCGATGTGTGCCGCTCAATCGGCGCGAAGGGCCAGCGGCACTTAATCGCGCTCGCCGGTTTCAACATAGTGCGTCAGTTCACTGACACTCAACTCCTTGATGCCCAGCTTCTCGATCGTACGCCCTTTGCGCCAGTAATCGGTGCTGTGGATGAAGCAGGCCAGGCTGATGATGCTGCGGATGCCAGTAACCGAAACGCCGTAACGCTCTCCCAGCGAAGCAATCGGCACGAGGCTCATCGGAATCTCTTCGGTGATGTAGCGATGGTTGAGGGTGGCAGGTGCTTTAATGCCGTAGTAGCCGGTTTGATTGTGCATGGCTTCGTACAAATCGGCGCCGCGGGCGTTGTAGGCCAGTTCCAGCCATTCCATGCCGGTGCGGGCCCGCAGCCCGAGCGCTGAAGCCACGGTGACCCTTTCACGGTCCAGCACCTCCAGCACCTTGGCGACCGAAGGTGTGACGCCGTCAATGTAGAACTGAAAATCGCCATGGGTGGCTTCGATCCAACCGCTGTTGAGCATTGCCAGCGCCGGATGAAAAATTGCCCCCATATTGTTCAGGCCGGTCTGCAGCACGTTGCCGCCATGAATGTACTGCGGAAAAACGGTATGGATGACATCGAGCACTTCGTCCGTCCGGGTGGCTGGCATTGCCGCCAGCGGTACGGATTCTTTGATGCGAAAAATGCGGGCATGGCTGGGGCCTTCAGACCGGCTGGCAAAGATGAATGTCTCGGCTTCGGAGACCGCCGGTTTGGAGGTACAGCCGGCCAGGCGCAGGGCTTCTGCAAATTCGATGGCTCCGCCAGTACGGCCAGGGTTGAGCACAATGATGTGGTCATCCCGCAGATAGGGCGCAAGGGTGGTGGCAATGTCGCGGTGCGCGGTTGATGGGACCACCACCATGACCAGCTGACTGTTTTCGAGCGCTTTGGCCGGGTCATCCGTCACCAGTTTGAGTGCGCCGAAGCCATCCAAGCCCGAAGGGTTGATCAGGTCAATTCCGCCGCGTTCAGCGATGACTTGAATGTGAGCGAAGGTCCGATTGTACAAGACCACATCTTTGCCGAGCAGGGCCATATAGGCGGCCATGGCTTTCCCGCCATTTCCGGCCCCGACGACAGTAATTTGATTTCGATCGTTCATGAGATTCTCCTGTTATAGGTAGTTTGCCAGCCTGGCCGATTCGGGAAGGACTTCGCCCTGTTCGTCCAAAGCTTCGCACCCGCCCCAGACAATGCCGGTGCGAATGGTACCGGCTGCGAAACGGTTATTTTTCAGCTGGGGGGCATCGAGGATGCCACACCGCACGGCTTCGGCTAATGCAGCCGGATCGGTGAGCGGGTCTTCCGCATGGCTGAGTGAGCGGATGGCCGTGAGTGTCAGGCGGGCTTCGGCGATGAGGTGCGCCTTACGCTGCTGGATGGCAGGGTCGGCGAGCAAGTCCGGCTGACCTTGAAGGGCGGTCGCGATGACGCGGCGCGCCATTTGGCTGGCGTTGATCACGTCTTCGGCGGTGGCGGCGTGATCGGCTTCGGTGTGCCCAACGATATGGACAATATGCGGCTTAAGCCCCATCTGCAGGTAAATGCTGGCAGCGAGGTGCGCCCGGGCGGCATTGTCTTCCAGCGGATAGCTCAGCAGGCCCGTACGCGTTTGGCGCCAGATGCGAAAACGGTTATCTTCAAGAGGGGCGATCATCTCCAGGATGGCGGCCATTTTTGCCAGATCCATCGCGTCAGAAAGGCCGGCCGGGCTGTTGAACATCATCTGGGCAATATAATCGCGCACGCCGAATGCTTTGGCATTCCAGGCGGCAAGAAAGGCTGACGTAACGTAAACCACATCAGGCGCATCGCGCATCCCCCAGTGGTGTGGTTCATTCAATTCCACCGGTACCCCCCGGGAACCATACCAGGCCATCACCTGCTGATGTTCGCGGATCGATTCTTCGAGCGCAATTGGGCCCCGCCCGTCCATTTGGTTAAACCAAAACAACGGGATGGCGCACCAGGCATTGTGTATGGTCTGCAGATACAATTCCGCCAGGGCGATGAAGTCATCTGTGCCGGAATAGGTGCGCATCAATGGGAAGTTGCCGCGGCGTGAGGCTTCGTAAAGAGCCTGGTAGTCTGCGGCGCTGCGCACAGGCACGCCACCGGCCCCGCGGGCGCGCGGGTTTTGCCGTTCAGGGTGGAAAAAGTTTTCCTGAGCATCCTGGTCAATCCCAAGCGAGATGACGTCCAGTGCCTTTGCCTCAGAGATTTGCTGGATGCCATTCAGGGTGGCTTCCATGCTGGGCAAGCCAAAATGGTGGCGCAAAAGCGGAAAAGGGGCCTTCCATTGAATGCGTTCCACCGTGGTTTGTGGATAGCGATCCACGCTGGCTGGCTGCGACCCCTCCCCGCGCAGGTAAGCCAATATTTCATCTGGGGGTTGGCTGCCATCGAAGCAAGCTTCAAAAAAGGCGCCGAGTTTTTGGGCTTTGGCTGCCACCGGTGGCGTGCCGCCAAAGGCGAAGCGCACACCCTGATCGTGCAGCTCAGAGGCTGCTTCGGCAAACTCACCGAGCAAGCGTTCACCGGTTTCGGGCGTCAGCCGGTAAGAGACGCCGATCAAATCTGCTTTTTCATCTTTGGCAGCCTGGATAAAACGATCGATGGGAACAGCTGGCCCTAAAAAAACAGTGCGCCAACCGGCCATTTCGGCCAGGTGCAGAAAGTTGCTCACCCCGGCAACGTGTACACACTCCCCCAAGGCCCCCGCAACTACGGTCTTCATCAGTACCTCCTTTAAGTTGTCTGTCAGTGCCCCGGGAGGCAGCATTACAAGTTTAGCTGACATTCAAAAACGAATGAGCATGCTGGTCTTTTTAAATTTACCTTATTTTGGCGAAAACGTGGTTTGCTTGCATACGCTTGCAAGGACAGAGTGGTCAATTTTGCCTCCGGCAGGTAAACGCCGCCTTTAGCTGGAAGATCAGGTTATTGGGAAGCTAAAAAGGATAGCAATGACCAAGCGAATGGGCACCCTGGCAAACTCCCAACAAACTTGGGTGCTTAAAGTTTACGCAGCTCAAGGGGTGCACCGCGCACCGGTTCGGTTGTCAGAGCCGGTGCGCGGTGCTTTACGTGCACTATACGACCAGATTGACCAGCTTGCCCGGTACGATGATCACCTTCCGCACCGGCTTGCCTTCAATAGCCTGCTGTACAGCCTCACTGCCCAGGGCGGCAGCACGCGCCTCGTCATCACTAATGCCCGGGGCTACCAGGATGCGGTCGCGTAATTTGCCGTTCACCTGCACCACCAATACCAGCTGTTCTTCTTTGGCAGCTTCTTCGTCGACGCTGGGCCAAGGCTGAGTGTGAATGGAGTAGGGCTTCCCCAGGCGTTCCCACAATTCTTCGGCGATATGCGGGCAGACCGGGGCCAGCATGCGCAGATAGATATCGACAGCTTCCGCCCAGGCTGCCGTGCCAAAGGCACCGGCGTTTTTGGCCCGGCCCATTTCATTCAACAATTCCATCAGGCTGGAAATGATGGTATTGAACTCGAAGTTTTCATAGTCATGAGTAATGCTGCGCAAGGTTTGATGCGTTTTCCGCCGCAGGGCTTTGAGGACGTCTGGTCCAGCTCCGCCGGCGGCCGGCTCGAGGAACATCGACCAGACGCGCCTGAGCCAGCGACTATTGCCTTCAATGCCGGTGCTGCTCCAAGGGCCGCCCATTTCCCAGCGGCAGAAGAAGATCAGATAAGCCCGCACCGTGTCTGCGCCGTAGCGCTGCACCAGGTCATCTGGGGCGATCACATTTCCGCGGCTCTTGCTCATTTTTTCGCCGTCCTCACCCAAGACCATCCCTTGATTGCGCAGCTGCAGCATTGGTTCGCTGCCGCTGACAATGCCGCAATCGCGGGCGGCTTTGTGAAAAAAGCGTGTGTAGATCAAGTGCATCGTGGCATGTTCTGAACCGCCGGTATAGGTGTCCACTGGCATCCAGTATTGATATTGCTGCGGGTCAAAGGGGCCCTCAGCGTAATCCGGGCTGAGATAGCGCAGGTGATACCAGGACGAGCAGATGAAAGTATCCATGGTGTCGGTTTCCCGTTCGGCTGGGCCTCCGCACTGAGGGCAGACGGTATGGCGCCAGGTCGGGTGCAGCTTGAGCGGGCTCTCGCCGGTCGGCAGCCATTCCACATCATCCGGCAGCAGGACGGGCAGCTGTTCTTCAGGCACCGGTACGGTGCCGCAGTTCGGGCAGTAGATGATCGGGATGGGGGCTCCCCAATAACGCTGGCGCGAAATCAGCCAGTCATGAAAGCGATAATTGACGGCGCGCCGGCCGATCTGGTGTTGTTCCACATATGCAATTGCAGCGTCAAAACTTTTTTCGGCAGGTGTGCCGGTCAGGGGGCCGGAATTGATCATGCTGCCATGCGCTTCCACGGCGGCCGGCATCGTCTGCGGGTCCAGCGTTTCACCGCCCTCAGGCTGAATCACTACCCGGATGGGCAAATTGAATTTGCGGGCGAATTCGAAATCGCGCTGGTCATGTGCCGGTACAGCCATAATGGCGCCCGTTCCATAAGTCATCAGAACGTAATCGGCAATCCAAATCGGGATGCGGTCGCCAGAGGCTGGGTTAATAGCATAGCCGCCACTGAAAACACCTGTTTTTTCGCGGTCGGCCGCTTCGCGCTGGATGTCGGATTGGCGACGGGCTTGCTCTTTATAGTCCTGCACCTGATCCCACTGGGCAGGCGTCGTAATTTGATCCACCAGTGGGTGTTCGGGTGAAAGGACCATGAAGGTGACACCCCAAAGGGTGTCGGGGCGGGTGGTGAAGACCTCCAGCGGATCACCGTTTTCGGTACGGAAGGTGACCTGAGCCCCTTCAGACTTGCCAATCCACTTGGTCTGCAGTGTACGGATCAGCTCGGGCCAATCCAGTCCGTCAAAATGGAGCAGTTCTTCGGAATAATCGGAAGAGCGCAAAAACCATTGATTCAGATCCTTGCGGATGACGGGCGTGCCGCAGCGCTCGCAGTGGCGATCTTCGCCCTGAACCTGCTCACGCGCCAGGGTGGTGTTGCAATTGGGGCAGAAGTCTACCGGCGAAAATTTTTGATATGCCAGCCCATGTTTATAAAATTGTTCGAAAAACCACTGCGTCCAGCGATAATACTTTGGGTCGGCGGTGATAATTTCAGAACGCCAGTCAAAACTGTTGCCCATGGACTTTAACTGCCCGCGCATGCGCTCGATGTTGCTATAGGTCCAGTCTTTGGGGTGAATATTGTGTTTGATGGCAGCGTTTTCAGCCGGCAGGCCAAATGCATCGAAGCCGATCGGGAAAAACACATTGAAGCCCTGCATGCGTTTGAACCGTGCACGGGCGTCAGACGGAGTCATGGCATACCAATGGCCAATATGCAAATCGCCGGAAGGGTAGGGGAGCATGGTCAGCGCGTAAAACTTGGTCTTGTCAGGATCTCTCTGCGGTTCGTAGAGGTGGTCAGCCTGCCAGCGGCTCTGCCACTTTGGCTCAATTTCTTCAGGTTTGTAATGCGGAATGCTGGTCGGGTCCATTTTTTTGCTCCTGTCAATTAAATAAAAAATCCCTGCGTGCAGGGACGAAGAAAACTTCGCGGTACCACCCTGCTTCCCATTCTGACGAGAGACGGGCAGCTCGAGCCGATGCTAACGGATCTTTCCGTCCACGGCTGAAGGGCATCACCGTGGCCACGTGCCCGGCTGGGCAAAGCAGGTGAGTAAGGTCTGAGGCGCTCCGTTTGCGCCGGCAGCGTTTCAGCAGTGCCGCTGCTCTCTGACGGATGACCGATGGTCTGCTATCGTGTTTATTGTGCCAGAGTATATCATAAGACGAAGCGCTCAGCGAAAAAGTACAGTGTTTGCCGGCCGCCTGGGCGAAATTTGGGCCAACGCTGCGAAAGTAAGCATTGCCTGATGCAGGCTGCACCCGGGCATGTATGGCCAGACCAGGCCAGAATAGCCCCCGTGGCCCTTATGCGGCCCTGGCGGGTTGCTCCTGGGCGGGTTTGGCCGCTGGAGCCAGGCCCGGGAAGACGCTGTAATAGAGCTTCTTTCCAAAGGGGATCACGGTGAAGGGCGCAATCAGCAGAATCGCCAGCGCGTACAAAAAAGCGGCCAGCGGATTGGCAAACTGGATCCCTAACGCCGAGATTCCCAGCAGCGTTCCCAACTGCGACAGCACCAATTTATAAGCCTGCTCAAAGCCGCACAGCCAGAGTGTGTTCGTCCCAATCCGCCGCAGCAGCTCCCAGTGCTGAAGCACAAGTGCGACCAGGATATTGCAAAAAACCGCCGAGAGCGCATTGGCGACGATTGAAAAAGTGTTCAATGGGCCAAGCCGGCTGAAAGCGGTCCCAATAAAGTCGTGTTGAAAATAAAGGGCACCGGTCAGGGTAAAAGCGACGACACCAGCCAGCGCCACGCCGGCACGTTTGGCAGGCGTATCCAGTTTAAGTAGTTCCACCAGGTACGGGAAGGCGACAAAACCGCTGGCAAAATAGATCAGGTAGTACAAGGCGCTGTCGAGATTCCAGAACCAGCGCGGGTCGTTGATTGGGACGAAACCCAAAAAGTGGTTGACGAAGAAGAACAGGGCAACGCTGACCGCCAGAATTACCCATTTATTACGCAGGAGGTTCTTGAGCAGGCGAAAGAGCACTTCCATCAGGAAGAGGCAGGGCAAAAACCACAAGCTTGGCGCTGAAATGTGATTGCGGACGCCCATAAAGTCTTGCCGTGCCATTTGGAGCGCCAGGCTAAAGCCGCTGTTGTTCATGATTACAAAAAGAAAAATGTAGATCGCAGCGAAGAAAAAATAGGGGATCATTAGCGATTTGAATTGCTTGTAGATAAATTTAGGCAGGGAGCTCTGGTCGGTAGAAATGCTGGCCAGGCAGCCTGATATAAAAAAGAAAAGCGGCACCCGGTAAACAAAACCGAAAGCATAAGAGCGGCCGCCAGCTTCACCCAAGTGAAACAAGTAAATCGCAAAAATCCCAAGGAATTTGAGCGTGTCGATCCAATAAATCCGCTGCTTACCTGGCATTTTCCGCTCCTTGCAGATATTCTCGGAATGGTTGTAATTTTATGCGTGTTGAAGTTTCCGGGCAGGATGAAGGCACCCGATCATCATGCGCTGCCAGTGCATTATAAACAAAAAATGCATCTTTTTCAGATGCATTTTTGTTTGTGGACCCAGGGGGATTCGAACCCCCGACCTTCTCAATGCCATTGAGACGCGCTCCCAACTGCGCTATGGGCCCTTGGCCTCACCCTGAAGACTTTTGAACCGGAACCGGTTACTCAAGCCTGCCGGGTTGCGTGCTAATTTGGTGCCTGCAGTCCGCTTGAGGCGGCGCCACCAAAGATGGACCTGGAGGGATTCGAACCCTCGGCCTCTTCAGTGCGATTGAAGCGCGCTCCCAACTGCGCTACAGGCCCGCTTTCAGGAAAATTATTCTACATTACCACCGTGGATATTGTCAAGCTGACGGCGGTAGGTCTGCCTGCTTACGTTGAACACGTTACACCGGTCAGCCACCAACGGGGAGCTCGAATATCTCTTCAAGGGTCATTCCGAACCTGTCTTGAAAGTATTGCACCATGAGATTCACCGAATGCGAATAGACATCCATTACTGCCGGGTCATTGTATGCTTTGCGCATATATTCTTCTACGCTGATATCGCTATCGCTGCACCAGCCATCGATATGCACTTGCGTTTCGGCGTCATACTCAAAACTGGCGCCGCCTCCATAGTTATCATCTACCCCAACAATAAACTTCTTCTCGGGGATATTGTAGGTTATGACAATGCGATACTCGGCGCTTAGTGGGGTAAAAAAGCGGATGTCAAATTCTTTCTCCCCCCATTCCGGGCGGTGTACTTCAATGTTGTAGTCTCTCTCTCCACGCTCCTCATATAGACAGACCGCTTGAGCCTGATCGGGGTGAAAGCCCAAACCGATGAGCGTGATTGGCGAGAAGGGCAGTTGGTAAAGCGCGTTGGCGTTCATGCTGAAGGCATTTTGAATTGTTTCATTGAAGAGAGAAATGGGTGCCAGCAGCAAGTCGGTAGCCTTCACATCCGGCAGCGCTGCGCGCAGGACCTGCTCTGAAGATTCTCGGTCGCCTGACCCAAACATGAAGCCCCCATTGGCCGGATCGTAAATGTAGTTCAAGCGCATTTCACCGTTTTTGAACAATTGAAACACATATGTGTCAAGTTCGGGGTAGAAGCCAACGGCCAGCTTGCTGCTTTCATCGCTTTGGGTTATTACCCAAATACAGTTTCTGTCCCCATCTGAAGGGGGTTGGCCCCAGGTGATGTGGTTGATGCGGATGGAGGCATCGTCAAGGTCAATCCAGGCTTGTTTGCTATTGCTGTCCATGGTAAAGCCTAGTTCCTCCAAAGTGGAGGGGATGAGGAAATCTTTTTCGATCAGAGTGGGATAAACTTTTGCCAGGGGGGAATAGTCACCGATCGGACTCTGCGCCAGAAAAAGGTATTTCAAATTGGTCAGTGTTGCGAGTGCCGACACATCAGAAATGCTGGAATGGTCGAGCTTTAAAAATTCCAGTCGGGTCAGACTGGCGAGCGGGCGGTAATCCTGCACCGGGCAATGCGAAAGGTTTAGCGCCCTCAGGCCGGTCAGCCGGGAGAGCGCTGCGAGGTTGGCAAGTGGGTTTGCGCTCAGAGAAAGTGTGGTGAGCTTTGAAAGACCTGCCAGCGCTGAAATGTCGGACACCGCGTGGAAAGAAAGATCGAGGTTCTCCAGGTTGGTAAAGCTTTCCAGGCCGCTAATGTCGGTAATTTTTGACGCGGGGGAAAGATAACGGCCCATTTCGTTACTGAGGTTTAAACGGGTGACCGCCTCCACAGTGCTGACAGTGATTTCCCCCTCAGATATGCCCAGTGCGGCACGGACTGCCGCCTCCAGGGCCGGATCGGCAAACTTGACTGTGCCCTGCGGCTTGGTCGGCGCGGCAGACGCCGACGGCAAAGTGGCCAGCGAAGGCGTTGCTGCAATGGCGCCAGGCGCGGGTGCATTCGCTGCACGGCAGGCGCAAAGACCTGCGACCAGCAGAGCGATCAGAAGTAATCCCGGGATCTTTTTCATTAGGAGTGCGCTCCTTAAGTGATTTGCCTATGTGGAGAGGGAGCTGATGAGTCATTAATTAATGGGTCCGAAGCGATCGGCGGGATTCTAACATGTTTGCTCGCCCCCATGCGATGTTTCGCCTCCTGAGGGGAGCGGGGGCAAGTGGTTTCCATTCAATAGGTACGAGCCCCCATACAATCATACAATATCCGCTGCCGCCACTTTACAATCGGAAAGCTTTATGTTATATAACTCACACCACAATTGAATAGCCCAAAAAGCGCTCTTATCCAGAGAGGTGGAGGGACCGGCCCTTTGAGACCTCGGCAACCAGCGAGAGCATGGTGCCAATTCCGGCAGGAGACAACTGGAAGATGAGAGGCAAGCGAAATGATATTTGTTGCCCCTCAGACCGCGGGGCTTTTTTTTACAACCTGAGGAGGTTAACAATGACAACGACTTTTATGAATTCGCCCAAGTACCTGTTCACTTCTGAGTCAGTTACTGAAGGGCACCCCGACAAGATGTGCGATCAAATCAGCGATGCCATTTTGGATGAACTGATTGCACAGGACCCATCCAGCCGGGTGGCATGTGAGACGGCCACCAAGACCGGCATGGTGATCACTTTTGGTGAAATCACCACCAAGGGGTTTGTGGATATTGACCAACTGGTGCGCAAGGTAGTGCTCGAAATTGGTTATGACCGCGGCAAGAAAGGCTTTGATGCCAGCACTTGTTCCGTCTTGACAGCTTTGGCCAATCAGTCGTCCGACATTGCCCGTGGGGTGGATCGCAACGGCAAGACAACCCCCAACACATACACCGAAGAATACCTTGAAGCAGGCGGCGCCGGTGACCAGGGTCTGATGTTTGGCTTCGCTTGTGACGAAACCGACGTATTGATGCCGGCCCCCATTTACTACGCTCATAAGCTTGCCCGGCGCATGGCGGAAGTGCGCAAGGATGGAACGCTGGGCTGGATGTACCCGGACGGCAAGAGCCAGGTGACCGTTGAGTACCACTATGGCAAGCCAGTCCGTTTTCATACCGTGCTGCTCAGCTCACAACATGCGGATAGCTTTGAAGGCCAAACGCTCTCGCAGGAACGCATTCACAATGACCTGCTTGAGTATGTGATCAAACCGGTTTTGCCCCAAGAAATGGTGGACGATGAGACCTTAATCTTTACCAACCCTACCGGTCGCTTTGTTGTGGGCGGCCCCCTGGGCGACGCTGGCTTGACCGGCCGCAAGATTATTGTGGATAGTTACGGTGGTTTTGGCCGACATGGCGGTGGCGCTTTCAGCGGCAAAGATCCGACTAAGGTCGATCGCTCAGCGGCATATGCGGCACGTTGGGTAGCCAAGAACGTGGTGGCAGCCAAGTTGGCCAGCCGCTGCGAAGTTCAACTGGCCTATGCCATTGGCATTGCCCATCCTTTGAGTATCAACGTGGAAACTTTCGGAACCGGTATCGTGCCGGACGAGGATATTGCATCAGCGATTACGCAGGTGTTTGACCTGCGGCCGCGGGCTATCATTCGCGATTTGGACCTTCTGCGCCCGATCTACCGTCAATTGGCAGCTTATGGCCACTTCGGCCGTGATGATCTGGACCTGACCTGGGAGAAGACCAACCGCGTCGATGAACTGCGGGCAGCTGCCCATCTCCAATAAAATTCAGAATTCTGGAAAAATACCGCTCCCGATAAGATCCACCGGGAGCGGTTTTGATTTTAAGGGTGAGCTGTTTCAGCGCCAGCGCCGTAGTGCCAAAGCGGCCAGTCCGAATATGATCCCCAGGCCGGCCAAGATCAGCTTAAGATTGGTAGATACCAAGGCAGGCTGCTCCGTTTCGGGCGCCGCCTGGGCGGCTGATGGCGTGGGGGTCTGGGCGGGTTCCTGGGCGATTTGCTGGCCAAGCGCCTCTTCCCGTAAGCCAAAGATGATCGGCGTGCTTTCCATCTCGGTGGTGAAGCCCTGGATTTCAGCCTGCGGGGCGGGGGTCGCTTGTGGAACGAGCAAATATGGGTCGAACCCAGGCCCGCCGCCGCCTTTTCCTAAGATGCCGCTGCCTCCTGCGCCACCGACGCCGTAAGCAATGGACGGTCCCCAGTTAAGCAGAGGCGCGTTCTGCGGCTGGGCAGCCACCTGATCGGCCGCGGCTTCGGTGGGAACCTGTTCCATCATCACCGTTTGGGATGGGACCGCGAAGCTATAGTTTTTGAAAATAAAGTCGCTGACGAGCAGTACCGCCAGGACGGCCAGCGCGGCAACAGAGGCCCAACTGAATGCCGGAATCAGGAACCTCCCGCGGCGAGCCTCGCGTGCTTCTGCTGCAGTCAGGGTAAAGTCATGCGGGGCAGGGTGCATTGGGAGGGCCTGCAGAGCGTTGGAGAGCTGCCTTTGTTCTTTCAGCGATTGCTGCAGCAGTACCGAGCGGGCCAATTTTTCCTCAAAAATGGCTTTTTGCTGTGGTTCCAATTCGCCATCTATGTATGCGGAAACGGTTTCCAATTCTTGTGGATTTAACTTATCGTGCCTGGTCATGACTTGATTCCTCATGAGACTGACGAAATTTCCCAGGCAAAAGTTCCCCAAGGCCTTGCAGACACTCCTGCATTTTCAGCCGGCCGCGAGCGAGGCGGCTTTTTACCGTCCCGACCGGTCGGCCAATGGCTGCGGCGACCGCCTCATAATTCTCGCCGCCAATATCTACCATTACCAAAACAACCCGGAATTTATCATCAAGATCCGAGAGGCAATTTTGGATGGCCATTTCCATTTCGCTGTCGGAGAGCTGTTCCTCCGGCCCGGCGGCATCGTCTTCCATCCATTTGCCGTCTTCGATCGCCTCGCCATCTTCTGACTCGGCTTCAAGAGGAACGGTCGGGCGACGGCGCTGGCGGCGCAGCTCATCCAGACAGGTATTGGTGACGATCCGCAGAAACCAGCTCTTAAACGAACCACCGCGAAAGGTATCGATTTTGCGATAAATGGTGATGACAGCTTCTTGAGTGGCATCCGCTGCTGCGGCTTCATCCGCCATGATGCGGTAAGCCACATTGAAGGCTTGATTTTGGTAGGTTCGAATCAGTTGATTAAAGCAATCGAGATCACCTTGAATGGCATGTGCAATCAATTCTTCTTCGGTCATAACCGCTTGGGTTGCAAGGTTTGGGCCAAGCAACGCAATCCTCTGCTTTATTCTATACCTTATTCACGAAATTGAGGGCCTGGTTCTTCCTTACGCAGCGGCGGGAAAAGGATGACCTCTTTAATCGAATGCTGGCCGGTAAGCACCATAACCAGCCGGTCTACACCAATCCCAAAGCCGCCCGTTGGAGGCATGCCGTAGGCCAGCGCCCGCAAAAAATCTTCATCCATGGGGTGTCTTTCTTCGTCCTCGGCGCTGTATGCCCGACCCATTTCGAGGAAACGTTTTTCCTGCTCGAGCGGATCATTCAGTTCGGTGAAGGCATTACAAAGTTCCACGCCGCCAATAAACCCTTCGAACCTTTCGACCGTCTGCGGGTCGTCGGGTTTGGTTTTGGCCAGGGGAGAGATATCGCGCGGATAATCGTACAAAAAAGTCGGTTGAATGAGGATTGGCTCCAGGTATTCTTCCATCAGGACGCCGATCAGCTTACCACGCGGGGCATCCGGTTTGTGGGCAATGCCCTTGGCTTTCATCCAATCGGACAGGCTGGCTGCGGTTGGGTAGGCTTGGATATCGATGCCGGCCTGGTCAATGAGCCCCTGGCGGATCTGCAGGCGATTCCAGGGCGGGGTCAGGTTAATTTCGTGGCCGTTATAGTGGAAAATTTGGGTCCCCAATACCTGTTGGGCGACAAATGAAATCATTTGTTCAGCCAGGTCCATCATTGTATGGTAATCCGCATAGGCCATATAAAACTCAAGCTGGGTAAATTCCGTATTGTGCTTGAAGGACACGCCCTCGTTGCGGAAATCGCGCCCGATTTCATAGACCCGTTCCAACCCGCCGACGATGAGACGCTTCAGGTAGAGCTCAAAGCTGATCCGAAGGAAGAGCTGCTGCTGCAGCTCATTGTGATAGGTCGTGAAGGGCTTGGCCGCGGCGCCGCCATAGATTGGCTGTAAAATGGGGGTTTCCACCTCCTGAAAACCATGGCCATCCAAAAAACTCCGCAGGGCACGCAGAGTGGCTGTACGGGCTTGGAAGATCTGACGCACCTCAGGGTTGACGGCCAGGTCGACATAACGCTGGCGGTAACGTGTTTCGGGGTCAGTCAGCAAAGCGTGACGGATCACTTCACCGTCGACGACTTCATCTTTGGCGGCTGGCAGTTGGAAAAGGGCCTTGGCCAGCATACGGAAGTCATCCACCAAAAGTGTGACCTCGCCCCGTTTTGAGCGCATCATCGTGCCGCTGGCCTCAATAAAATCGCCCAAATCAAAATCACGCACAAAAGCGTCCAGACGCTCGGGGCCGAGCTCGTTGACCCGAAACATCAGTTGGAGCCGGCCGCCACGATCTTCAATGTGGGCAAAGCTGAGTTTTCCCATGTGACGGATGGCACGCAGCCGGCCGGCGAGTGTGACACAGACAGGCTCAGCCTCCCCAGCAGACTCAGCTTGTTCAAAACGGCGGATGGCTTCATCAGAAGAAGAATCTCTGGCAGAACGGTTCGGGTAAGGTTCAATGCCTTCCGCCCGCATTCGCTCCATTTTTTCCAATCGGTTTTTTTCCAGTTCGGATAATTCGTCACGCAGCATAATGGTCCTACTTTTTAAAATTGACCCCACCAAGGCAGGTGCCAGGTGGGGCTGTATCTGTTGAAATTCAGGCTAAACGCACTTCAGGATTTCTACGGTAAAGGTGCCACCCGGCGATGAAACGCTCACTTTCTCGCCAACCTTATGGTTGAGGATGGCTTTGCCGATGGGTGATTCATGGGAGATGCGCTTCTCACGCGGGTTGGCTTCAACTGGCCCAACGATTTGATAAGTTTCGGGCTCGCCGTCGGCAACGCGGATGGTGACGGTGGAACCGACTGCTACGGTGCCCCGTTGAACCTCATTGTCTTCAATGATATGCGCGTTTGCCAGAAGGAGTTCCAGCTCCTTAATCCGGCCTTCCACGAAAGCCTGTTCGTTTTTGGCGGCCTCGTACTCGGCGTTTTCGATCAATTCGCCATCTTCCAGCGCATCCTGCAGACGGTCCGCCACTTGTTTGCGCCGATTGGTTCGCAGATCTTCAAGTTCACGCTCGGCTTTTTCATATCCTTCACGGGTGAGATAAGAACTTGACATATGTCCTCTGTATTTTCTAAGAATAAGCATGCATGAGTGATTAACACAAAACGCGCCTAGAAGGTGCTGCTCTTCAAAACGCATCCCCATTATAGCACAGGCGTGAATTTAACAGATACAATGGCAAACCCTTGTAAGAGCAAAGTGATAATGTCCTAAAGTAGCAAAATAGAAATGTCCTAATTAAGATTAGGAGCTATGAAATGGACAATCGAAATGACAAGTAAGGAA
>DAOUFF010000057.1:0-74500 GCA_034430195.1 Anaerolineaceae bacterium | reverse complement strand
GATTGGAAAAATAACCTCACAATGGCTTTCTCTATAAGCCTGTAACAAGCTAAGAATGGTTTGTGACGACACAAAGGCATAATCCACCGGCAAGAAGAATCTCTCTTTTCGCTTTTTGCCATCGGTAGAAAAGCGAGATCGCTTCGTTCCTCGCGATGACAAACCTAGGCGAACGCAGCGCGGCAATCTCTCTTTTCTCTGTTTGCCATCGCTGGAAAGGCGAGATCGCCACGTTCCTCGCGATGACAGGAATTTACCCTCGCGATGACAGGATTCACCATCGCGACCCCGCAAACGGGCTTTGACAGAATTCAAGCGAGATCGCTTCGTTCCTCGCGACCCGCAAAGGGGCTTTGACAGGATTCACCATCGCGACCCCGCAAAGGGGCTTTGACAGGATTGACCCTCGCGAGGACAGGATTCACCATCGCGATGACAGGATTGCCTCTAGGGATGACTAGGAGAGCGAGCGTCTACCTGCTCGAACGCATTTCCCGGTGAGTTTCGAGTGCCAACCGTACAAAACTCCTCACATGCGCCAGCGGCCGAATATGGCTGGCCTGGCCTGCGTAAATCGTGCGGATCGGTATCCACTCCAGATGGCAGCTTTCCTTCAGGCAAACTTTAAGCATCTCCACTTCAAATTCAAACCCTTGTTCATCGCTTCCTAATAGCTTCCGGGCGAAGGGCATACTCAACAACCGGTATCCAGACTGGTTATCCACAATCGGCGCGCCCATTGCCCAGCTAAACAGCCAGCGCCCACTAGTATTGGCGAGCCGCCGGCTCAGCGGCATCTGCTTGAAGTTGCGCCAGCCGATGATTAGATCGGCCTGGGTGTGCTGATAGGCTGTGATGAAACTGCCAATCTCGTTCGGGTCATGCTGCTCGTCTGCATCCAGGGTAATTACAGCCTGGTACCCGCATTCATCTGCCCGGCGAAAGCCGCTGCGCAATGCAGCGCCTTTCCCCTGATTGCGCTTGTGACGGATCACCTCCGCACCGGCTGCCTCAGCCAAAGATGCCGTATCGTCGCTGGAACCGTCATCGACGACGATTACGGGCAGGTAAACCCGCGCAGCGGCGACAACCTGGGCGATGTGTCGCGCTTCGTTGTATGCCGGGATGATAACTGCAATCTCAGGGGAATTCATGGGCGTTCTCCGTGGAGTGCCTGCGGGGTTCTACGTCTGGCGATCCAAAGCCACGCATAAACTGCGCCCACCACAGCTACTGAAATCCAGCTGAAAGCGCCGATTGCTTGGCTGAGCCACTCCCACTGGGCTGCAAAAAGGTAGCCCAATCCGCAATATAACAAGACCCATAGCAACTGACCGGTCATATCGTAGGTAAAAAACCGCAGATAAGGGTAATGAGTGCCGGCCAGCACATTCACTGCCGGAGCCAAAGGGGTCAACCAAAAGCGGGTGAGGAAAATCGCCCAGCCGCCTTGCCGGTGTATGGACGATTGCGCCTCCTGCCAGATGGTTTTGGTTTCGAACTTCCTGCGCAGCCAGGGCTGTGCGAGCCTTCCAAGCAGGTATTCGCTATTATCTGCGATTGCCGCCCCTGTCAGGCATGCCAGAAGCGTCATCCACCAGTCGAGGTAACCAGCGCGGGTCAGGGCACCTGCCGCCATAATCACCATCGAGATGGGGAAAGGAATGCCAAGAGAGCCAAAAAATGACAATCCGAGCAGTACCGGAAAGCCATAGTTTGTCAAGTAAGTCAGAGACCAATCGGTAATAGTATTCATCGTTTCGCTGCAGATAGGTTTCAGCTGCATTTCAGATCCTAACTGCTGGCCATTGAAGATGGTTTATTTTACGTATAGATGGGGAATTGACAAGGTTGACAAGGAGACTCAGGTATACCAAAGCTAAACCGCAGGCGGGTTAGGGGTTTCTATAATTTTTCTTGAAACCAGAGGATCAGGAAAATAATAATGCATAAAAAGAGAAAAACGACACTTTGGGTAGCCCTGGCAGTGACTCTAGTTATCTGTGGCACTGCCTATACCCTGGCGAATCGCTATCTGATTGAACACGTGGAAGTAGCCAATGTGTCCGGATCCGCTTCGAGTTCACCCACTGAGAACGCTGCAGCGCAACCTGAAGAAGCCGAGATTGTCGCCTTGTCCACAGAAAACAACCTGCTTGAGGCCGAATCGGATTCCGAATTAATGGACGTAATAATCGCTGATGAGTGGAATTACCAAAGTGCCAGCCTGAGTATCCGCATTCGCCAGGCCTCAGAAGGCAGCGGCGCTAACAAGGTCACTTATTATATTGCCGATGTCACTTTGAGCGATGCGACTCAATTGGCCAGTGCATTTGCGGATGACAGTTTTGGCCGAAACATTATTGAGTATACTTCCGTCATCGCGGAACAAAATGATGCCATTTTTGCAATCAATGGCGATTATTACGGCTTCCGGACGGATGGGATCATCATCCGCAATGGTACTGTCTATCGGGACATCCCCGCACGAATTGGGCTGGCGTTTTATCGCGATGGCAGCATGCTAATTTATGATGAGACGCAAACCAGCGCAGAGGAATTGGTGGAAAACGGCGTATGGAACACGCTTTCCTTTGGGCCGGCTCTGTTGCAAAACTCAGATATTGTTGAAAACCTTGGGAGCGTCGAAATTGACAACAATCTTGGCAATCACTCCATTCAGGGTAGCAATCCTCGAACCGGCGTGGGAATCATCAGCGCAAACCATTTTGTTTTTATTGTGGTCGATGGACGCAGCCAGGGTTACAGTCGCGGTTTGACGCTGAATGAATTCGCCCTCCTCTTTCAAAGTTTGGGCTGTACAGATGCCTACAATCTGGATGGAGGCGGGTCTTCAACCATGTACTTCCACGGGCGAGTGGTCAACAATCCGTTGGGCCGGGGTCAAGAACGCGGAACCAGTGACATCCTGTTTATCGGAGATTGAGATAACCTAAGGCCTGGGGGTACCAATCCGTTATCTATACAAAGAGGCTGATGCCCCTGCAGCAGCCTCTCAGCAGCAGTGCTCGAGACTTGATCTACACGAGCAAGGGGATCAGCAGCATGGCATTTGAAGCCCAGCTTAACGCCCCGCCCACGATCAAAATTATGGGCAACCCAATGCAGATGCAAAGCACCAGCAGAACAATCAGGACGATGGCCCAGACCGGGAAGCTCTTTTTCTCAGCTGAAGGGGTAGCTGCGGTTCGGGTAGGGCCGGCAGATCTGGCGCTCTTAAACTCACCACTCTGTTCTTCGGGGCCGGCTTGTTCTGGCGTGTAAAGTTCACCGGTCCAACGGTCTGCATCTTCCGTGCTGGGCGGTGTTGGCCCACCCCAACGTTCTGTTTCTGCGGCTGGTTGGCTCAGATCCACTTTTGTGGCTGCCACTTCTTCGCCAGCTTTTTCAACGTCCTTTCGGGCTTCTTCCCAGGTTCCTTCAATGGTTTCAGAGGCTTCTTTCAGAACGTCTTCCGTTTTTTCTTTGGCAGTGTGGGCTGCATCCTCCACGGCTTTCCAGGCATCCTCCGCTGCGTTTTTGACATCTTTGCTGAATTCGTCGGCAGAATCTTGCAGATTGTTGTCCATTACTTCCTTCCTTTCATCCAGGAATTAAAGTTGAAACGATTTTGAATATTATACTTTACTGCTGCTCCTCAAAATGAGGGCAAACCTAAAGATCAGGCTGATCGGGAGTTCATTTGCGGAGCAGTCTGACGTGATTCTGCCATAGGAAAAAGGTGACCCATGAAAAAACTTTTGAACGAATTCAAAAACTTCTTAATGAAAGGCAACGCCCTTGACCTGGCGATCGGCATCATTATTGGCGGCGCGTTTGGCGGCGTGGTGAACTCATTGGTTAACGATCTGCTCATGCCGCCACTTGGTTTGCTGCTCGGCCGGGTCAACTTCAGCGACCTCTATATACAGCTGAACCCTTCCGCAGTCCCGCTGGAAGCATACACGCCATTGGCGGCAGCGCTTGAGAAGGGCGCCGTTGTTTTTGCTTATGGAAAGTTTTTAACCACCCTGCTTAACTTTGTAATCATTGGGCTGGCAGTTTTTATGCTGGTCAAGGTGATGCGCAAAGCTGAAGAGCGTGCTTTTGGCAAGGCGACCGAACAGCCAGCCACAACCACCACCAAGCCCTGCCCGTTTTGCGCCACAGAGATCCCTATGCAGGCGACCCGCTGCCCGCATTGTACATCCCAGCTGGAATAAGCCTTTAAAGCGGCTTACTTCGCTGGCCAATATGACCGTAAAAGTTGGGCTGATGCTGCGGCTATGTTAAAATAAGCCACATGCGCGACCAAATTTACCTTGCCGATAACCTCACCGTGCTCGAAAAGCTGCCCACTGAGTCGATTGACCTGATTTACATCGACCCGCCATTCAACACTGGCAAAGAGCAGACCCGCCAAACTATTCGCGTTCAGCGGGATTCGCAGGGTGATCGGACCGGTTTCGGAGAGCAGCTTTACCGCACCGAGAAAGCGGGCAACCACCATTACAGCGATCGATTTGATGATTATGTCGCTTTTTTGCGCCCGCGCTTGCAGGCAGCCCACCGCCTGCTCAAACCCACGGGCAGCCTGTATTTCCATATTGACTACCGAGAGGCACATTATTGCCGGCTCCTGTTGGATGAAATTTTCGGGCGTGAAAATTTTCTAAACGAAATCATCTGGGCTTACGATTTTGGCGGCCGGGCCAAGGACCGCTGGCCAGCGAAGCACGATAACATTTTCTTTTATGCCAAACAGGCTGGGCACCACACATTCAACCTGGAAGACATCGACCGCATCCCGTATATGGCGCCGGGGCTAGTCGGTCCGGAGAAGGCCAGCAAGGGCAAATTGCCGACCGATACCTGGTGGCACAGCATCGTTGGTACGAACAGCCATGAAAAGAGCGGCTATCCCACCCAGAAACCAAAGGCGATTCTCGAGCGAATCGTGCGGGCATCGTCCAACCCGGGTGAACTGATACTCGATTTTTTTGCCGGCAGCGGCACAACCGGAGCGGCCTGCCTAACCCTTGGCCGGCATTTCATCCTGGTGGATAACAACCCGCAAGCATTTAAGGTAATGCGGCAGCGCTTTGCTGGCATCGACTCGATTGACTGGATTGAGGGACTGGAATGACGGAACCGTTATCTGAGTTGCCGCTTTTTGACTTTGATCTGACGTTGCCTGCAATCATCGAGCCTTCGGCGGTACTCGAGCCTGTTGTTGTGGATGGCTGTTTGGTGATGTGTTTTTTTCAGGAAGTGATTGAAAATATCGCCAGCCAAAAAGAAGCCCGCCTGGTGCACACCCTGAGGTCTGAAGCGCGCGAATTCCCCATCTTCGAAATTGACCATCGCGGCAAGCAGTTGGCCTTCATGCACGCCGGTTTGGGCGCGCCACTTTCGGCTGCCCTGATGGAAGAGGTGATCGCGCTGGGCTTCCACCGTATCATGGCATGTGGCGGCTGTGGTGTATTGAACGCCACCTTGGCAGTAGGGCACTTGCTTTTACCTGTTGCAGCCATTCGTGACGAGGGAACCTCCTATCATTATCTGCCGCCTTCAAGCGAAGTGGCGGCTGACCCCGAAAGCATCCAGGCATTAGAAAACACGCTTTGCGCAGGCAATATCCCTTACCTTAAGACCAAAACCTGGACTACAGATGCCTTTTATCGCGAAACAGCGGCTCGGGCAGACCGGTTTAGAAAAGCAGGCTGCCTGGCAGTGGAGATGGAGGCGGCCGCGATGATGGCCGTCGCCCAGTTCCGTGGGGTGAACTTTGGCCAGCTGCTCTATGGCGGAGATACGGTGATTGAGGGAGCATGGGACCGCCGCGAATGGAACCAGCGCAGTGAAATCAGAGAAAATTTATTTTGGCTAACGGCGGAAGCCTGTCTTAGCCTGGGAAAGAGCTAATTTATGCCTGTTTTCAGCGAACCCATTTTTTCAAAACTGGCCAACCGCAGCGTTTCGGTATTGGATAGCAGCCCGGATGTGCTGCTGCCCAGTTATGACGGCCTGGGTCTGGCTAACCTTCCGGGTACCATCAGCCATTGGTTAGGTGGACCGAAACTTGGGCTTCCGCTCCTGGATGATTTCATGCTGGAAAAGTTGGGGCAGCATTACCGGCGGGTAGTGCTGGTGTTGGTGGATGCACTCGGGTACAACCAACTGGTACGCCTGATGGGCGCAGGAAAGGCTGACTTTTGGAGCCGCGCCCTGGGGAAGGGGAAGCTTTTCCCGCTCACCAGCATTTCACCCAGCACCACGGCTTCAGCTTTGACGACCGTCTGGACCGGGGCAGCGCCCAACGCCCACGGCATCATCGGCTATGAAATGTGGACGCAGGAACTGAGTATGGTCATTAATACCATTCTCCATTCCCCAACGACTTTTGCCGGGTCAGCCGGCAGCCTCTCCAGCTCGGGTTTCAACCCTACCGGGTTCCTGGGGCGCGAGACTCTGGGCAGCCTCCTGGCCCACCGGGGAATTGAAAGCCAGGTTTTTCTGCCCGGCAGCATCGGCAACTCTGGGCTGTCGCAGATGCACCTGAGCAGTACCCAGCTGCACAGCTACATTGGCGAGAGCGACCTCTGGGCAAACATGCGCGATTTGCTCAACACCAGGCCAGCTGGCCGCCAGTTTATCTACGCATATTGGAGTGATGTTGACTCGCTCACCCATCGTTATGGCACGTACGATGAACGCGTCACGCTGCAGCTGGAAAGCTTCAGCCATGGCTTGGAGCACATCTTGCTTGAAGGTTTGCATGACCGGGCACGGGCTGACACCCTTTTCCTTGTCACCGCCGATCACGGCTCACTGACCACGCCAATTGATGAAGCTTATACGCTCAGCAATCACCCGGCGCTTTGCACCAATTTAGTGATGCAGCCTACCTGTGAGAGCCGGCTGCCTTTCCTTTACATCAAACCGGGCAGCGAAACCGCCATTCGCGATTACTTCGAAATGGCCTGGCCGGGCCAGTTCAGCCTCTACTCGCGTGCCGAAATCCTTGAAGCCGGATTGTTGGGCCAGCAGGATGCACATCCGGACTTGGCCAACCGGGTGGGTGACCTAGTTGCCGTTCCACATGGGGATGCGTATCTGTGGTGGGCGCATAAAGCCAACCTGATGAAGGGCAGGCACGGCGGCTTGCACCCCGACGAAATGCTTGTGCCGCTGTTTGCGGTCAGCCTCGATTAGCGAGAGCCTTTTTTCGGTACTGCAAATTCAATCTCGCGGTAGCCATACGCATTGATGACCCGCGTATTCATAAATTTTACTTCCCGTGGGATCAAGGGATTATAAAGGTGGATGTGGCCGTGCAGGAAAAGCGCTGGCTGGAAGGTCTTGATGAGCCACCGAAAAGCCTGAACCCCACGGTGCGCCCGATCGCTTTCGTCTTGAATGCCAGCCGGCGAACTGTGACTAATAAAGATGTCGAGGTAGCGGCCGTAGCGCAGTTTATTCAGAATCAGGCGGGGGGTTAGCTGAAGCACCCAGATCCACATTTGAAGCTGAGTGTACTGATGATCGCCCTGGTTGTAGCGCAGGCTGCCTTCAATCCCGGCCAGGATTAAATCGCGCTCTTTATCGTAAACTACCCGCCGATGCAGGTTGGTGGCACCCCAAGGCTCGGAACGCACTTCGCCACTGGCATCGATGATTTTAGTGACATGATTGCCCTGTACGTAATACATGCGAATATCGAGCATGGAAATAACGTATTCCAGGTAGTAGTGTGGCAGATCGCCACAGGCGATCACGAGATCTACGTTTCCAAAGCGTTCCCGGATTTTTGTATTGTAAACGGCTGGAATTTCGACATCGCTCAGGGCCAGGATTTTCAATGCATGCCTCAACCCAATGCCACCACCATGGCAACTGCCATCCCATTTTCATTGGTGATGGAGACTGCCCATTCCTGCAGCCCTTTTTCAGCGGCAATAGTCTGGGCCAGGCCATGCAGGGTGATCTTCGGTTCGCCGCTAAGCTCATGAATGATTTCGAAATCTTGCCAACCCACCCGGCCGATGCCGGTTCCCAACGCTTTTGAAGCGGCCTCTTTGCATGCAAAAAGGCTGGCCAGGTTTTGGTTGTCATCACCAGCCTGAGCTTGTTCAGCGGAGGTGAAGACCCTCTGGACGAAGCGCGCCCGGATGGCCGGGTTGACTTCAGCCAGGCGGCTGATCCGCACCAGGTCGACACCGCAGCGGATCATTCCAGCGCCCTTCCGGCCGAGGTAATGACCAGCCGGTCCAAGGTCCAGTATCTCTGGGCAACTTCAAGGATGGCTTGCGGTGTGACCGCTGCCAGTTTATCGGGCAATTCGCGCAGGTAATTCAACCCAAGGTTGAAGCGCTCAATGCTCAGCAATGTGCTGGCGATCCCGGCATTGGTCTCAAGGGAGAGCGGCAGCCGGCCCAGTGCCTGCGACCAGGCATCATCCAACTCATTGGCGCTGACCTGCTCACTGGTGAAGCGCTCCAGCTCCTGCAGGATGAGCTGTAAAGCCTGGTCAAGGTTTTCAGGGTTGACTCCGGCGTTGACCTGCCATGTCACCGGGCCGATTCCGCTCTCCAGGGTGCTCTGGGCATAGTACGCGAGGCCTGCTTTTTCGCGCACGCTCTCACCAATGCGCCCCATCATGCCGAACTGACCCAGGATATCGTTCCCCATTATACAGGCGTCGTAGTCAGGGCCAAACGATGTTGGCGCCAGCGTGCCGATAACCAGATCGGTTTGGCTTTTTTCGGCCATGGTGACATGTTCGCGCCGCCCCTGGCTTGGAGGGATAAACAGCGGCAGGGCGGGTGGGCGCTGTTGAGCGGAATTTTCCCACTGCGCCATGGTTCTTTGAAAAGCCTGCAGGGTTTCTTCTGGTTCGATCCCGCCGGAGACTGCCAACACCAGACCGCGTGGTCCGTAATACGTGCGATGAAATGTCTCAAGGTCGGCACGGGTTATGGATTGAATGTCGGCTGCGAAGCCTGGGTCGGGCACCGCATAGGGGTGAGCACCATAAAAGAGACGGTCGAAAGCCTGGTCAGCCATCTCGGCGGTATCCTGGTTCTGGATGGCTATAGCGGTCAGGAGTTGAGCGCGCACGCGGCGGATGTGCGCTTCAGGAAAATCCGGCTCAGCCAAAACTTGCGCCAGCAAGCCGAGCAGGGTGGCAAAATCTTCCCGGAGGCAATTGCCCGAAAAAGTGGCTGAGAGTTTACCTGAACCGAATGAAAGCGAAGCCCCCATCGACTCAATCTGGTTATGCAAATCGCGGAAAGGCAGGTGCTTGGTTCCGGCGTTCAGCATGCTGGCGGTGAACCCAGCCAAGCCGGCTTTGCCTTGGGGGTCTGCAACTGATCCAGCCGGCAGGTAGCCCCGAAAGTAAACCGCCGGGCTGCCGGGGTTGGGGCGGGTGATCACAACCGACCCGTTGGGGAATTCCGTCCGAGAGATGTCATCCGCTCCAGGCAGATGGGCTGTAAATTTATTTTCTGCGCTCATCCTAAGCCTTTCCATCGGGATGGTAGATGCCGACGACACGCTGGTCTGCACCCAAATAGCGCTGGGCGGCTTCTCGGACCTGCTCGGGGGTGACCCGCGCCAGCATGTCGACATAGTTAGTGAACCAGTCATAACTGGCAAAGGTATCGGCATAGCCCATCCAAAAAGCCTGATTGGTCACGTTATCACTCCCATACGCGAACAAAGCGCGCGCCTGTTTGACGGCCCGATCCAGTTCATTTTGAGAAACCAGTTCATTGCGTAAGGCCTCCAACTGTTGGTCGAAAGCGGCCAAAAGTGAGGCGGGTTCAACCTCCGGGTGAAGGGTCAGGTTGAAGGTGTAAGACCCCGGGTCAATGCTGGCGTTCAAACCGCCGTAAACGGCAACCGCCAGGTGGCTCTCAATCAGGGCCTGATAGAGCCGGCTGGTGCGATTGCTGATGGCGCCGCTGCCGAACATATTCAAGCTGGAAGGGCCAGCCAGGAGGCTGTCCAGAATGGTATAGGCAAAAAAATCTTCCGAGTCAGCTTTGGGCGTACGGTAAGCCACCTGTAAAAAGGTCGCTTCGCCCGGGCCGCTCATTTCCACACGCCGTTCACCGACGATTGGTCCTTCCGGCTGGGGGATGACCGCTTTGGTCTCGCCTGGTGCAATATCGCCGAAATATTTGCGGACGCCATCGGCAGCTTCTTCCGAGTTAAAGTCACCAGCGATGCACAGTGTGGCGTTGCCCGGCTGATAATAGTTTACATAGTGTTGCCAGAGGTCGTCCCGCGTCATCGTCCGCAAGTCCTCCATGCTGCCGATGACTTCGATCCGGTACGGATGATGATCGAAGCTTTTGAATTGTACAGCTTCGCTCAGCCTGAATTGGGGGTCATTTTCTGAGCCTTCCCGCTCGGAGATGACCACCGTCCGTTCTGTTTCGGCTTCCGCAGGGTCAAACAAGCTGCCGTGCATCCGCTCCGACTCGATCTTGAGTGCCAGGTCCAACGCGTCAGCTGGAAGAGTCTCAAAATAGGTCGTCCAGTCCTGGCTGGTAAGCGCATTCCAGATGCCACCGGTACGTGCAATGGCGTGATCCATTTGCTGGGCCGACATGCTGCGGGTACCCTTGAACTGCATGTGTTCCACCCAATGGCTGAGGCCGGTCTTACCGGGCAGCTCATTGCGGGAACCTACGTTGTACCAAACCCAACTGCTCACCAGCGCGGCGGAATGGACTTCTTTCAGCATTACTTTCAGCCCATTGGGAAGGTGGAAAACTGTCAAATTATCATTCATAGAATCCTCAACATTAGGCAAGGATTATAACAAAATTGCCAGGTGGGATGCTGTATACAGGTTTGACAGGCAGGTCGCTGCGGGGTGAGAAGACCTCAGGCCCGGTTACGTGGGGTTTGGGCTACGGTCGAGCTTTGGGCGGGCGCGCTGGGCGGAACCGGATTTGCATCAGCAGGCCAACCAGAATGATGCCCATCCCGATCAGGACCCCGCGCGATTGCAGCGTTCCCAGAAAGATATCGGGCAGGCGGTTGGTGCCGAAGCCAAAGGCATCGGCCAGGGCAGTGAAGACGCAAATGACATAACCCGTTGCGACGACCCGACTGCCAAAATCAGCCATTAATGATTTTTGGCTGGCGGCCCAAAACGACCCGAGGGTGAGCGTGGCTCCCCAAGCCAAAAGGCCCAAACCGATCAAGATGGTGATGATTTGAAAAAAACCGATCGAAATTCCGCGATCCAGCCCGAACATCCCGGGAGCTAGACCCAATAGAAAAGTGATAAAGCCCAACAGGGTCAGCGTGAGGCCCAGCCTGGCGCGAAAGCGTGGGAAATTGCCCGTAGCGCGGTCGGGTTCAGCGGGGGTGTCAAGTTTGAGGGAATGTTCGTGCTTTGCTTCAGCCATCAAAATCCTTTATTCCGGCAGACCTGATTCTAACACACGTACGAAATTGCCGGAATCAATCGCAGCAATATCCGCCGGGCTGTAACCCCGGGCTGCCAGCAGTGGATTGATTTTAGGCAGGTCAGCAATGGTATCCAGTTCGCGGGGGACGGCTTGAACCCCAAAACCGCCATCGAAGTCAGTGCCAATGCCTGCATGAGCAGCATCTCCAGCCATCTGGCAGACGTAATCAATTTGGTCAGCTACCAGGTCGAGCGAAATCGCATCGCGTCCACCTTCGCTGGCCCAATTCCAGGACAGAAATCCGTTTAAGGGGACGACACCTACCACGACTCCGCGTTGCAGCATTGCCCGCAGCAGATCATCGCTGAGCAGGCGGTTGAAGCGCGCTCCCCGTACCAAAGCGGCGGCGTTGGAATGGCTGGCGATGATTGCACCCGAGAAACGTTCCAGACTTTCAAAGGCAGCCTGGGCATCCATGTGCGAAAGGTCCAGGATAAAACCATATTCTGACATGGCGTCCAAAAGCTTTCTACCCTCGGCCGTCAGGGGTCCGGGTTCACGCGTGCCGCCACAAAAGCGGTTGCCTGCCCAGGCTGGTCCAATGATTCTTAAACCGGCTTCCCACCAACGTTCCAACTCATCTGGGGAACGGAGGCCTTCGGCTCCTTCCATCAGCGGCACAAGGCCCACCGGTTGCGGGTCGGCGGACTGCTGCCAGGCGCTCAAGTGGGCACCCAGTTCACGCTGCGTGCGGAGCAAACGAAATTTATCGGGGTGTTGGTCACACAGCTGGTGGTAAAGTGAAAGCTGGCTAAAGTATAACTGATTGGCTTCGGCGATTGTGCCATAGACCTGAGTATCCGGGTAACTGCCGGAAGCTCTCCGAGATGGGGTAGCGAAAAGCGGGCTGAAGATGATGGCGACGCGCGCCTGCTGATATTCAGGAAAACCCAGCAGCGTATCGCCGTTATATTCGGGGATGCCGCTGCCCGCTTCAAGTTGGCGGGTCACTGCCGCCGGCCGGGTGTAATCGCGCTGGAAAGCAGCCATGTTGTAGGCTAAATCTTCGTGAGCATCTAAAAATAGGTTCATGAGATAAAAAAAGCGCCGGAATAAACAAAATTACTCCGGCGCGTTAGTTCGAAATGATTAGGCTTCGGGAGCCGTATCGTTTTCGGCTTCATCCGCCTCAGGAGCTTCGGCAGCCTGGGCCAGACCGGCGCCAGTGATGTTGCCGATGGTCTCACCTTCCGAAGAAGCGCCCAGCTCGTAATCTGCTGCGAGGGTTTTCCAGTCCATATCGGCATAGGCGGCTGAATCCACCCGGCGCATGGAGAGGCCGATGCGGTGGTTTTCTTCATCAATTTTGATGATGCGCAGTGTGACCACTTCGCCGACCTTGAGTACTTCCTTGGGATGTTCCACCCGTTTTTCACTGAGTTCTGAGATGTGAATCAGACCTTCCAGATCGCCCGGCAGCAGCAGTTTGGCGAACGCACCAAAAGCCGTCAGGCGGGTGATTTCGCCTTCGACCAGTTGACCGATCTTGAGCGCCTTGATTTGATCAGCCCACGGGTCATCTTTCAGCTGGCGCATCGAGAGGCCAATTCGGCGGCGGTCTTTATCAACGCTGATGATTTTCACCGTGACTTCATCGCCCACTTTAAGCACCTGGCTGGGGTGCGAGAGATGTTCCCAAGAGATTTCGGAAAGGTGCACCAAGCCGTCGGCGCCGCCAATGCTGACAAAGGCGCCAAAATCAGCCAGGCTGGTCACCCGGCCAGTGCGGACGTCGCCGATCTTCAGGTCGTCCATCACTTTTTCGCGGATCATATCGCGGGTTTCTTTGCTGGCTGCGCGTTCACTGAGGATCAGGCGATGACGCTCACGGTCCACCTCAATCACACAGACTTCAATCTTCTCGCCAATCATTTCTTTGTACTTGGCTTCCGGAGTTTCGCCTGTGATGGCCAACCGGCGGCTAAAGCTGATCTGCGATGCGGGGATAAAACCACGGATCGTGGCGAGCGGTACCAAAAGTCCGCCTTTGTTGTAGCCTACGACCGCGGATTCGAAGCTCTCACCGGATTTCAACAGCGCTTCAGCGTCGATCCAGCTTTGCTCTTCAACGGCTCGAATAAAAGATAATACCAGGTTGCCGCTCTGATCTTCAGGAGTGACGACGTAAACCGGAATAGCTTTGCCAACGCTGAGTGTTGCCAGAATGTCAGCAGGAATGGCTTCATATTCTTTGCCCGTGATGATGCCTTCTGATTTTGCACCGACACTGACCAAAATCTGCCCTTCAGAGATGCTGGCGATGATGCCGTCCCGAATTTCACCGGCTTTTGGGAAGTCGATGTTCAACCCTTCATTGTCCAGCAGGTCGCCCATGAGGCTTTCCATGGTTTCTTCCGGCTCATCCTGGGGTTGAGCTTGCGTACCAATACCATCATTTTCTGTCATTAATGAGAACTCCGATTTGAAATTTGAGCTTGATTATAGATGCAACGGGGAATTCTTGCAACCCGTTTTTGAAATATCGCCAAAAACTCGGCGATTCCAACTCATTTTCCCTGGTTTTGCACGCTTCAGCGGGCCAGTGACCGTTTTCTCCCATGTTGACCGCTATTTAATCCTGCTCCACTGGCGGGTAATCGCCATAATCCAACACATCGCGGACGCCAGTTTGAGGGTTGGGCGGGCTAACAATGCCTTGCTCTTCCAGTTTTTCAATCAAGCGGGCGGCGCGGGTATAGCCGATGCGGAACCTGCGCTGCAGCATGGAGACGGAAGCCCGGCCTTCCTTGCGGATGAGCGATAGGGCGTCGGCACTGAGCGGGTCTTCTTCCGGATCTTTTTGAAGTTCTTCCCAGAGCGGGCTTTGCTGCAGTGGTATATGTGCTTCATCGTTAAAAACCGGCGTCCCAGGTAGTTCTGGTGTGTTGTCTGCAGCAGCCTGAGCTCGCCAAAAGTCGGTCAGGTCTAAAATCTCGTCGTCTGAAATGAATGCCCCCTGCAGCCGAATTGGGGCGGGTGCATCAGGTGGCTGAAACAGCATGTCTCCCTTGCCCAACAACCGTTCGGCACCCATCTGGTCCAAAATGACCCGGCTGTCGACTCCACTGGTCACCGCGAAGGCAATACGGGCTGGGAAATTGGCTTTAATCAAATTGGTAACAATGTTAGCAGAGGGACGCTGCGTGGCGAGGATCAGGTGGATGCCAGTTGCACGCGCCTTCTGCCCCAGCCTGATCAGTGACTTCTGGGTTTCTGCGGGAGAGAGCATCATCAGATCGGCCAGCTCGTCAATGACCACCAGTAGATAGGGCAGCCGTTTTCGCCCATCGCTGGAGGCGGCTTGGTTATATTCTTCAATATTGCGCACGCCAACCTGAGAAAAAAGCAGATAGCGCAAATCCATTTCGCGCAGAGTCCATTGCAGCGCACCGCTGACCTTCTCAGGGTCAACGATTACCGGCGCCAGCAGATGGGGTATGCCATTATAAGGGGTTAACTCGACCCGCTTCGGGTCAACCAGCACCAGGCGCAGCTGGTCGGGGGTCATCTTGAGCAGATAGCTGGATAAAATCGAATTAACACAAACCGATTTACCGGAACCGGTCGTGCCAGCAATAAGCAAATGTGGCATGTTGACCAGGTCAGCCATGTATGCCTGCCCGGTGACGTCTTTTCCCAGAGGCATCTTCATCAACGATGAATCCTTGGTAAAGGAAGGGCTTTCGACCAGTTCCAACAGGGGAACGAGCGCGGTCTTTTGGTTTGGAACCTCCACCCCGATGTAGCCCTTGCCCGGCACGGGTGCCTGGATGCGGACATTGGTGGTCTTCAATGCCAAGCCCAAGTCCTTCGAGAGGCGGGCGATGTTGCTCACCCGGACGCGCGTCCGTCCGCTGCGGGTTTCGATGAAATCGGGCTGGATGCCGAACATGGTCACTGTTGGGCCATGCCGGATTTCAACAATGTGCCCAGGCGTACCCAAAGAACGCAAGGTTTCCTCGATGACGCGTGCACGATCTTCATCTGACTCTTCGCTGAGCGGGGCCTGGCTGACCGGAGCCAATACATCCTCCGGATCAGGCAGCGTCCAGGTTTTGGGCCCACTTGGGAGAGGTGCGCTTTCAGCCTTCGCTTTGCGGGAAGGGGCTGCCGCCTGGTGTGAGGCTGTGGCAACAGTTGCCTGGTCGCTGGGTTTGTTAATGCTCGTGCCAGCCGATGGCGGAGTGGGTATTTCAGCGCGCTGCTGGGCCGCTCGCTGCTGCCGGGCTGCACGCAACTGGCTGAGCCAGCTGCCGGCCAGTTTCGACAGGCGGGTTGCGCCAGCAGTGAGTGAAAAATGAAAAAGCAGCACCAAAGCGCATAAAACAACCGCCAGCCATAGCACCACAGCACCCGGCCGGCCAAAAGCACGGATTAAAAAGTTTACAATCGCGCTGCCGACTGACCCGCCTGGGACGCTTTGACCGGCCAGCGTTCCAAAGAGCAATTCGAAGCCGGTCAGAATGGTTAAAAACAGCAGCACTACCCCAATCAGGCGGTCGCCAGCGACAGAGGGCACACGTTCTATCTTGGAAAGCAAAAACCAGGCTCCGCAGCTCAGCAGCAGAAGTGGCAGCAAGTACGCTCCCCAACCGACCCAGCCGATGAGGCCGGCGCTGATACTGCTGACCAGGGTGCCAGTATTGGAAGTGAGCAAGGCTAGCAAAACCAAAACCCCCAAGGCGAGCAATCCCACCCCGGCCAAATCCATGCGCTGCGCGGCGGTCAGCGGCTGCCGAGGCTGTGGGACGGGGCTGCTCGCGCTGCTGCGTGGCTTAGAGGCTTGACGCGTCGAGCTAGTTTTGGAGGCTGATGAAGACGCTTTGCGGGCGCGGGAGGGGGATTGGTTGGCTTGCTGAGCAGCCTTTGGCGCCGGCCGGCGGGTACGGCTCTTGCTTGTTGTTTTTTTTGTTGAAGTTGACCGGCTGGCCATCGCTGCTCCTTTGCGTTTGTGGGGTCGCAGGGAATTATAGCATGAAGGCTTTTCCTGGCTTTCGGTCCCAAGCAAAGCGGCCTGCCCGCGGTGGGCTTATTCCGGAGCCAGGCCGCAAGGCGGTTATCACCTATGGCTGGTTTTTGATCGTATTGGTAAACGTACTTGACGCCATCTCTTGGCATGTTTATAATTTTTTCAGCTATCCACTTACGGGGCTGTTCAGTTGGACAGTCCTCCTTACAACTGAATATGAAAGGAGCAAGATCCTTCGATTGGTTTTTTCTGCCCTTTTGTGTTTTTCCAATACTTCTGTTAACTTTACGTGTTCAGCACGCAGGAGCTTTATCCTGTCAATTCCCAATTTTTTAGAAATGGAGAAATGATGAAATCAATGCTTACCCGTATCATCGCGTTGGTCCTGGTTTGTTCTTTGTTTACAGCCCCGGTCAGCGCGCAAGTGACGACGCCCACCAGCCCCAATCGGCCGATTGTGGACAAGTCCACGCTCTCACCTGTGGAGCGTGTCGATAAAGCCAACCTGCTTTCGTTGGAGGTTTCTGAGACCTTCAGCGCGGTTGAAGAGCCCAAAAGCGCCAATGAGCCGGCGCGTTATGTGGTGATCCTGCCGGACGAGCCTCTGGCGACGTATAAAGGCGGTCTGGAAGGGTTGGAAGCCACTTCGCCGGCAGTAGCTGGCGGGAAAGTGCACCCTGAAAGCAAAGAGAGCCAGGCTTACCTCAGTTACCTTGAAGGGAAGCAGAATGAATTCCTGCAGATTGCCGGTGACATTTTGCGCCGTGCGCCTGAGGTCTTGTTCCGATATCGCTATGGTACCAATGGCTTCTCAATGATCCTTATGCCAGCGGAGGCTGAAACACTGGCCGCTCAGACGGGGGCGCGTGTGTTGCTGGCTCCGATCGAAACTCCTGATACCGACGAAGGCCCGTCCATGATTGGTGCTCCGGCGATTTGGGCTGGAGAAACCGCTGGTGAAGTTGCCACCAAGGGCGAAGGTATTTTGGTGGGCATCATCGATACCGGAATCAACTTTGACCATCCCTCATTTAGCGATGAACCCGCTGACGGTTACACCTATGAATGGACCGGCGATTACCTGGGCGTCTGTGACCCGGTTGATGGTGATCCTGATTACGCAACAGCCTGCAACGACAAAGTGGTTGGGGCGTTCACTTACGTGGCCAACGAACCAGTCGAGACTGTCTCTCCGGAAGATTCTGAAGGACACGGTTCACATACCGCCTCAACAGTCGCCGGCAACACCGTGGAAGTTGAATTCCAGGGTGTGACCACGACGATCAGCGGTGTCGCTCCGCACGCTCAGATCATTGCTTTTGATGTGTGTGTACCAGAGGAACCCAATGGCGCCTGCTATGGCGATGCGACAGTTATGGCGGTGGATGATGCCATTGCCAACGGTGTGGATGTCATTAACTATTCCATCTCCGGTGGCGCGGACCCTTATAACGATCCGGTTGAGCTGGCCTTCCTCAGTGCCACCGAAGCTGGCATCTTTGTTTCCACTTCTGCCGGCAATGCTGGCGATACCACCGGCGAGTCATCCGTGGCGCACCGCTCACCGTGGGTTTCTACTGTGGCTGCAGCGACGCATGCCCGCATTTTTGCCAATGAGTTGGACATCACCGGCCCAGGAACTGTTCCACCTGAATTGGTCGGTTTGGGCGCCTATCAATCGGGCACGCTCATTACCAGCGACCTGGTCAACTTGCCCATCAAGTATTCACCTACCAACCTTAATGGCTGTGCAGCCTTCCCTGACGGCTTTTTTGCCGGTTCATTGGCGTTGGTTCAGCGCGGGACCTGTACTTTTGCTGTGAAGGAGGCCAATGCCCGCGCTGCCGGCGCGACATATGTGTTCATCTTCAACAGCCGCCAGGGCCCACCCGTCGGCATGTCGGGCGTGGTTTCCGCCTCAATGCTTAGCCTCGAAGATGGCATGGCTATCAAGTCCTGGATTGACGCCAATCCGACGGCTACAGCCACCTTCCATGCCACCACCAGCCGGATTGTGAACCCGCTTTGGCAAGATATAGTTGCCGATTTCAGTTCCTTTGGCCCCAATACCACCTTTGATGTGTTGAAGCCTGATATTACCGGCCCGGGTGTCAACATCCTGGCGGCGGTGGCTGATGGCACAATCAGCCCTAGCCCCTCCTATGAACTGGATCTTTATCAGGGCACTTCCATGTCAAGCCCGCATAACGCCGGTGCGGCCGCTCTGATGATGGCCCTCCATCCGGATTGGACGCCAATGGAAATCCGCTCGGCAATGATGATGACTGCCCATGACGGCCTGCTGGCGGACCGCTCCACTTGGGGAGAGGGTGTACGCCCGGCGACCGCCCAGGATGAAGGCGCCGGCCGGATTGCTTTGGCCGATACCTCTATGGTAGGTTTGGTTCTCGATGAAACCATTGCAAACTTTGAAGCAGCTGACCCAGCTTTGGGCGGCGACCCCGCGACACTCAACCTGGCAAGCCTGTATAGTACGACTTGTGTCGGTGAGTGCAGCTGGACCCGCACCGTGCGAAGCGTGCTGCCGATTAGCGCTGATTTCAGCGTGACCGCTCCGGAATGGGTTGAGGTTACACCAGCTGCATTTACATTGGCGGCTGGGGCAACTCAGGAGTTGACGATTACGGCTGATGTTTCTACTTTTGCGTCTGATTTCTGGCAATACGGAAAAATCATCATTGAGACCGATGCAATCCATCCCGGTCCGTTTACCTCTCTGCTTCAAGAGAGTTTCGAAACGTGGCCCTTAACTGGCTGGACGATTGGGTCAGTGGATGAATCTTTTGGAGAATGGCAAAGCGGAATTGCTGAAGCAGAACCAAACCAAACTGGTGGATCCGGTGATTTTGCTGATGCGAACGCTGACTTCTCTGGTGGCGCCATGGATACCTGGATGATTTCACCGGAGATCGAGCTGCCCGCAGGCAACTTGAGTTTCCTCACGTTTAGATCCGATTTTAACGATTACAACAATTTCGATGATGGATATGTCGACGTTACGACAGATGGCGGGTTAAGTTGGACCAACGTCCTGCACTATGAAAAAGCAGATTTCCGCGGACCGCGCCTTGAAACGATAGACTTGACTGATTTTGCCGGTCAAACCGTTCAAATTCGCTTCCATTACGTCGCTCCGGATTGGGACTGGTATTGGCAGGTGGATGATGTTAACGTCCAAACTGCATTGCTGGATGGCGGCCCAGTGGCTGATGCGCATATCCCACTGGCGGTACTACCGACTGCCAGCAATCTGCCGGAATTGGTAAAATATCCCTCTCACCGCGATGCGGCGTCCGAGACGATCAGCGATTTGCAGGCGGTTGAAATCACGGAGGGTAGTGTCTATCAGGCTGGTCTGTCTAAAGCTGAGCTTGAGACCTTCACGCTTGACCCCGACCCGACGCCCGGCGATCCGATGGACGACCTAAGCCAGGTTTTCGTTAAGAAACTGGATATCCCGGCTTATACCATTCGCCTGGTCGGCGAAATTACGGCTTCAACGTCGCAGGATCTGGACATGTTCCTGTATTGGGACGCAGATGGCGATGGCGAACTTTCAGGCGCAGATTACCTCGTTGACCAGAGCGCTACTTCGGCAGTCCTGGAATACATCAATGCACCGAAAGATTGGGTCTATTATAACGAGGATGATACCTACTTCCTCCTCGTTCAAAACTGGGCCGGCGCCGAGGATGATAGCGTCACATTGGCAGTCGGCATGGTTCCGGACACTTTCTCCGATGAAAACTACATGGTGACAGTACCCGCTACCAACCCTGCTGGGGCGCCCTTCTCAATTGATGTAACCTGGAATGTAGATAGTGACCCTGGCGACCGTCTCTATGGCTATTTTGAAACCTATGCTTACGACGGCTTAGATGGATTTTTAGGCGGCACGGATATCGATATTCAGCGCCTGGAAGATGATGTGGTGAAGACCGCCGACGTGAGCTCAGCTTTGCCAGGGGACGTGATTACTTACACCATCGCGGTGAATAACTTCAGCACTGAAGACGTAATCTACACCCTGGAAGACCCCCTGCCCGAAGGTGTGACTTACGTCGCAGGTTCGGCAACCGGAGGAGCCACTTTCGATGAGGCCACTAACTCGATCGTTTGGGAAGGCTTGATCCCTGCGGGTCATTATGGTTATGTGATGAGCACCAGTGCCGGCAACCCAGCATGCGCGATGCCGCTGGCGAACAGCGGGGCGTATGCCAACCTGCAGAGCTATGGGCTCCCGTCAAATAGCGGTGTTTCAGGAGAAGCCACATGGGCTTGGACTGCCCCCGGAGACCCGATCACTTACTACAATCAAAATGTGGGTAATGTCATCCGGTTCACGGATGATGGCTATGCCTATCTGGAAGATTTTAGCACAAAGCCATCGACTAACACAGATATCCCGGATCCGGCATTGCCGAACAATTTGTTATCTATACTGTGGCGCGACATGGCTGTCGTTTATGATGCTGCTACCAATAAAGGGGTTACGCTTGCGAACCTGACCTCCGGCGGGATCCCGAACGGGCATATCATCGAATATGACGATGTTGCGGTGAAAGGCCAGCCTACACAAACCTATGACATGGAAGTTTTCATCAATAAAGCGGTGGATGATGCCGCAGGCCAATTTGAAGTTGTGCTGGCTTATGACAATATCCTCGGCCCCAAAGATATCGGCACCATCGGCATCGAAAACGCAACCGGTACAGAAGGCCTGAAATTTGCCTACAATGACGCGGCGTTGGCGACGTTGACCAATGGCATGGCGATCTGCTTCAACTGGGAATACATCCCGACTGATCCCAAGCTGATAACCTTCCAGGTGACGGTTGATGAGACCCACCCTGGTGGTGATCTGACCAACCAGGTGCAGCATTCCAACGACCAACCGGGCACAATGCCCGAGTTTGCCCAAGCGGTTGTTACCATCGAACCCTTTAAACTAATTTACCTGCCAGTGATTTTCAGGTAAACCTTTGGATTGACGGGGCTGGCTTTTTCAAGCCAGCCCCATTTTATTTGAGTTTTGAACGCTCCAACACATCTGCGTCCCTTAGCCATTGGCCAGAAGCTTCGCTAAATCCAGCAGCTTGGTTCCACAAAGGTAGGGGTAGTCGGCAACAGTGCATCAAAGCCTTGCCACAAAATTAATATGTTATAATCCCAGCAAATCAAATCAGCAGAAAACTTTTAAATCTAATGAATTGGCATGCGTGGGATTGGGTAGTCCCCCTTTAGAGGTATGAATCCTGGTTATAAATTGATGTGGAGCACGACACCTGTCATATAAGACTGACAGCTTCTTCGAGATTCCACGAAGCAAAAAAAATTAGATTGTGAGATGACATGGATATTTTTGAACTTGAAACCAAGTCGATTAAAGAACTGAAAAAAATGGCTGAAGACCTGAACCTTCCGAAGCCCATCCGGCTGAAGCGGGAGGGCTTAATCGTGAAGATCGCCCAGTCCTTGGCGGAAGCTGAGGGGATTGAAATGGGCGGCGGCGTGCTCGAGATCATGAATGAAGGCATCGGCTTTCTCCGCCAAAACTATCGGGTGAGCCCAGAAGATATTTATGTGTCTCAGGCCCAGCTGCGGCGCTATAACTTGCGATCCGGAGACCTGGTCATCGGTCAGGTGCGACCGCCGCGCGAGTCGGAGCGGCACTTTGGGCTGCTGAAAGTCGAATCAATTAACGGACTTCCGCCGGATGATTCGCGTAAACGCCTCAAATTTGAGTCGTTGACCCCCATCTTTCCTGACTTTTTGTTAAACCTGGAACACGACCCGCACAATCTCTCCACCCGCATGATCAACATGGTCGCCCCGATTGGCGGTGGGCAGCGGGCGATGCTTGTGTCTCCGCCCAAGGCCGGCAAGACCACCATCCTGAAAGACATTGCCAACGCTATCAGTATTAACCATCCACAGGTGCGCCAAATCATGTCCTTGATTGGCGAGCGGCCTGAAGAAGTTACCGACATGGATCGCTCGGTTGAGGCTGAAGTGGTGGCCAGCACTTTTGACGAACCTACCAGTGCCCACGTCCGCATGGCAGAAATTTCTTTGGAGCGGGCCAAAAGACTGGTTGAGAACGGGCTGGACGTGGTAATCCTGATGGATTCGCTTACCCGTCTGGCACGGGCCTACAATATGGTCGTCAACCCTTCCGGCCGGACGCTTTCAGGTGGTATGGACCCTTCGGCGCTATACCCTCCGAAGCGATTTTTTGGAGCCGCGCGCAATCTGGAAGATGGCGGCAGTCTGACCATCATTGCCACCGCAATGGTCGACACCGGCTCACGCCTGGACGATGTGGTATACGAAGAATTTAAGGGCACCGGCAATATGGAGCTGCATCTTTCCCGCCGCCTGCAGGAGCGACGCATCTTCCCGGCAATCGACATTGAAAGGTCCTCCACCCGCCGCGAAGAACTTCTGCTTGGCAGCGAAACCTTGCAGCGTGTCTGGCTGATGCGCCGTATGTACCTGCAGATGATTTCTCCGCCTCCCCAGGGCGCCGGCATGGACACGGCCGTGGCGACCGAGGCTATTTTACAGCGCATGGAAAAGACTAAGTCAAACGCGGAGTTCCTTGAGGGTCTTACGGATATGTAATTCCGGTTTGGGTTAGAATTGCGGTATGAAATTCACATTTAAAAGACAGCCTTCAGCGGATTTGCCACGGTGGAGTGGAATTGTTTCCTGGATGTTAGCCTTGCTGGTCTGCGCTGGCCTGGTTTCCTTCCTCTTTTGGCAACCAGACATTGCTCAGTCCATGGACAGACAGCCATTGCCTGATGTCGGCCAGCAGGGTGTCGAGCCTACCGCTGGCGCAACTGACCTGCAAGCGTTGCTGCCTGCCTTTGCCCCCCAGACCGGCGCTCCGACGGCACTGACGCGAGTGGTGCAGACCCACACCGAAGTTCAGCAGGAACTGCGCAGCAAGCCGATGACATACCGCGTTCAAAGCGGAGACTCCGTCTGGAAAATCGCCAATGATTTCGGTGTTTCGATTGAGTCAATCTACTACGCCAATTATGACATCCTCTACGACCAGGCCGATAACCTCATGCCCGATCAGGAGCTTACCATTCCGCCAGTCAGCGGTATCTACCACCGCTGGCGCTCCAGCGATACTTTTGAGTCGGTCGCATCAAAGTATGGCGTTACTGTACAAGACATCCTGCTGTTCGTCGGCAATGATATCGACCTTGCCAACCCGCAAGTAGAACCGGGCACTCAGGTGATGGTCCCGGGCGGCAATCGTGAGTTGATCGTGTTTGGGCCTTCCATTGTTGGGGTTGACGCCTCAGGCAACAGCATCTCGACCTTTAACGGCCCGGGGGCCTGTTCCACCGGTGTCGGTTTGATGGGCAATGGCTTTTTCATCTGGCCAACCGCCGTGCACTACCTGACCGGAAACGATTTTGGACCCGGCCACAATGGCATTGACCTGGGCGCCGGCGCTGGCTCTGCCCTTTTTGCAGCGGATAACGGCACGGTGATTTATGCCGGCTGGATGAATGGCGGTTATGGGAACTTTGTCGTCATTGACCACGGGAACGGATTTCAAACCTGGTATGAACATTTGGAAAGTCTGGGCGTGAGCTGCGGAGAGAATGTATTTCAAGGCAGCGTTATCGGCGCGGCCGGCACGACAGGTAATTCTACCGGTGCCCACCTTCACTTTGAAATCCGCTACGCCGGTACGCCGGTCAACCCCTGGGATTACCTGCCCTGAGAATGTTATAATGGCTGACGCGCCCCAGTAGCTCAAAAGGACAGAGCAAGGCACTCCTAACGCCTAGGTTGGGGGTTCGATTCCCTCCTGGGGCATGAAAAAAGCTGGCATGCAGCCAGCTTTTTTATCAGAAAAAACGGTTTAGACGCCTAAAAGAAGTCAATCTGATCGTCGTCTGGATCATCGGGAGAACTGGGAGAATCCCAATCTTCGTAGCCATGGTTCTCATCGTCATCCTCTTCGGTTTTTGTGCGCACCCAGACGTGAAGCATGTCACCTTCGTCGGTATGAAGGGACCGGGCAGCGATAATCTGTGACTGACAGGGCAGACCAATTTCATCATTGTATTCGAGGAACATCGGCAGATTATTCCGCCAAACCCGGTCGCAGCGCTGGAGCAGTTTTTCGCTGTTGAAAGCGCGCAGTGTGGTGAAGGCGATATCGTACAACACCGGCCCTTCCACCACGCTCGCCAGCCAACCCGGCCCGCCAGAGGCTTCGCTGCCGCGATGGACAATTTCAAACGTAGGGGTAGGCCCTTCAATGATGGTGATTTTATTGTTGATGTTTTTCACAAGGCGCTATCATACCACAACCCCTGACCAGAGAAAATTAAAGATTCAATCCTTCAAATTGTTTTTAAAGTCGGTCAACCGGTTGGTTACAATCAAAAAAGGCTGGCTAAAAAGGCCAGCCTTGTAGCCTGTGGTTTAGAATTTATTGACCAGCGTCAAAGTTCCAGAACCAGTTATAGGCAAAGACCGTGCTGCTCTGCAGACGTATCGAGATGCGATCCAAACCGGCCAGGCTGGCGGGGATGGGGAAGGTAGCTTCCATTGTGCCGCCTTCACCGCTGTTGAAGGTGGCCGCTTCTACGCCTGCGATGCCCATCGTCCACATCTTTCCCATCAGCACCGTGAATTCGGTATCTTTGGGCAAGTCAAATGCCCTGATCGAAACGGTCTGATCGCGCTTCACAGCCGTGATGGCGAAACTCGGGTAAACCACGGCCACCGGCGGGGTAGGCGGTACAGGCGGTTCCACGATGCCGTCTGCGACGTTCCAGAACCAGTTATAAGCGTAATAGCCCAAAGTGCCCTCCAGGCGGATGGAAACCTGGCGGTAGTCCTTGAGTTCGGCGGGGATATCGAAAGTGGCTTCAAAGCTGCCGCCTTCGCCTGAATTCAGCCGGGCGACTTCGATGCCGTTAATCCCTTGCGTCCACATTTTTCCCATGCGGACCGTGAAGTCAACATTCTTTGGGAAGTTGCTGGTAACAATCGTCACGGTCTCGCTTGGGTCAACAGACTTGATCAGGAAGGTTGGAACCGGCTCGGGTTGTGGCGGAACCGGCGCCGGGGGCGGGGTAACATCCGGCCAGGTGCCGTTCTCCGCATCATTCCAGAACCAGTTGTAATAATAGTAGCCACCGGTTGTGCTGTCGATGCGGATGGAAATCATTGCCCTGCCTTTGAGGGCATCAGGGATGGCAAAGGTAGCCAGGAAGGAGCCGCCTTCCCCCGATTTGAAAGTGGCGACTTCGATGCCATTCACACCGCGCGTGTTGTATTCCCCCATCCTAACCACAAAATCGAAGTTGGCCGGCATGTCTTTGGTCAAGATTGTGACGCTGACGTCGGTTTTGACTTCGCTGATGGTGAAGCTGGGATAAGCTGCGGAAACGCTGCGTACCCCCACGAAGAGAGGCAGCAAGAGCGTCAGAGCCAGCAGGATAATGGCAAATCTCTTGGTTTTCATCTTTCTCCTTTTTTACTGAAGAGCTGTATCAAAACTGCAATTCTATGCAAATAAGACGAATGTTTCAGGCGGAATGTTCCAAATGTGAGTGCCTGCTCTGATTATAACCAACTATGACCCATTTTGAGGCGATGTTTGACCCGGAAAATGATTTGGTTACGTCAGAAAACATCCTGACGGGTACTTGCATTCCTTGGCAAAGCACCTTCTTGTCATCGCGCGGTAATCATGTCAAAGCACCCTCTGGGTGTCGCGCGGTAATCCTGTCATTGAAAGAAACGAAGCGATCTCGCCTGAGTCCTGTCAAAGCCCCTTTGCGGGGTCGCGAGGTAATCATGTCATCGCGAGGAACGAAGCGATCTCGGTTTTCTACCGATGGCAACAGCCAAAAGAGAGATTGCCGCGCTGCGCTCGCCTAGGTTTGTCATCGCGAGGAACGTGGCGATCTCGGTTTTCTACCGATGGCAAACAGAGAAAAGAGAGATTGCCGCGCTGCGTTCGCTTAGGTTTGTCATCGCAAGGAACGAAGCGATCTCGCTTTTCTCCCGATGGCAACAGCCAAAAGAGAGATTGCCGCGCTGCGCTCGCCTGAGTTCTGTCATCGCGAGGAACGTGGCGATCTCTCCTGATTCCTGTCAAAACCCCTTTGCGGGGTCGCAAGGTAATCATGTCATCGCGAGGAACGAAGCGATCTCGCTTTTCTCCCGATGGCGAACAGCGAAAAGAGAGATTGCCGCGCTACGCTCGCAATGACAAAAAATGAAGTCGCGAGGGACGAAGCGATCTCTCTTTTCTACCGATGGCAAAAAGCGAAAAGAGAGATTGCCGCGCTGCGCTCGCCTAGGTTTGTCATCGCGAGGAACGAAGCGATCTCGGTAGTTAAGGGCTGACAAACAGACAAAAGAGAGATTGCTTTGCGGGCTCGCAATGACAGAACAAGAAAGATTGCCGCGCTTCGCTTGCAATGACAAAAAATGCAGTTGCGAGGGTCGTGGCGATCTCTCCTGGGTCCTGTCATCGCGAGGAACGTGGCGATCTCGGTTGTCTAGGGTGGGCAAACACAGAAAAGAGAGATTGCTTCGCAGGCTCGCAATGACAAAAAATGCAGTCGCGAAGAAGGTGGCGATCTCGCTTTTCTACCGATGGCGAACAGAGAAAAGAGAGATTGCCGCGCTGCGCTCGCAATGACAAAAAATGCAGTCGCGAGGAACGTGGCGATCTCGGAAGTTAAGGGCTGACAAACAGACAAAAGAGGGATTGCTTCGCAGGCTCGCAATGACAGGAATCTATTGCGCTGCGATCGCAACCCCTCAAAGGGGCAAGTCACCCAGAGGGTGCTTTGATAAAAACGAGATTGCTTCGCAGGCTAGCAATGACAATCCGTTTCGCTGCGCTCGCGCCGCCGGTAACCCTCCATGCTGCCATAAGGTGATCATCTTGCTTAATTCTTGAAATCCAAGATAATATACCTGCTCAACTTGCTGCCGTTTACAACCCCAGCAGAGAAGATGAAGCAATAATGCTGATGAAAAGTAAATTTATTTGGATCATCGCGGGGATACTAATCTGCGGCATGCTACTCCTGGCTGGCATCGCCGCCCGCACCTACCTGGGAGGACGTAATTCAAAAGTTTTTGCCTTCCTCAGCGACCCCGCCACCCATGCGGACTGGCAAACCCAGGCGCTTACGAAATGCGCAGGAGCCCCATTCAGCTTTCCATCGACCGGTTATATCGGATACCTGTGGGGCGATTCCTTCAAACTTTTCCAACGCCATCAGGGGATTGACATCTTCAGCGGCAGCGCTCCCGGACTGACGCCCGTTTACGCACCTTACGATGGCTTTTTGACCCGTGAAACAAGTTGGAAGTCCAGCCTCATCATCCGCGTCCCCAGCGACCCGCTGCAGCCTGACCGCCAAATCTGGCTCTACATGACCCACCTGGCCGATCAGGATGGGCTCTCCTTAATTGCCGACCGGTTTCCGGCGGGGACGCGGGAAGTTGCTGTGAAGGCTGGCGATTTTTTGGGTTACCAGGGCAACTACTCGGGCGACCCTAACAATCCGGTAGGGGTACATCTGCACTTTTCCATCGTCTTGGATGATGGCTCCGGCCATTATTTGAATGAATTAAAGATCGCCAATACGCTTGACCCCTCGCCATACTTTGGTTTGCTATTAAACGCTGACACTGCATCCGATTCACCCCCCATCTGCCCAAGCCCATCCGCTCACTGATGATGTATTGAATTATTAATAGCTTTGACTATAATGGAGACTGAACCTGACGGAGTTGCTTCCAATGCATCAGATTGCCCCAAACATATTCATTGACACCAACGCACTCGGTTTAGTCACCGCAATAATCCGGGGTGAACATGGTTCCCTCTTGCTGGACCCACCCCTGAGGGCGGACGCTGCCCAATCGTGGCGGGGAGGCACCGCTCGCCTGGTCATTGGTGAAGCCCGCTGGCTGGTGCTGATGGACAACAACTTTGACCGACAGCAAAGCGCCAAAGGGTTTGAAGGCATCATTATTACCCGTGGGCCTTGTGAAGGCTTACTAAAATCAAGGTCAGCCAGCCAGCGTCTGGCTGAAGAAGCAGCTGCCTTGGCTGATGTTTCAGAAAACCCATCTCTGAGCAGTCAGGGCAGTTTGCCTGAAATCTTCTTTTCCGACCAGTTGGAAGTCGATCTGGATCAGACCACGGTAAAACTGGAGAAGCACGGTGGCGTCAACCCAACCGGCTTATGGGCTGTGTGCCCAAAGGAAAAAATTGTGTTTGTTGGCGATTCGGTCTTGGTCGGCCAACCGCCTTTTCTCGCTTTTGCCGACCTGGCACTCTGGCAGGAGGATTTGCAGCTGTTGTCAGGGCGGGCGTATCGGGGGTACCAGATCGTTTCTTCACGCAGCGGCTTGGTAACTGCCGAGGATGCCAGCCGTATGGCTGACGCGCTCAAAATCATCCAACAGCTGCTGGAGCCCCTGCGTCAAAGCGGCGCCCCTCTCGATGCCTATCTAGCGGTTATCCCCCAGATCCTGGCGTTATATCCGGCAGAGACAAGCGAACATGAGCAGCACCTCAATCGTCTGCAGTGGGGGTTGACGATGTATCATGACCAAAATCGATGTTAATGGGAGGCAGCTGAATGATTGTCACGGAAGGGTATGAGCCCCTGGTGGAACTCACCCGCGGAGGTACAGTGGAATGCCGCCACTTTGGCGCCATGGCTGTTGTGGATTCGTCTGGTCGTTTATTGGCGGCTGCAGGAGACCCCGAATTGGTCACCTTCCCCCGCAGCTCGATGAAGCCTTTTCAGGCGCTGCCTTTCGTGGAAGTCGGCGGCGTCGAACATTTTGGGGTTGACCAGGAATCGCTGGCGGTGCTATGCGCTTCACACGCTGGCACTGACGCGCATGCCCGTGTAATTGGCAGCCTGCTGCGAAAATTCGACTTGCACGAGAGTGACCTGCAGTGCGGCGTGCATTGGCCGATGGATAGTGAGACTGCCGAAGCAATGCGCTTGCGCGGGGAGGAACCAACCCCGATTCGGCATAATTGTTCTGGCAAACACACCGGTATGTTAGGAATGGCGCGCTTATTGGGTGCCCCTAAAGAAAGTTATCTTGACCCGGCTCATCCGGTACAACAGGGCATCATTCAGGTTTTAGCTGAGATGACAGGCTTGCCGGCGGAGGCGCTCCTGCCCGGGACGGATGGCTGCAGTGCGCCAGTCTATGCACTGCCGCTGCGCGCCTTTGCCTGGGGTGTGGCCCGCTTATGCGACCCGTTTGCTTTGGCGGCCCAAAGGCAGGCGGCCTGTCGGAAAATTACAGCTGCAATGATGGCCCATCCGGTCATGGTGGCCGGCCCAGGCCGGCTGGACACTGTCTTGATGAGCGCTTTATCTGGGCGAGGCATCGTCAAAGGCGGGGCTGAAGGCTATCAGATGATCGGTTTGATGCCCGGTGCATTGGGCTCGGGTTCTGCTGGCATTGGCATCGCCTTTAAGTTCAGCGATGGAGACCCCAGCCGGCGGGCAACCAAATGCCTGATCACTGCCTTGCTCAACGCATTAAACCTCGCAGACGTGGCTGCGTCGGCTGAATTTGCGCCCTTTGCTGAAAGCACGCTGCGCAATTGGCGCGGTCTGCCCATCGGAGAAATTCGCCTTTCAGGACCGCTGAAGGTGACACTGCCGGGAGTGGCGTAGTGCCCGCTTTGCCTGCGGTCAGTGCTGAGCATCGCCAGCGCATGCGCGAAGTCAGCCACAGGTTATCTGAAGTTTATGGCGTGCCGCAGTGGCGCCAGCCACTGCCAGCAGTGGATGAGCTGGTCTGCACCTTCTTGTCACAAAACACCAATGACGTGAACCGCGATAAGGCTTTCAGCGCGCTGAAGGCACACTATCCAACATGGGAAGCTGTTCGCGATGCCGATCCGCAGGAATTAATTGATGTTATCCGGACGGCTGGTCTGGCCAACCAAAAAGGCCCCCGAATTCAAGAGGCACTCAAAGCCATCAGCGCCGAGCGAGGTGAAATCAGCCTGGAATGGCTGCGCGATTTGCCTACAGACCAGGCGCGCGACTGGTTGGTCAATCTGAAAGGCGTCGGGCCAAAAACGGCCGCAATTGTGCTCGTGTTTTCACTGGGAATGCCAGCCTTTCCGGTGGATACCCACATTTACCGGGTCAGTGGCCGAATTGGATTGCGCCCGCCCAAACTGGATGTCGTTCGGACGCACGACTACCTGGCCGCTGCGGCCGATCCAGCCGACTACGGCCCCCTGCACCTCAACCTGATCCGACTGGGCCGCGAAGTGTGTCAGGCACGCAAGCCGGCATGCTGGCGCTGCCCACTGCTGGATTTGTGCCAATATCCGCAAAAAAATTTATCCCCGTCTTAAGCCGGACCAGCCAGCTGCCCGATGAGTGACCACGGGCCGGTCCAATTAATGGTGACCATTTCTTGCCGACCAACGAGGTCATCTTCACTTTCAACGAATACCAGGCGATTGGTGGGTGTGCGCCCGAACCAGCGCTGTTTCGACCGGCCTTCAAAAAGCACCGGAAGGCGCTGCCCCAGATAGCGTGCATTGATTTCTGCTACGAGGCGCTCCTGAAGGTCTTCCAGTGCGCGGAAACGGCGCATTTTTTCCTCATTGGGCACATCATCAGCCAGGAAGCGAGCGGAGTAGGTGTTTGGCCGGGCGGAGTAACGAGCCAGATGGGCCACATCCAGCTTCAAATCCGCCAAAAGATCATAAGTACGCAAGAAGGCTGCTTCACTTTCCCCCGGAAAGCCAACAATGATATCGGTACCAATGGAAACTCCTGGAATGGTCTCACGAATTTGGGCGATCAGCTCCCGGTACTGGCTCTGAGTGTACCCACGGCGCATCGCTGTGAGCACTTCATCATCGCCAGCCTGAATGGGTACTTCAATGTGCGGCATCACTTTCGGGTTGGCGGCCACGCTTTGTAAAAGCTCGCTCGTCATCCAGTTGGGATGGGAAGTTAAAAAGCGCACGCGCAAGATGCCCGGGACTGAGGCGACGCCTGAAAGCAGCTCGGGCAGGCGTGGGCCATCGCTCAGATCAAGGCCGTAACGATCCACAATTTGGCCGAGCAAGACGACTTCTCTGGCGCCGGATTGCGCCAGGCTGCGGGCTTCGCTAAGAATCTTTTGGGCATCACGGCTGCGCTCCCGCCCGCGCCGGCTGGGGATAACGCAGTAAGCGCAAGCATGCGAACAGCCCAGAACAATGGGCAGGTTTTCCGATACCCGCGCCGCTTGCCCGGGTACACTCAGCCCAAACTCAGCGTCCAGCGCCTCATCAGCCCGCTCGCGCCAGGCCTGAGCCTGAGGCTGGTCAGCTCGCCGTACGAGAAAATCGAGCAGCGGCTGGGGGTCCGAAGGTGCAGAAAAAACGTCAACCCACGGGAAGCGTTTTTGCAGCGCCGGATTGCCCTGTACACCGACCAGACAACCCATCAAGGCGATGACGCGTTCTGGTCGGGCTTTTTTGAGGGGTTGAATGGAGCTGAGCCGGCCCAGAGCTTTGTCTTCGGCGCTGCGCCTGACGACGCAGGTGTTTAAAACGATCACGTCCGCATCTTCCGGGGAAGAGGAACGATCATAGCCAAGGTTCTCCAAGGCGCGTGCCAGACGGCTGGAATCGGCCTCGTTCATCTGACAGCCTTCGGTCCAAATATGGTATCGCATAGGGTGCAATTATACAGCAGGCGCTTAATCTGCAAGATTTTAGTCCAGGTGCTTTGTGCTGATGTTGTATAATAACTGCGTATCTGAGTCTATCAAACGAAAGCGAGAATGGGCATGGAGATTAAAACATTGGATTACAAGCGCTGCACCGTGCTGCAGTGTGAAGGGCGGATCGATAGCGCATCTGCTCCGGATGTCGAGAAAGCGCTGATGGAACTCATCCCATCGGGCAAGGCGATCATCTTCGACATGTCTGCCGTCAACTTTGTCAGCAGTGCTGGCTGGTGGTCGATTATCCGGGTTCAAAAGGAACTCAAGAAACGGGGCCACCCAGATCTGATTCTGGTTGGACTAAATGAAAACGTGCGCGATTCGATGGACCTGATCGGTATTTTGCCTTACTTCTCCACGTTTGATAATCTGGTTGAGGCGATTGCCAACGTCTGATCCTTTATTGCAGGTTCTTTAAATGCGGAGCGCGCAATTTTTGCGCGCTCCGCATGTATTTATCAGTTCAGATCGGGGCTGATCAGCGAAGATTGAGGTTGTAATAAGCTTTTTCTCGCGTTACCGGCGTCGTCCCTGAAATGACCAACACCACGCGCTCCGTGCCTCCGCCAATCTCAATCGGAAGGGATGCGCGCATGTCGGCCTGGAGGGGAATTACGGTAACGGTCGGGTTTCGGCCGATTGTGATCAGGCGCAGGGAATACGTTTGCGGCAGCAGGTTTTGCACGCGAACGAAACCGGCAGCATCCCAGCCACCGCCATCTGCTTCGAGGTCGCTGGCATAGCCGACCCCCTGAATTTCAGGATCATCCAAAGCGAAGCCTTTACCGTTGACCGCTGCGTCGGTGACGTAGTCAAAACGAACGGTCACCGTTTGGCCGGCATACGCGCTCAGGTCTACACTTTCTGCAATCCAGCCGTCACTTTTACCGTTCCAGCCACAGCCGTAAGAATTGCCGGAAGGGTTCGATTCCGTGCAGGTTTCCGATTGCAGAATATCCCAATGTTGGCCATCTGTGCTGGCCGAGATGAAGACATAGTCATAATCCGTTTCCAGGTCATACCAGGTATTAAAGTTGAAGCGGACCGGGCCGCTTATTAAGCTCAGGTCAAAGCTGTGGCTGAGCGACATATTGGATTCATCGCCGGTATTTGACCAGAAGAAATAATCGCCGGAGGTTGGGCCGTCAAACGGCAGTAATTTAACGGATTGAAGGCCAGTAAAGCTGAGGGTATACGTTCCTGGGCAATCTATTTCAATATAGTTTGCCCCATATTGGAACACTTCCCGCGATAAATCAGCCGGGCAGCTGCTCACGGTTTGGGAAGCGCTCATCCGGTAAGGGGAATACGACTGGTAATCGAAGCGGCCTTCTTCAATGCCGCTATTCTGCAGGTAGTTTGAAACGGCCCAATCGGCAAAAATTTCGTCCGAAGTATACGGTTGACCGGTATCTGGGTTGATCAGGTTGAGTTCCTGGGCCACTTCGCCAATGCTGACGAAACCATTTTCTTTGTGGGCAACCAAAGCTTTGGTAGCATCTTCTCCGAAGCGGTCCAGAAAATATGACATGAAGAGATAGCTGGCGCCGTAGTGCGCCGTGTTTTCAGCCGGATCGCTACCCCAATCATTAAGCTGGAGGTCGGAGTTAAGCATATAATCATAATCAAAGCCGCCAGCGTCATATCCGTTAACCTGTTCCGCTAACATGGAGAAACCTTCGTTTACCCAGGTTTCTTCATTTTTATCCTGATACCAATGGATCATATGCTGGAATTCGTGCGCCATTGTGCCGTAGATATAGTCATCATTCAGTGCAACCGAATCCGAATTGATCATAAACATTTCATGGGCATTGGAGTAGGGGTGTGCGTCTGGGTGCAGTTCGTCAGCCGAAGAAAAATAACCAGCGATCGATGAACCCAAGCCGCTGGCATATAGGACGAAAAAGCGCGGGTCACCATCCACGCCCGGGTTCCATTCACTGCCGAAAAACTCCCGGTCAGTCGGAATGATGGATTGGTCGAAGGTCTCTGCCAGCTGCTGCAGGTCGCGCTGGTTGTAATCTACGCCATCCTCAATCCAGAAGTAGATGTTATCGCCCACATAGCGCAAAACTGCGGAAACCTTGAAATTTTCATTTGTGTCCGTGTTGGTCGCCCAAAAATCTTTGCGGTCTCCAGCCTCATAAGGCGCATCTGGGTCGGGGAGGGTGTTTGGAACATTTTGTTTGCCCCCCAACCTTTCTGCCAGGTCAATCGGGTCGTTGACTGGAACAAGCTTGGCGGTCAACTCAGACAGCGTCTGCTCAGCTTGCTCAAGGGATTGCGAGTTTAAGGCTTCAGGTGTGCTGAAGGCCTTGGGGGTTGCGGTAGAGTCAAGTGGCAGCGCCGTGCCTGGGTAACTCTCGGTGGTGGTTCGCAGCAGGTTCTGGCCAAACCAGGCCGCACCGCCCAGAAGTACCAGGCAGCAGCACGCGAGCAGCAGAGCCAGTATGATCAGCAGCAAAATAATGGCTGGTGTGTTTTGGTTTCTATTCATGAGCATCCTATCCCTGATAACTGTTTGGTAACTGCCGGCTGGCCTTTCAAAGCGCTGCCGGAAACATCCCAAGTGTACCTGCAAAATCGGCGAAAAACATCCGGTCCCTATACCTGAGGCGTTCCGCTGGAGGGCTTGCGGGGCTGGGTTTGGTTCTCTTCCAATTTGAAAGCAACTATCCTGCAGATGAGCTCGAGGGGCAGCTGCTGGCCGAGGGGAAATTGGATTGCGCCTTTGCTGGTCTTGTAGCTGCTTAATTCCTCCCGAAAGTGGGCCACCGCGGAGGGGGTCGGGTAAAGGCCGATATGGTTCCTTGCCATGGCGAAATAAACCAGCGGGCCATTCAGATGGTACGACGGCATGCGGTATGACATCTTTTCTACAGCCTGAGGTGCAGCCTGGCGGATTGCTTCCCGGAGCAGGGTCAGCACTGTGCGCTTCTCGTCTGTGAAGCTGGCGATATACGCGCTTACCTGCGGGTCGAGCGGGGCGCTCTCGGGCTGGATGGCTGTTTTCATGCGGCAGGGCTCCCTTCGCGCGCCGCGCGCCAGGTAAGAATCGCCTGCGTGTGTTCAGGGTAATGGTTGATCGTATCCAGCTTGATGCGGCGTGAAAAAGCCCGATGGGTTGCGAAAACATCTTCCGGTACGGTCTGCAGGTAGCTGATCAGGCGTTGGTGGGTAGTAATTGCCCAGGCCTGCACATCCGCCAGAGAAAGCCCGCGCGATTCACTGGTCTTAAGCGCATTGAAAGCATCAATGCCGCCATAGGTTTGCGAATATTTGGCTGGGCGAATGCCATCCAGGATTTGCGGAAGGTGCCTGAGGCATTCTTCTTCCCATGTGGCCACGTGGGCAATGATATCCTTCACCGTCCATTCGCCGACCACTCCGCTGACTGAAAAAGATTCCGCGTCCAATCTACGTATGGCATCCTGAAAGGCATTCCAGCCCTGATCAATTTGAGCGAGGCATTTTGTTTTATCCATGGTGGCTCCTTTTGATATTAATCGATATTATAGACCGTCTGGGCCGGGCTGCGGGAGGAAGCGTGAAGGTTTAAGCTGCCCGGTTGGAAAAGCCTGGCCGCGATGCTAAAATGGGGCCATGCGAAAATGGGAGTCGGCTGCGAATCAATGGAAGCGGATGTTGAGCCTCCTGCTGGGCTTGGGAGTGGCACTGATCCTTTTGGGCGGTTCCGCGATGCAGTCCAATGATCCGTATGAAGCCATGCGAAAATTTTCGAGGGCAGTCGAATTCGATTTCAGTTCCTGGACGGTGCGGGCGTTGTTTCAAAAGGCAGTCTCGGCAGCGCTCAAAGCGGAAAAGTTCTTAACCACGGAACAACAGGGGCAGGTTACCAACCAATATCTGGCGCAGCTAAGCCACGTGCAGGCTCTGCAGGCTGAATTGACCGCGATTGTCTCCAGCCCGCATCAGGCTGACCGACAAAAGCTGACACGGGTTGTGGAACGAAATCTGGCGCGGCAGGAGGAGCAGCTGGCAAAGCTGGGGCTGTTGGAGGAAGCTATTCTGCAGACCCAGACGGAGCAGACGCTGAATTCGCTCGGTTTCGGTGTTGGCGGTCAAGTGATTCCGCCGGTAATGTTTCAGGTTTCCGATTTACCTTTGAACCTGATTGTTTCTCCCCGGACTGAGATCAAAACCGTTCTCGACATCAGCCTGATCCCCGGGCTGGATGCAGTGGAAAAGGAACGGATTGAATCAGGTATCTTTTCCGAATTTGATCATGCAGCGCTAGTGGAACCCGTGGGCGGGCTTGGAGCCTATCCAACCATGGTTATGCGTTCGACCAGCCTCAACTGGCTGGCTGAGACGGTGGCTCATGAATGGATCCACAACTATCTGACTTTACGCCCCTTGGGGATGCGCTATGGCGTCAGCGCTGAAATGCGCACAATCAATGAGACCGTGGCTTCTTTAGCCGGCAAAGAGATCAGCCGGAAGGTGATTCGGGTTTACCACCCACAGTGGCAGACGCTGCCAACCCTGGCGCTGAGGGAGGCGCGCACCGTCCGGCGGGAGGGGTTAACAGCCGGTGAAGAATTTGATTTTCGGAGCGAAATGCGCAAGACCCGTGTGCGCGTAGATGAACTTTTGGCTCAAGGCCGGGTAGCAGAAGCTGAGCGTTACATGGAAGAGCGTCGCGTCTTTTTTTGGGAGAATGGCTATCGCCTGCGAAAGATTAACCAGGCATACTTCGCATTCTATGGTTCTTACAATGACACGCCCGGAGGCGGGGCCTCCGGCAGCGATCCGGTCGGGCCTGCGGTGCAGGCGCTGCGGGCGAAGTTCAGTGACCTTTACAGCTTCCTGCGGGCGGTGGAAAATATCACCAGTTTTGAAGGGCTGCTGAACGTGTTAGACCGGACGGAATAAAAAGGGGCGGTGGCCTTGCGCGTTGATGATACGCTTCACAAACCTGGCCATCTACAGGCCTTGCTCGTTTATAATGAGGGGCAGGTAAAACGTATGGAAAACTGTATGAACACTTCCTGTTTGCAATTTGGCGCGCTGCCACGGACCCCTTTGTTAATTGTCATTTCTGGTCCCTCAGGGATTGGAAAAGACGCGGTTGTTGGGCTGCTGCGGAAAACCAACCCCAACACGCACTTCGTGATCACCATGAACAGCCGTCCCCCTCGACCGGAAGAAGTGAATGGGCGCGATTACTTTTTCGTGAGCCGTGAGGAATTTGAGCGCATGATTGCAGCGGGCGAACTGCTGGAACATGCCAAAGTGTATTCCGATTACAAGGGCATTCCCAAGTCGCAGGTGCGCGAAGCTTTTGCCACCGGCAAGGATGTCATCATGCGGCTCGATGTGCAGGGGGCGATGACCATCCGCTCACTTTGCCCCGAAGCGCTTTTAATCTTCCTGACTGCCAGCTCACAGGAGGAATGGATCGCACGCCTGGAAGCCCGCCGCAGTGATTCCCCAGAGGAAATTGCCATCCGGATTGAAACCGCCAAAAAGGAATACGCCCAGATTGATTTGTTTGATTATGTGGTGGTCAATTCTGACCAACAGCTCGACTGCACCATTGCAGATATTCAAGCCATCATTAAAGCTGAGCACTTGCGTGTTCACCCGCGTCAGGTGACTTTATGAACCCAACCAACCCATCAATGCCAGACCCTTCACAGCCGGGTGAGCAGCTTCCCCCAAGCATGCCCGAAGAAGAATTACAAGCCGAGAACCAAACTTCCCGCCGGGTAACCCTGAAGCCTCTGGCCAAGACTCCGCTGGTTACTTATATCTTGCTGGGGTTGACGGTTTTGATGTTTGCCGCGCAGCAGCTTTCATTGCAAATTGCCAACGTTGACTATCCTTTCGTGCTGCTCGGAAAAATAAATGAATTGATCCTGCAGGGGCAGCTGTGGCGCCTGTTCACGCCGGCTTTGCTACATTCCAACGTGCTGCATATCGCCTTCAATATGTACGCTTTGTATGTTTTTGGTACGCGCCTTGAACCAGTCTATGGGCACGCCCGATTCCTGATGCTGTATCTGCTGGGCGCCTTTGGCGGGAATGTTTTATCTTTCGTCCTGACGCCAAACCCATCATTGGGTTCATCGACTGCAATTTTTGCACTTTTGGCAGCAGAAGGCATGCTGATTTGGCAGAACCGCCAATTTTTCGGCGGGCGCGCACGCGGCATGTTGATCAATCTGGGCGTCGTCTTGGGGGTCAACCTGATGATCGGGATGACTCCGGGTTCCAATATCGACAATTTCGGTCACCTGGGCGGGATTTTTGCCGGGTTCATTTTTGCCGGCATGGCCGGGCCGGTTTGGAAGCTGGGCCGTGACGAGAATGAAATTGTGGTTAAAGACGATCGGCCAACTCAGGATAAATGGATCGGCGCAATTCTTGTATTTATCGGTTTTAGCCTGATGGCCGCTATTCCCTTTTTTAGATAAGCGATTGGATCTGCCGGCGCTGAGCCAAAAGGCTGGCGACCCGCTGGAAGAAATCCCGCGGGTCGTGCAGGTAGTCATCCAGGATGAAGTCTGCATCGCCAGGCTGCAGGTTGAAAGTGCCGCGCTTGCCGACACTTAACATGCCGGCAGCACGCGCCGCCTGCAAGCCGTGGTACGAGTCTTCCATAACGACACACTGCGCGGGCGCGCTGCTGCATTGACGGGCGGCCTCCAAAAAGACATCCGGGGCCGGTTTGGAGGGCAAATCCGCCCCAGAGATCAGGCTGGTGAAGAAGTGGCGTATGCCAAAACCATCAACCGAACGGTTAATATTCTCCATTTGCGCCGAAGAGGCGATGGCTTGTTTCATTCCGCTGGAACTGATGAATTCCAGCCAGGCCAGTACGCCCGGGAAGAGGCGCGTATGTTGGGTCAGCCCTTCGCAAAAGAGCGCTTCCTTCGTCCTGACCAGATGCTCAAATTCAGCCGGATCTGGGTCATACCCGAGAAAGTGTTTGACACTGTTTTCGTTGGTGCTGCCGAAAAAGCGCTCAAAAACGGTCCGGTTAAACTGGTTCTCCCTCTTGGAGAGCACCTGATTCCAGGTCTGAAAATGCCATTCGTAAGTGTCTAACAGGGTTCCATCCAGGTCCCAAATGACCGTAATTGTATTAATTTCCAAAACTGCTGCCTCCGTAATTATTCAGCGCATCCCAGCCGGTCGCCTTCATTCAGCCGAATATGACGGCTGTAGCGGCAACTGCGTTGTTTACCCTTAAGTTGCGCCAGCATGGCGCAGACAAGGCTTGGATGGGCTGTTTTGCAGCAGATTATACCCGGCCCTGGTTGAAATGGTCTTTTTTGCGCAAAAACGGACGAGGGTGGCTGTGATAAAATCGCAGCGTGCAAACAGAACCGGTCATCACCAAACCCCGCTCCGCCCTTGATCGCCTGCTAAGCTGGGATGAAAAAATATCAGCGCGGCTGGCCCTTCCTGAAGATTCTTCAATCAGGAAGAATGTGGCATTGCTGATCGGGCATACCTGCGATTCATGGTTCTGGCTGGCAGGTTTGCTGGCAGTCTGGCTTTTTGGACCGGCCGAGTGGCGCTGGAGGAGCTTTTTCATCGCGCTGGTGGTGGCTGCCCTGGCGGCAGCAGTTCTCGCCATTAAATATTTAATCCGGCGGCCGCGGCCAGAAGGCGATTGGGGTTACATCTACCGAGTGGCAGACCCACACTCATTCCCTTCCGGTCATGCGGCGCGGGCAGCGGCTTTGGCGCTGCTGCTTTACCCGAGCCTGCCAGCTTGGGCATGGCCGCTTCTGCTGGGGTGGGCGCTCCTGGTTGGTTTTTCCCGGCTGGCAGTAAAAGTGCATTACTTTTCGGATGTTTTGGTGGGCTGGCTGATTGGCTTGCTGGCCGGTCTGGCAGCTCTAAGCGTAGAGCCATGGATCAGCCGCCTTTTCCCGGAAGTTGTCCGTTTTTTGATCCACTAAACAGACGCAAGCGCCAGAGTGCGGCCTATTTCTTTCAAGCCGCCCTGCAATAAAAAAGCTGCCGACATTCGGCAGCTTTCTTGCGGTCAGTTCCTTCGGCTTTAGGCAAAGATGTAAGCACTAAGCGGTGGCAACTTCAATTCTGCGATCGACCCGTCTTGCACTGTGACATGCTGGCTGCTCAGTTGATCTTGCAGCTCTGTGCCCTGAGCGAACCAACTGGCGACGGGTAGGTTCAGCGTGTGGCTTGTTTCGGAGGCATTGATCACTACCAAGACATGCTCCTCGGCATCAGCGCGTACGTAAGCCAACACATTCCCTTCCGTAAATAGCGGCTCAAAGCTTCCGGTCTGCAGGGCGGGTAGGGCATGCCGCACGAGCACCAGCTCGCGCAGCTTGGTGCGCAAATCCTGGTTCCAATCCGCCTTATCCCAGGGGAAGGCCTTACGGCAGTCGGGGTCCTTTCCGCCAGTCAGGCCAATTTCGTCGCCATAGTAAATGCAGGGTGCACCTGGGTAGGTGAGCACGAAAAGGTATGCCAACCACAGGCGGTTGGTCTCGTTCGAAACCAGGCTGAGAAAACGTGGCATGTCATGACTGCTAAGCAGATTGAGCTGAGCCAGTGCGTTTTCGTGCGGGTAAATCGTCAACAGATGGCTGACACGCTCCATGAAATGCGCTGCGTCGGTAGAGCCTGGTAGCTCAAGGCCCATCATGCCTTCGGCCAGCGGTTTATCGATACAGGCTCCGCCAAAAAAGGACAGGCAGGCCAGGGTGAGCTGGTAGTTCATGACCCCGTCGAACTGGTCACCGCGCAGCCAACGCTGGGCTTCGGAGGGGATTTCGCCGACGATGTAGGCTTCAGGATTGGCGTCTTTAACGACCGCCCGGAATTCCTGCCAAAAGCTGTCGTCATCAATCTCAAAAGGGACGTCCAGACGCCAGCCATCAGCGCCCTGGTCGATCCAGTAGCGGGCGACATCCATAATGAACTTGCGCACCTGAGGGTTGCCTGTATTAAATTTGGGTAAACCGGGCAGCGCCCACCAACAGTCATAGTTGGGCACGCCGTTGTATGCATTCAGCGGAAAACCATGAATAAAAAACCAGTCGAGGTAAGGTGATTTCTCTTCCGTTTCGAGGATATGGTTGAATTGAAAAAATCCGCGGCTGGAATGATTAAATACACCATCTAATACCACGCGAATGCCTCGCTTATGGGCTTCATCCAGAAGGGTGCGGAAGGCAGCGTTGCCACCCAAAAGCGGGTCTACCTGATAGTAGTCATGGGTGTGGTAGCGGTGATTGGAAGCGGATTGAAAAATCGGATTAAAGTAGATGGCGTCAATTCCGAGGTCTTCCAGATAGTCGAGCTTTTCATAGACACCCAGCAGATCGCCGCCTTTAAAGCCTTTTGGCGTTGGGGCAGAATCCCAGGCTTCAAAATTACCCGGTTTGGTGACGTGCGGGCTCCAGGCAAAACGGTCCGGAAAAATTTGGTAGAAAACAGCTTTTTTTACCCAATCGGGCGTAGACGCGGATGGTTCACTCATAGTGGCTCTTTCTGAAAAGTATTTGCGGAAGGTTAGGTAGCTAAAAAAGTATACAACATATAAGCCAATTTTTGTATCCAAAGTGTGCTGCAAGGGGCAAGCTGCTGCTGCGCGTAGGCCAGCTGGCCTTAGCTGGCCCGCCGGGCTTGCGCCTAAACCCTTTCGCCTTTTGGGTTGACAAGCACGCGCCGTCTGAATTATCCTTGTTTACGGGAATGGTAAGGTCCCGGTGGGCCTCCTGGTCTTCAAAATCAGTGTCGGGTCGCAGAGAGCCGTCGTGGGTTCGACTCCCATCCATTCCCGCTTTTTTTTCTAAGGAGCCAGTTTTGATCAATTTGCGATCTAAAAAAGTGAAAGTCGTCGTGCTGCTATTGGCGGTCACTTTAGCCGGCTGCCAGGTGCATTATTTCACTCCGCCCGCCCAGACTTCGCCGACTGAAACCAAGCTGCAGCCAACCAACACCCCGCCGGCTGAGGCAACTGTGACCGCCACCCCGGTCGGAACGCTGCCGGCGGCAAATCTAAACGGGCTGGTGATCCGGGTGGCATATGCCTGGATTGATGAACAGGCTCTGGCCTTTGAAGCCCTGGCCGATACATTCTCGTTAACCAATCCCTGGGGCTTTGAAGTGCAGCCGGTGCGCTATCCCAGCTGCACGGAGATGGCCGAGGCCTACCGTGAGTTCGGTGTCAGCGAGGATGCCGCGTTGTGTTGGACCGCAGACCTGGAGGGCTTGAGCAGCAACGGCGCCTGGGTAAACCTGGCGCCATTTATAACGGACACGGCGCTGGGTGTTTCGGGTCTGTACTCGGCGGAGAGTCTGGTCAATCCACTCAGTCAGGCCGGGCCAAGCTGGACGCTACCATTGGCCATTAACCCTGGGCTGCTTTATTACAACCAAACCTGGGCGCGCGAACTGGGCTTTGAGAACGCCCCTGCTACCCCAGAAGAGCTGCAGGAACAACTTTCCGCCGCATTGCAGGCACTTTTGGCGGACGAGAATCTCAATAATAATGGCACTGGCGGTTTGTGGCTCTCCAAAACCCCACTTTCCGCGCTTAGCTGGTACAGTGCTCTTGGCGGAAAGCCTAAGGCTGAGGATGGGCTGCCGGTATTTCAGCCTGAGGCACTTGACGCTGCGTTTCAATACCTTAAAACGTTGTATGAGACTGACGCGTCTTGGGTTGGTGCGTTAAACACCCCGTATGCCTATTTTGCCGACCGTTTTGCCCTGGCATATGAAGGCGATCTGAGCGACCTGCAGTTGCAGGAAGCGTATTCTTCGCAAAGCCCATATGCAGATCAGTGGGTCACCATCCCTTATCCGAATCCGTCAGGCAGCGGCAGCTTGGCTTTTGAGACACTCTCGGCTGCCATCCGGGCGGGCAGCTATAGCCAGCAACTTGCCAGCTGGCTTTTCAGCCGTTGGCTGCTTTCACCTGAGGCGCAGGATGTATTCGTCCGCGCGCACTGGCTTTGGCCAGCGGGCGGCCCCCCACAGGCAAGCGCACCTGCCTATGCTTCCGAGCACGCAGCCTGGGCCTCAGCCTATGCTGGCAGACATGATATTAATTTCGCCCCAGAACAGGCAAATTGGGCGGTTTCGCGCTTGCTGCTGCAGGATGCCTTCCAAAGGGTGTACGGCCTTGAAGCACAGTATTTTCCGCAAATTTTAGAGATGCTGGATCAAATGCTGGAAGAAATGAGGCCCACTGATGGACGTTGAGCTGCCCAAGGTGGTAGTCTATTGCGATGGCGCCTGTCAGGGCAACCCGGGTCCGGGTGGCTGGGCGGCCATTTTGAGCTATGAGGGTCACAAGCTGGAGCTTTCTGGCGCAGAGAAAGCGACTACCAATAACCGCATGGAGCTAACGGCGGCCTTGCAAGCTTTGCGGGCACTCAAGCGGACCAGTGATGTCACTTTTTATACGGATTCAAACTACCTGGTGCGGGGAGCAACCGAATGGCTGCCAGGTTGGAAACAGCGTGGCTGGCGGCGCAAGGAAGGCAGTTTGTTGAATGCTGATTTGTGGCAGGCGCTTGACGAACAGCTTGGCAGGCATTCCGTTCATTGGGTTTGGGTTAAAGGCCATGCCGGTAACCCGCTGAATGAGCGGGCTGATCAGCTGGCCGTGCGCGCCATTCGCTCATTGCCCACTTCTGACCAGGGATAAAAATGCCGCCCGGCTCATGCGGGCGGCAGAAAAAGCCCTGGAGGCATGGCCTCAGTTGAAACGCATTCCAACTGAGGGTGCACCCGGCAGGGTCATTACTTAAAGCGCTTTAGGCGCAAACTGTTGGTCACCACGAAAATACTGCTGAATGACATTGCGCCAGCTGCCAGCATGGGGTTTAGCATGCCAAGCGCAGCTGCCGGAATGAGCAGCACATTGTAAAAGAAAGCCCAAAAGAGGTTCTGCTTGATCGTGCGCAGAGTTTTGCCTGAAAGCCGTACGGTGAGTGGGGCAGCCATCAAATCTCCGCTGATGGAGACGATTGGGGCCGAGGCGATTGCCACATCCGTGCCCGTGCCGATGGCCATGCCAACGTCAGCCTGCATCAATGCCGGGGCATCGTTAATACCATCACCTACCATCAACACCCGCTGGCCTTCCGCCTGGAGCTTTTCAATCTGGCGGATTTTATCTGCCGGCAGCAAGCTGGCGTATACCTGTTCAATACCTGCCTGTGAAGCGATCGCGCGGGCCGTGGCTTCATTGTCGCCGGTGAGCATGACCGTATTGAGCCCAAGCGCGCGCAGCTGCTGCACGGCTTGCTGCGAATTTTCTTTCAGCGTGTCCATGATGCCGAAAATTCCGGCGGGATGCCCGTCCACAGCGGCCAGTACAACGGTTTTGGCCTGACTTTCCAACTGGCGGACGGCCAGTTGGGCTGCGTCGTCCAGCGCGATGTTCTGTTTTTGGAGTAAGCCCAGGCTGCCAATCATAACCTCGTGCCCGTCCACCTGGGCGCTGACCCCGCGGCCAGCAATCGAGCGGAATTTTGTGAGCGGGAGTGGGCTCAGCCCGCGCTGGCGGGCCGCAGCTTGAATAGCCTCGCCTAAGGGGTGTTCACTGCCGCTCTCGGCTGAGCTGGCGATCGTGAGGAGCTCTTCCTCGGATAAGGTTTGGTCCAGCCGTACGAGGTCGGTCACCTGAGGGAGGCCTTGCGTGACCGTGCCGGTTTTATCCAAGACAACCGTGGTAACTGAACCTGCCAGCTCAAGGCTTTCACTGTTTTTTACCAAAATGCCCAATTCTGCGCCCCGGCCGGTGCCGACCATTACCGCTGTGGGTGTGGCCAGACCCATCGCACACGGGCAGGCAATCACCAATACTGCCACCATGTTGATAATTGCCCGTGCCAGCAGGGTTACTTCCGAATTTGCCGGCAGTGGCACCAAAAAATACCAGATGGCAAAGGTAGCCAGAGCGATGCCAATGACGACGGGTACAAACACCGCTGAGATTTTATCCGCCAGGGTTTGGATGGGGGCCTTGCTGGCTTGGGCGTTTTCAACCAGCTGGATGATTTGTGCCAAAACGGTATCTCGTCCGACTTTGGTTGCCTTAAAAATCAGGCGCCCATTGCGATTCATCGTGGCACCAAAGACCGGGCTGCCGGGCTGTTTTTCAACTGGCAGAGATTCGCCGGTCAGCATGGACTCATCCACACTCGATTCGCCCTCCAGCACCACGCCATCTACCGGCACTTTTTCACCCGGGCGCACGATGACCACATCGCCAATCTGCACTTCTTCGGCGTTCACCTCCACCTCGATCCCGTCGCGCAGCACGCTGGCTTTGCTCGGTTTCAGGTAGAGCAGTTTGCGGATTGCTTCGCTGGCTCCGCCTTTGGCTTTGGCTTCAAGGTACTTTCCGAGGCGTACCAGTGTGATGATCACAGCTGAAGTCTCAAAGTAACCGTGACCCGGAAAGACACCCAAAAGGACCAGGACGGAGTAGAAATAGGCTGCCGAGGTTCCCATGGCAACCAAAACGTCCATATTGGCCGAGCGATTGCGGATCGACTTGAAGCCGTTCACGTAATAAGACGCGCCAACATAAAATTGAACCGGAGTAGCCAGCACGAAGAATAGCCAATCCATCCAGGGGGCGTGCGCGATGGCCATCGGCAGCAATCCCAGGTCACGTCCCATTGAAAGGACAAAAAGCGGGATTGTAAAAACCAATGCGACCGTCAGCATGTGCCGCTGGCGCAAAATTTCCCGGCGGCGGGCGACAGCCTCGGCATCTTCAGAGTCGGCGGTCTCTTCAGCCAAACGGTAGCCGGCCTTGCGAATGGCCTGCCGAATTTCGGTTGGGCTGATCACAGTCGGGATGTAGCGCACCGTTACTTTTTCGGTCGCTGGATTTGCCTGACTGAACAATACGCCTTCCAGCGGGTTGAGCAGTTTTTCGAGGGCCTGTGCGTCAGCCGCATCGGCCATGTTTTCAACTACAAGGCTGAGGTCGCCAATTGCCACATCGTAGCCAACCGAACGAATTCTTTCCACCAGGTCGGAAAGCTTCACCACCTGGGGGTCAAAACGCACTGCGGCCCGCTCGGACGAGAGGTTGACCAAGGCTTCCTGTACACCTTCGGTTTTATTCAAGCTTTTTTCAACCGTCGCCACACAGTTGGCGCAGGTCATGCCAAGTACAGGCAGGTTTACCTGCCGGATTTCTGCCATAAAATTTACTCCGCTGGGTAGTCGATTTCTTTCAATGTCTCGCGCAGCAGTTCATCACTTGATGGGTCATCAAACTCAACCCGAATCTGCTTGCTTTCCGGATCGCCTTCCACATCCTGCACGCCATCCAGCTTTAGCAGGGCGGTTTTAATGCGCATCACACAGTGATTGCAAGAGATATTGGGGATAGAATAAGTTACTTGGTTCATTTTTTAACCTCATGGTAATTTTTATACTTTAACCTAGTAAATAGTATAGTGTCATTCAGGCGGAAGTCAACGAAAGGATCCTACAAATGCGTGCATTGAAAACCTTTGCGGGCATGGTCTTGGACATGGACGGGACGTTTTTCCTTGGGGATCAACTTCTCCCCGGAGCGTTGGAGCTGCTGGCGTTCTTGAATGATCATGAGATCCGATTCAGCTTCTTGACCAATAATACCTCGCGCAGCAAGCAGGATTATATTGGCAAGCTCACGCGGTTGGGGGTGAAAATGGCGGACGCGCGGGTTTACACTGCCGGGGACGCCACGATCAGTTACCTGAAGGCGTTTTACCCCGACCGGCGCGTCTTTCTGATGGGAACGCGCAGCCTGGCGGAGAGCTTTGTTGCCAATGGTATTCGCCTGGTGGAAGATGACGCAGAAGTCTGCGTATTGGGTTATGACACAGAGCTGACATATGCGCGCCTGTGCCAGTTTACGCGCTGGGTCAACCAGGGGCTGCCTTACATCGCCACCCACCCCGACATTAATTGCCCCGCCCCGGGAGGTTACGTGCCCGATATCGGCGCCATGATGGCCCTGATCGAAGCCTCCACCGGCCGGAAAGCCGACCTGGTGGTCGGGAAGCCCAACCCCCAGATTTTGGAGCAGCTGGCCCATCAATGGGGCGTGCGCACAGCAGACCTGGTGATGGTCGGGGACCGCCTGTATACCGACATCGCCTTGGGGACTACTGCGGGCGTTCAGACGGTTTTGGTACTGAGCGGTGAAACCAGCCGGCAGGATCTGGTAACGTCCCCTTACCAGCCGGATGTCGTCTGCGAAAACTTGCAAGATTTGATCACGCTGTTGACGCAGCAGGGCGCAGACAGTAGCGCGCTGGTGCTTCAGCCGTCGTCTCCCGATTTGCCCCAGTAGGATGCCACAGGAAATTGGATTCTTCAGGGGTTCATCTCTTGGGCATAAAAAAAGTGCAATGGGCGGATTTTAGCTCGTAACGGCGGCAAGGTCGAACCAGGATCACGGAATTAAACAAAAGGAGGCGACGCAGTTGCAGCGGCGAATTGAAACCGAGATGCGGAAGTGTAAGGACCGGGCAGTCATTTTCAAGGCGTCCGGTGATGATGTGGGTCGCCGCATTGAGCAATTACGGATCAATCAGCTGAAACAGAAGTACAACGAAATCACGAAAACTTTCAAAACGCCGCCAGCTTTGGATCGTGCGGCAGTGAGTGAGTTTAGACCGGTGAAGGCGGTGTTACCAAAAGTAGCCGTTGCGGAGAATGCTGTTTTATCCAAGCCAGTATTAGGACAAATTTTTATTCCAGGTATCGGCTCGCTTGACCTTTTAGTGCCGACAGGTGCAGACTTAACCAATGAAAGAATAATCGCAGGTAATGGGACTATTACACCTTTCCGTGCTGCGCGAAGTTGGGCAGAAATTCATGGGGGCAGCTCTGACGAATGGCAAAAACTTGTTGGCACTGTAGATGGAAAGTATTATTCATACGAAATTCATTGGGCTCAGCATGATGGTGTAAAATATGATGTGAAGATCAAGCGGAGTAAACGGCGATGAAATTAATGTATATTGGCCCAAGTTTTGGCATAGAAAGCCTTACGAACGGAAAGGTATACACTTGCTTGGGTTTTGAAAACGGCTTATTACGCATCATTGATGATAGCGAAGAGGATTATCTTTATTCAGTCGTTCCTGGCCCCTGGGACGACGCGACTATCCGTGGTCGCTGGGAAGTGGTTGAAGACGATGAAGAGGGGACACTGACCAGGCTATTTGAAGAGGTGAGGATATCTCTTGAAAATGAAGCACGAACCGGAATAAAGCCAAGAGTTGTCAACGTGTTAGAAGATGATTATTAGATTGGCAAAATATAAAAGGACATCAAGAACTACCCGCAATTCTTGACAAACAATAATAAAAAAGATGGTATAAAACTTCCATAACTGAATAGTGGATTGTTCCGAGTTTACCGCCGGAATATGAGCCTGATAGAGCTATCGCTATCGGGCTTTTTTGTGTTAAATCTCAAACATCCCCAACAATTTAGGACCGACGGGCAATAAACGGAAAGGGAAGAGAAGATGACAGAAGAAAGCAGCAATACTGAGAGCACCCAGGAACAGACTTCGGAAAAGGCGGAGGACTCGACTGCTGGAAAGCATCAGGAGCGGACATTCACGCTGGTGGAACTTGACAGGGTGGTGAGCGATCTATTCTGCGAATGCTGGAACTGTTGCCACCCCCACTACGCTTGCAGATGGGGCTGCATTTTTGACAGCCCTGGTGACCGCGACGGGCGTAATGGATGACGCGGAAGTGCCGGACACTGAGCGTTATCTTTTCGCAACCCCGGCGTTGATCAATGCAGTTATGGCACTTGATACCACCAAAAGCCGTGAAGTGCTGTCTACTTTTGCCAGAGTAACGAAAGTGCCGCAGGGGCGCTTCTATACGGTCATTGACCAGAAAGATGGAACGACTACCGGCGAGGAAAGTGGTAGTTGTGTAAAAAATGCCACTTCGGGTGAGGATATCAATTTCATGATCATCCACAAGCCGGCGTTGCTGCAGTTTACTGAGCACGTTGTGTCGAAAGTGTTCCGGCCTAAGGAAGTCCAGGACGCGGATGGCTGGAAGTTCAACTACCGCTCTTATGGCCTTGCTGATGTGTATGAAAACAAGGTAAAGGGTGTGTATCTGCACAATAAGGCCTGAGAATGGCACACACTATTGGGCGAGTTCAAGAGCCGGAAAAACGCCAGGCAGCACTCGCCACAACGAAGTCAAGAATAGCAATGGAAGAAAAAAGGCGCTTTAACGCCCCAAGATATGGGGGTTAGAAATAGGCAGTACGCGTCATTCAGCCATACCCAGGAACAAAAGGAGGCGACGATGGGATTCGAACCCATGGTGAGAGTTTTGCAGACTCTTGCCTTGCCACTTGGCCACGTCGCCTTAATAAAAAACTGATATAGCGATTATATCAGTTTCTATTAGAGCGGGCGATGGGGCTCGAACCCACGACCTTCTCCTTGGCAAGGAGACGTTCTACCAATTGAACTACACCCGCAACTTCTATTAATCTTCACCCTTGGGTGAAGCGGCAAACATTTTAACACAAGCATTTTTAAAAGTCAACCGCAATCAGACGGACGGGGCAGACAATCGTCTTTCAGGTTCAACCGGTCCGTCTGACTGCAGCATGACCTTTGATTGATGGCTGTTTTAGGGGCGGGCAGCGCCATTGGCGTTGAAAAACTCCCAGATCACATCGGTGGCATTAATTGCGCTGGAAGGGGTATCCTTCTCCAGGGGGTTAGAAGCATTTTCACCGCCAGGCCAGGAATGCGAGCCATCTTCTACCACGTACAGTTTGATTTGTACGCCATCGAGGCACTGCCCATAGGATTCAGACCAGGCGTTCTCGTTGATGGTCTCCTTTTGCGGAGTCGGGTCACAGCCATCGCGTTCGACCCAGCGGGCGATTGTATCGGGAACGGAAACATAATTGGTTTCAGTCCGGATGTCACATTCTGGTCCGCAGCCACCGTTGAAGGGCACACGCTCGTCCTGCAAGCCATGAATATGCAAAATGGAGATTGGTTTGGCCGGATTGCATTCCGTATAGTTTTCCGTGCCGGCCACTGAGGCAATTGCAGAAAAGGTATCGGCCATGTCACACGCCAGGCGATAGGAGAACATCCCGCCGTTGGACATGCCAGCCGCAAAGATGGCGGTTACGTTCACTTTTTGGCGTAGGTCCGCAATTACCGCCTGGACGAAGCCGACATCGTCGCTGTCGCTTTGGGCGGCATAACCGCAGCAATCGCCGGCGTTCCAGGTGGCAAACTGATCCGAAGCCAGGCGGCTGCTGCCATTTGGAAAGGCGACCACAAAACCAGCCTCATCTGATTTGCGAATCCATCCATGGGCTGCGGCCATTGTTTCAGCGCTGCCAAAGGCACCATGGAAAACCAAAATCAGCGGCACAGGTTGCGCGCTGTCATATGAAGCCGGGACGTGTAACAAATATCGGCGGTCTTGCCCACCGGAGCTGAGGCTAAGTTTATAGTCCCCCGGGCCCAATTGGCCATCAGCGCCAGTTGGCTCGGTCCCGCTGGGCAGTGCCTCAGTTGGCTGGGTCCCGCTGGGCAGAGGTTCAGTTGGTTGATCCCAGCGCCCTGGGCGAGCCTGGCAGCCCGCGACCGCCAGGATGAAAGCACTTGCAGCAAGCAGGATTTTCATTGTATTTTTCATGGTGTACAATTTTCGACCTTTCAAATATAGAATCCAAATCTGAATGGCATTATAGAACTGCACAATTGAGAGGTTCAAGCCGCTGTCATGTGTTTTGGTCAATTGGTGGCAGGCCTTTTGTCTGGCAATGTACTGCAGTATTTCGGAAAAAGTTGGAAGCTCAGTTGGCCAGTGCGCGATCTTTTCGTTCGACGCGTAGGATGCTGATTTTGGTCGGATGGTTGTATGGGCTGGGGTCAGTTGGGGGGTCCGCCTGGCGGGTCTCGGGCCAGCCGGACAGGTCTTGTGGAACCGGCACAGTTGCTTCCAAGCGAATATAGCCGGTCTGTTCCAATGCATTGATCTCCGCCGCCACGGCTGCTCCGCTCAGAAAGAGGGCGTTATTGACTACCACCAGACGTCCGCCGTGGGCGACCAGCGGCCGCGCTTTATTAATCAGGCCGGTCCAGCTGTGCAGTAAATCAATCCGGCCGGTGGGAGAATCTGAAAACAAAGGCGGGTCGAGGATAAGGCAATCGAAAAGGCGCCCCTGCCGCTTGAGCTGGCTGATGGCTTTAAAATAATCCATGGGCAGCAGGGTGTGGCTGCCACGATGTGGGTTCAGCCCGGCGGAACGCTCTGCCAGGCGCAGATAGGCCGGGTTGGAATCCGTCTGAATGACGCTGCGCGCCCCGCCAGCCAGCGCCGCTACCCCCAATGCCCCCGAATAAGCAAAACAATTTAATAGCGTCTGGTCGGCACAGTTCGCGTAAAGCCAGGAGCGCAATTGGCGCGTATCCAGGTAAAAGCTGCAATCCTGATTTAATCTCAGATCGAGTGCGTAGTGCACACCGTTTTCGCTGGTGATGTCTTGCAGTTGGCTTCCGCTCAGCATTATTCCCTGGCGAGCCTCCATGCCCGCGGCATACCTTTCTTTGACCAATATCGTTTGGACCTCCGGTACGCTCTTCAGGTAGTAATCCGCGGCGGTATGCAGTGCCGGGCGCAGCTCTTCCGGCTGGCGCTGGTGGTTGGAGAGAACCAGCGTGTGGCCGAAAAGATCGGCTGTCAGCCCGGGCAGCCCTTCATAAAAGCCATTGAACAGTCGCAAGGCTTGAATGGCTTCCCAATCGATATGTTTGCGGCGTGCTTCCAGGCAACGCGCCAACTGGTCCACCAGTGCCGTGGATTGGGGAAAAAGATACTTGTTGTGCTGCTGGGTTGATATCAAGGTAAAATACCCTCCGAATCAATCATAACATTGGCAAGGTGTTTAATGACAAACTTTTTATCTCAACTTACGCCGGTATTGCAGGCTTTGCTGGCTACGGCGTTTACTTACGCTATGACGGCAGCTGGAGCAGCGGGGGTATTTCTGGGGAAAGAAATCAGCCGTAAAGTGCTGGACGGTATGCTCGGTTTTGCAGCCGGTGTGATGATCGCAGCTAGTTATTTTTCGCTGCTGGCGCCAGCGATTGAGCTCTCCACTGGGATTGGCGTTCCAGTATGGATGCCGGCTGTTTTGGGCTTTTTGTGTGGCGGTGCGTTTTTATTGGCTGTTGACAAGCTGCTGCCGCACCTGCACCCTGGCCAGGATGACGCAGAAGGGCCCAAAAGCTCCTGGCAGCGCAGTGTACTGCTGGTTTTCGCCATTACCCTGCACAATATCCCGGAAGGGTTGGCCGTCGGCGTCGCTTTCGGTGCAGCCGCTTCAGGGCTCGACAATGCCTCGCTTAGTTCGGCGATCGCCCTGGCATTGGGCATTGGAATCCAAAATTTTCCCGAAGGCATGGCAGTATCCGTCCCGCTGCGGCGAGAAAACCTCAGCCAGGGTAAAGCTTTTACCATCGGTCAGCTTTCCGGCCTGGTAGAGCCGATTGCGGCGGTCCTTGGAGCCGCGGCGGTCACTTCGATGCGGCATTTGCTGCCGTATGCGCTGGCTTTTGCAGCGGGCGCCATGATTTACGTAGTGGCTGAGGAGCTAATTCCAGAGTCCAAACGTGAGGCGTATTCGCATTCAGATATTCCGACCATTGGGGTCATGCTCGGTTTTGCCGTGATGATGCTGCTTGACGTGGCGTTGGGTTAAGCCAGCGGTTTTTGCCAGACGGCATACAAAGCCAGGTTACCCTCGCGGCCATCGGAATAAAACGTTTCGCACAAGCTAAAACCGGTCGCTTCAGCCAGGGCGTTCAGCTCGCCTTCTGTGAAGTGGTGCACATAGCGCAATTCGGCCGGTAAGGCCGGCGCTGCGCGCCAATCCAGCAGTAAATCGCCTTCGTCCACCTGGTCGGTGTGGATGCCAGCTGTGCTCCAAGGCACGATGCGTGCTGTAAGGCGTGGGCTGCTGCGTACCTGCCAGACGGACACGCAAAAAATGCCCCCTGCCGATAGAGCCTGGAAGGCACTACGAAAAAGTGCGGCTTGGGCGGCTGTGCCGGGAATGTGGTGAAGGGCGGCAAAGCATACGACTGCCTCAAAAACGCCTTCCTGCGCTGGAATGGGCCAGGCAGGCGCATTCAGATCTGCCTGAACGCACAGGCGCTGGTTGCTTTCCACTTCAGGAGCTAGACTTTCAGCCGTTGAAAGCAGCTCCAAACTGCCATCCAAACCGACATATTCTCCTTTAAAACCAGCCCCCTGCAAAGCCGGGAAGAGGTTGGCGTTGCCGCAGCCCAGATCAAGCACCCGGGTGCAATCCTTCAAGCGGGGCAGCAGACGGCCCACACCGGCCTGCACCCGCTGCCGGCTGGCTGAGAATGACCGTGCATAGGTTTGATAGAAGCGCTGGTTCATTGCGCGCACTTGCTGAATGACATCAGGATGCATGCCCACAGTATAACAGCCTTGACAGGCCAGCGACCGGCCGGGCAAAACAGGTACAATCTAAACCATGGAATCACGTGAAGCCTGGGTTAAAAAGCGGAATATCAGCCCGGAAGAACTGGCTTTGGCACGCCAGGTGTTGGAAGAAATCCGATCCGGGGCAGAGCCGCGGGCGGCGCTGCGGGCGCATCCGCTGCCAGGCGGAGCTGGCTTTTTGGCCAAGCACGCCCTGGTAGCGGCATATCGCGATATGGTTGCCAGCGGTGAACTACATGAAGACCCGCAACTATTGGCGGCCATTCGAATGAAACCGGTGCGTACGCTTTCCGGTGTGACGACAATCACCGTTCTCACCCGGCCAAGCCCCTGCCCGGGGGAATGCATCTTCTGTCCTTCTGAAACCGACATGCCGCAATCGTATTTACCGGATGAACCCGGTGCACGGCGGGGAGTTGAAAATCATTTTGACCCCTGGCTTCAAGTTTCATCGCGTCTTCAGGCCCTGCGTGAGGTAGGCCACCCCACCGACAAAGTGGAACTGCTGATTTTGGGCGGTAGCTGGGGCGCCTATTCCCGGTCTTACCGTGAGTGGTTTGTGCGGCGCTGCTTCGAAGCGCTGAATGAAGAAAATGCGCAGGACGATATCGGGGATGTTTCGCTGGCTGAAGTACAAGAACGCAACTCACACGGCCGGCACCGCAACGTAGGGCTGGTAATCGAAACCCGTCCCGATCTGATCAATCGTTCCGAACTGCTCGAATACCGCCGGCTGGGTGTCACCAAGCTGCAGATTGGCGTCCAAAGCCTGGATGATCAAATCCTGGAGCTTAACCGCCGCGGCCATAGCGCCGATGAAGCCCGCCAGGCTTTTGCCTTGGCGCGGGCTGCCGGGTTTAAGCTGGTGGCTCATTGGATGCCCAACCTGCTTGGGGCGACACCGGCCAGTGATCGGCAGGATTTTTTGCGTTTGTGGGAAGAAGGCGGCCTGGATCCGGATGAACTGAAGATTTACCCTTGCCAACTGCTGCGGAGTGCTCCGCTTTACGCCTACTGGCAGAGGGGAGAGTATCTTCCGTACAGTGAGGAGACTCTGCTGGATTTGTTGGCTGACATTAAAACCCAGGTGCCGCGTTATTGCCGGATCAACCGTGTAATCCGCGACATACCTTCCCCGAACGTGGTAGCCGGAAACCGCAACACCAGCTTGCGGCAGGATGTGGCCAAAGAGATGGCCCGCCGTGGTACGCACTGTCAGTGCATCCGCTGCCGCGAGGTGCGCGCCGAAGCCGTGGAAGCCACTGAGTTAACTTTGCATGATTTGGTTTACCCGGCTGGCGGCGCCGAAGAACACTTCATCAGCTTTGACACGCCCGATGATCACCTGGCAGGGTTTTTACGGCTCTCGCTGCCCAATGAGAACCCACTGGCGATCCCCGATCTGGAATCGGCTGCTATCATCCGCGAAGTGCATGTTTACGGTCAGTCGCTCGAGGTTGGAGCGGATCAATCGGGCGCAGCCCAACACCGGGGCTTGGGCCAGAAGCTGATTGCGCAAGCTGAGGCAATTGCCATTGCGCGCGGTTATGTCAACTTGGCGGTTATCTCAGCTGTTGGTACGCGTGAATACTATGCCGCACGGGGGTTTGTGAACGGCGCGCTGTATATGGTCAAGGATTTGAAGGCAAAAAAATAACCCGGGCTGTGAGACCCGGGTCTTAGTGCTGGCTTCTAATCTTTGTGCGGCAGGTAAGGAATCAGCCGCTGGGCAAAGCTGCTGGCATTGATCGACTGCAGCCAGACTTTGCCAGGGCCGGTGACGACGCTCAAAAACAGCCCTTCTCCACCGAAAAGTACATTTGCAAACCCTTTAACGGTTTCAGCAGTGTATTGAACGCGGGACTCAAACAGCGCCAGGTTGCCGGTATCCACTTTCAGGCGTTCTCCGGGCTGCAGCTCTTTCTCAACAACCGAGCCATCAATTTCCAGAAAAACGAGGCCATGCCCGCTTAAGCGCTGCATGATGAAACCCTCACCCCCAAAAAAACCGGCGCGGGCTTTATTGACGTGAGTGGAAAGCACAACCCCGGGGGTGGCACACAAAAAAGCCTGCTTTTGGGCAATATATTCCATCGTGCCATCCAGCTGAAGCGCGATGATCTCACCCGGCAGGGATGAAGCCAGGGTCATTTCTGCACCGGAGGCATTGGCGGTATAAGTGGCCATAAAGAGCGATTCGCCGCTGAGCATCCGCCCCAGGCCCTTCATTAATCCGCCTTTCATGTTGGTTTCCATGTTGAAGTTGTCAGTCATCCAGGTCATGCCGCCAGCCTGGGTATAAATACTTTCCCCGGAATCAAACTGAATGGTTACGCCGGGCAGCTTGTCACCAAAAATCTTGTAACGCATAAAAACTCCTCTCTACTAAGAACACATGGTTGGACGCGATAAAGTATACCAAGAATTATCGCGCAGACACACTCCGGAATGGAAATCAGCAGGCTTTAAACTGGCTGGGTGTCTTCTGGAGCGTGGCCGGTTTGTTCGCTTGCGGGCTGCTCGGGTTGAAGTGGTGCACGCTCGACCGGGAATTGATTGCGCTGTTCGATGCGTGTGATCATGTCCAGCCGGCGCTGGTGGCGATCGCCTTCAAATGAGGCGTTTAGCCAACCTTCGGTAATGAGGGAGGCCAGACCCGTGCCGATCACGCGTGCGCCGAGGCAGAGGATATTGCTGTTATTGTGGCGGCGGGAAAGGATGGCTGAATAAGGTTCGCTGCAGGCGGCAGCGCGGATTCCCGGGAATTTGTTGGCGGCAATCGACATGCCAATACCAGTCCCACAGATCAAAATGCCCCGGTCAAATTGAGTGGAAAGCACCGCCCGGGCAACCTTCTCGGCAATGCGCGGATAGTCCACACTTTCAGTACTATCGGTGCCAAAATCTTCATACGGAATCATACGGCTGTCCAGATAAGCTTTGAGGGCTTGCTTGATCTCCAAACCGGCGTGATCACAGCCAATGGCAACTTTCATCGTGACCTCCTTAAAATGATTGTTTTAGAAATTATAACTGCATGCGCAGGTCGGTAACGGCTACGTAAAGCGCAGCGCACGGCTTCTGAGCAGGGCTTCTTTGCGGGTGCTTGGCGCTGGACTGCGGCCCTGAGTAAAACTTTGGTCAGCGACCACGCCTTCATTGGAGGTTGACTTAAACGGCCATCGCCTGTAAACTAAATTTGCAAACCGACCGGTCGGTCTGCTGAATGGAAATAGAATGCCCGCAAATACGCCCCTCCGCCAAAGAATCATTGACAGCGCCCTGACCCTCTTCGCGAAAGATGGCTACGATTCCACCAGCGTTCAGAATATCTGCCAGATGGCAGGGGTGAGCAAAGGAGCCTTTTATCATCATTTTGCTTCCAAACAGGCGCTGTTTCTTAATATGATGGATGACTGGACTCACAATCTCGTTGAAATTGTCAGTGAGACCATCGCCCCAGGTATGGCAGTGCCTGAGGCAATTTTAGCCATGAACGCACATTTGGCGGAAGTTTTTAAGGCTGCTCCCACTGGCTTTCCTATTTTGGTGGATTTCTGGCGTCAGGCTGCACTCAGAGATGAGACCTGGGAAAAGGCGTTCGCACCTTATCATGATTTTCTTAAATTCTTTGAAGGATTGATTTGCCAAGGGATTGCGGAAGGTTCACTGCGGGCAGAGATCGACGCAAAACAAACGTCTTATCTATTAGTCGCTTTCTATATGGGCTTTTTGCTGCAAGCGGCCCTCTACCGGGATTCTTTGAATTGGACGGAATTGAGCGGATATGGACTTCGGCAAATATTTGCCGGCTTAGGGAGCGTAAAATGATTCTGGTTACTGGCGCTGGTGGTCATCTTGGAAACGTTTTGGTCAGACAAATAGCCGCAGGCGGCCAACAGGTAAGGGCGCTGCTTTTGCCAAATGAGGACGCTTCGCCCCTGGATGGCCTGGATGTGCAAATTGTCCGCGGGAACATTCTCAATCTGGACGATTTGCGCGCGGCATGTTCCGACGTGGATGTCATTTTTCATTTAGCGGCGCTCGTAGCCATCACGCCTGGGAAGCAGGCGCTGATGAGGCAGGTCAATGTGCAAGGCACAGCCAATGTGGTCCAAATTGCGCGCGAAGCCGGTGTTTCGCGATTGGTATATACAAGCTCCATTCATGCCCTGCAGCGTCCGCCAATCGGGACCATTATTGATGAGCGGCTTGAGTTTGATCCGCTTAACCCGGCCGGCCCGTATGACCGAACCAAGGCGGAGGCTACCCTGTTGGTGAAAAAGTCGGTCCAAGAGGGATTGGATGCGGTCATTGTCTGCCCGACGGGTGTGATTGGTCCTTACGATTTTAAACGTTCCGAAATGGGCGAGATGATTTTGTCATGGATGAAAAACAAGCCTTCAATTTCGACCGATGGTGGTTTTGACTTTGTCGATGTACGCGATGTAGCCCAGGGGCATCTTCTTGCCGCTGAAAAAGGGCGTCCGGGAGAGGTTTACATCCTTTCGGGGAGGTTTGTTCAAGTGAACGAGCTGCGCCGGATGGTGCAAGCGGCGGCCGGCGTGCATTCTTTCAACATGCACATTCCGACCAGGCTAGCCCGGTTGGCTGCGCCTTTTGCTGAGCTCTACTACGAAGCCTCGCGGACGAGACCCTGTTTTACCCGTTACTCCATCGAGACGCTGGTGAGCAACAGTGTCATCTCCTCTGAGAAGGCAAACCGTGAACTGCACTATCATTCGCGCGACTTGGTCAGCACCATCACTGAAACCGTCGACTGGTGGCGCACAAATCTGCATCAGACCAAGGCGTCTTTGCGGTCGGGCTGAAGGCATTGCCGGGTTGCTGGCTTGAGTTGTTTCAGTCTGATCGAGCGTCTTTGACTGCGGTGATGATCAAATCGCTACTCCTGCCCGGGTCGAACGAGTCACCATGCATGTTTCCGAAAGTGGCCACCTGGCTGAAGCCACTGGCATGCACAGCCTGCAAATAAGGGGTTGAAAGAATTGGCAGAAGCTGCGTCGTTGTATGCTGAATTTGCCATGGCCCGGGTTTCTCGCGCTGCATACTGAGAATATTAAACTGGATCCGCCCGTCTGCTTCAAAATCGTAAAAGCGGAAAAACAGCCATTCATGGTCTGGCTCTTCCACCGACTGAGGTTCCATCCAACGGTTGCGGGCAGCCATAACCTGATCAAAATTGCGCATTTGGGTCACGAGAAGGCCACCCGGCCGCAATAGCCGGGAGAAATCCGTCAAGGTTTGTTCAAGCTCGGCCCAGGAGTGGACATGTGGGAGTGAATTGCCCAGGCAGAGCAGCGCGTCAAACTGGCCAGCCTGCTGCAAGGTTTCACTGATCGAGCCAAACGCAGCGGTTTGAAAATTGGCCGGAAGGCTGGCCGTTGCGGCGTGCGAGCGGGCTATTTCAATCATTTGTGGGAAAAGATCGGTGCCAGTCACCTGATAACCTTCCCTGGCCAATGCAAGGGCATGCTGGCCGGTGCCACAGGCTGCATCCAAGACGTGCATGGCGGTGGGCGTTGGCCCCAGTGCAGTCAGCGTCCGCAGCAAAAAGGGCAGCTCGTAGCTAAGGCGGCTTTCCCAGTTTACGAAGTAGTCATAGACAGAAGCTAATTGATCGTACATTTTTTAATCTTTCATGTAGGGCTGGCAGACCGGGCAAAAATGGGTGCCACGTTGACCCACCCTGATTTTTTCGATGGTATGGCCGCAAACCGGGCAAACCTGACCGGTGCGCTGGTAAACTTTGAAATGGTTTTGAAAATTCCCACCGCGATAGACCCAATCGATGCTGGAGCCATTATGGGAAATGCCATCGCGCAGTGTTTGGCGGATGGCAGCCAGCAGGCGTTCCGCCTCAGCCTGGCTGAGGGTGCTGCTCAGGCGCAATGGATGAAGGCGAGCCAGAAAAAGCGCTTCATCGGTGTAGATATTACCCAGACCGGCTAAAAAATGCTGATCCATCAGCAACGGCTTAAGCTGACGGGAATGCTGCCGCAGCCGTTCGCCAAAAGCTTCAGTGCTCAATGACTCATCCAGAGGCTCCGGCCCAAGGCCTGCCAGGATCGGTGTCGGATCAGAGACGAGCCAAACCCGGCCGAACTTGCGCGGGTCAGTAAAAGTCAGGTCCCACCCCGACCGAAAATGCAGGCGCAGCCGGTCATGCGCAGCTGGTGCGCCTCCTAAGCTCATCCGCAGATCGCCGCTCATGCGCAGGTGAAAAATCAAGGATCCCTGATCGAGATTCAAGATTAAAAATTTCCCGCGCCGGTCCAATGCGCGCACTTCCCGGCCAGCAACGCTGGCGCTGAAGCTGCCTGCGGTGGGGTTGGCAATGCTGCCCTGCCAAAAAACTTCGGCGTTTTGGATAGTTTGCCCCGTCAGCGACGGTACGGTGGCACTGCCGGCTGCCAAAACGCGCCGGATGGTTTCGACCTCAGGAAGCTCAGGCATCAGAGAAGGAACCGCGGGTCCGGTTTCGGTCTATTCGTTGAACATTGCGCCGACGCTGGTGCCTTCGTTGGCGCGTTTAATCACTTCCGACAGCAGCGGGCCGACGCTCAGTACGGTCAAACGGTCACCGAAGAGTGCCCGGCCCTCCGGACTGATCGGAATGGTGTTGGTGGTGATGAATTCCTTCACCGGTTGAGCGACAAGCCGCTCGATGGCATTGCTCGAGAGCACAGGATGGATGAAAACCGCATAGATATCTCGGGCGCCATTCAGCTTGGCGGTTTGAATGGCCTGGATCATCGAACCGCCGGTATCTACCTCATCGTCAATCAGGATGATATCGCGCTGATTGACATCGCCGATTACAGTCAACGCTTCGGTGTGTTCCTGATTGTCAATACGTCGTTTTTCGATGAATGCCAGCGGCACGTTCAAGGCTTGCGCGTAGCGTCGGCCGGTCTTGGCAAAACCGAGATCCACAGTCAGGATAACCGGATTGCGCAGGGTTTTGGCTTTGTTCAGCAGATAGGGCTTGATAATATGGTAACCGGACAAGACGTCCCCCGGAATGGAGAAAAAGCCCTGGATTTGACCGGCGTGCAGGTCCATCGTCATATAACGGTCAGCGCCGGCCACCTGAATCATATCGGCCACCAGACGGGCGGTGATCGGGACGCGCGGTTGATCTTTGCGGTCAGAACGTCCGTAACACATGTAGGGCACCACTACGGTGATGCGACCGGCGGAATCCAGTCGGAGGGTCTGGGTCATAATCAGCAATTCCATCAGATTGCGGTGCACCGGGATGGAAGTGGTTTGGATAATGTAGCAGTCTTGCCCGCGTACTGAGGCATGCAGCTTGACGAAAAGATTGTCATTGGTAAATTCGATGATATCCCGGCCACAAAGCTCCATTCCGAGGTTCTCGGCGATCTCCTGTGCCAGATCCGGGCAGGCTGTGCCAGCGAACAAGCGGATGTTACCGTAGAGCATACCGTGCTGAGATTTTAAATTTGACATGCTTTTACCCTTTCTGTGTCTGAGCTAAATCCCATTCCTGGCGCAAAACGCTCATAATCAGCACGTCCACGTAGCTCCCATGCTGGTAATGACCCTCGCGGAATTTGCCCTCATACGTAAACCCGGCCTTTTCGTAAGCGCGGATGGCGCGCAGGTTTGGCGCGAAAACCCTCAGCCAAATGCGGTGAAAGTTCAGGTTTTCAAAGCCATGGCGCAGCATCACGCCCATTGTCTCAGTGCCGAACCCACGATTCCAGTAAGTTTTTTCACCAATGAAGATTCCAATTTCCGCGGCCAAAGCCGGTTCTTCGATGGCGTTGAAGGAAGTGTTGCCAATGGGAACGTAACGAAGTGCTTCGCGCGGGTCATCTGCAGCCTGCTGAGCTTCGATTACCAGAACCTGCTCACGGGCTGGCCGCTTGAGCATGTTTTCAAACCAGATTTCTTCGGAAGCCAAACTCATCGGTTGGTTGACCATCAGGTTTTCGGTTACCTGTGGGTCTGTAAGCCAGGTAATGAATTGTGGCAGGTCACTGCGCTCGGCAGCCCTTAATCTGATTCTTGGCCCGTATAAAGTCGTCATCGAGCCCCTGTCATGGTTCCAGGCGGTTGGGTCCGCGGAACAGATAAACTGCCTCGCGGATATTGGGAAGATCCAACATCACCATCAGCAATCGGCTCAGCCCCAAGCCCAAGCCGCCATGTGGTGGACAGCCGTACCTGAAGTAATTAAGATAATTTTGAATGGGGGGCAGGGTTAGCCCTTTGGCCAGGGCCTGATTCTTGAGCACCTCGTACCGATGCTCGCGCTGGGCACCGGTGGTGATTTCAAGCCCGCGGCCAAGCAAGTCAAAGCTCTTGGTCAGGGTCGGGTTGTCTTCATAGAGCATGTGGTAGAAAGGCCGGACGGTAAAAGGCCAGTCCGTGACGAATACAAAATCACTGCCATATTTTTCTTTCACGTAGGCTCCCAAAGCCCGTTCCGCACCGGGGTCCAAGTCCCCTTTCTTTTCCGGCGGAAGTTTGTAGCCCTGATCTTTTAAGATTTGGTAGGCCTCCGCCATGGTCAGGCGCGGGAAGGGTACGGCAGGCACCTGCAGGTCCACGCCGAAAGTGGCCAGGATGCTTTCGCCATGTTTCGCCTTGACGGCCTGGTAGACGTAAGCCAGCCAGTTTTCAGCGAATGCCATAATATCTTCGTGGCTCTCAATCCATGAGATTTCAAAGTCAACGCCGGTAAACTCCGTCATGTGCCGCGAAGTAAACGATGGATCCGCCCTAAAAACCGGCCCAATTTCGAATACCCGCTCAAAGCCGGCGGCCATCGCCATTTGCTTGTAAAACTGGGGAGACTGAGCCAGATAAGCAGTGGTGTCAAAGTACTTCAGGCTGAAGAGCTCGGCGCCCGATTCGCTCGGGGCACCCATAATCTTGGGGGAGTGCATTTCCATAAACCCATTGGCAAGCCAATATTCGCGCATGGCGGCTTCCGCCGTAGTTTGGACTTCAAAAATAAGGCGATTACGTTCGCGGCGTAGGTCCAAAAAGCGCCAATCCAGGCGAAAATCCTGGTCGGGCAGGGTTTCGGCGCCTGGCTCAAACGGCAGCGGAACCTCGGCGGCATTTTCTACCTTCAGACTTTCGAGCTGCAATTCAAGGCCTCCCAGCCGGACGACTTCATTTTCAACCACGTTGCCGATGACCGTCAGGGCGGATTCGCTGCCCAACGTTGAAATAAGCTCTGCCAGTTCAGGATTGCCTTTTTTCAAGTGAGCGATCTGAACCATTCCAGTGCGGTCGCGCAGCACCAAAAACTGCATGCTCTTTTGGTCGCGCAGAGTGTGCAGCCAGCCTTGAACCTTAACCTGCTCTCCGATGTGAGAAGGCAGGTCTTTGATGCTTGTTTTTTGCATATGAGTGACTCCGATGAAAACGTGATCTTTTTAACAATTATACGTCAATAAGTACTGCACAACCTGTCCGGGAGAGCACTTGCGCTCTGTGGCCAGGCGAATTTGCTCGTCAAAAACTGCTGTGGGAATTGAACCAATCTGATTCTTCCAGAGCTCAGCCAGCAACAATTTTTCAATTTCACGGCGAATCGCTTCTTCATCTTTTGCCTGCCAGGCACCGGTCTGGCGCAGCCAGGCGCCGTGGGCAAGCACTTCTGTGACCAGTGCGTCTATCCCTTCGGTGCGATTTGCAACGGTCAGAAGCACCGCTGGCACCCAATTTGGCGAAGTGCGATCCTCTTCCGGCTCGGCAGGGCTTTGTGCGAACCGCTGCCCGTGATGGCTGGCCTGCGGATCGCCGGCATGAAAACCGAGCTGAATCATCGTCTGCAAGTGATGCTGGCTTTCGCTGGCGCCCGGGTGATCGGCTTTGTTAATGACAAAGACGTCGGCAATTTCAAGAATCCCCGCTTTAATGCTTTGGATGTCATCACCCAAACCGGGGACGTCGACCACAATCACAGTATGCGCCAGCTTGACGATTTCCACTTCGGATTGCCCGGCGCCCACCGTCTCAATCAGGATAAAGTCGTAACCGGCGGCGTCAAATACCTGCGCCAGGGCTTCGGTCCGGTCAGAAAGGCCGCCCAAAGCGCCGCGGGTAGCGAGGGAGCGAATGAAAACGCCCTCATCCCCATTCAAATCAGCCATCCTTACCCGGTCGCCCAAGATGGCTCCGCCGGTAAACGGGCTGGTCGGGTCGACGGCCAAAATGGCGACCCGTGGGTGCCCCGGCAGTTGCCGCAAGGCGCGCGCCATGCCGCTGACCAGGGTGCTCTTCCCCGATCCGGAGGGTCCGGTGATGCCGATTTTGTGTGCCCGGCCGGTATGGGCATGCAGGGCATCCAACAGCTCGCGCCCTTGGGGGGTGTCGGCTTCCACCAGGCTTAAAATGCGGGAAAGGGCGAAACGGCTGCCCTTTCCCAAAGCGCTCAATAGGTCCTGAGGGTTCACTTAAACCTGCTGGAGGACAGCCTTCCGGATGTCGTCGCATACCTCCCGGGTGTTGGTCCCCGGGCCGTACACCTTGGCGACGCCGGCATTGAGCAGATTGGGAATGTCATCCTGCGGGATAATGCCGCCGACAAAAACGATCACGTGATCCTGACCGTTCTCACGAAGTTTCTCTAAAATCAGCGGCACCAGGGCGTTATGTGCACCTGAAAGTATGGATAGCCCAACGACATCCACGTCTTCCTGCAAGGCAGCTTCGGCGATCATCGCCGGAGTCTGGCGCAGACCGGTATAAATCACTTCCATTCCGTCATCGCGGAGTGCTCGGGCGATGACCTTGGCACCGCGATCATGGCCGTCGAGGCCTGGTTTGGCAATGAGAACCCGGATTTTCTTTTCTGGCATGCTCATCTTCAAAGTCTCCTTGAAGAAATTATACCTGTGTTGTCAGCCTTGCGCTGCTGAATTGGCTGCATATTTCTCTTCACCCCACACAGCCACAATCTCTCCCAAATACACCCGGTGATAGTCTGGCAATGGGTATTGACGCCGGATTTCCGCAGAGAGGAAATATGCCGGATCCAGATCCTGGTAATAGATTTTGCGGCATTCAATGCACAGTTCGGCCTGGGCGTAGACCGGTGAACCAACGCTCGTGGCAGCCTCTGCCGTCAGGTCCGTCATGGCCAGTTTGTTCCCGGAACGGCCGGAATGGCTGCCAAGGTATTTGAGGGCGTTCTTGAAATTCGGCGGAAAGGCGGTCAGGGTGAAGTCGGGATATCTTTCCATAAACTGGAAGGTGTAGCGGCTAGGCCGGACGGCCACTTGCACAATGGGCAGATTCCACATTGTGCCGATGCTGCCCCAACTGATAGTCATCTGATTGAAATCTTTGGCGGCAAAATCGCCACTGGTCAAAAGGACCATCTGACGGTCAAAAAAATCGTGCGGACGCAAACTCAATTGGTGAGGATTGATCTGGATTCGGGTCATGGCGTGAGCTCCTTTGGTGTGCTTCTGCCTTTAATTCTAACAAATTGCGGCCAAGATGGCTGAAGTATAATTGCCCGTGATGAATGCCTCGCAGCCTCCCAGCAAACAAAAATCCTTTCCGTCGCTTATCCGCTGGCTGGGCACCATTCTCTCATTGGGGCTGCTGGCTTACTTGCTCTACAAAGCTGGCTTGCGGGAAACCTGGGAGACGGCCAGACAAATCCCTGCCTGGCGCTTGGGGCTGACTCTGCTGTTGGTTTTCGTTTCCCGTTTGGCTACTTTTGCTCGCTGGCATACCTTGCTCTCCGTGCAGGACCAGCATATCTCATGGAAGGACAGCCTGCGGCTCACCTTTGCCGGTCTGTTTTCGTCGAACTTTCTTCCGACGACAATCGGTGGCGATGTGGTGCGCTTAGCCGGAGCGGTGCGCTGGAATCTGGAGGGGACCCTGGCGGCAGCCTCATTGGTCGCTGACCGCCTGGTGGGCATGGCTGGCATGGCGCTGATGCTGCCCTTTTCGCTCGGTTCATTTCTGGGCTACACTCAAAATGCAGCGCTGCGGAGCCCGGCTGGCATCGCTACCATGGGCTTTTGGAGCAGTCTTTGGCAAAAAGCTGTGGATGCCATTCGCGATATTTTGGAAAAGCTGCAGGCCTGGCTGCACCGCCCTGTGGTCCTGCTGCGGGCATTGGGGTGGACGCTTTTGCACCAACTGGCACTCTACCTGATGATCACCGTGTTGTTGGGTGGGATGAATCAGCACTTGCCGCTAACGCAGACCGCTGGCATCTGGAGCCTGACTTATTTCATTTCTTTAATCCCTATCTCAATCAATGGTTTGGGCTTGCAGGAATTAACCATTACCAATCTTTATAGCCTGTTAGGTGGGGTTTCGGCCAGCGCAGCAATCAACCTGGCGATCATGCTGCGGCTTTACTTTATGTTGGGGAGTCTACCCGGGGCTATCTTCCTGCCGCAAATTTTGGCCGGCCGGCAAAAGGAGCAACCCGATGGAATGCAATAATTCAAACCTGACTGAGCTTCGGCGTTTTTTGAGGCAGCTGCTGATGCTGCTGATGGCGCTCTGCCTGTGGTTCATTTATGACAGCCGCCACCAACGCAACATCTGGTTCCTGCTGGCGGGTGCAGCGCTGCTGGCGGGTGTGCTGCTTATTTACCTGCTGCCCAGGCTGCTGCCCGATGGGAGTGCCCTGCCCAAAGTCAGGCTGCCCCGCCAGGCATTGCAGGCACTGGCAGCACTCGGCGTGGTCGGTTTGACCGCCGCCTTTTTTATCGTCCGAATTGGTCTTTTTAATTATGGCAGCGGCCGATTGCTGCTGATGACGGCCTGGATCGGGCTGTTGGTGCTATTGATGGCATTGGCTGATGGGGCGCGCTCCCCATATCTTGACTTTGCTCTTTTTTTTCTGGCAGCGGGAGCGCTTTATCGCGCCGCTTCTTTTTTGCCCGAAATTCAACCTGGGCCTTTCGCCCTGGGCTGGTCGGAAGGCAGCCGATTCTTTAACGCATCGCTCTTTGATGCTCAAGCCCTCTATGGGCAGCAGCTGCCTCTGCCAGTGCTGCACCCCAGCCGCTATTTTCTCCAGGCGCTGCCGTTTTTTGTTGGTGCGCGTTCCATTTTGGCACATCGCATCTGGCAGGTACTGCTCTGGCTCGGCATGACTGCCCTGGGAGCGTGGTTGGTTTCGCGCCGCCTCGGCGACCGGCTGCCTTACCCGGCAATCTGGGTAACGCTTTTTGCTGCTCTGTTTTTCTTCCAGGGGGCGGTTTACTATCACCTGCTGGTTTGTGTCATTTTGGTATTGGTCGGTTACCGACCAGGGAAGCCCTGGCGGACGCTCGGCTTTGTGCTGCTCTCTGCGGTTTGGGCCGGCATGAGCCGGGTGAACTGGATACCGGTACCCGGCCTGTTGGCAACCGCGCTTTATCTGCTGGATGAACCCTTGCAGGGACAGAGCTGGTGGAAATATGTGCGGGTTCCGTTGGCGTGGAATCTACTCGGGATGGGGGCAGCCTTCGCTTCTCAACAGGCTTATATCGCCCTCTCGGGAGAAGACCCAGCCTTATTTAACTCCGCTTTTTCTTCCGCACTGCTTTGGTACCGGCTGCTGCCCAACAGCACCTTTTTCCTTGGCATTCTGCCGGCGGTCGCCTTGGTTTGCCTGCCGACCGGCCTGCTCAGCTGGCGTATGCTGCGCACGCAGCCAGAGCGGCGGATGCACTGGCTGCGCTGGCTGGGATTGGGGGGCATCCTGGCAGCGTTTTTCCTGGGAGGGCTGGTGGTCAGCGTGAAAATCGGCGGCGGAGGGGACTTGCACAACCTGGACGCCTTTCTCGTTTTTTGGCTGGTAATCAGTTTAAGTTTGATGGCGGGTCGTTTTACCGCCGAAGGTGCCGACCGGCCCCCCATGCAAGCAGTGAACATGAAGCCGCAATGGGTGGCGCTGCTGGTGATTGTCCCGGTGGCATTTGCCTTCATGCGGGCCGGCGCCTGGCCGCAGCCTGACCTGGCTCGGCAGCAGCAAGAGCTGGCCAGTCTGAGCTCAGCCCTTGAACAGCTGGACGACCAGCCCGGCGATGTGCTCTTCATCTCGGAACGGCAGCTGCTGACTTTTCAAAACCTGACGGGGATTGAGGTCGTGCCGGAATATGAAAAAGTATTCCTGATGGAGATGGCGATGGCCGGCAATCAGCCTTACCTGGAAGCTTTTTACGATCAGCTCGCCAGCCATTCTTATCGGGCAATCATTTGTGATTCGATTGCAGTAGCCCTGCAGGATCGCAGTCATGGCTTTGGTGAAGAAAACAATGCCTGGGTGCAGCAGGTCGTCCTGCCAATGTTGGAAGAATATGAACTGGCGGGCACATTCCGTGGTGGGGAAGTAAACCTGCTGGTCCCCAAAAATTGACACTGCGAAGAGAAACAGCTGCTGAGTGAAGCTGCTGTAAGTAAGAGCAGGCCGGGTCCGCTGGGTTTAGGCCTGGGCAGCTGCAGTCGGGCCTTCGAGGACCTCACGCACCGTGTAGGTGGGCTTATCCTGAGATTCGTAATAGGTGCGCATAAGCAGTTCGGCGATCAGACCCATCAACATTGACTGAAAGCCGAGGATGAAGGACATGACGCCGATTTGAAACCAGGGTGAGCCCAAGACGCTAATGCCGGCGACAATTCTGCGTATAGCCAAAAAGATCAATAAGACCCCACTGAGTGTCATCAAGCCCATGCCAACGCCCCCGAAGAGGTAAATCGGCTTTTGTTGATAACTCATCAAAAACTTAACTACAAAAAGGTCCAAAAGAACCTTGAAAGTACGTTCCAGCCCGTAATTGGCTTTGCCATGCTTGCGCGGGTGGTGGTGAACCACAACTTCGCTGATGCGGCCGCCGGCTGCATGGGCATAAATGGGGATGAAGCGGTGCATCTCTCCGTACAGTTTCACGCTTTCCAAAATGTCGCGTCGGTAAGCTTTTAAAGTGCAGCCATAGTCGTGCAGGTGGACCCCTGAGACGGAGGAAATTAGGCTGTTGGCCAGCTTTGAGGGCAGCGTGCGGGTCAGTTTGTTGTCCTGACGGTTTTTGCGCCAGCCACTGACCACGTCAAAGCCTTTGTCAAGCTCACTCAAGAGCAGAGGAATATCGGCTGGGTCATTTTGCAGATCCGAATCCAACAAGATCACAGTGTCGCCATCGGAATGGTCGATGCCGGCGCTGATGGCTGCAGTCTGACCGTAATTCCGTTTCAGCAGTACGACACGCACATGTTGGGGGTCAGCCTCACGCAGGTTCCTGAGGACTTGTGCGCTATTGTCGCGGCTTCCATCATCGACATAGGTGACATCCCAGTCTGAGCCCAGCGGTACAACCGCTGCGTAAATTCGCTCCATCAATTCTGGCAGGTTTTCTTGCTCGTTATAAACCGGGATAACCAATGATAATTTCATAGCGCCTCCAAAGCGTTTCTGCTTTAGCTTTTAATTATACCTTTTGTTCCTCAGGGCGCAGCGCAAACAAAGGTATAATCTTTTCGATGAGCGACAAGGAAAAAGACAACATTTTGACGGGACGCCCGCGGGCAGACGACCCGATCGATAACGCCCTGCGACCCACACGGCTGGATGAATTAATAGGGCAAAACAACGTCAAAGAAAACTTGATCATTCAAATCAAAGCTGCCAAACAGCGTGGTGAACCATTGGAACATATTTTATTCTATGGCCCGCCCGGCCTCGGTAAAACCACCCTGGCGCATATTTTGGCCTCAGAGATGGGCGTAAACATCAAGGTTACTTCTGGGCCGGCGATCGAACGGGCCGGCGACCTGGCCGCAATATTAACTAACCTGCGCGCTGGAGACATCCTCTTTATCGATGAAGTCCACCGCTTGGGGCGGATGGTTGAAGAAATTTTATACCCCGCCATGGAAGACTATGTCTTGGATATCGTTGTGGGGAAAGGCCCCGCTGCCAAGTCGGTCAGGCTGAAGCTGCCGCGCTTTACGGTAGTCGGAGCGACCACCCGCCTGGCATTGCTGACTGCCCCACTGCGGGCGCGTTTCGGGGCGACCTACCGCCTGGATTATTATACTGAAGACGCGCTGGCTGAGATTATTCAACGCGGAGCGCGCCTGTTGAACGTCCCCTGTGACCCGGATGGCACGCGTGAAATCGCGCGGCGTGCCCGCGGAACACCACGCATTGCCCTGCGCATGCTGCGGCGCGTGCGCGACTTCGCAGAGGTGGAATCTGACGGTGCCATTACTGCCGGCATTGCCGTCGATAGTCTGAACCGGCTCAACATTGACCCGATTGGGTTGGATGATTTGGACCGGCGCATTTTGCTTACCATCATTGACAAATATAACGGCGGACCGGTCGGTTTGAATACCATTGCCGCTTCGGTAAGCGAAGAAGCAGACACCATCATGGATGTGGTTGAGCCTTTCCTGTTGCAGCTCGGCTATCTCGATCGAACCAGCCAGGGGCGGGTGGCCACACGCCTGGCTTACGAGCACCTCGGCCGCGATTACACAGTCCCGCAGGGGCAGCCCGGGCTGTTCAATGGCGGGTTGGCTTAAGATCCACGTATGCAGACCGAAGATTTTAACTACGAGCTGGGCGCTGAGTTCATTGCCCAAACGCCAGCTGAACCGCGTGACCACTCGCGCCTGATGGTTTTGGACCGGGCTCGCGGTCAGATTGAACACCGCCATTTCTACGAAATTGGCGATTATCTGCATCCGGGCGATGTGTTGGTGATCAATCGCACGCGGGTCATTCCGGCTCGCTTGTTTGCGCACAAGCTGCCTGGGGGCGGACGCGCAGAGGTGCTGTTGCTGCGCCAACAGCAAACAGATACATGGCAGTGTCTGGTTGGCGGCAAAAACCTCAAACCAGGAGTGAGAATCCAAATCGAAGGCGGACCTGCGGCACAGATCCTTGAAAACCTGGGGGAATCGCGCCGTTTGGTGCGCTTTGATGAACCGATCGAGCGCTATTTTGCCAGCGCCGGTCACACGCCCCTGCCACCTTACATCCATGACTATCAGGGCGACCCTGAACGCTACCAGACTGTTTTTAACAAGATTCCTGGCTCGGCGGCGGCGCCGACTGCCGGACTGCACTTTACGACTGACCTGTTAGAAAACCTGCGCGCCAACGGGGTCGCGCTCGCCGAAATCACACTGCACGTCGGCCTGGACACCTTTGCACCCGTCACCGAGGATAATCCAGCGGAACATCACATCCATCAGGAATGGTGTGAACTCGATTCAACTGCCGCTGACCTGATCAACGGCGCCAAGGCGCGCGGCGGGCGGGTGGTCGCCGTCGGCACAACCAGCGTGCGCACCCTGGAAAGCGCCGCGAAGAACTCGCCCAATGGCAGCCTGCAGCCCTGGAGTGGGGAGACCGGGCTATACATCCTGCCTGGGTTTCAGTTTGGCTGTGTGGATGCGCTGATCACGAACTTTCATCTGCCAAAATCGACTTTGTTGATGCTCGTGAGTGCCTTTGCTGGCCGCGATCAAATCCTGAATGCTTACGAAATCGCCAAGACACATGGCTATCGCTTTTATTCTTTCGGCGATGCCATGCTCATTTTGTAATATTTATCAATTTCTAATAGAAAACCGTTATCATCATCTCTAAAGGAAGGTGGAACGGGTTATGCAACCCAACCTTCGAGAAGCTTAAAACAAAAAAAGAGAGCATAAAATGCGTTTTGAAAAATTTTCCGAACGTGCCCAAGATGCCGCAAATCGTGCTGCTGAAATTACCCAGCGTTATGGCCACAATCAATTGGACACCGAACATATTTTAATGGCACTGATCGAACAGCCTGAAGGAATGGTGGGCAAGATCCTGGAGACGCTCAACGTCGACCCGGGCGAGCTCGCCCAAAGGCTGGACGCGCTGCTCAGGACCAATCCCAAAGCAGGTATTTATGGCGGCCCTGCCGGGCAGATCTTCTTGACCCCACGGGTCAGTGATGTGGTGGAGTCAGCCAAGGCCGAAGCCACACGCATGCGGGATGAATATATTTCGACCGAACACCTCTTTTTAGCCATTGTGGCGGAAAAGAATACCCAACTGGCAGGTTTGCTGCAGGAATTTGGCCTTAACCATCAGGCTGTTGTGAATGCCTTGGAAGAATTGCGCGGTGGGAAGAAGGCGGCCGGTGGCCGGTCCGATACCCGCTTTAAAACCTTGGACAAGTACGCACGCAACCTGACACAGGCTGCCCACGACGGCAAGTTGGACCCGGTATATGGGCGCGAGACGGAAATCTTACGCTTGATTCAAATCTTGAGCCGGCGGACCAAGAACAATCCGGTGCTGATCGGTGAAGCCGGGGTGGGCAAAACCGCCATTGTGGAAGGATTGGCACAAAAAATAGACAGCGATGACGTCCCAGAGATCTTGACCAATAAACGAGTCTATGCGCTGGACCTGGGTGCCATGTTGGCAGGCACGCGCTTCCGCGGTGAATTTGAGGAACGGCTGAAAGCCTGCATCGACGAAATCCAAAATTCGGATGGCGAAGTTATCCTGTTCATTGACGAACTGCATGTGGTGGTTGGAGCCGGCGCTGCTCAGGGAGCAATGGACGCCTCCAATATGCTCAAACCCGCCTTGGCGCGGGGTGACCTGCAGTGTATCGGGGCGACGACGCTGGACGAATACCGCAAATATATTGAAAAAGACGCCGCCTTGGAACGCCGTTTCGCTCCTATTTTTGTGGAGGAGCCGAGCGTGGAAGATACTGTCGCCATGCTGCGCAGCCTACGCGCCCGTTACGAGGCGCACCATAAGGTCTCACTCTCCGATGAAGCGCTAACCGCCTCTGCCAAGCTTTCTGCGCGCTATTTGCCTGACCGCAAACTGCCGGATAAAGCCATCGACCTGATGGATGAAGCAGCTGCAAAGCTGCGCGTAGCCTTGTATTCGCTGCCGGAAAATCTGAAGGAAATGAAACGCGAGATTGACCGGCTGATGGCTGAGGAAGAATCGGCTGGCTTCGAACGGGATTACGAGCGTGCGTCGCGCATGAAGGCTGAGCGTCTGGCGTTGGAAGAGAAGTTTGCCGGGCTGCGGTCCAATTGGGAGGCCGAGAACAAGCTGGATGAGGTGGTGGATGTAGATGACATTGCCGACGTAATCCATCAATGGACCGGCATTCCATTGACGCAGCTCATGGAAAGCGAAGCTCAGAAGCTGTTAAACATGGAAAGCCGGTTGCATGAGCGTATTGTGGGCCAGGATGAAGCAATTGCAGCTGTTTCTGACGCCATCCGGCGGGCAAGGTCCGGTCTGAAAGACCCGCGCCGGCCCAGTGGCTCGTTTATTTTCATCGGGCCTTCCGGAGTAGGCAAAACCGAGCTGGCCAAAGCGCTGGCTGAGTTCTTGTTCGATGATGAAGATGCCCTTATTCGGGTGGACATGAGTGAATACCGCGAACAGCATACTGTCTCGCGCCTGTTTGGTGCGCCTCCGGGATACGTGGGCTATGAGGAAGGTGGGCAGCTTACGGAAGCAGTTCGCCGGCGCCCCTACCGGGTGGTGTTGTTCGATGAAATTGAAAAAGCCCACCCTGAGGTTTGGAATGCGCTGCTGCAAATTTTGGATGATGGCCGGCTGACCGACGGCCAGGGCCGCGTTGTCGACTTTCGCAACACAGTCCTGATTATGACCAGCAATCTCGGTACTGAGTTCGTCCGTAAGGGTGGCACGTTGGGGTTCTTGGGGGAAGATGCTACGGAGGATGTGCGCAGCGCGCATGAAAAGATCGACAAGGCGCTTAAGTCTGCCTTCCGGCCCGAGTTTCTCAACCGGATCGATGACATCATCATGTTTGCGCCACTGAGCCACGAGGACGTGCGCGCAATTGTCACCCTGCAGGTGAGCGAAATTCGAGGACGAATGTCGGATTATGGGGTGGAAATGGTGGTTAGCGACCAAGCACGAGATTGGCTGGCTGATCAGGGATTTGACCCTCTGATGGGGGCCCGCCCGCTCAAACGGGCCTTGCAAAAGTATGTGGAGAGCCCGCTGGCGGAAAAACTTTTAGCGGGTGAGTTTAAGCATGGGGATGTGGTTTTGGTGGATAAGCCGCCGGAGAGCGCGGGGATTGTGTTCAGCCGGCAAAGTTCTGCGGCGGAGTTGTGGGAACAACCGCTTCAGCCAGCAGGATAGGCTGAGAGAGTTTTGGTTTTAGGTTCAGGGCTGCCGTTTCGGCAGCCCTGATTTGTTTTGCCTGTTGCGAATTTTTCTATCTTGTCATCGCCATTTTCATATTTTGTCATTGCGAGCCGGCGAAGCAATCTCTCTTTTTTCTGTTTGCCTACACCGGACAACCGAGATCGTCATGCTGCGCTCGCGTTAACATATCCTGTCATTGCGAGCGTAGCGCGTTTTTTTGTCATTGCGAGCCTGCGAAGCAATCTCTCTTTTCTCTGTTTGCCAGCCCTGAACAACCGAGATCGCCACGTTTCGTTCGCGTTTACATATCCTGTCATTGCGAGCGTAGCGCGTTTTTTTGTCATTGCGAGCCTGAGAAGGAATCTCGCTTTTGCCTTACCCTCTCTGACCAACCGAGATCGCCACGTTCCTCGCGATGACAGGATAATTTTGTCATTAGTATGATGAAATAGGAACAAAGAGACACGGCAGATCGGTTGTCACTGGGTCAAAAAGACCGTCTCGCAGTCAAGATCGCCGTGTCTCC
>DAOUFF010000056.1:0-12001 GCA_034430195.1 Anaerolineaceae bacterium | reverse complement strand
CGGCTTTCAGTAGGTGAAAACGCCAGTTTCGTTTTTATGAACAATTATCAGGATGACTCACTTGAGACTTTTCTTAAGTTAAATGGGGAGATGCTGTTTGGTGGTCAACTTATCCAAATCCCACCCAGACGCGGGCTTATTTTGCCAATGGAGTGGCAGATGCGACCGGGGATCCGTATTCACTACTGCACCAGTGAGGTGCGCGAAGTGACGGAGGAAGCGGGCAAAGTAACCCTGCGCACCGATCCTGAATCCTTCGTCGCAGAATTCAGCCTGGAGGGCTTTAGCTGTGCCCGGGCAGAACCCCTCGGGGGTAATCGCTGGCGCTATGCCGCCAAAGACGGCACACTGACTTTGGAGCCCTCCCATGATCTTAACTGAATTCAATTTCGGCTCTGAAACCCTGGGCATGCGTGCACATCTGGATGTGCTGCTCCCCCAACCGCCGCTGCATGCCGAAACAAAGCCGGCTTTTCGGGTGCTTTACCTGCTGCACGGGCGTTCTGATGATCAGAGCGGCTGGCTGCGCTGGGCGCCAACCGAGCGCTATGTGGACGGGCTGAACCTGGCGGTGGTCATGCCCTATGTGCATCTTAGCTTCTATACCAACATGCTCCATGGTGGCCGCTATTGGGACTTTGTCAGCGAAGAAGTGCCAGCGCTGGTGCGCCAGCTTTTGCCAGTCTCAACCCAGCGGGCAGATACCTTTGCCGCCGGCCTTTCAATGGGTGGCTATGGTGCGTTTAAACTGGCGCTGGCCCATCCTGATCGCTACGCGGCAGCTGCCAGCCTCTCAGGCGTGATGGATGTTTATGGATACATGCTCAATTCGGATGACCTCCCACGGGACGACGCCTGGCGCAGGGAAATGTATGCGGTTTTTGGAGACGCAGAGAACATCCCCGGCAGCTCAAACGACCTGTTTCATTTAGCCAGCAGCGCAGCGCAATCGGGGCAGCCTCCACGCTTGTTCCAATGCTGTGGCACGGAGGATCATCTCTTGAGCAGCAACCGGGCTTTTCGGGACTACCTCAGCGGGCTGCCCCTGGATTTAACCTACCGCGAAGCAGCGGGGATCCATGATTGGAATTTTTGGGACCCCATGTTCCGTCAGGCTTTGCAGTGGATGTTCGCGTAGCCAGCCCTCCAATAAAAAAAACCAAAGCGGCCCGCCGAGATGGCAGACCGCTTCTTATTTTTTACAGTTTTCGCGCTTACCTTGCTGAGGGATCGCGCCCGGCCAGAAGGTTCTCGATGATTTGGCGCAGGGAGGCCTCGGGCACCGCTCCTGAAAGCATCCATTTGTGATTGAACACCAGCGTCGGGACGGCATTGATGCCCATCTGGTTGTCTTCGTCCAGCTCGACCTGTACCGCTTTACGTACTGCTTCGCTGTTGAAGTCTGCTTCCCAGCGTTCCACATCCAAACCGACGTCGGCAGCACATGACTTGAGGACGGCCACATCCGCGATATTGCGAGCCTCCACAGCGTGGGCGCGCTGAATGCGGTCAAACATATCCCAATGTGCCGGCATTCCCCCCTGGAACTGAGCCGCTTTACAAGCCAAAAGGCCAGGCATCGAATAGGGATAGGGGAACTCCCTGCTGCGCATCAATTCCACATTGATCGGCTCTCCATCCGGATGAGCTGCGGCAGCTTGCCAATGACCCATAATCTCTGTCTTGCCGCGGGCGGGCCCGCCAAACATGCGGGCTATTGAATTGGGTTCAGGTGCCAGCGCAAACGCGTGGTGGTCCACTTGCACCTCAGGATAATCTTTTACAATCCGTCGTAACCTCGCCGAGGTTACAAAGCACCATACTCAAAGGACGTCGTGATAAAAATCAATGGTTACTGACGACATTTTGTTTTCCTTTCAGATCATATCTTGTTTATTTGAGCAATCTCAGCCGTGGTCAGGAGCAAAGCATTGTGCGATGGGTCCTGCAAATAGAGGCCATCCGGCCGGCGTTCAAAGGTTACCCCTTTTTGTTCGAGCATTCCGTCCACACGCTCCAACTCCTGCGCGTCAGGAAGGTTAAACGTAAAGTAGAGCAGGCCCAAAGCATCTGCGGGAGGCGGTGGGGCACCTTCGCCCTGCCAGGTATTAAAACCAATATGATGGTGGTAACCACCGGCTGAAGCCATGCCCATACGAAAATCGCGGGCCACGCCCATGTCATCAAACCCCAGGATCTGATGATAAAAGCGCTGTGTAGCGGTAAGGCTGGCCACGTAGAGGTGATAATGACCCATGCGGGTGCCTGCCGGCATGGGCGGGTCGAGCTGGTCGTTCTTATCCAGGTGGGCAAAAAGCGCTTCCATGTCCATCGGGTCGCGCCCGCTGGAAGGCCGCCCGTCAACGCGGCGGACCACCAGCCGATCGTTCACCACCTCAGTGATGCCATCCTCCGGCGACTCGCTATAAATCTCGATGTTATTGCCTTCCGGGTCGTCGAGGTAGGTTGATTTTGTCATGACGTGATCGGTCGGATAATTTGGCCAGCGTAAGGTGAAAAGGCGTGCGACGGTGCGGGCCATTTCTCTGCGGTTCGGCATCAGGATGGCGAAATGGTAGATGCCAGTCGTACGCTGGTAACGGCGGCCGTTCTCAATCTGGGTCAGGCGCAAGATGTCGCCGGCGCCAGTGCCCAGACCGGCACTTTTCCCTTCCCGCCAGTTTAACTGTAAGCCTACCACCTGCTGGTAGAAGTTAAGTTGGCGTTCAAGGTCTTTGACCTTGAGATGCACATACCCGGGAAGGGTGTCCGGGTGAATGCGATCGGGAGCGATTGCCAAAGGCTGTGGGAGGGTCATGCCTCACCGCCTTCTGTGGTGAGCGTGGTCATTTCAGGAACGAGACCGCGACCGGTCACATAATTGTAAGATTCAGCGATCAGCTGCCAGACCACAGCTAGTTCCGGTTGGTCTTGCGGGGTGTAAAGCATCACTAAACCATCTATTCCCAGGTAGCGGCCGGCGGGGTGCGGTTCGGCCCAACCTTTGCTGAAGGCTTCAACCGCGCGCTCTGCTGAAAGCGCCACGTGCAGGCTGCCATCGGGGTGGATGTGTGCAAATTCCCGACCGCTGACCAGGGCTTCCGGATGGGCCGGAGTGACAGAATCAGCCAGCCATAACGCGCGCGCCCCCGGGACGGATATGGTTGTCGGCCGGTTTAAAACATCCGGCAAGCTGAATGCCAGGCGGAAAAGCGCCTCATTAATCTCAGGCACGGGCTGAACGCCGAGTTGGGAATGAGGGATTCCCTTATGAGTGGGCGGGCGCTGCCGCTCACGCTTGGGGAGTGGGTTTGTTGAAATGTTTTCCATTTTTTTCCTTGAGAGCCACCTTTCGGAGCTGCCGCTTATTTTTTTGCCTAAACGGCTTTTGCTGGTGTGGCTTAAATATCGGTTTTTCTGTTTTGCGGGCCTTATTCGGCGGGCTGCAAGTGATTTTCCATCCATCCACGGATGGCTTTCAGCGATTCAAGGGTGATTTCATGGCCCATATGAAAATTGAGATAGGTCAGATCTACACCCAGGCCCAGAAGCAGGTCGCGCGTCTTTTGCGACCACGCCAAAGGCATGCGCGGGTCCTCAAAGCCATGGGTCATAATGACAGGCTTGCCCGCCACTTGTTTTGCATCGATTTGAAGGGTTTCGCGCGCGGGCAGATAGCCGGATTGGGCGATCACCCCTTTGATGCGCTCAGGAAAGCGCAGCAGATAGGCCATTGAGATCATGCTGCCCTGGCTAAAGCCGAGCAGGAAAAGCTGCTGTGGGTCGATTGGGTAAGTGTTGAGCAGTTCGGTAATGAAGCCATCAATCTGGCCTAAAGCGACTGAAAGCAGCGCCGGGTCGGGCTTGCCAAACTCGGTCACCGGGTACCAGTCGAAGCCATGTGCCGAGAAATTAACTGGCCCCCGGCCGCTGATCCAAAGCAGGTTTTCGGGAAGGTACTGCGCCAGTGAGATCAGGTCATTTTCATTGCTGCCATGGCCATGCAAGGCCAAAACTGTTGGAAATGTCGCTGGTCCATGGGGTTGATATCCCGCCGGAAAGTGCACCAGATGGTTAATTGAAAGATTTTGCTGAATTTTGGTTTCCATAATCGTTCTATTTTTGCCTGAAGGTACAGCTTTCCCAATTCCGGCTTGCTAAACCGCGAGGAATTGAAAAAGTTGTTGGGTTTGTGGTTCTTGGCCGGGTTGGCGTGTCAAACGACAGCAGGGCCACAGAGTGTCAATTCCAAAGGAACATGACCCCGCGTTTCCCTAAAATTTGGTCGTCAAAAACAACCTTCCCAGGTTCGTCCGCCAAAGACTGGCAGACCATCACCGGCAGCAGATGCTCCTCCCGCGGGTGGCAATAGCGGGCGTTGGGTGCCTGAGTCCAGTTGAGCAGGCGCTGCTCGCGCTCCCGCTGCGTCAGGCTGCCGGTACAGGTTTCGATCAGCCAATCCTGGAAGGCGTCGTTTTTAAAATCTGGCGCGGAGCCGCCTCTGCCAAAAAAAGCGGATTGATTATGAAACGAAAATCCGGAGCCGATCACCAAGATGTTTTCGCTCAGCAGGGCGCGCAGGGCGCGTCCCAGGGCGAGATGGGCAGCGGGGTCCAAACCACGGATAAGCGAAAGCTGGGTGACCGGAATATCCGCCTTTGGATACATCAGCATGAGCGGAATGAAAACCCCATGGTCAAAACCGCGGCCGTTGTCGATCCGGCTGGGGATGTTGTTTTGCCGCAAAATTTCGGTCAGTTGGGAAGCAAGCTGCGGATTGCCAGGAGCGGGATATTGTACTTGATAGGTCTGCTCGGGGAAGCCGTAATAGTCGTAGAACATGGGCGGGTTTTTAGCGCCGAGCAATGTTGCCGTGGGCTCTTCCCAGTGGGCGCTGATCATCAAAATCGCTTCCGGTTTTTTCAACAAATCGGGCAGCTTTTTCATGAAGTTGACCATGGCCTGGTGACCCGGGTCGCCCAAGAGCGGCAGCGGACCGCCGCCATGAGACATAAACACCACCTGAGCCTGCCGTTGACCTTCATTCATTTCCGCCATTTATGCCTCTTCTCTACTGGGAACCAGCTGTTATTCTTTGTTTTGGCTTTTCTTTTCGAACTGAATTTTGTCCTGCACTTCGATCTGCTGCAGAGCTTTGACGAAAGATTCGTAGGGCTGTGCGCCGACGATGGCATAACGGTCGTTGATCACATAAGTGGGAACGCCATCAATGCCCAGCTGCGCCGCTTCGGTCAGCTGAGTTGAAACCAGCTTAGTAAACTTGTTGGCTTCAACTTCCGTTTTCATTTCTTCCGGGTCCAGGCCAGCAGCGCGAGCCGCCTGCTGCAAAACTTCCCATTGGCTGATGTCTTTTCCCTGTCCGTAATAAAGGTCGAAGACGATCCGGTGAAATTCCAGCTCTTTTCCGTGTTGCCGGGCATACTCGGTAGCCTCGTGGGCCAGGCGTGTATTGGGAAGGCGGCTTGGGAACATCATATTCATGCCGGCTGCTTCAGCCATCTGCTTCAGATGGCCTTCGGTCTGCGCCATATGCGCTCTTACGTGCGCCGGCAGTTCCATGCCTTCCGGCGGCGTATCCGGGCGCAGGTAATACGGACGCCAGGTTAATTCCACTTCAAAGTCGCGTGAAAGTTGGTCGATTGCCCCCTGCCCGACGTAACACCACGGGCAGACATAATCTGAAAATACAGTTAATTTAATCGGTTCCATAGTAATTAATTTCTATATCCTATTCTTGGTTGCGGTTGCCCAGCGGCCTCAGGCTAACTTGCTTCAGCCATCTCGGTTTGAATTTGTTGGCGTGCCTGTGGCAAAACCTGGTTCAAGAAAACCTCAGCCTGCTCTTGCGGGTTGCCGGCGACAGGCCAAAAAATGAAAGTGTCGTGACGGTAACGCTGATGATAATGGGCCATGGTTTCCACCCATTGTTCAGCGCTGCCCACAATGAGCCCGGGCCGGTTGAAGCGGAACCGATCCGCTGGGCCAGTCTGGATGACACCAAACAGGTTGTAGCCGCGGCGCACCGCTTCGGGGTTGCGCCCGGCCTGCCGGGCACCTTCATCCAGGTATTGATTGACCTCGTCTAACCCCTCAGGCAAAATGTACGTTGTGCCAATCAGCCAGCCGTCCCCCCTGGCGCCGGCAAAGCGCAGCATACGCGCTCTGCCAGCACCAATCCAGATCGGAATGCGGTGAACCGGTTTAGGTCCATTGACGACATCCTGCAGTTGGTAAAAGCGGCCTGAGTAAGAAAACGGCCGGCCCGCGCCGAAAAGCATCCCCTGCAGAATGTCAATATACTCTGTGAAAGCCGCAAAACGATCGCCGGCACTTGCGCCGACGACGCCACCCCACGCCTGCATCCCTTCGGTATAACCTCCGGCCCCGATCCCCAGCTGCAGACGGCCGGCGCTGATCACATCCAGAGTGGCGGCCATCTTTGCAAAAACAGCCGGAGGGCGCAGCGGCGAGTTCAAGACATTAGTCATCAGCTGAACCCGCTGGGTGCGCGCGGCCAACGCCGTCAGAAGCGTCCATGTATCCAAAAAATCTGGGTTGTAGGGATGATCCTGGATGGTAATCAGGTCAACGGCGCTCTGATCAGCCATGCTGGCCAATTGGAGTGCGGTCTGCAGCTTTGCAGATGCGGGGTCGATGTTGAGACCGAAGAGTGGCGTGTTCATCAATTTGTACCTTTGCGCTGTGGCGCAAGCTGTGTCAGCGAGCTTACGCTTCAGGCGGCTTGGGCAACGAATTTGGATGGGTTTTCGTCAAACTCAGACTTACATGCAGCCGAGCAGAAGTAGTAAGTTTCGCCATTAAACTCGCTGGAATGTTGGGCATCTTCCACTTTTACTTCCATCTTGCATACCGGATCAATTTTTGTTGTCATTTCAGACTCCTTTGGTAAACCTGAATAACATTCCCCGGTCAGGGGGTCACAATAGTAGCCTGGTACTTCGGAAACCAGGGGGGTCAGCTCAAGTTTTTTGTGCTCTTTCATTTTGCCTCCTCGGGATACCAGCGTGATATCCAAGCGGTTAAATGTTCGTACAAGCTCACCAAGTCTTTTCCTTTTGGGGTCAGCTCGTATTCCACGTGGCGCTGGGAATCATCAAAAACATGGCGTGAAATAATCTGCTCCGCCTCCAGTGATTTGAGCCGCTGCGAAAGCGTGGCCGGGTTGATTCCGCCTAGCTCGTCCTGCAGTTCGCAGAACCTCAGCGGCTGCTGCAGGAAGTAGATCATTTCGAGAGTCCATTTGCTGCCGAGAATGTTGCTGGCTTTTGAAATCGTGCATTCGTTCTTCATGAGCGTTTCCACTTACTATGTTTTGTAAAGTAGATATATTTTATATACTATTGGCGGTCGCTGCTGCCCGTGTACAAGCTTTGTCTGATTGCTGTCTGCTACTTGAGGGCGCAGGCTGAAATGTGTAGTGGACAGCCGCGGCAACTGCGTTAAAATCATCAGATCAGGCTGGTTTTCTCTCTGCTAGCGGCTCTTCGCCCGCTGCATAAGAAAAGTGAGGAACTATGGAGAAAAGCAACGTCAACCAGAATATGTTGTCGCAAGCGGAGCAGACTGCCCTGCTAAGCACGCTTACCGGCCGCTTTGCCGCCAACGCTGGGCGCCACGTCGGGCTGGCTTGGGAGGTAGTGCTCCAGCGCTTGCTCAGCCACCCCGATAAGCTGTGGTCGCTGCAGCAGATGGAAACCAGCGGCGGGGAACCGGACGTGATCGGGTGGGACCCCGCTTCAGGTGAGCTTACTTTTTGCGATTGCTCGGCAGAAAGCCCGGAGGGCCGCCGGAATGTCTGCTATGACCAGGCGGCGCTGGCGGCGCGCAAGTCTGCCCCTCCGCCAGACAGCGCTCTGGGAATGGCCAGCCGGATGGGGGTTGAGCTGCTGGGCGAGCAGGAATACCGCCGCCTGCAGCAGCTTGGGGCGTTTGATACTAAAACCTCCAGCTGGCTGCTGACGCCCGAGCCGATCCGAAAACTGGATGGCGCTTTGTTTGGCGACCGGCGCTACGATACGGTGTTTGTCTATCATAATAGCGCGCCGTCGTATTACGGCGCGCGCGGGTTTCGCGCTCTGCTGCGGGTTTGAGGGACTGGGGCACGCCAAGGGGGCGATGACAACATTTGTCAATGCACCCTCTGGGTGTTGCGAGCTTGCTCAGGAAAAAATGTCATTGCGAGCACAGCGCGGCAATCTCTCCTGTCCTGTCCTTGCGAGCGTAGCGTGGCAACCCCCAAAGGGGGCTTTGACAGGAATCAATCGCACAGCGCTGCGCCCGCATTGACGATGTCGTAAAGAAAAGCGGCGCCGGGTATGCAATGATTCCATTTAGGGGGCAGCAATGCGCGCAAATTATGATAAACTTCTGCGAAATGATGCGAAGCTCTGCAGCAAGACTTACACACCCTAACCCAACCCCCCAACTTTATTATTACGTTTAGGGGCATTACTGGCTGGATCAGGCCAGGAATGTCCCCATACCTTCATCCTTTCCCTTCCGCACCTTCTTCGCGGCGCTGATCCTTATCCCTTTATTAATTATTAACTGAAAGGAACACCATGAACATCCGATTATCTTCCGGTAAGCTATTGCCAATTGAAATGCATAAAATAAAAATCGTGCAAGAAACCACCTTGCCGCCAGTCGGCCAACGAGATCAAGCAATCCGTGCAGCCGGGTTTAATACCTTTTTGCTGCGAACGCGTGATATTTTCTTGGACATGCTGACCGATAGCGGCACCAACGCGATGAGCGACAAGCAGCTGTCAGCCATGATGGTCGCTGACGATGCCTATGCCGGATCGGAAAGTTTCTTCCGCCTGGCCGATGCCGTCCGGGATGTGTTGGGCTTTGAATTGCTGATGCCGGTGCATCAGGGCCGAGCTGCTGAACATCTACTGGCCAAAGCCCTGGTCAAACCTGGTGATGTCGTCCTCATGAATTACCACTTTACTACGTCCAAGGCGCATATTGAGCTGGCCGGAGGTAAAGTATTGGAGCTTTTCGGCAAAGATGCACTCCAAACGGAAAGTTCCAATCCCTTTAAAGGAAATCTTGACCTTGACCGCCTTAAAGCGGCAGTAAGCGAATTTGGCCAGGAGCGGATCGCCTATATTCGCATGGAAGCCACCACCAATCTGATTGGCGGCCAGCCATTCTCACTGCAAAACTTGAGCGATGTGCACGCGCTGGCGCGCGCCGCCGGCATTCCGCTGGTATTCGATGGCAGTTTGATTTCGGAAAATGCCTTTTTTATTCAGCAACGTGAGCCAGCCTTCGCGCATATGACCATCGCGGAGATTATCCATGAGATGATGAGTTATGTCGATTTGTTTTACATGTCTGGGCGCAAGAGCGCAGCGGCGCGGGGCGGCTTAATCGCAACCAACGACCAACAGCTGTTTGACCGGATTTTGCCCTGGCTGCCGGTCTATGAGGGCTTTGCCACCTATGGCGGCATGTCGACCAAAGAAGTCGAAGCGATGGCTGTCGGCCTGCGCGAGATGACCGCCCAGCCGGTCGCCAGCAGCTCAGCTGACTTTATCGATTATTTTGTCGAGCGCTTGTTGGAAGAAGGCGTTCCGGTAGTTTCGCCAGCTGGCGGTCTGGCCTGTCATTTGGATGCCCGTCGGTTTATTCCCCAGGTTCCGCAGAGCGCCTACCCCGCTGGAGCTTTGGCTGCCGCAGTTTATTTGACTTCTGGGGTGCGCGGTATGGAACGCGGTACCATTTCAACGGATCGGGATGCGCAGGGCGCGGATACCCTGGCCGATATGGAGCTGCTCCGCCTGGCGCTGCCACGGCGCGTCTTTACGCTCTCTCACATCGAATACACGATCGACCGCCTGAAATGGCTGCACGTCCATCGTGATTTGATTGGCGGGCTGCGCTTTGTCGAAGAACCTCCAGTGCTGCGCTTTTTCTTTGGCCGCCTCGAACCTGTCGGCAGCTGGGTGGATGACTTGCGGGCAGCCTTCATTGCGGACTTTGGCGCTGAATTTTAGCATTGATGTCAGATCGGGCGGGTTTCAAGCGGCTCTCTTTTGTAACCATTAAGCCCTGAAACCCGCCGGATCAGGCCAACTGAAGAGGCTTGCTGCCCGGCCAGGGGCGTGTGTGCACCAGGGGCGAAGTTGTTATAATTAATGGCAATCACTGAAAGGAAGCGCGAGATGAAATTCAACCTGACTACCCGATTGATCCCTTTTGCCGGGTTGGCAATACTGATATTAATCTCTTTGACAGCTTGTGGCTCACAGGCCACGGAAGTGCCACCGACCGCTACCGCGCTGCCGGCTAGCCCGACCATTGAACCCACTGCCACCAATACACCATCCCCGACAGCCACTGCCACCATCCCGCCGACAACAACGCCGACGGCTGAACCAACTGCAGTGGAAGGGCTGGAAACAGCCCGAGTTGGCTTTTTCCCGGAGGGTGAATATCACCTCACATTTGATAATCAGGTTTGGCAAGCGCTGCCCAGCGAAGCTGAAGACGGAGCTTTCATCCTGGTCTCAAAGCTTTACCCCGACTGCAAGATGTACCAACTCTTGGGGCATGGCATGGATCCGGCTCGGGTTACCGCAGAAGAAACCAGCGAAGTGATTGGTGGGACAAGCTTTCGGGAGACCAACTGGGTATTAATTAGCGACGGCAAAAGCGTGCTGTACAGCTACTTTTGGGGCCCCAACCAGGAATTTGCGCTGGAGGTTTCGCCCGGAGAGCACGACCTGGAATGTATTGAACTCTCCAGAGCCGTAGTCGCACTTTCAGAAGCACGGGGTTTCGCTCAGCCATAGCCGGGTTTGAAAAGCACCGTCGCTCAGCGCCAGCGGGTAGTTTGGCGCCCGCACATAACGCATTATGTGTTAAAATATACGCATGAGCTGATCATGCGCGAGATCACACCCGTTTCCCCACTGAATTCTGAGCGACACGCCCTTCACAACGTGGTAAAACGGTCTGCGCCCCAGCCGGTGAACAGCTATCCTGAGCTGGTAGTAGCGGCTGCCCGATTGGCGTATCTGAATAAAGACAGCCTCCTGTTTTTCCGTGGTCAAGATCAAGACTATAAAAATAAAGCTGGCAGTTCCAGTTTTTACCCCAGCATTTATCGCAAAGACCTGCTCACAGCTCGCGAGGTACGCCAGCGGTTTGATACGTTGGACCGCTCTGTGCGCAAATTGGCCCAAAAATTTGCTGAAAACCGGCTGGATGGCAAAGCGGATGTGCGCCGGCGAAAACATGTTGCCTGGGGCATCCTGCAGCATTATGGGGCCTGCGAAACACCACTGCTGGACCTGACGCAGTCTCTGCGCGCGGCCTGTACTTTCGCACAGCGGAAAAATCAAGCTGAGCGCGGTTTGGTCGCCGTCTTTGGGATGCCTTATTTTACCAACCGCATCACCTGCAACAGTGAACACGACCTGGTGATCGTGCGGCTGCTCTCCATCTGCCCGCCACTGGCCGTCCGCCATTATTTTCAAGAAGGTTATCTGGCTGGCACGTTAGATGTGAGCGACGATTACGACAACAAACAGGATCTGGACTTTAATAACCGGCTGCTCGCCAAGTTCTCCATTCCAAACGACCGCAGCTTCTGGGGAAGCGAATTTAATGGCATCCCCGAAGATTTAATCTTCCCAAAAGATGACGGCATGGCCGTGATCTGTGACGAAGTCCGGCGCGAGGTGGAAAGAGAAACGATTTCAGTCTTTATGTCTGATGGACCAGTTTCTTAAACCCGCTTGAATTGCCTCAGCGAATGGCACCTGTGCCACAAGCGCTGGCCGCAGGCTGGTTTTCAGGCGCTAACTGGCCAAAGGTAACCGGCGGTGTTGATAAAAGAGCCATCTTGTAGTGCACCCCGTTTGTTGGACGGAAATTAAGTAAAGGAATTGGACTGAGTTCTGTAAGCCACAGGGCTCAGTCCTTTTAGTTTAACCTTGATTCT
>DAOUFF010000055.1:0-1618 GCA_034430195.1 Anaerolineaceae bacterium | reverse complement strand
CTGCATTTTGAAACACCCAACCCCTATATTTCATGGAAAGATCTGCCCATTGATGTTCCGACGCACATGACGCCGCTGCCCGCTTATGGAGGCAGGTACATTGTGGATGTCAGTTCCTTTGGATTTAGCGGCACCAACGCTCACATCGTCCTGGAAGCCGCCGACAGCCCGGTTCGCCAGACGCCGGACTTCGAACGCCCGCTTCACCTGCTGAAGCTCTCGGCGAAGAACAAATCGGCTTTGCAGGGCGTCGTCGATCAATATCTAACTTATCTCTCGGGTACTGCGGCGGACTTTGCCGACATCTGCTATACCGCAAATGCCGGGCGCGCTGACCTGACTTACCGGCTGGCCTTGACTGCGGCGTCCAGTGAAGATGCGCGGCAAAAATTGGCTTCGTATCACGGAGAAACGGAGCGCGAGGACCTCTTTAGTGGGGCTGTGTTCAACACTTTCACTCCCGAGATCGTATTTCTTTTCACCGGGCACGGCGCGCAGTACGTGCAGATGGGACGCCAGTTGTACGAGACCCAGCCAGTCTTCCGCGCTGCCTTGCTCGAATGCACTGAGATTTTAAAGTCTTTCCTGGACGTATCCCTGCTGGATATCCTCTTTCCTGCCAACGATGAGAAATGGCTTGACAAGATGAGCTATGGCCAGCCAGCACTGTTTGCCGTGGAGTATGCCCTGGCTCGTCTATGGCTTTCGTGGGGCATCCAACCCACCACTGTGCTGGGGCACAGCGTGGGTGAATACGTGGCTGCCTGCATCTCGGGTGTTTTTAGCCTGGAAGATGGCTTGAAGATGGTGTGCGCCCGCGGGCGCCTGATGGATAAGCTGCCGTTGGAAGGCGGCATGGCGGTGATCTTCGCCAATGAGGCCGCTGTCAATGATCTGATCGCCCCATACGGTGAGGATGTTTCGATTGCGGCATTCAATGGTCCCACGAACATTGTGATTGCTGGGGTAGCTGAGACGCTTCGCCCAATTTTGCAAAAGTTCGCCGAGCGCGGAATCAAAACTCAATACCTGGCTGTCACCCAGGCTGCCCATTCTCACTTCCTGGACCCCATCCTGGATGAATTCGAGGCGGTTGCCCAGACGGTGACTTACTCTGCGCCGCGCCTGGGATACGTCTCTTGCCTGACCGGCAAACTGGTAGAGGGAGATGAAGTGACCCATGCCAGTTATTGGCGCAGGCACCTGCGCCAGCCGGTGCGTTTCGCGGATGGGATTCGCACGCTCTACGCCGAGGGATACCAGTACTTGATCGAGATCGGACCGCACCCGGTTCTCTCGGGTATGGCGCAACGCATCGAAGGCGCGGAAGGACGGCATTTCTTCCCTTCCTTGCGTTCTGGCTGGCAGGATTGGCAGCAGATTTTAGAAAGCGCCGCCTCGCTGTATGCGCAAGGAATATCTCTGGACTGGGAAGCCTTTGACAAACCCTATGCCCGCCGCCGTGTCCCGCTGCCGACCTACCCGTGGAGCCACCAGCGGTATTGGATCACCGGCTCGGTATCGCCGGAACCCACACGGACGCCTGTTGAGACGAAACCGGCGGTTGAGGCTGATCACGCTATCCTTCGCCAGTTGCAGTCGCTCCCGCCCGATGAGG
>DAOUFF010000054.1:0-9608 GCA_034430195.1 Anaerolineaceae bacterium | reverse complement strand
AGAGTACTGCGGTTCATTGAAAAATCCTCCGATTCTGAGAAAAATTCAACCGCAGTACGCCGGGTTAACGAAAAACCAGAGTACATAGTACTCTGGTTCTCACTCAGTAGCGGGGACAGGATTCGAACCTATGACCTCCGGGTTATGAGCCCGACGAGCTGCCACTGCTCTACCCCGCAATAAGACTAACATTTTAGCACGTTTGCCGATTAAGTCAAATTTTGTCCAAGCCCTGAGCACCTTTCCTCCTGCAAGGCCCGCTTTTGCCGATGATAAAATGAGAGAAACAATTCCGCGGAGGAAGTATGAGCCTTTTCAATGGAAAACGCCTCAACAACGAAACTTTTAAGCTTGATTTTGAGCGCATGCGCACAGGTTGGTATTCGGACAAGTACTTTGTCAATATCGCTGCGATGCTGGCCGCCCTTTCCCGCGAAGGGTACCTGTACTCCGGCAGCAACGCACTCCTCCCTGAAGGCGTTTCCGCTGAAGGTATTACCACCGGTGATATTGAGGTCGAAATGCAGTGGTTTACTCGCCGCCCGGGCCGGACGGTCGTCGCTGGCGTTGACAAGGCGCTGACCATGCTTGAACACTGCACCGGCTATTGGCAGAATGATGAATTCGTCAACACTGCCAGCCAGCTGCAAGTCTGGGCGCTTCAGGACGGCGCGACAGTTTTTTATAACGGCGACCCGCTTAGCGTGCAGCCAGTGATGCGCGTGCGCGGCCGCTACCGCGACTTTGCCCAACTCGAAACCCCGACCCTCGGTGTTTTGGCCCGTGCCAGCCGCGTGGCCACCAACGTTTACAACACCCAGGTGGCAGCGAACGGAAAACCCCTGATGTTCTTCCCCGCCCGCTTCGATGTCCACGAGGTGCAAGCCGCGGATGGCTACGCCTACCTGATCGCCGTCCAGCGCTATAACATGGATCATTCAGATCATACGGTGCCCTTTGTTTCCACCGATGCCCAGGGAGATTGGTGGGGCGGGTTTGGCGGCGGGACGGTTTCACACTCGGGGATTGCCAGTTTTCTAGGCGACACGGCCGAGGCTATGCTGCAGTTTTCTCGCGTTCTGCCCTCTGAGATTTCCCGCATTGCCCTGGTAGATTTCACCAACGACTGCATCGGCACCTCCTTGGCGGTTTGCCGGCGCATGTTTGACCGTTACATGGCGCTGCTTGAAGCCGGACAGCCAGAAGAAGCAAGACGCTACATCCTCTACGGAGTGCGGCTCGACACCAGTTCCGCCCTGCGGGATGCTTCGGTGGCTCCCCTTGGCTTACCGGAGCTTGACCTGGGTGTAAACCCACGTCTGGTATTCTTGCTGCGTCAGGCGCTTGATTCTGCTGCTGAAAGCTGGGATCTCCCTGCCACTCAGCGCCAGGCGGCCCGCGAATACTGCCGCGCGGTAAAGATTGTGGTATCCGGCGGATTCAACGTGGAAAAGATTTCTCGGTTCGAAAAACTGCAAGTGCCAGTGGATATTTATGCCGTCGGCTCAGCGCTCTTTGATAACCATGATCAGACCAATACTGACTTTACCGCTGACGTCGTTCGGATCAAAGTCCACGACGCCTGGGTGGATATGGCTAAGGTCGGCCGTCGGGCGGTGGATAACCCAGATCTTGAACGGGTCATGTGAATGTCGATTACCTGATTATTCCGCCCAAACGCTGAGAGTGCATGCTTCGCGCACGGACGAATGCGATCGTTTTATCAGCCAGTTTGTTCTCTTTGCCGGTTGGCGGGGGTTATACCTTATGCAATTCCCCAGAACATTATTTCTATAATAAGGGGTAAGCCTTCAAGCGCTGCGCTCGGGCTTCAGCGCAGAGGTTGGCATCAACCCGAATGAAGTCTGGCTGAAAACAAGCGATGACCAGTGAAAGAGGATTTGCCTATGAAGGGTTTCAAAGTTTTCATAAATTTACTGAAGGAATCTTTTCAGGAGTGGAATGCAGATCATGCTTCTCGTCTGGCTGCGGCGCTTTCTTATTACACAATTTTTTCACTGGCGCCATTTGTGTTGATCATTCTGACCCTTTTGGGCTGGATTTACCAGGACGAGACCTTCAGTGTGCTGTTACTGGATGAGGTGGCCAACGTAGTGGGTGAATCTGGCGCCGCGGTTTTTAGGTCGATCATCGCGGCGGCAAGTCAGCCGGCCGAAAATGCTTGGGCTGCGGTCATCGGCGGTGTTACCGCGGTGGTAGGCGCAACGGGTATTTTTGTTCAGCTTAAGGATGCACTCAATACGGCCTGGGGAGTTACTGAAAGTCGTTTTAAGGGAGTTTGGGGTGTGCTTTTGGTGCGTGTGATCTCCATCGCTGCCATTCTGGTGATTTACTTTTTGCTGCTGGTCTCCTTAATTCTCAGCACAGTACTGAGCGTGGTGACCAGCCGGGTCAACAGCTCGGGTGCGGAGACCGCAGTCTTGATCCAGATTCTCAATCAAGTCATCATGGTGGGCTTTATCACGGTAATCTTCGCGCTGATGTATAAATTCCTGCCCGACACCAAAATTGCATGGAAAGATGTCTGGATCGGAGCGTTTTTCACTTCCCTGCTTTTTAATATCGGGAAATTCCTGATCGGTCTTTACATCGGCAACAGTCATATTGGCTCCAGTTTTGGTGCAGCAGGCTCAGTTCTTGTAATTTTGGTATGGGTCTACTACTCGGCTCAGATCGTATTGTTCGGCGCTGAATTCACACAGGTTTACAGCAAACGTGTCGGTACGAAAATGAAAACCGGAACCCTGAAAATTCTGCGTAAAGCCCAGGGTTGACCCTTCGGAAGCAATGGGCCATGCCTTCAGGGAGCCTTTAATTTCCTTACTAGCCGGGTGTCACCCCCCGGCGTTTTGGCGGTGTCAGGGTTTGATGTAAGCCCAGCCTTCTGCTTGTTTGTAGGTTAGCTCAGCCACCCCAGCAGGCACGACTATCGTGCTTGCCATCATGTCTTCCGGCTTCAGGTCAAAGAGATTCATCGCATTTCGGCACATGGCAAATGTCACCCCGCGCTGGTTGAGCTGTTGGACGCGCGCTCCAAACTCACTGGCGTGCGTGAATGCTTTGACAGCTGGTCCGTTGGCGACCAACTCTATCGCAATCTGCTCTTCGCCGACCGCCTGCAGCAAGTTATGGATGTTATTCAGTGCAAAGCGTACCTTTTCAGGGTCTTCTTCATCCACATGAAACAGTACCTGATATTTTCCCATCGTCATTCCTTTCAATTTGGGCAGGCTTTGCCCCGAGGGGGCCTGCCCAGTTAGGGTTGGGGCTGCGTCGCCGTCAATCAACTGCGCAGTGCAGCGCCCAATTCCCGTTCCAGCGCCCGGATGATACGCTTGCGAATGGTTTCAGCGTCTTTGTCAGTCAGAGTACGATCCGGCGCCTGATATGTTAACTGGTAGGCCATGCTCTTCTTGCCCACGCCCAGCTTTTCACTTCTGAATATATCAAAAAGGCGAACGTCAATCAACAGCTTACCTCCAGCCTGGCGAATGGTTTGCTCAAGCTGATCGGCGCTGACGGTCTCATCCACCACAACGGCAATATCCTCACGCATCCAGGGGAAGGGCGGCAGCGGCACATTGATGAACTGGTCGCGCCCCAGGCGGATCAACTGGTCCGCATCCAACTCACCAGCCAAGACAGGGGTATCAACAAATTCATAATTCTTCCGCACGAGCGGATGGATCTCGCCGATAGTTCCCAGAAGGGTCTCTCCGCTGTAAACGCGGGCGCATTTCCCGGGGTGAAAAGCCGGGTCCTCTTCCGCCTGGAAGTGAACTCCTTCCAGGTGCAGGCCGCGCAGCAGTTCTTCGACGATGCCCTTGAGATCGTAGAAATCCATCAGTGGGCTGGCTTTCGAATGCCAGGTAGGGGCTTCCCAGGTCCCCATCAGTCCAATGGACAGGCGTTTGGCTTCGAATGGCAATAAACTGCCGCTCACCGGAATGAAAACCGGGCCCAGTTCAAACATTGCCAACCCGGGGCGGAATGGGCCGTTATGCTCCAACAGCTCAAGCATGGTGGCCAGCGCGCTGCGGCGCATGACGGTGCGCTCCGGCGTAATGGGGTTCTTAATCCGCACATACTCCAGCGTTGCGTCTGCCTGCCGGCCGGGGTTCAACCGGGCCTCCCGTTCAGGCGAGGTCTGGCGATAAGCCACAGTATCCTGCAGCCCCATGGCAATCAAGAGATCGCGGATTTTTTCTTCCATGGCCAGATCCGGATTGCCAACTTGGGGAGGCAGTGTGTCGCTCAGCCGTTCAGCGGGGATGCGGTCGTAACCATAAATTCGGCTGATTTCTTCAATCAGGTTGGCCTCGCCGACCAGCCCGGGTTCGATGTCAGTGCGGGTGGGCGGCGTCGTTACCAGCAAGGCGCCTTCCGCATTCTGGCAGTCAAAGCCCAAGCGGCTAAGAATTTCCGCAGCTTCGGCCAGCGGGATCTCAACCCCCAGCAAGCTCCTGATTTTCGCCTCACTGATGCGGATGGTGGGGTCTTCCCATTTTTGACTGTAAACGTCCCACACGCCTTGCACCAACGTGCCGCCGGACCATTCCACCATGCGGCGCAGGCACAGGCTTAGTGCAGTCTCTGCCAGGGCGGGGTGAACGTTGCGGCTGAAGCGGTAAGAAGCTTCGCTGTTGATCTTGAGTTTGCTGACGGTTTGGCGGATATTGATGAAATTCCAGGCCGCAGCTTCCACCAACACGTTTTGAGTCTGATGCGAGACGCCAGTTTCGGCTCCGCCCATGATGCCGGCCAATGAGAGTGGTCCGCGTGTGTCAGCGACCACCTCAATCGTTTCATCCAGCCGATGTGTCTCACCATCCAGCGTGGTCAGCTGCTCTCCCGGCTGTGCCGGGCGGGTGATGATGACCGGCTTCCCGCCGGCGCGCTGGGCGAGCAGGTCGTAATCGAAGGCATGCAACGGCTCACCAGTATCCAACATCGTATAGTTGGTGGCGTCCACCAATGCGTCGATCGGGCGCATGCCCGCCAGAGACAGCCTGCGCCGGACTTGATAAGGGCTGAGCTGCGGCTGTGCGTTTTCGACCATCCCAAGCATAAAGCGGGGATTAAGCTGGCCGGAGTGCACTTCAAGGCTGACTTTTTCTTGAATGGCACCGCCGGCTTTGATCGGGACGCCTTCCGGTAGGCACAGCGGGCGCCTGAGTACCGCGGCCAGCTCGCGTGCGATGCCAATGATGGAAGCATCGCGCGCCATGTTGGGCAGGATGGAAATGTCGAACACGGCATCCCCCATGTACTCTGCCAATGGCATTCCGCTGGGCGCATCCGCGTCCAACAAAATGACACCCTCATGTTCAGCTGAGATCCCCAGTTCCTTTTCAGAGCAAATCATTGAAGTGGATTCCACTCCACGGATCACTGCGCGCTTCAGGCGGGTAAGCACTTGGCCCGGCTGATGGCCATCGTAAAGCTCGGCGCCTTCGCGGGCATAGGCTACCTTCAGCGGCACGGCGAGCTCTCCGATACCTTTATAATCGTATAAATTGGGGGCACCGGTCAAAACAATATGTTCTCCCTGGCCGTCTTCCAACCGGCAGAGCACAAGTTTATCCGCATTGGGATGCGGCAAAACCTCGTTGACCTGTGCCACGACGAATTTATCGGCTGGCCAGCTGAGCCCCTCATATTTGAACTGATGCTTCACACCAGTTGGTTTTGCCAGCCCGACCAAAAGGATGCCATCCACTTCCAGGCCTAGCATGGTAAGTTTTACTGCCACCTCTTCAATGCTCAGGTCGGCCAAATTCACATAGTCGTTAATCCAACTTAAGGGTGCTTTCATCGCGTTTGTCCTCCCCGGCTTAGTATTGTTCCAAAAAGCGGATGTCGTTGTTGCGGAAATGTCGGATGTCATCAATGCGGTAGCGCATCAGTGTGGACCGGTCGACCCCCATGCCAGCAGCGAAGCCGGAAAAAACGGCCGGGTCGTACCCGCCATACTGCAGCACAGCCGGATGTACCATTCCGCATCCGAGAATTTCGAGCCAGCCGCTACCTTTACAAACGCTGCAGCCTGTGCCGCCGCACACAAAGCACTCCACATCCATTTCAGCACTGGGCTCGGTGAACGGGAAGTGCGAAGGGCGCAGGCGCGTCCGTGCCTCCGGCCCGAAGGTGCGGGCTGCGAAATCATTGAGCGTGCCTTTCATGTTGGCGAAGGTGATGCCCTTGCCAACGACCAGCAATTCCACCTGGATGAATTCAATCTCTGAGCGGGCTGTCAGCTGCTCATAGCGCATGGTGGCGCCAGGCAAAATCGCGCGGATGTTTTCAGGCGAGCGTTCCCGCATAATGCGAATTTGGCCCGGAGAGGTATGCGTACGCAGCAGCACGCCTTCGGTCTCGGTGTAAAAGGTGTCCCACATGTCGCGGGCCGGGTGATAGGGCGGCATATTGAGATAAGTGAAATTGTAATCGTCCAATTCCACTTCCGGAGAGCGATAGATCTGAAAACCCATGTCTCCGAAAATGCGGTAAATCTCCCTAAGGGTCATGTTGAGCGGGTGCAGCCGGCCGCGCCGGACGGCCCGACCGGGCAAGGTGACGTCCAACTTTTCTTGCGCCAGGGATTGAGCCAGCTCTGCCTGCCTGATTTCGGTTTCCCTTTCAGCGAAAGCCCCCTCCAGAGCCAGTTTGACTTCATTGACTGCCCGGCCCAAAGTGGGCCGTTCTTCCTGTGGGGCCTGACCAAGGGCACCAAAGGCGCGCATCACCTGTGAAGCTTTCCCCAGATAGGTTTGCTTCCATGCTTCCAGTCCCGCCGAAGTTTGAACAGCGCGCAGTGCCTCCAAAGCAGTTTGTCGGACTTGTTCCAAGTTTGTCAGATTTTCATCCATCTTTCACCTCATCTTGTCCCTGAGGGCGGCAATAAAAAACCCGCCCTGTAAAAAGGGACGGGTTTGTTTTACCGTGGTACCACCCTTCTTGGCCCAGCCAGCCGCAGCCAGATGGACCCTCTCAAGGTTGTCCGTTAACGGGAACACCCCGGTGCGAACTACTTGCCCGCCAGCGGGTTTCACTCACACAACTCCCGAGGGAACTTCAACCGCCAATCTGCCGGCCCGCTTTCAGTCTGGGCGGTGCCTCCCTGTGGGATATGCGCGGTCTACTTTCCTCGATCTCCGTTGATTTTTTAATTATAGGTAAGAAGAAAGCCTTGTCAATGCCAAACACCTTCAGGCTGCAGCTGGCTCCCTCTGCCTTACCTGATCAGTGAGCGTTGGCTGCAGCCTTAACGATTGCGGTGAAAGCAGCAGCTTTCAGGCTGGCTCCACCGATCAGACCGCCATCGATATCCGATTGGGCGAACAGTTCTGCCGCGTTGGCGTCGGTCACTGATCCGCCATAGAGAATGCGCATGCCCTCGCCCACTTCTGCCCCAAACATCTCAGCCAAAACCGGCCGGATTACATCTTTGTGGACGGCATTCGCGCCTTCGGGGGTGGCAGCCAGGCCGGTGCCAATCGCCCAGACCGGCTCATAGGCAATGGTGACCGAGCGGGCTTCTTCGGCGCTAAGGTCTTTGAGGCCTTCGCTCACCATGCGAATGACAACCGCCGCAGTGCTGCCGGCCTGATTTTCTTCAAGGGTTTCACCGACGCACATGATTGGCTTCAACCCGGCCGCTAAAGCCGCTTTGACCTTGCGGTTGACGCTTTCATCGGTCTCGGTGAACATCGCCCGCCGCTCGGAATGCCCCAGGATGACGTACTGGCAAAGTTCCTTAAGCATGGCTGCCGAAATTTCTCCGGTGTAAGCACCGGAAGCCTGCCAGTGCATATTTTGCGCGCCCAAAGCAACCGGGCTGCCTTGCAGCTCCTGAGAGGCGGCGGCCAGATCGACGAAGGGGGGGCAGACGACGACGTCTACACCGGGCACTCCTGAAACCTGGGGGAGAAGCTCGCGGATTAGGGCGACTGCCTCTGATGGGGTCTTGTTCATTTTCCAATTACCTGCAACCAGGGGAATACGATTTGTCATGTTTACGCCTTTCTGTATCATTGTGCCAGGTTATGTATGCAGAGGTTATTGTATCACGCGCCTCAGCCCGACTGCCGGCAGTCCCTGCTCAGTCAGGCTGCAAAGACAAAACAAGCCTGCCGGCTGGCAGGCTTGTTTTTGTTTGAGCTGGCAGTCTACGGCCGGTAAATTACTGGATTCAGCCATAGCCCGCGGTTATCCACTGAGGTCCCGTCATTCCAGACGACCAGGTAGAATTGAACATTTTGGCCAGCCAGAGCTGAAAGATCTACATCGATGCGGTTCCACAGGTTGTCCGAGATTTCATGCCATTCACCCAATTCTTTGGGGTTGCCATCGGCCAGGCGGTAGTAAAGTTCAAATTTAAGTTTACATTTCGGGCTGTTGCCTTCGCACTGGATGGCTGCTCTGAAACGGTCGCCATTTTTGATCGGGAAGGACGGGTAGATGCCTTGAATGTAACCTGCGTCCGCATCGTCGGGCCGGGTGATCAGGCCGATCTCATTTTCTTTTCCGCCATCTTCGCGGGTGGGCTGGTCTTTGGTCAACACATAGCCCTCATCGATGGAAGTTTCCTTCCCCGGGCAGGGCAGCGGGTTCTTGCTACTGCTGGACCACTTGGCATCACATGCATGCGCCGCAAAGCTGTAAATATTGCCTTTGCCTTCCGTGGCCACAATCTCTACCCAAAAAGTACCTTTTGAATCTGGCCCGGTCCCAAAGCGGACGCCATTGGTGTTAACCAGCTGCCAGTGGCTCTTATAAGTGCCCGGGGTTGACGGAACAACCATCGGGACGCTGATTTCGATGGTCTCGCCAGGTTTTACAGCTTTGGGCAAGTCTACAATGGTAGTGGTGCCAAGCTGATCGCCTTTGACAAAAGTGACATCGTACTGGTCAGTCCAGGTGCATGAACCGGAGTTTTTAATCTTCCAGGTTTTGGTAAATGTGGTTCCAGCAACCAGCTTGGTACCATCTGGAATGGTCACATCACCAACGAAAGAAGCCTGGTTGCAGGGGACAGGCGTGGCGGTCGGCGGGATGGGTGTGGCTGTGGCTGGGATGGGGGTCGGGGTCACAATGATCACCTGCTGGGTCGCCGTCGGCAGCGGAGTGCCGGGCTGAGGTTGGGTGTTGGTGGGGGCGGTGATGGTGTTGGTTGGGCTCACCGGAAATGAAGGTGTTGTAGGGGTCAGCTGTGCCACAACCGTGGAATAGTAATCCTGCGTGGCCTGGGCTTGCAGGGTCTGGATAGCCTGTTCCACTGGGTCGCCGCCTTCACCGGGCGTGGGCATGTTACAGGCAGCTAAAACAAGCGCGGCGGTGCATACTACTGCCAAAACCAGGGATATTTTTCTTGAACGACTGATGCCAATTTTCATTTCTCACTCCTTCGTCAGGCAGCATTGAGCCTGATAATTAATTAACGAATGAAACGTGTGAAATGTTCCCAGCAATCAAAAAGCCGCTCAACGTGAACTGCACCCCAAAAGTTGGACAATAAATCCAACTGAGGAGGTGCAGTTTTATTATGACAAAGTTTAGTAATGAAGAAAAACTAAAAGCAGTCCAAA
>DAOUFF010000053.1:0-8067 GCA_034430195.1 Anaerolineaceae bacterium | reverse complement strand
TGCTGGCTGGCAATTCCAGATGAAACCTGCAGATGGCTGGCAAGCGCTTTTGCTGCTGGCCCTGCTGCGGGCTTGTGTCAGCATGCTGGTCATGCTTCTAACTTTGGGCTCGGTCGGGCTGAAACCGCACAAGCTTTCGGGCTGGATCATGGCCGTTGTTTTACTGCTGCTGTCGCTTGGAGTTGGGCTCAGTTTCATCTCCCCATTGCAGTTACCCGGGCTTTCCGAGCCACCCGTGCCCGAGGTTCAAGCATCAATAGCGAGCATGCCTACCCCGCTCCCAGCCACCGCAACCCGTACCCCGCAAGCTTCCCCCACCCTCCAGCCTTCAAAAACCATGACACCTGCCCCCAGTCAGACCCCAGCGCCTTCTGCAACCCGCGTGCCGGTGATCGCAGTCGTTACCTCTGAAACCGGATTGGTATTGCGCGCCGAACCGGACATTAACGCTTTGATCCTGGCTTATCTTAATCAGGGAGATCAGGTGACTCTGCTGGGTACCCAGCAGCTCGCTGGAGGCCTTGTTTGGGAATTCGTTCGCATCTCCGCTGGCCAGGAGGGCTGGGTTACCGCCAGTTACTTGCAAACACCCACGCCACAGGAGTGAGCTTTAGGTGAGCAGCAACTCGAGGTTTTCCAAAGGAACCCGGATGACCTCCTGGTCATCGCGCTTCACTACCGCTGCCCGCGCCGAAAGACCACTGGCAAACCGCTCCGGCGCTTCCGGCAGTTCGATCACCGTCCCGATGCTGCCAGTATAGGGCAGCCCCAACAGCCGCACCAGACTGCCGGTATGGATGGTTTCTTCTGCTTCAAGCAAGGCCTGGCTGGTTTCGCCTTCGGCAGGAAGAAACACTACCCCCCGGCTATGCGCATCTGCCCCCAGGCAGTATACCGTCCCGCCTTCCATCGCGGTCAGTACATCCCGGGTTTGCCTGTCCACCTGAAGGTCTCCAAACCCGGCCAGGATGAAGAGCGGGATTTCTGATTTTCCCAATTCGGGCAGGGCTTCGCCAGAGACAGATTGAAAAATGAGTGCGGCCGGCTTGAGGGCAAGCACCCTGCGCAGGCGTTCTCCGGCGGAGATGCTTTCAATAAAGCAAATCTTGCCGCCCAGTTCGAGTGAATCACTGCTCCGACCCAGGTTGGCAAAATCTGGGGCAAGGGTCTGGAACGACCCGTGAACATTGCCGCCGCTGGACCAAGCGGCTTCGAGCAGCGCTCCCTGCGCCGCAACAACCGCTCCCCGTTCTGGCAAAATTTGGACAACCTGGCCAGGGAACGCCGCCTGAACCTGCTGTGTGCGAATGCCCAGGGCCGAGGTGATTCTTCCGCCCCGCACTGAGAGCACCTGGCCATCTTCCGCCGCCCGGTAGATGCGCGAAAGTACCCCGTTTTTTTGGGCAATCACATCTCCGGCTGCCAACGTGTCGCCAGTCAATCTTTTGATCGACTGATCCAGGCGGTCTGGCCTGACCCCCAGGTTTTTAATGACATCAAATACCTGATAGTGGCCTGGCAGCTGCGCTTCTGCGATGACATCTCCGGGAGCGACGGTCTGTCCGATTTGAACCAAAACCCGACCCAGGCAGGGAAGCCTAAAGCTGCGCATCAGTTGACGGTTTTTACTGATCAGAGCTGTATTCAACTTATCCCCCCAATTCCCACAGCCAGTCGTTCATGAGTTTAGCCCTTTTTTGGTCATCTTCGGGCAGCTTCAGCGGGCGCCCGCGTGCATCAATGATGACACCCAGCGCGCCGCCGGCGACGGTCAGCCATCCGCCCAAGCCTGGCATCCCCATTCCCACATCACAGCTTTCTTCGGGAGAGAGATAGATGTCTGTCCGGCTGCCCTCCAAAACTCCCAGGTGGGCAAGTTTTCCGACGCTCACTGAATAGAAATCGCGGGAGGATTCCTCCTCTGCGACCTCTAGCGTTAGCGCCAGGCTGCCTTCGCGGTCAGGGCTGTCCACGTTGACTACCGTCCCCAAGTTGAAGAAGAGGTCAGAATCCAGCACCTGGGCTGCTACCAGCGGTTCAACCTCAGCCAATGCACCCAAGGCAGCGAGTATCTGAGACCGGTCAAGCACAAAAGTGGTGATGCCATGCGGCATGATGCCGCCCAGGCCCGTCAGCAGCACCTGATGGAGTGCCTCGGTGCTGCTGAAGAGTTCTCCGCTGAAAATGATGGGTTCATAGGCGTTTTGCAGCCCGCTGCGTTCGTCCCAACCAAACGCCGGGTAAAGTTCCTGCAATGCCGACAGCGCCTGACGAATCTTCACCTGAGCCCAGGCCTGAAAGATGGTCATTTCTTCAAGGGTGGCCGGCAGCATTTCAGGATGAGCCATCAGATTGCTGAGATAATCGGCGGTTGTGTCAAAATCGACATTCATGCCGCTCAACTGGTGTGTCTGGCGCAGCGCTTCTGAGTTCAGGCTGGGATGAAACCGGAGCCCATAAAGATCTTCATGCCGGGCGGCAGTCACTGAAACGCCTCCAGCGCCCACATCCAATAACATCACACCTCTGCCTTGGGGCCGCATCCCGTCCAAAAAACGTGCCATGCGGCCGTAAGCGAAAGTAACTGGCAGAGCGTGCTGCCTGAGCTGCAATTGGAGCTCGCTCAAACCGGGCGTCTGCTGCTCACGCACGCGCGCAAAAGCCGAGCACATCGCTGCCCACGCAGGGGATTGGTCTTCCCAGCCGATGGCCGGCAGGATATTGCCAGCCAGGTGAAAATCTGCCGGAGCCTCAATTTCCCGTTCCGCAAATTCGGCCAAAGCGCTGTTGCCGGCATAAACGATCTGCACTTTTGACACTCGGGCCGGGTCATGACAGAGGAGGCGTAAGTTTTCGATGGCAACCCGCAGCGCTCGCTCCGCTCCGCCTTCCACCCCGCCGGCCAAAACGATTAAGTCTGCCTGTGCGGCCAGCATCGCTTCCAACTGGGCGGTTTCGTTCAGGGTCTGCTGCAGGTTGATCTCAAGCACGATCTCACAGTCAAAAAAGCTGACCAGCCGGCGCAGAGCCGGCAAAGAATATGCTTCTGAAGCGCCGATGATGATCGTTCGGATGGGCGCGCTCGCTGAGAAAGTCAGGCCTGCACCCGAAACACCCCAGGCTTCGCCGGATTCGCTCATCATGAGATGTTTTCGATTATCCAAGAGCGGCCTTCCAGTCTGGGTTTCCAGCTTTTCGACCGCAGCGATAAAACCGCTGCGCACATCCCGGCCCACCTGCAGCGTTGTCGCTGAATGAGCGCGGGAGCGCAGTTCAAAGGGCCCGCGCTGGTTGTCAAACAGGCAAACCCGAGTCTGGCTCGTACCAATATCGACGCTGAGGTAGGTGCGGTTACTCATCTGTGCTTAAGCCCTCAGAACAGGCGGGAGATAAAGTCCCCGATCCACTCCAGCCGTGAGATCAGAGCGATCAGGGCGGTTGAATAAAGACCAACAAACAATGCGCCCAAGAAAATTCCAATAAAGATCTGCCCGATGCTTGACAGGCTGGTAATCATCGGTTCCACCGCGCTCTGCTTGTCGCGTCCGTGATGGTGAAAATAAAAAAGCACCGTTACCACACCAACGAGCATGGCCACCGCTTCAATTAATTGCCTCCAATCCACGCTGGCATTGCGGGTGAGCAAACGCGGATCAAAGCGATCGACCACCGCCAGCAATTGGGGTGCCAGTGTCCCGCGGCTGATTCCGACCAGCGCTAATGCCGCCAACACTCCGCTCAGAAATGCCAGCGGGAATTTCCCCGCCTGCAGGGCGCGTGGAATGAGCATCAGCGCCAGGAGCACACACAAAGCGACCGGGACTAAAGTCCAGAAAAAGGCTGGCGTGCCGGGCTTTCCTAGTGGCTGCACAAGCAGTGGGATAAGCACCCGGGTAATGAGTACAGCTGCGGTATACCCCGCGCTGACACCCACGAGCACATATAGCCCGATCCGAAAGAACAAGTTGTCTCCCAATACGTAGCTGAAGATCATCACCGTCAGTGCCAACCCGAGCAAGCCAAGTGTTAAATCAACGGAGCTCATGGCTGCTTCTCCTTGCCGTCCAGGTTGGCGTCATGTTCGGCTTTGATGATCATCCCCAAAAGGAGCAATACCAACATAATCAAAATGCCGGCCTGATATGCCCGGTAGGATGTACCCAGCAAAAAGCCAGCTTCAGTGCCCTGCCAGGGGTCAAGAACCGTTATCATTCCGCTCAACTGCCCCGAGTCGTAGTAAGGCAGGGCCAGCGCTGCCAATTGGCGGGCACTGACCAGCAGGGTATCACTATCCTTAAGCCATGGGCCAGCTTGTTCCATCCAGGCGCGCAGCCCCGACTCTGAGTCGCCAGCCAAAATGATGGCTGCATAATCGGGCAGATTGCCCAGTCCAGCGGGAATCAGGCGCGGCAGCTCCCATTCAGGCTGAACCTGGGCTGCCCAGGCCAGCAATGTAAACTGCCCGCCCGGCAAAAATTCAGTTTGCACGGGTTGCTCGTTTTGGCTTTGCCGGGTAAGCTCAGCGCCCAGCCAAACGCCCGCCGGGTGCAGCGCTGCCAGCTGCCAGGTCACCCCCCGATCAGTTAATCGATTAAGCACTGGCAGCAGGGCCTGTTCCATCTCTACCCGCACGGCGGGTTGGTAATCCAATAAAATCAAGACCCGATCAGCAGGCTCAAGCTGAGCGGTACGGGCCGCAAAGGCTGCCGCTGGTGCGGGGAGCGGCTCGCTGGGCACAATGTTTTGTGCTGGCGTAAAAATGATTGCGGCAATCAGGCCGAGGATCAAAAGCGCAGCCGCCACCAACCGGCCGGCGGTTGAGGGGGCGGGTTGCTCCTTGCGGACAAGGCGCGATGGCTTGCCTTCCAGCCCGATTAGGCGCCGGAGCAGCTCTGCGTTTTCTTGCTGGCTGCGCAGCAAAACCAGATCTGCCGGCAATTCTCCGGTCTGTTTTGGCTGCTCTGTTTCTTCTTCTGTAGGCTGTGCACTCCCTTCTGGCACGCTCGCCTCGTTGGGGCTGTTGCTCTCAGGGGACTTTTGGGAAGCGGTGGCAGGCTCGGGCAGGGGGCTTTCATCCGAATCAGCGGCGGATCCCTCCGGCAGCAACTCGGCAGGCTCTTGTTCAGCTGCCACACTCTGAGATTCTTTCACCACTGGCACGGCTTGAGTTTCTTCCGGCGCCAGCTCGGTAGGCTGGCTCGTATGGTCCTCCGAGGTTTCCGCCGGCAGAGTCTCAATCTGCTCTGTGGAGTCTAAAGTTGCGTTTTCATCCGCGGACGGCTGGTCTACCGCAGTGGTAATTTCATCGGTTTTCTCTTGTTCTCTGCGGCGCAATGCTTCCAGCGCTTCGGGGGTCCATTCCACAGCCCAATCATTGCCAGGGTGACCAGCCCTGCCTTGCTCTTCCGGCGAGGCGGGGTCATCTCCTGGCTGCAGCGCCCGCACCCGCCTGAGCCAGGCTGGGGTACCATCTTCGGCCTCCGCTGCAGACTGCGCTGCGAGGCGGGCCTGCCGTGAAGCTTCGCGCTGTGCCTTCTCGCGTATACGTGCGATCCAATCATTAAATTCGCGGTCAATGGCAGAAGCATTGGCTGGTTCAGCAGCATCACCGGCGGGCCGGCTGGGTTTTACCAGGTTCCCTGAGGCGTCATCCTCGCGCAGGGCCCGCTGCCGGATGCGCTGCAGCCATTCTGGCGTCTCATCCTCCAGCCCTGAGGAAGCCTGGCCGCTTTCGCGGGTATCCGCTGAATCGGCTGGGGTGTCGCCGCTGTTTTCTGGCGCGAGATCGCGGAAGGCTTCACCGCTATGCAGGTTTTCCAAAATCTGCAGCAGATCATCTGACTCTTCATTCTCTGTGGGCTGGGGTGCTTGAGCTGCCTGCGAGCCTTCAACCGTGAAAAGGACGTCGAGGGTACTGCCGCAGTGCACACAGCGTGTGGCAAAGGGCAGGTTTTTCCCGCCGCATTGCTGGCAGATGACGAACTCCCGCGGCTGCTCAGTCACTGGCAGGCCTCCCCATGCCAAAAATGACGCGCACGGCCATCACCAGTGCGCCGGCAGCCACGCCAATTAGTAAGCCACGCGCCCCGGCGGTGGGTACTTGCTGCAGAAAGGTAAATATTGGTGCGAGCTGCGGGAATTTTGATGTGCTGATGAAACCACTCTGGACGATTAAAAAGACAATGGCGCTCAGCCCAAAAGAGACCGTCAGCGGCGTCCACCCCCGTTTACGAAAGACCTGCACCGAGGCACTGGTCAATACGATCGCCGTCAGGCCCAACAGACTGACCTCTAGCGGCGTCTGAATGGCACTGATCCACTGCTGATAACCGGCATTGTCGACCCCCAGTCGCAGCCCGCCTACCAGGCTGATGATAAACGTTGCCAGGCCAACGATGCTGAAAATGAAACCTTTCCGCCCGGTCAGGATGGCGCTCAGCTGGTTGATTGCCAGTTTAGCAATTGCAACCAGCAGGGCCATACTGGCGGTGATCACCGCCCATTGCAAAATCAGCCCGAGGTAGGCGTCCAGCTTCGGCCGCAGAATAAGCGCGGCGATCACAAAAATGCCGGTAAGTGCAGCAACGAGCGCTGGCCAGAATTTCTTCATGGCAGCAGCCCCGCAAGTTTGAGGACCGCTCCAACGACCAACGCCAGGCATACTGCTACCCGCAAGACGTCCAGTGCCGATAAGATGGCCCCCTTACCGCCTTTGGCAGCCGGGTCAAAAAATGGGACAAAGTGGTCTTCGCCGACGATCGGGCTGTCGGTTTCCAGGAAGATGGCGCCTTGCCCAGTGATGGCATCGCTGCTGGCAGCGATGGTCATTTGTTTGCGGTCGGCCAGATCCAGCGCGAGTAAGCTTTCGCCTTCGAAGTGTCCATCCATCAGCAAGCCAAAATTCCCGCGTCGTCCCACCTCTGGCAGCAGTCCGGCCATGAAGGGCCAGCCAGCCGTGGCTGCCAAATGAATCTCATCGGGGGAAAACAAGGCAGGGGCTTGGGCATGGTTGTAGATCCGCTGTGCCGCCATTTGACTGAGCAGCATCAGGGAACCATCCCCACTGACAACCTTCAAAGGTTGGTCGGTGAATGCGGAGCGGGAGGTGCAGCCTGCCAAAAGCGGCAGACCGGCAGCGCCACCCAGGTCGCCTGGGGCATCGTTGTAGCGATCCCCCAGCGCCAAAATCAGGCGCTGGCCTTTTTCAGCAGCTGCCGAGTTCATCTGCTCGACTGCCTGGGTGACCTCCGGACGGCGTAGCTTGTGGGTGGAAAGTTTGTGGCGAAACAGCCAATAAACAATCGACAGAATTGCCGCGATGGCGACGATGCCGATGGCAACCAGGTCGCTCAGCGTCAGGTCAGCCATCATGCCGCCTAAGGGAGACAGTGCCAAACTTCGCCGCATCTAAAAGCAGGCGGGTATTTTTGGTGAGGGTATGCAAACAGATTAAGGGTTTCATTTCGGGACGCAGCCGCCCAGTTCTGCGAAAAATATTCTGCCTTAAACTAATTTAAGGTTACTCTAAAAGTATAGCATAAACCGATTCAGCTGCCAGCCGTTAACGTCTATCAAAGCACATGCAGAGGACCCCCTTGAGACTCCGATGCTTATCTGTCTTCGCAAGGCTTTTTTGTCATCGCAAGCACAGATTTTGTCATCGCGAGGGACGTGGCGATCTCGGTTGTCCAGGGCGGGCAAACCTAAAAGCGAGATTGCTTCGTGCCTCGCAATGACAGGCCAATTGTGTCATCGCGAGCGTAGCGCGGCGATCTCGGTTTTTCATGGCTGGCAAACCTAAAAGCGAGATTGCTTCGCAGGCTCGCACAGCACGGTCTGTCATCGCGAGGTACGTGGCGATCTCGCCTTTCCGGAGCAGGCAAACAGAAAAGAGAGATTGCTTCGCAGGCTCGCAATGACAGGCCAATTGTGTCATCGCGAGCGTAGCGCAATGTGCCCTCTGGGTATGGCGATCTCGGTTGTCAAGGGATGGCAAACAGAAAAGAGAGATTGCTTCGCAGGCTCGCAATGACAGGCCAATTGTGTCATCGCGAGCGCAGATTTTGT
>DAOUFF010000052.1:0-81782 GCA_034430195.1 Anaerolineaceae bacterium | reverse complement strand
TTGTATTTCCGACTCGCGCGACTCACTCCATGACTTTGGGCATACTGCACGATGGATTGTCTATATTTCATTTCTTGTGTTATCTTATTCATAGCAGGTCTTGGATCCTCCATTATTGGTTGAGGTGGTGCTCTAACCGTTATGGTAATCCAATTCCTGCTTTCCTTTCCTTATCCTTCACTGTCCAAGATGTATGGTAATCCTACATGGCAGCTTGCGCCGCTCGGTTTTGATGTTTGACAAACAATTTACAATTGGTTAAACTGAATTAATCTCAATAATGTGATTCATCACGGAGGAAAAAATGGCATACAGCTTTAAAAATTCAAAAGGTAAAGAATACTTTCTGCACGTCAAGAAAGTGACCCGCGCCAGCGGTAAAACCACCGACCTCTATTACTTTACCGCTGAGATCCGTAAAGGGCAGGAAGTAAACGAACTGCCGGCGGGAAAGAAAGTCGTCGAGTTAGCATCGGGCCTGCCCGTTCTGAAAAAAATTTAGTCTTTTTGGTTTAACCGCCGGGGCAACCCGGCTTTTTTGTTTTAATAGCCTTCTGCTGGCACATGTCTTTTTTTTGTGTGGATAGCGATAAGCCTATCCTTCGAATTGGCATGGAAGTTGCAAACTAAAATGAACAAGATTGCCGTATTTAAGGAGTAGGACCCATGCGTACAAAATATAAGACTTTATTGCTCTTGCCGATCCTGATGGCAATGATCCTGGCTGGCTGCAACCGGTCAGCTTCGACCGCGCCAGTCACGGTGCCTGGAACCCCGGAGATAAACCCCACAGAGCTGCCGGTTGATCGGCAGATCTTGAGCTCTACAGCGACAGCCCAATCGGTGATCAAGGATTTTAACCAACCCACCCAGATCATCATCAATGCCCAGGGAACGAGTGTAGCCATCACCCAGCCTCCAGCCACGCCAACACCGGCTGGCACCGCCACGCCTACGCCCCTCCCGCCCACTCCCGTGATGACCCGGCCGGTCACCTGGGCGGTGCAAGGCGGTGAGACGGTCTATTGCCTGGCCCGCCGTTTTGACGTTGACCCGGGCGAGATGTTGGAACTCAACAACCTCTATGCTGGCAGTATGCTCAGCATTGGCGACGTGCTGCAGGTACCGCAGAGCGGCAGCTGGCCAACCGAAGATCGCATGATTTTGGAACACCCCGACACCTGGACGGTTTCGGCGGGTGAAACGGTTTATAGCATCGCCTGTGAGTATGGCGACGTCTGGCCGGAACAAATCATTGCCGTTAATGGGCTGCAGGCGCCTTATGAGCTGGAGCCGGGTCAGGTTTTGCAGATCCCCTGAGTTTGAAGCGCGTGAACACTGGGCGTGAAGCTATCAAGCTTCACGCCTTTTTTTGCCGACCTCTTTAGCGTGAAAAGTGTGCGTTCTTTAAAGCGGTAAAATTGCGCTTGAATTTGCCAGATGGAGCCAAACGATGGAAGAGACCAACCCGATTATCAGCCGCGAGAAAGTATTGCAAGCCCATGCGTTTGATGTCGAAAAAATTACCTTTCGCCTGCCAGATGGCCGCGAGCGGGCCTACGATCTGGTGGATCATGCCAATGCGGTGACGCTGCTACCAGTGGATGACCAAGGCTGCCTGATTTTCGTTACCCAATATCGCCTGGGCGCAGAAAGCCCACTTTTGGAGCTGCCAGCGGGTGTGATGGACGAGGGCGAACAGCCCGAAGCCTCGGCCCGCCGGGAACTGCGCGAAGAAACTGGGCAGGACTGCCGCGAGCTGGCGAGGCTGGGCGGTTTTTACATGGCGGCTGGCTACTCCACTGAATACATGCACATCTACCTGGCGGAAGGGCTCTTCGCGGCGCCGCTGGAACAGGATGAGGATGAATTTCTGAGCCTATCCCGCATACCAGTCAAGGTGGCTTATCAGATGGCCTGGAACGGGGAGATCCGGGACGGCAAAACGCTCTCCGCATTGCTCTTGGCGCTCCCCCGCTTGTTGACACGCTTTCCGGATTTGCTGAGTGTTTGACCTCAGCCAGTGCCACCGTGCCGAAGGCGGAGCCCGGGTTGTGGCGTAACCTGTCTTAAGGATTTAGCCCAAAAATTCCCCCACCAATTTTTATAAATCGGTTAGAATAATTGCCGAGCCTTCCGCCAAACGGGAGAAGGTTTTGTTTTTGTGTGTATCAATAAAGGGTGCAACCCGAATACCATTAAGGAGTGTTTGAATGCAACGAGAAATGGTCATGACCGACGCCAATGAGGCTACCGCTCATGTGGCATACCGCTTGAATGAAGTTATTGCGATTTATCCCATCACGCCCTCTTCCGCTATGGGCGAATATGCCGACCAGTGGATGGCGGAACGGGTGCCAAACATCTGGGGTACCATCCCGACGGTAGTGGAAATGCAATCAGAGGGTGGGGCTGCCGGCGCGGTACATGGGGCACTGCAGGCGGGAGCGCTATCGACCACCTTCACCGCTTCTCAGGGTCTGTTGTTGATGATCCCCAATATGTACAAAATTGCCGGTGAGCTGACGCCGGCAGTGTTTCATGTTTCGGCCCGTTCTCTGGCCGCACAGGCGCTTTCCATCTTTGGCGACCATCAGGATGTGATGGCCTGCCGTGCCACCGGTTTCGCCATGCTGGCCAGCAATTCCGTTCAGGAAGCCCAAGACAGCGCTGCCATCGCCACAGCCTCCACGCTGCGGGCGCGTGTGCCTTTTGTGCATTTCTTCGACGGCTTCCGCACCTCACATGAAATCAATAAGATTGAACGGCTTTCCGATGATGACCTGCGTACCCTGGTGAACGAAGACATGATCATGGCTCACCGCCAGCGGGCTCTCTCTCCCGATCATCCGGTGCTGCGTGGTAGCGCTCAGAACCCCGATGTGTACTTCCAGGGACGCGAGGCGGTTAATCGCTATTATGACGAAACCGTGCGCATCGTCGAAGAAGAGATGGATCGCTTTGCTGACCTGACGGGCCGGCAGTACCGTGTGATGGAATATTACGGTCATCCTGAAGCTGAGCGCGTCATCGTCCTGATGGGCTCTGGCGCTCAGACGGCCAGCGAAACTGCCCGGTATCTGATGGAACGGGGTGAAAAGGTTGGCGTTGTGGTTGTGCGTCTGTACCGGCCATTCTCAATCGGTCACCTGATAGAAGTCATGCCGGCCTCCGTACGCAAGGTGGCGGTATTGGATCGCACTAAGGAACCCGGCTCTACTGGCGAACCACTGTACATAGACGTGGTCAACGCGCTGCGAGTCGGTTTGGAAGATGGTTTGGCACATTACCAGCAGATGCCGCTCGTCGTAGGCGGGCGCTATGGCCTTTCTTCGAAAGATTTTAGCCCGGCCATGGTGAACGGCGTATTTGAGGAACTCAAAAAGGATCATCCCCGCCGTCAGTTCACCGTCGGCATCATTGATGACGTCACCAACCTCAGTATTGATTATGACCCAACATTTGAAATCTTGCCCAGCAATGTCATTCAGGCCATGTTCTTCGGCTTGGGTTCCGATGGCACCGTGGGCGCCAATAAGAACTCCATCAAAATCATTGGCGATGAAACCGCCAACTACGCCCAGGGTTACTTTGAGTACGACTCGAAAAAGTCCGGTTCGTTGACCATTTCGCACTTGCGCTTTGGCCCGCAAGAGATCCGCGCACCCTACTTCATTTCTGAAGGTGAAGCTCACTTTTTGGCCTGCCATCAGGTTAGCTTTGTCGACCGGCTAGACCTGCTGAAGTATGCACGCAAGGGTGGAACCTTCCTGCTGAACAGCATCTATGGCCCGGAAGAAGTCTGGGACACGCTGCCGGCTGAAATGCAGCGCCAAATCATTGCCAAGAATCTCAAGTTTTATGTGATTGACGCCTACCGTGTGGCGGACGCCGCTGGCATGGGGCAGCGCATTAATACCATCATGCAGACCTGCTTCTTCGCTATCAGCGGCATCCTTCCGCGCGACGAAGCGATTGCGGCGATCAAGCACTCCATCGAGAAGACCTACGGCAAACGTGGCGAGGCGGTGGTTCAGCGCAACTTTGCCGCTGTAGACCATGCCCTGGCCAACCTGTACCAGGTTAATTACCCCTCACAGGTGACCAGTTTGTTGGAACGGCGGCCCCCAGTGCCCGCTGAGGCCCCGGATTATGTGCGTGAAACGCTCGGCGCTATCATCGACCGGCGCGGTGATGCGGTTCCGGTCAGCCAGATGCCAGTTGATGGCACCTTCCCCACCGGCACCACCCGTTACGAGAAGCGCAACATCGCGCTGGAAGTTCCGGTATGGGAACCCGATTTGTGCATCCAATGCGGACGCTGTTCATACGTCTGCCCGCATGCTTCCATCCGCACCAAGATTTACAAAGATGAGCTGCTGGCGGATGCACCCGAAACCTTCAAACACATCGGCTCTAAAGCCAAGGACTGGAAAGAAGGTTATTCCTGGACCGTGCAGGTTGCGGTCGAAGACTGCACCGGCTGTGGCCTGTGCGTGGCTAACTGCCCCGGCAAAGACAAGACCGACCCCAACCGCAAAGCCATCAATATGGCTCCGCAGCCGCCCATCCGGGAACAGGAGATGAAGAATTGGGACTTCTTCCTCAAGCTGCCGCTTATCGATCGGACGACCTTCTCGCCGCACCTGATTAAAAACTCGCAGCTGCTGGAACCGCTGTTTGAATTTTCCGGCGCCTGCGCCGGCTGCGGTGAAACCCCTTACATCAAGCTGGCTTCACAGCTGTTTGGTGACCGCATGGTGATTGCCAACGCGACCGGATGCACCTCCATTTATGGCGGCAACCTGCCTACCACGCCTTACACGATTAATAAAGACGGACGCGGGCCGGCCTGGTCCAATTCGCTGTTTGAAGATAATGCTGAGTTTGGCATGGGGATGCGCCTGACCATCGACAAGCTGTCTGAGTTCGCGCGCGAGATGCTCACCCGCAATGCCAGCAAGGTTGGAGAAGACCTGGCAAACGAACTGTTGAACGCCAGCCAAAAGAACGAAGCCGAAATCTCCGCTCAGCGGCTGCGCGTAGCAAAGCTCAAGGCCGCAATTGGTGCCTCGGATGACCCGGAACTGCGCCGGTTGAACTCATTGGCCGATTATCTGGTGCGCAAGAGCGTATGGATCATTGGCGGTGACGGTTGGGCTTACGATATTGGCTATGGCGGCCTGGATCACGTTCTGGCTTCGGGGCGGGATGTCAATGTTTTGGTGCTCGACACCGAAGTGTACTCCAACACCGGTGGTCAGTCCTCCAAGTCGACCCCACGCGCTGCCGTGGCAAAATTTGCCGCCAACGGGAAAGACCGGCCCAAGAAGGACCTGGGTATGATTGCCATGACCTACGGCAATATCTACGTCGGCCGGGTAGCTATGGGCGCCAATGACGCGCAGACTTTGAAGACCTTCCTGGAGGCGGATGCCTACGAAGGGCCGTCGCTCATCATCGCTTACTCTCACTGCATTGCCCATGGCGTAGACATGTTCAAGGGCTTGAGCCAGCAGAAGATGGCTGTTTCGTCGGGTGCCTGGCAGCTCTACCGCTACGATCCGCGCCTGGAAGCGCAGGGCGTCAACCCGCTGCAGCTCGATTCCAAGGAACCGACCATTCAGGTTTCGGAATATGCTTACAACGAGACCCGCTATCGCATGCTGCTGCAGTCGGACGAGGCGCGTGCGGAAGTTTTGATGAAAGCCGCCCAGGCGGACGCTGAACGGCGCTATTCGATTTATTCTCAGCTGGCAGCCATGAAAGTTGGCAAAGCAGCTGGCGTTGACGGACAGCCAACCGAATCAGGGTCGTAGCGCCTGGCGTTGAGAGCTAACCGATAACTAAGGTAAAATAAACGATGACGTGCCTGAGCGCGTCATCGTTTTCAATTTACCGGACAAAGGAGAGGCACATGGCAGATTTGCGGACGAATTATCTCGGATTGCATCTCAAGAATCCTCTTCTGGCTGGAGCTTCTCCCATTTCACGGGAGGTTACGCTCGCTAAAAGGCTGGAAGATGCCGGTGTGGGGGCGCTGGTGATGTATTCCCTGTTTGAAGAAGAAATAACCCACGAGACGCTGCGTTTAAATTACTTTTTGGAGCGCGGGACGGAGAGCCAGCCAGAAGCACAGACTTATCTGCCCGAACCGCAGCAAATTTTAACCAGCGCTGACCATTACCTGGAAAACCTGCGTCAACTCAAGGAAGCGCTTGAAATTCCGGTGATTGCCAGCTTGAATGGCAGTACACACGGTGGATGGATCTCGCTTGCGCAGAATTTACAGGCAGCCGGAGCAGATGCCCTGGAGCTGAATATTTATGCGCTGCCGACCGACTCTGCGCTGAGCTCGGAACAGATTGAAAAAAACTACGTGACACTGATCCATGAAGTTTGCTCCTCCGTGCACATCCCGGTTGCTGTCAAGCTTTCGCCCTACTTCACTGCGCTCCCGCATTTTTTGGAGCGCGTCAAAAAAGCAGGCGCATCCGGACTGGTGCTCTTCAACCGCTTTATGCAGCCGGATATCGACATTCAAACTTTGGAAGTCAATACTCGGGCGCGTCTTTCCACCACCGCCGACCTCTTCCTGCCATTGCGTTGGATCGCCTTGAGCTCTCCGCACATCAAGATGGACTATGCCCTGAGCGGGGGCGTGCATAGCGGGCAGGAAATGGTCAAAGGCATCATGGTTGGCAGCACCGTGGTTCAAATGGTTTCGAAGCTGCTAAAAAATGGGCTTGCTTCTGCCAGCCTGGTATTGCAGGAGTTTGAAAACTGGATGGATCAAAATGGTTACGCCTCCGTGGATCAATTGCGCGGGGTCATGGCAGAGAACCGGGTGGAAGACTCGGCTGCCTTTGAACGAGCCAATTATATTAAAGCTCTGCGAGGCTATGAAGAAAAGATCCAATAGGGCCAGCCAGCGCTTCGGGGAAAGCTATGACCGTTGTTGACGACATTAAATCCAGAATCGACCTGGTGGACGAAGTCTCACAAACAGTGAAGCTGCGCCGCACAGGGAAGAATTACACCGGCTTCTGCCCATTTCACAGCAACACGCGCACAGAGGCTTTTGTGGTCTTCCCCGAAACCCAGACCTGGCGCTGTTTCGGTCAATGCAATACTGGCGGTGATGTATTTGGCTTCGTCATGAAGCGCGAAAGCTGGGACTTTAGCGAGGCTCTGCACTACCTGGCAGAAAAGGCCGGTGTAACGCTTACGCCGCTCCGCCCTGAAGCCGAAAGCGAAACCGAAGCACGCCAAACACTTAGCATCGTCTTGGAGGAAGCTGCCCAGTTCTTTCAGCAGCAGCTGCTCGATACCACCCCAGGGCATAACGCGTTGGACTACCTGCATGGCCGCGGGTTGACTGATGAGACCATCCACACCTGGGGCTTGGGTTACGCCCCCGCCGGCTGGAATGCGCTTGGCCAATACCTGCAGCGGGCCGGGTATACAGAGAAGCTGATGTTGGACGCCGGGCTGCTCACGGAACGGGAAGATGGCGGAACGTATGACAAATTCCGCAATCGCTTAATATTTCCGATCCGGGATGCCTCCGGGCACCTGACCGGGTTTGGCGGGCGGGTGTTGGACCCAGAAGACATCCCCAAGTACTTGAATTCCCCCCGCACTGACCTTTTTGACAAAGGGCGGCTGCTGTTTGGGCTGGACCGCGCCCGGCAGACCATCCGCGAAAAAGAACAGGCTGTGATCGTCGAAGGTTACATGGACGTGATCGGTTTGCACCAGGCCGGCTTTAAAAATGCCGTCTCGCCGATGGGCACCGCGCTGACCGAAGACCAGTTCAAGCTGCTCAAAAGGTACACACGCAACCTCATTCTTGCGCTCGACCCGGATGCCGCTGGTGAAAAAGCGACCTTGCGCGGCCTGGAACTGGCTCGTTCGACCATGGATCAGGAAGGTGAAATCAGCTTTGACTCCCGCGGCCTGCTACATGTGGAGAGCCGCCTCAGCGCTGATATACGTGTGACGACCCTTCCGGATGGGCGTGACCCCGATGAAATCGCCCTGCAGGATCCGGCCCAATGGGCAGAAATCATTTCTCAGGCACGGCCAGTTGTCGTGCATGTCATGGAAACGCTGGCTGCCGGGCAAGACCTTGAGGACGCTAAGGTCAAGCGGGCTATTGCTGAACAGGTGCTCCCCCTGATCGAAGATGTCACCAACCCGGTCGAACGCGAAGCCTACCGCCAGCGGCTGGCCCGCCTGATCAGGGTGGACGAACGGGCGTTGGCGCCTTCCACACCGGCGATTGGTTCGGGGAAGCGCCGCCGCAAACAAACCGAAGAGCCACCCATTCCGGTCGAGAGCCTGCGCACTGCGGCCCAGCGCAATCAGTTGTTGGAACGCCATGCACTCCGCTTTTTAACGGCTAACCCCGAAATGCTTTACCAGATCAACAAATCGCTCGCTCTGCTTGAGTTGGGGCCGCTGACGGAAGATGACTTTTTAGAAGGTGAATATAAATACTGTTTCGGGATTATTCAAAAAGCCCTGGCCCAGGAAGACTATTCTCCGCGCGAATACTTGCAAATGAACCTCCCGGATATCTTTGCTGATGAATCGGAGCCAACGCTTATTGAACGCACCCCCGACCCGGGGATGGAAAAAACTTTCCGCGACCAGGTGCGCAACATCTTGCGCATTCGCCGTAATCTGTGTGAGGAAAGAATCAGTAACTATATTTTCGTCCAATCTGAGGATGGACCAAAAACCTACTCTGAGGAAGAATTCGAATTCTTGCTTCTCGAACAGTCCAATCTGCGTGGAAAGATTGATCAAGCTTTTCGGGTCATTCTCAGCGGCGCGGATCCGAGTAAAGGGAAAGTAAAGCGTATCTGAGGAGAACTGACACATTGACAGAAGAATTCTTTCCTGACCCGGATGACGAAAAAGAAGATGACGACTTCCCCCTGACCGGCGATCTGGCAGCGCCTGAAGAACTTTTAGAGGCTGTTGAAGATTTAACCGATCTGGGCGAGCTTGAGTCAGGGTCAGATCCGGTACAACTCTACCTGCGCGATATCAACCGACTGGAATTGCTGGATGCGCATCAGGAGTTTAGGCTGGCACTCTGCGTTCAAGCTGAAGCCCGCTTGGAGATGTACGAAAAATCGGCTGAGGGCTTGACTTACCCGGCGCTTTTAGCGGCAATGGATGCTTCCTGGAGGAATCTTAAAAAGAAAGCCCTCAGTTTGAGCCACCCCCGACCAGATTTAACAAAAATTTTGGCCGAATCGCGTGAGATCAGCCCCACAGTTAGTGGGCCGGTCAAATCGTACACCCGCGAATGGCTGGCCAGCGATCTTTGGGGTGTGGATGCCGCCTGGGGAGAGCAAGCCAAATTTGCCCTGCAACTGTTGATGGATGCCTACTTGCTGCCCGACAGCGTGATAAATCTGCTGATCAGTCGGGCTGGTAAACGGCAGCTGATCCCGAGCGCTGAGCGGGTGGCAGCTTTGCTGCCAGCGGCCGATGAGCTGACTGCCAGGTCAATTGGGGTGAAAGGAAACGCTATCAAAGCCACTCAGGCGTTGGTGGAGTACAACTTGCGTCTGGTTGTGAGTGTGGCCAAACATTACACTAACCGCGGCATTGCCCTGATGGATCTGATTCAGGAAGGCAACCTTGGACTGCTGCGCGCCATACGCAAATTTGACCCTTCGCGCGGATTTCGTTTCAGCACCTATGCCACCTGGTGGATCCGTCAATCCGTCAGCCGCTACATACTCGAGAATGCCCGTACCATCCGCATCCCCGTGCACATGGTCGAGGCGATTAGCAGCCTGGTCAAGATACGCCATCAGCTGCTGCAGGAACTGGGCCGTGAGCCGACCTTTGCCGACCTGGCGCTTGAATCGGGTTTCATGTCGGCTGAGGATGTGCAGGCCATCAAAACCTTGGATGGGAAGCGCGAACTGGCCGATGAAGGCTTGCTGCATCGCTGGGATGAGGCCACCCGCAAGGTGGAAGATGTGTTAAAAACGGCCGAGGAACCGGTCTCATTGGAAAGCCCGGTGGGTGATGAGGATAACAGCACGCTTGGCGATTACATTGAAGACGAAGATGCCGCCGAACCACTGGATGAAGTGATGGATAGTGTGCTGCGGCAGACTGTGCGCGAATCGCTCGAAAGCCTGACCGACAAAGAGCGGGAAGTGTTGGAGCTGCGCTTCGGTCTGAAAGATGGCGTCTATCATTCTTTGGAAGACATCAGCGCCCGTTTTAACTTGACGCGCGAGCGCATCCGCCAGATTGAAGGTACAGCACTGCGCAAGCTGCGTGACCCGCGTAAGATCAACCCGCTGCGCGATTATTATCAGGACTGACAACCCCCAATAGCCGGGGTAAGGCCCTGACGGATATGAGATAATTCGCTCCGAATGGAATTGGCGAGTTTACTCAGGAGGAATGTGCTTTGGTAGGTCTTCCCGAAGAAAAAGCTTACGAACGGGTTTACAACTGCGTCCGTCAGATTCCGGCTGGCCGGGTGGCTACTTATGGACAGATCGGCCGGCTTGCCGGAGGATTTTCCGGCCGGATGGTAGGTTTCGCGCTGGCTGCGCTACGCTCGCGTCCGGACGGCGATTCCCTACCGTGGCAGCGGGTGGTTAACGCCACTGGCAGGATCAGCACTCACGGAATTGGCGGAGGGCAACAGAGGGCTTTGCTAGAAGAAGAAGGAGTTACCTTCTCCGCCGATGGTAGCGTGAAATTAGACGAGTTCCTCTGGGAGGTGTGAGGCCAGGCTGGAAAGTGCCAGCGCTTCCAGTCGTTTTATGGCGACCGGCTGTTCAGGGGAAGGATAAATGTGCCAGGCAGGCAAATGGCAGCCTTGCAGCCTGGCAGGGAGAACTGCTGATGTACCGGATAGAATTTTTTTCAGACCCCCAAAAGTTTCTGGCAGTGATGGGGCCGATTTATGAAAACGATGAGAGCTGCGCCATCCTCCCGCTGGGCGTAGCCCTGCGCATAGCCGAAGATATCGCGGCGTATGGCAAACATCAGCCCCTCCTGGCAGTCGTACGCGACGATCAAGACTACGTTGCGGCTTCGGCGGTGATGACCCCGCCCCAGCGGCTGCTGGTCTACTCGGATATGCCCGACGAAGAGGCGCTGGCCATTCTGGCGGAGGAAATTTGGGAACAAGGTTGGCAGCTGCACGGGGTTAACGGCCCTGCCCCAGCCAGTGAAGCCTTTGCCCAGTTTTGGGCGGCCTTGGTGCGCACCCGGCCAATGCCCCAAACCCGGCAGGTTTCATACGAACTGCGTCAGGTGCAGCGCCCGAAACTTCCCGCCGGTGAGGTGCGGCTGGCAGAATTAATGGATGCACCCCAGGTCTTGGCGATGCTGGACGCGATGCAGCAAGAGCTTGACCTGTTCCTTCAGCCAGACTGGACGCTGGAAAAAGTTCAACTGTCCATCCTGAAAAAGAATGTTTTCGTTTGGCAGAGTGCCAGCGGGCCTGCGGCGATGGCAATGACCACCCGCCCGACGCGCCAAAGCATGACCATCAGCAGTGTGTACACCCTTCCTGCGGCACGCAACCAGGGGATCGCCAGTGCGTTGACGGCGCTGCTCGCAGAAGAGATCCTTAGCCGCGGTTATCGTCAGGTCAACCTTTTTGCGGATAAAGCCAACCCGGTGAGCAATCACATTTATCAAGCCATTGGGTTTGTCGCGCGCTGTGAGTACCAGGAAATTGATTTTGCTGCCGCGCCTGACCGTTTGGCTTGAGGTTTGCCGGGTAGAGTAACGAACACAGGCGGCTTTTCGAGCCGCCTGTGTTCGTTATTTCAGTCTGCAAAAAAGAACTATTCTTCTTCTCTGATTTCCTTCTGGCGCGATTCCATAATCTCGCGGGCGAGTTGGGTCGGCACCAGGTCGTAATGGTCAAATTCCATGGTGAAATGTCCGCGTCCGCCGGTCATGGAGCGCAAGGTGGTGGTGTAGCGCATCATTTCCGAAAGTGGGACCAGGGCGGTCACCGTCGAGCGTCCGCGTTCGGTATCCATGCCCTGCACGCGTGCCCGCCGGGTATTCAGATCGCCCATGATGTCACCCATGTTGGCTTCCGGGATGACGACCACCGCTTTCATAATTGGTTCATAAAGCACCGGATTGGCTTCTTTAAAAGCGATCTTGAAGGCTTCACGCCCGGCGATTTCGAAGGCGATTGGTTTGGAATCCACCGGGTGTTCCTTTCCGTCAACGACCGAAACGCCGACGTTGTGCACCGGGTACCCGGCTACCACGCCCTCTTTCATGACGTTGCGAATGCCTTTTTCAATCGGGCCCATGTAATTGTTGGAGATTGCGCCGCCAAAAACATCGTTGCTGAAGGTGAAATCTTCTCCTTCAATCGGAAACACTTTGAGCGAAACCTCGCCAAATTGGCCAGAACCGCCGGTTTGTTTCTTGTGGCGGTAAGTGGCGCTGGCCTCGCGTGTGATGTGCTCTTCGTAGGGCACTTTCGGTTCCAAAAGGTTGAGGTTTAACTGGAATTTCTGCTCGGCGCGCCGGATGGCAACATCAATGTGCTGGTCGCCCATGCCAAAGAGCAGGGTTTGTTTGGTGGCAGGTTCCATATTCCAGGTCAGGGTCAGGTCTTCTTCACACAGGCGGGTGAGCGTCTGGCTGAGCTTGGCGGCGTCGGACTGAGTCTTCGGGCTGAGCGCCACGCGGTAGAGCGGATGCGGGTATTCCGGCTCAGGCAGCTTCAGGCTCTGCTCCTTGGTGGTGAGGGTGTCACCCGTGGTGGTGACGGTCAGCTTGGCAACGGTGCCGATATCGCCACTGTGAAGCACAGCCACCGGCAGGTTGTCTTTGCCCAATGGCACCTGAACACTGGCCAGGCGCTCTTCCTCACCTTTAACTGAATTCCAAACCCGGCTGTCGGTAGAAATCACGCCGGAATAAACTTTGAAGTACGTCAGCCGGCCGACGAACGGGTCAGCGGTGGTTTTCCAAACATATGCAGCCAACGGGCCGGTATCATCCGCCCGCAGTTCCACTTCGCCGTGCGGTGAGATTGCCTTGACAGCCGGCCGTTCGTTGGGGGCAGGCGCCAGGTTGGCCAGCGCATCCAGCAGCGGCCCGACGCCAATGGCATGGGCGCCTGAAGCTACCAGGACGGGGATCACATTGCTGTTTTGAATGGCTTTGTGCAACCCTTTCAGTGTTTCATCCGGGGTCAGATCGCCGTTCTCGAGGTATTTTTCAAGCAGCGCATCTTCACCTTCGGCGGCGGCTTCAATCAGCGCTGTACGCGCATCAGCCGCTTCGGCGGCGTATTCTGCCGGAATTTCGACAGCGGTTTTGCCTTCCGCCGGGTATGCTTTCATGCTGACCAGGTCGATCACGCCTTTGAAATCCGCTTTTTCGCCCCAAGGGAGCTGCATCGGGATCAGACGCATTTTTGTGCCTTCCTGCACGGAAGCCAGGGCTTTGCGAAAATCGGCATTCTCCCGATCCATCTTGTTGATGACCAAAATTTGGGGAAGATTGAAATTTTGGGCGTATTCGAAGGCCATTTCAGTGCCGACTTCCAAACCGGCTACAGAATCCACCAGGATCAGGGCGCAGTCTGCCACGCGCATGGCTGAAACCACTTCACCGACAAAATCGGTGTAGCCGGGTGTGTCCAGGAAATTGATTTTGAGGTCTTTGTACAGGACGGGCAAAACGGAAGTGAAAAGAGAAATTCCGCGGCGGTGCTCTTCGTCATCAAAATCGGAGACCGTGGTGCCGTCTTCAATCTTGCCCACGCGGGTGGTGGCGCCGGTGAAATGTAGCAGGTTCTCAGCCAACATAGTCTTGCCGGAACTGCTGTGAGATGCGAGCACAATATTGCGGATGGATGTAGTTGAAAATTCTTTCATGTCTGTGACCTTCCTATCGTTCCCGGGGCGGTTTCTGCCGCGAAATTATTCGGCATTTCGTAAAGGATTAATGCCGAATTGCTATTATAACAAAAAAGGCTCGATTAATGGATTGTTAAATTTGGAGCTTTTCACTCAAAAAGCCAACATTTTAGGTGAGATCCGGCGCTGTGCCGCACACCTGGTGTTGGCGATCGGGTCTGAAGGTGGGTCTGCGCGCCGGAGCATACCCGATGGAACCTTGACGCAGCGGTCAGGCCGGCCGGCCGAAAAGAAATGTGAGCGGTATCTGCAGCCTCTCGGCCCAAAAACGCTCATGATGCCCCGCACCGGGGAATACCAGGCTGACAAAATCCTGATCCAATTGATACCCTTTTTCCAGTATGATCTGGTCGGCCATTTCCTGCCAGGGGCCGTAGCTGGCGTCCAGATCTGTGGTTCCATGGTCGAAGTACAGGCGCAGTCTGCCTGCCAGCGGCAGAGCTTCGCGCAGGTAGTCAAGCATGGCGTCACCCAGCACTGGCCAGTGAGTGGAGAGGCAGCCCGCTGCGCCAAACACATCCGGGTATTCGCATAGGCCATAAATCGAAATCAGCCCGCCCATGCTCGAGCCCATCATCACCGTATGCTCCGGGCCTGCCAGGGTTCGATAGGTGCGGTCGATCAGCGGTTTGACCAGCTTAACGATCCACTCCAGATATAGGTCGGAGACGACATTGATCGGAAGGTGCGGCAGGTGGTTGAAATGCTTCTCCACCATGGCGGCTGCACCCGGTTTATCGTAAGCTTTTTGCGGCATGTAATCGCCAATGCGGTTTAAGGTGCTGGTCATTCCAACCACGATGGGCACCGAAATTGCTCCCTGTTGGCTGAGCGCGCTGATATTCTCAGTTACCTGCCAGCCAGGCCCAATGGATGGGCGGCCCTTGAAGACGTTTTGTCCGTCATGCATATACAGGACCGGGAAGCGCTTTTCGGGCTGCTCGGCATATTCCGGCGGCAGCCAGACGTCTACCCGCCGGCTGGGCAGCCCGGCCAGGTCCAGTTTTCGGTATGTATCCAATCTGATGTCCATGTAGCCTCCTCGTCGCAAGATTATATCCGGTTATAATGAATGGAACCAATTGTGGAGATTCTATGAAAACTTACAAGCTTAACCCGGCCCGCCTACCGCTTAAGAAGCGGGATATCATCGTTGAATATGCTGTTTTAGCCGTGCTGATGGCAGCGCTGATGGTCTTTTTAAATTGGCGGCGCGGAGCTGTGGCATCCTCTTACTGGCTGATCCCACTCCTGCTCTTGCTGTTTGTTTTCTCTGGTCAGCGTGCCTTTCATCAGCTTGAAACGCTTTGGGAGGGCTTTTCGCTGGTTTTGGATGATGCCTATCTGATGCTGACGCGCCCAGGTGACCCGACATTGCGCGTCCCGCGGGAGGCTGTGCAGGCGGTGGAGGAAACGAAGTACGGGCTGCGGGTCTCCACTCCCCGCCGAAAAAACTTGCTGCTCATCCCGCGCGAGCTTTCAGAAGCAGACTTTGCCGAGGTAAAGGCCGTACTGGAAGCTTGGGCTGCTGAGGCGTCGCTACCGAAAGGTGGGCAGCCACAGCCCGAGCCGCCCTCCGCTGGCCAGGCAGAGGCCGAAGCAAAGACTGATCCATCAGACGCTGACTCTTCTCGTTCATAAAACCATCAAGCACGATGAAGGCTGCCGCCCTTGCCAGCCTTTCTGCCCCGCCGCCGCTGGGGGGGGCTGCTGGAAGGGTCGCCACGCGCCGATTGGGCCTGGCTTTTTGCTGCAAGCGCGCTTTGCGGAATTAACGTAAGTATTTGATCATCTTCCAGGCTGGCTCATTGACGGTCTGCCACTGGCCCTGGTCGTCCTGATAATTCCACACCCCCGGGTCGCTGCCAATTTTCTTGTAGCCGCGGCGCTCATACAGCCGGTAGGCCTGCAGGTTTGCCCGGGCGACATTCAGCCGGATGCTTCGAAACCCGAGGCTTTTCAGGTAATCTTCTACATAGGCCATCATGAAGCTGCCCAAGCCTTGGCTGCGATATTCCAGCCGGACGCGAAAGGAAAACAGGTAGGCGCGGGTGGTACCGTCGGCCAGCTCCCGGTTTCTTGAAGACAGCAGGATGAAAATTTGCCCGACAATCTTGCCAGAGGTCTGATCTTCTGCCACCCAGATGAGGGTGTTGCCGCTGCGCGAGTTTTCGTAATGTTCGTGGTAGAGCCGGCGGAAGTGCCGGTACTCTCCCTCCCATTCCAAGCCGATCAGGTCTGCCTCCCGGATCGGCCGCAGTCGGATCACCCGACCGTCAGATGGCGAAAAGACGTTGCTGGCAGAAGCGGTCAGGTTCATTGGGTTGCAATTAGCTGCCGGAGCAGAGCCTGTTCTTCTGCATAGGTACGGATTTCGCCGTCCAACCAGGCCTCTCTTAACCGCGAGAGAATCTGCTTGAAACGGGGTGAGGGCGCAAGGCCCAGGGCACGCAAAGCGTCCCCATTGGTTTCGGGCTTCACCCACTGGTACACGTTGCGGTATTTCTCCAAAACTTCACGCTCCGGGCCGGAAGGGATGGTCTGGCTGAGCGTTTCGAGCACCTCCGGTTGGGCTGCGTCCAACACTGCGGCAACTTCACTGGGCCTGGCGGCGCTCAGATGTGACAGCTGCTGGCGCACCAGGCTGGTGCCTTCGATCAGTTTGACCAGGCTGGTGTTGAGCCGCAAATTGGCGCTCACCTGGGCCAGTTCCTGAGGGGTCAAACCCTGCAGCCAGACCGTCCAGGCGATCTCGAGCCAGCGCTCCTTTTCCCCATTCTCAAGCAGCCCACCCCGCAGAAGTGTGCTTTCATAAAGCGTGGTCAGGCGTCCCGCAGTAGGTTCGTCCCAGGGCAGATGTGCGTCTACCGCGCCCAAGATGCCCAGTTCGGCGAGCATGGCCAACATGGCAGGCGCTTTTGGCTCCGAAAGGATCAGGTCAAATTCATGCCGCAGGCGCGTTCCGCTGATCTCAGAAAGGAGGGGCAGGCTGGCTTTCAGCAAGCTGAGCGTGCGCGGCTCAATCGTGAAGCCGAACCGTACGGCAAACCGCACGGCGCGCAGCATGCGGGTGGCATCGTCCACAAACGACAGGGCATGCAATACCCGGATGCGGTTCTCCTTCAAGTCTGCAAAGCCACCCCAAAAGTCAAACAGCTTGCCGTAGTAGCTGCCATCCAGTCGGAGCGCCAGGGTATTGATGGTGAAATCGCGCCGATGCAGATCCATTTTGATGCTGCTCTGTTCCACGGTGGGCAGCGCAGCCGGCTTCTCGTAGAATTCCGTGCGGGCGGTAATCAAATCCAGGTGGTCGGGCAGCTCGGCCGGGTCGACTTGCCGTTCCGCCGGAAAAGCGGCGGCAATTTTCTCTTTGTCCTCAGATAAAATCCACTTGGCAGTGCCGAAGCGTGAATGCGTCACCGCCCGCCCGCCGTAGCGTTCCACCAGGTGGTGCACAAACCGAATCGCATCGCCTTCCACGACGATGTCAAAGTCTTGACTGGGGTGCCCCAGCAGCAGATCGCGCACAAAGCCCCCGACAATATAAGCCTGAATGCCGGTCTGGGTTGCTTCGGCGGCAACCAGCTGCAAGAGCGCCTGGCGGCCGGCTGGCAAGGCTTCCTGCAGGAGGACGGCCACTTCCTTTTGGCGGGGGAGCTGGCTGCCGGTAAAAAGAGAGCCCAGCAGGTCGGTGCGGGTAACGATGCCGATTACATCGCCGCTCTCCGGATCAATGACCGGCACCTGGCCCCAGCCGCTGGAAGCCATCAGCGCCTGCAGCCGGTTGACGGGGTCCTCTGGTGTGACGCATACACTGCCGGCATCCATCAAACTTCCGGCTGTGGCGGGCAGTTTGTGCTGCAACGCCCGGTCTACGTTCCTGCGGGTGAGCAGTCCCACCAGTTTTCCGTCTTCCATTACAGGGTAGCCTTCAAACCCATAGCGCCGCATCAGTTCAGCGGCGGTTTCAACGGAGGTTTGAGCGTCGATCAGCAGTGGCTTTTGGGACATAATTTGCCGCACGCGCAGCGCTGGGCTGACGATTTGGGGCAGGTAAGCCACCACTTGCTGGGCGATGCTGCGCCAATGCTGCGGTACGTCATCCTGGGTTGCCTTACTTTCGGCCCGGATCAGCGCCGAAGCGGCCCGCTTATGCCCGCCGCCGCCAAAATGTTCAGCCAACTTACCCATGTCGACATCATTGGTGGTAGAGCGTGCGACCAGGCGCACCCCCTGACGGGTGGAGACCAGCACGATCAGGCCGTCTGGATTAAGAAATTCGCGCAGTTTGTGGGCAACAGAAGAGATTTCATCGCTCAGGTCCAGCGCGTTGGCTTTGGCAAGGATGATTTGGTGCCCTTCCACATCGTAGGTGGTCATATCCTTGAGCAGGCGGTCAAACAAAAGCTGCTGGGCATTGGAAAGCGGCGGATTCAGGTAATGGGAAGCCAGGCTCAGGTCGGCTCCCTGTTCCAAAAGGTATGCAGCTGCGTAAACGTCGCGGGGAGTCGTGCTGGTGTAGATCAGCGACCCGGTATCCTCGTAAATGCCCAAGAGCAGCAGGGTGGCCTGATTCACACTAAGAGGCAGTTTTTCCTGACGCAGCTTTTCCACAATCAGCGTCGTGCAAGCACCGGTAGGCTGAATTTCAGTCTGCCAGGCTGAATTGACGCGCGTGTGGCGGGGATGATGATCGATCACGCGGACTGCCGTGTTGGGGGTTACGCCGCGCAGCGTCACCAGGGATTGGGTGTCGACCAGCGTGATGGCCTCGATCCGCTCGGTGGGCAAGTCGCGGATCGATGAAAGATTCAGGTCAGCGCTGTAGCGCTGTAAAAAGGTGGCCGCATTGCGATTGATCTGACGGGGGAGCAGTGCAAAGGCCTGCCCATCCAAGAGTCGGGCGCCCATCAGTGAAGCGATGGCATCCAAATCGGCCTGTTCATGCGTGAGTATCAGTTTCATGGTGGCTCAAAGTCCGCAGAAGCGCTGCCTGGCCGACCCACTCTTCAGCTTAGTTTGCCAGCCAGATCGCCTGCTGCCCGGGGTTATAAGCATTATAAATGGATTGAGAGAGTTTGGCGAAGAGCCGGTTTTGCGTGTCGAATATCAGTTGTTGGGAAGAGTGCAGAAAAATCACCAGTACGTAATCACGATCAGGCGAAAAAACAATGCCTGCATCGCTAAGGGTGTGGAGCAGGCCGTCCAATTCCGAGGTCCAGCCGTGCTTGTGGGCCACACTGACATTGGAAGGCAGGCCGGCTTCGATCAGCGAGCCGATTTTGTTTTGTTTCAGCAGGTCTAAAACCAGTTGACATTCACTCGGGGTGACCTGACCCTCAAACAAGCCAGCGGCAGCGCTGCCGTCTGCACAGGCATAAATTCGGGCCAGCAGGTCGCCAATTTCGGAGGGCACCGTCTGATTGTATACGTCTGGGTCGATGAAGACGTCTCGGCGGGTGTTGGCTGGGGTGCTGAATTGCTGCAGCAGCGGCGATCCGGGTTCGAAATAGCCGCCCAAAAAAGTATTGACGTAGCCCAGTTCAGTCAGGTCAGCCGTTACCATCAGTGGGCCGCGCTCAAAGTCCAGGTAGTTCTTCATCAGCGCGTCCGCTGGCGGGTTGAGTGATTCGGTCAGCATCTGGGTCATCCAGCCGGTTGCCGTGGGTGGCAATGGCTCCTGCAGACGGCGCAAAGCTGAAACCATGATCGGAATCTTGATGGTGCTGGCGGCCGAATAAGCGACATCCACCGGCACCGACTGATTGTGCAGCTGGGCAAAGTGGATGCGGGTTCCGTCGCTTAAGTCTTGCAAGAACACCTCTGCCAGTCCGTCAAAGCCAGCCAGCTGGATGGTTTGTTTCAGCTGGATTTCCAGGTTTTGCGGGTCGATCGGCAGCGCAGCCAGCTCGCTGACGCGCAGCACGACCACCCGGGCATTGGGCGAGATGAGGGCTTGCTTAACCTGGGCAGTAGCCTCATCCAGCGAGGCCAGTTGCCAGCCAGGCTGCCCGGGCATGACATTGGTAGAGCCGATGATCGGGATGACGGCCGTAGGCGGCTGGTCGTAGCGGGGTTCGAAAGTTTGCGCTAATACCGTACGCAGCACGTTTTCATCCAGCGTATAGACGAGCGGTACATCTGCCCCACTGCCCGCCGCCTTGCCCCACAGATGTGGCCACCAACCCAGCCCTGCGGTTTGGGCGCCGAGCTGCGCCAGGGATGCCGCGCTGTCGATCTGAAAACCAAGCTCTGCCGGGTTCAGTTGCAGGCGGGCATTGCGGTATTGCAGCTCCACCGGCAGCGAAAAGACTTGCTGCAGGCGATCTTGTGCCGCAGCAGAGTCAAGGCCGGCAACAGGCACGCCGCCAATGCTGCTGCCTGGCGGAAAAATTTGGTTGGCTGATGAAAATGAGGCGCGGTCAACCAGCAAGATCACCAGACTGCTGATCAGGAAAAGCAGGCCAAAGGTACCGGTCAAGAGCCGGTTGAAATCGGGCTGGCGAGATTTTTTCCGCTTCATGTTCGCTATTCTACCACTGCCAAATTGGGGAAAAGCGTACGGGCTGTAAGGGCGATTTTTCTTTTCGCTGCTTTCTCAACTATAATGAAATCAATCAGAACAGAATAAAACCAACAGGAGGCCGCATGACTGCAAAACGTGAAACTGACAAAGGACGCGGATGGATCTCTGCCTTGGCCGGTATGGCTGGTTTCGGTCTAGCGCTCAAAGCCGGTTGGATCTTTTACAGCCGGCGCTACATTGATCACCACGCCCGGCTGACTGGCGTCATCAAGGCTGATCAAGACACTTTCGATTCGCCAGTTGCTGGAAAGCTACATTACTATTACGCTCAGACGGGCAGCCGCCGCCCAATCCTGATTCTGCATGGGCTGCACATGACGGCGGGCGCGCATGACATCAGGCCCATTTTCGAAGCTTTCCGTGGCAACCATCCAGTTTATGCGATGGATCTGCCTGGGTTTGGCGGGTCGGAAAAAACCGATCGGCCTTACCGGCCAGCCATGTATCAGGCTGCCATCAGTGACTTTTTGCGGGAACGAATTGGACAGCCGGCAGATGTGGTCGCCCTGGGCGGCAGTTGCGAGTTCGCTGCCGCTGCGGCCAAAGACAACCCGCAGCTGTTTCACTCCCTGGTGATGATTGACCCGACTGGCTTCCAAATGCCGCAGACCATCTCTCCCACGGCTCAGGGCCGCTTGGACGAGGTCCACAACTTGCTGTACACCCTGTTGGCTGTGCCACTGTGGAGCCGGCCGATATTTGATCTTTTTGCCAGCCGAGCGCACATCATGCATTTTTATCGCCAGCGCTTTGAGTACGGCGTGCCGGCTGAGTTGGTTGACCTGGCATATGCCTCTGGGCATCAGCCCGGGGCGCATTTCGCCCCCATGGTGCTGCTCAGCGGCAAGCTGAGCAACCCACGTGTGCGCGAAGAGGTCTACTGCAGTCTCAAATTGCCGGTTCTGGTGCTTTATGACAATGCTCCGGGTTTGCGGTTGGACATGCTTAGCCAGGTTGCGCGCGAGAATGCCAGCTGGTCCGCGCAGCGTCTGCGCCGCTCACGCGGCATGCCACACTTTGACCGCCCAGGAGAGACTTTTTTGGTGATGGATCAGTTTTGGAAAAAGATCGGCTGAAACTGATTTTTGGCGCATGATGCAGGCTGATATAATTTCTACTGGATAGGCTATGGATCGAAACAGTGGCAGGTCGGGCATTCAGCTGGTTTCAATTGTGGCTGCCTTCTTACTGGCGGGCGCCATTTTTGGGCTGGGTTACCTGTTATTCAAGATTGCTATTCCGCGCGAAAGCGCTCCAGCTGAAAAGACGCCTGTCTATCAGGTGACGCTCATCCCAGCCCCGACCCATACCCCGACTGCATACCTGCCGACCGAAGTTCCAACTGCTACACCAAGCGTCAGCATCTTGCCCGAAGGCGTTTTAGGGATTGGGGCTTATGTCAAAGTCACTGGCACCCAAGGCCTGGGTTTGCGCATGCGCGCTGATGCCGGAACCGACGCTGCCATCAATTTTTTGGCGATGGATGAAGAAGTTTTTAAGGTCATTGGCGGGCCATTGGTCAATGGCGACTATACCTGGTGGCAGCTTGAAGCACCCTATGATGCCACCCGCGCCGGTTGGGCTGCGGAAACATTTCTGGAAGTCATTGTCCTTGCGACCCCCACTGCCCAGCCATGAAAGGCACACTTACCCGGGATGAAACTGAGGGATAGCCTACCGTGAAGCTGTTCAACTCCAGAAAAGCCAAGGAGTCCGAAGATCCGCAGGCAGAGTCTGCTGCCCAGCCTGGGCTATTGATCCCGCGCGAAGCACAGCTCAGCCAGAGCATGGGTAAAACGCGCAGCCATATGGAAGACTCGGCAATAGCGCTGACTTTCCAACTGGCGGCCCCCGAAAATAAACATAACCTAGGCCTGTACATGGTCGCGGATGGGATGGGCGGACATTTGAATGGGGAGGTGGCAAGCAAGCTGGCGGTGCAAACCGTCAGCGGTCGCATCAACCAGTCCGTTGTAGAACCGCTGCGGTTGGGCAAGGATACCTTCAGTGATGAAGAAATCGAGGTTTGCCTGACTGAGGCCATGGATGCGGCTCAAAAGATCATCTTAAACACTGTTTCTGGGGGAGGCACCACCCTCAGCCTGGCGCTTATTTTGGACCAACGTCTGCATATTGCCCACGTTGGCGATTCGCGCGTCTATCTTTGGGATGGTCAGGGCAGCCTGCGGCAGCTGACGCGCGATCATTCACTAGTCAGACGGCTGATTGACCTGGGAGAAATTGACGCCCGCGATGCCGCGAGCCATCCACAGCGCAATGTTTTGATCCGCGCTTTGGGGCAGACTGAAGGGTTTAAAGCCGACATCCTCCACGAGGAATTGAGCGAGCCTGGCCTGCTGCTGCTCTGCAGCGATGGCCTGTGGGGCCAGGTGACGGAAAGTGAGCTCGTTAAATTACTCACGCACAGCGCTTCGCTGCAGGAAGGCGCACAGGCGCTGGTGCGCAAGGCCGACCTTGCCGGTGGGATCGATAACGTCAGTGTCATTTTAGTCAGGATCAGTGAGTGAGGAAAAATGGAAACAGGTAGCAGAAGAAAAAAGATCTTGGTTGTGGATGACGAGCGCGGACTGGTGCGGATTATCCGGCTTAACCTTGAGCACGATGGGTTCGAGGTTATCGAGGCCAACAATGGGGCGCAGGCTATGGACAAACTGCGCGCGGCCTTGCCGGACCTGATTTTGCTGGATGTGATGATGCCCGACATGGACGGGTTTACGGTGCTCAGGATGATCCGCGAGGTAAGCAACACCCCGGTCATCATGTTGACGGCCAAAGGGGAGGAAGATGACAAAGTGCGCGGCCTCGAATTAGGCGCTGATGATTATGTGACCAAACCCTTCAGCCCCAAGGAACTTACCAGCCGCATCCGGGCGGTACTGCGGCGCGCCAATTATACAGAAGAGGAAGAAAGCGGGAAAATCGTTGTTGACAGCCGTTTGACAATTGATTTCGACCGGCATGAAGTTTGGGTGGATGGGCAGCTGGTGCAGCTTAGGCCGACGGAATACCGCCTCTTGTATCACCTGGTGCAAAACGCTGGCTGGGTGCTCACGCATGATCAGATCTTGAGCAAGGTGTGGGGGTACGAGTACGAAGACGAACCGCATTATGTACGGCTTTATATCAATTATCTGCGCAAAAAGCTGGAGAAAGATCCCGCCAACCCGCGCTACATTTTGACCGAACGCGGCGTAGGCTATCGTTTTGTAGACTATAAAAGAGAAAAATTAAGCCCATCCTAAGCCTCGCCGGCTGAGCTGCTCCGAATTGCAGGCAGGGCTAGCTGGCAGGGCGTGAGCCCTTCAACGCTTGCTGAAAAGAGGCGTTCGTCCTGAAAGAAGGTTTTTATGTCCAAAGACCAAGATTCAAACAACAAAAAGCACGTGAAAGAAGAAATGCACCCCAGCACTGGGCTGAGCGCACCTTCTGGCACCAAAAAACCTGAGATTCCCGACAAAGTTTACGAAAAAGAGTTGGGAAAGCTGCAGGTGGAACTGGTGAAGATGCAGGGTTGGATTAAAGAAAAAGGCCTGCGGGTGGTGGTTTTGTTCGAAGGGAGGGACGCTGCCGGCAAGGGCGGTGTGATCAAACGCATCACAGAAACGCTCAACCCGCGCATTGTACGCGTAGTCGCGTTGGCAACTCCGACTGAAAGGGAGAAAACCCAATGGTATTTCCAGCGCTATGTCGAGCATCTTCCCGCTGCGGGAGAGATGGTACTGTTTGACCGCAGCTGGTACAACCGCGCTGGCGTGGAGCGCGTTATGGGGTTTTGCACTCCGGAGCAGGTGGAGGAGTTTTTCCGCTCAGTGCCCGAGTTTGAGAAGATGCTGATTCGTTCCGGCATCATCCTGATTAAATATTGGTTTTCGGTCAGCGATGAAGAGCAGGAACGGCGCTTTCAGGCACGCATGAACGACATCACCCGGCGCTGGAAGCTCAGCCCGATGGACCTGGCTTCGCGTACGCATTGGGTGGAGTATTCGCAGGCTAAAGATGAGATGTTCAAGTATACCGACACACGCCAGTCGCCCTGGTATGTGGTCAACGCTGACGATAAAAAACGCGCCCGCCTGAACTGCATCAGCCACTTGCTCAGCAAAGTGCCCTATGAAGACCTTACGCCGGAACCGCTGGTGCTGCCGCCCCGCCAGGCAGATAGTGGCTACGTCCGCCCGCCGATGAGCGATCAGACCTTCGTGCCCGACTACCCCATCCCGGGGTATTGACAGGCATTAAAAAAAAGCAGCGTTTGCCCGGGTTTTGGGCGAGCTGAGAGCAACTGTTTTAAGCTTCTGGAATCGAGAAGAGCAGCCGGGTGCTGCGGGTTGTGACCGTGCCTACTTCTGCCGGGTCAATCTGCTTCAATTCAGCGATAGCGCTGGCAATCAGCGGAATATAGGCGGGCTCGTTGCGCTTTCCGCGATGCGGGTGCGGGGTAAGGAAAGGAGCGTCCGTCTCCAACAGCAAGCTTTCCAACGGCAGGGCCGCCGTGACCTGGTGTTTTTCGTGAGCATTTTTATAGGTGATCGGCCCGCCTATGCCAAAAAAGAAGCCGCATTCCAGAAGGCTTTCCGCCTCTGCCAAGCTGCCGCTGTAAGAATGCAACACCCCGGGGCGGAGCTTTTGGGGGTGATCTGCGGGAAGCGCGTGCTGCCAGTCTTTCAGCATGGGCAAAAGATCAGCTGAAGCTTCGCGGTTGTGAATGATAACCGGCAGCCGCAAGCTGGCGGCCAGGTCGAGTTGCTTCTGAAAAACCTGCCGCTGCAGCGCTGGCGCAGCGTAATCACGGTAATAGTCCAGCCCGATTTCACCGATGGCAACCAGACCTTGTGCAGATGCCAGCTCCCGCAGGACGTTTTCGGTTTGGTCATCCCATAGGTAGCTGTAATTTGGGTGAATGCCTGCGGCGGCATAAACATAGCCCGGAAACTGCACGGCCAGCTGTAGTGCCTGCGCGGAGGAGGGCAAGTCAATCCCGGGGTTAATCAAAAAAGCCAAACCGTTGGCGCGGGCGCGTTCCAGGATGGCTAGGCGGTCGCTATCGTAGTCCTCAAAATCCAGGTGGCAATGGGTGTCAGTAAACAAATCGGTCATTCCGGGTGAAAGCATGGCTACATTCTACCGCACGGCTTGAAGTGACGGGCAGTGACCGGTACAATCATTGCATGTTGTCGAAAAACCATCCTGTTGTATTCGTCGCCATGAGTGGCGGTGTGGATAGTACCATCGCCGCCTTTCTACTGCAGCAATCCGGTTACACGGTCCGCGGGGTGCATCTGCTGCTCTGGCCGCCCGCGCCATACCTGGCCCACTCCGCAGCAACGCTGCGGGCTGAAGACGCTGCCCGCCGAATGGGGATTGATTTCCAGATTTTGGATTGGCGCGAGCAGTTCCAATCCAAGGTGATCGATCCGTACCTGAATGAGCTTTCACAAGGGTTGACCCCCAACCCGTGTGTGCGCTGCAACCGTCAAATCAAATGGGGGGCGCTGCTGCGCTTTGCACTCGCCCAAGGCGCAGAGCAGCTGGCATCCGGCCACTACGCCCGCCTGGTACGGGGCGAGGACGGACTGGTGAGCCTGTGGCGCGGGCGTGACCGTTCCAAAGATCAATCCTATTTTTTGAGTGCCCTCAATCAGGACACTTTTCAACACATGCTTTTCCCGTTGGCAGATATGACCAAAGCCGAAGTGCGCCAGTTGGCTGCGGGGCTGGACCTTCCAAGCTTTGAGGGTCAAGAAAGTCAGGATTTGTGTTTTTTGGGGGCTGGTGGTCAGGAAGAATTCCTGCAGACTTACGCTCCGCAGCTGCTGGAACCAGGAGAAATTGTGGACTCCTCCGGCACCCATATCGGGCAGCACCCGGGTTTGGCGCTTTTTACCGTCGGGCAGCGCCGTAATATCCGCGTGGCCGGGCCGGAACCATACTATGTGCTGCGGAAAGACCTGGAGCACAACCGGCTGGTCGTCGGGTTCAAAGATGAACTCAGTGCGGACGGGATCCTTGCCACAGACGTCAACTGGATTAGTGGCAGCGCGCCAGATCTTAGCCGCACGTACCAGATGAAGATCCGCTCGGCAGCATCCCCGGCGGAAGGGCAGGTTCAGATTCTGCCAAATGGTGATATCATTGCAAGGTTAGAAAAACCACTGAGAGATATTACCGCCGGCCAGCGGCTGGTGATTTATGACGGAGATCAGTGCCTGGGGAGCGCCCTGATCATCGAGAGCCGTGGCTGAGATACCAAACCGGGACCATCAATGAATCTTTCTTCCTATATTTTCGGACTGATTTTAGCCACGCTGCTGGCTGCCATCTTTCACCTCTGGCGTGATGGCGGCTTTTGGAAGCTCATGATTTATATCGGGCTGAGCTGGGTCGGCTTTTTTGTGGGCAATTGGGCGGCAGGCAGCGCTGGCATAAAAATTTTGGTCGTTGGCCCAGTCTATCTGGGGGGTGGCATCTTGGGCAGCGTTATTTTCCTCTTTTTAGGTCATTGGATTTTACAGATAAAACCCAGCCCGCAGGAATAGGCATGAATCCGTTTGATCAAACCGAATCCGGTGTCGCTCGCGAGGGCGATCTGGTACAGCTGCAGGGCAGTGGCTACAAGAGCCACATTCTGCGGCTGCAGGTTGGTGCCCAGCTGCAGACTCACCGCGGCGTCTTGTGCCACGATGATATCATTGGCAAACCATGGGGCAGCCGGCTGGAATCGCATCAGGGCAATCCCTTTTACCTTTTTCAGCCTGGCCTGGCAGATCTCATTCGGGAAATCAAGCGAACCACACAAATTATGTATCCCAAAGAGGTCAGCTATGTTTTGCTGGTTTTAGGCGTGGGGCCGGGTAAGCGTGTACTCGAATGTGGGGGCGGTTCGGGCGCATTGACCGCTGCCTTCGCTTATATGGTCGGTGATACCGGCCGAGTCTATTCATATGAGCGCAACCCGCAGGTTCAGACGCTGGCCAAAAGTAACCTGACCCGCCTGGGGATGGAACAACGGGTGAGTTTTCGCCCCGGAGACGCGGCCGATGGGTTTGAGGAACGCGATGTGGACGCCCTGTTTTTAGACCTGCCGAATCCTTACGATTATCTGCAACAGGCAAAAACCAGCCTGAAATCTGGCGGTTACCTGGGAATGTTGGTGCCAACGGTCAATCAGGTGGAACGCTGCCTGCAGGCGCTGCAGCGGCATAACTTTGCTTTTGTTGAGGTTTGTGAAATTTTGATGCGTTATTACAAGACCGATTGGAGTCATTTGCGGCCAGTGGATCGCATGGTGGCCCACACCGGTTTTTTGCTTTTCGGCCGCTCGGTTGACCGGCTGGATGGCGACGAGAGCTCCGCTCCGGATAGTTTGGCTGAGGAACCCGCCAGCGAATGAGCACCATTGCCTTACCGGATGACCTGGGCAACCGCATCTTGGCTTATGCCTCAGCGCGTGGCACACAGCTTGACTTCCCTTTTAACCGGCAGGGCAGGTCCTTCCGGCCGGCTGCTGTGCTAATGGCGCTGCTCTTGCAGCAAGACGAGTGGCACTTGCTTTATACCCGCCGCGCAGATAGCCTGCATGATCACAGCGGTCAGGTGTCTTTTCCGGGTGGCGCCCGGGATCCGCAAGATGAGACTTTCACCGAAACTGCGCTGCGCGAAGCCAATGAAGAAGTCGGAATTTGTCCGGAGGACGTGCAGATTATTGGTCAACTTCCAGCGTTGGATTTGGTTTCTTATTATGAAGTGACCCCAGTGGTTGGGATTTTGCCCTGGCCTTATCCGTTGCGGGCAAGTGACGCCGAGGTGGCCCGTGTGTTCACCGTGCCGCTAAGCTGGCTGGCTGACCCGGCAAATTTGTCATATATCCAGCTGCCAGTTGAAACTGGGGTGGTGAGCGTGCCTTCTTTCAACACCTATTCCGGCGAGGTGATTTGGGGAGCGACGGCAATGATGACCCTCGATCTGTTAAAGCTGCTTTAGATAAAAAGACCGCCTGGCTTGCCAGGCGGTCCATCGAATCTGTATCGAATTCGCATGCTTGCAGGGGATGGATTACTCCTCCGCTTCTTGTTCCTTCTTGCCTTTTTCCACGACTTCGGGGGCTTCCTGCTCTTCCGCCGGAGCTTCTTCCTGGGCTGCATGGCCCACAGAGATGATAACCTCGGCCGGGTCGGTCAGCACGGTGATTCTGTCGCTCAGTTCAAGAGAGCCTACGGTAATGCTGTCTTCGGGCAGGGCAATCTTGCTCAGGTCAACCTCAATTTTTGAGGGCAAATCCTGCGGGAGGCATTCCAGTTCCAGCTCGAAAACGCCCTGGTTAAGCACGTACTCGCCCAGCTTGAGCACGGGCGCTTCTCCGGTCAGTTCGAGGCCGACTGTCGTGCGCAGCTTCTCGGTCAGCGAGACAGCCAAGAAATCAATATGCGTCAGCCGGCCAAAGATCACGTCGCGCTGGCGGTCGCGCACGATCGCAGTATGTTTCTCCCCTTCCACGTCCACAGTCACCAGACTGGAGGAGGTCAGTTTAGCCAGCTTCAGGCTGGTCTCATGCGCAGGCATCTGGATCGGGAATGCTTCCAGATGACGGCCATAAACAACACCAGGCAGCCAGCCTTGCCGGCGTAGGGCGTTGACCTGTTTGCCCTTGACAGTTCGTTTTTGGGCGGTAATGATTACTTCTTCGTTTGCCATTTTTCTTTTCCTTTGGAGCGCCTCTCACCTTGTTTCAGGCTGCCCTCGCTCCGTGAACTTTGTCCGGACGGATTTCCGGCGACTAAATATTGTATAGTGATTCATCCCGGAGGTCAAGATTCCTTGGCCGCTTCACCAAAAATAAGATGTCACCCGATGGGTGGCAAAAAGTGAACAAACCAGCAGCAATGAGCACCAGGTAAATCAACGCCAAAGCCGGGTCGCTTTATGCCGCTTTCACTCGGCTGGCTTTACTTCCGCCGCTGGCGCTTCGCCGGAATCTTTTCGCAGAGCGGCTAAAATTTCTTGCTTCAGCTGCTCAACGGTGTCATCCGGCTCACGGGTAGGCGCTGAAACTTCCAGGTGCAGTTTGTCCGAAAGTAGCAAAGTGAGCAAGCCTTCCATCACGCTGCTGCCAGTTGGGCTTCCGTCACCACTGCTGCCGACCACGACCCGTGGAACGACATCCACTCTTGAATGCTGCACGGCCTCGGCGAAGCGTGAGAGCACTTGCTGGGTGACCTGGAATTGCGGGCCGCCGTAAGCGGCTACCTGTTCTTCCGTAGCAATAGCCTGGGCGATGCCGGTGCGGGCGATCTTTTCCGCCTCAGCCTCCGCCAGGGTGCGGATCTGTGCGGCCTGCTGCACTGCCCGGGCAAAGTCAGCCTTACCCTGGTTGGAGAGAACCGTAATGCTCACTTCCGATTCGGTGATATTGCGCTGCTGATCAGCGCGGGCTTGCGCTTCACGCAGCTCGCGTTCTTTATTGGCCGCAATTTGCTGGCGTTGGAAGGTCTCGATTTGTTCAACAGCGATCTGGCGGGCACGCAGCTGGTTAAGAATGATCTCCATGTTGCGATCCTCGCCAGCGGTGGTGGGCGTGCCGATCAGGACTTCTTCAAGCTCCAGGTTGTAATGCAGAAACTTGTCTTTCATCTCCTGGCTTGACTGGCGCTGAATCTCATTACGCTCGTGGATCAGCTCAATCAGCGTACGGGTCTGGCCGATATTTTTGAAGTAAGCTGAGACCATCGGGTCCAGCGTCTGTTCTACCAGCTTTTTCACGTCGCCAAAGCGCTGCACCACCAGCGGGGCTTTTTGGTAGTCAATATGGATCACCACTGAGAGCGGCAGCGAAGGTTCAAAGGCATCTTTCGTGATGAGCGATACTTCGGACAGATTTTCGTCCAGGTTGTGTGAACCGACCTCGGATTTGATCCATTTAAGAATGATATTGGTGGTGGGCACGAGAACTACTTTTCCGGCATAGGTGTTGAAGGCGTACTTGCCGGGTAGAAGTGGCTCACTCCACACCCCGCGGCTGCCGCGGCTGACCAGCTCGCCATGCCGGTATTCCGTGCCGGAAAGGTCTTCACTCTTGGCGCCAGTGTAAGAAACAACTACACCCACAAAGCCGACTTCGATTACGGTTTTGGGAATCATCTCAACAGTCGCGAACAGGCGGTTGAGGTAGTACGTGCCTTCTACAAGCACCTGCAGCTGGCGTCCACGCTGGCCGTTGGCGGTGATGAAGCGGTCGGGCATCTGGAAGTTGTTGTGGTACGTGATATCGTCGGATGGATTTTCTCCCACTACCGGCGCGATAATTTCTCCAGTAGGCAGGGAAGGCCCATCATGAACGGTTACAATCCCGACCAGATCATCCGAATCTTTGATTACCACCGGAGTAAACCCGTGGCGGTTATTGATAATGCTGGTCATGTTTTCGATTACAGCCTGGTCGTCGCGGCTGAGCGGCAGGTAATAGACGCGCTCTTCGGTAATTACGATGAACTGGGCCAGATTGATGGCGTAAGTTCCTTCACGCAAAATCTGTCGCTGAGGTCCGCGTTGACCGCCGTTGGTCAAAAATTGGATGACGTCTTGAAAGTCATTGGCAGCGGTGTTTGAAGCCAAAACCTGCATGGCGCTCAGCGGTTGACCATCCCGCGCAAAGATGTAGCCAATTTTGCCCTGGGCAATCGTGACCAATGGGGCGATATGCACCCGGTATTGCACCGGCGCCAAAAAGTGCATACCGCCGCGCAGCACATTCGGCTGGTAACCGGCTTCGCCGTGCAGCGCGATAAAACCGCTTTTAAGTGTGCGCCGGCCGAAGCGCTTTTCGACAATGCCGATGCGGTTATTGGGAATGAAGCGGATGCCGTTGATGATTGACAACACCAGCAGGATTCCCAATATAATTAACAAAGTTTGGACAGTGGGATTCATATTCAGGCTCCTGTTTCGCTTTGAAAAAGCGAAACGAATATACTATACTCCCTTTGAAAGGCCATGTAAAATAGATTTTATAGGGGATCCGAAAGGCTGGATTGTGTCAGCCTGGAGGGAAAGGGCAGCAAATGTGCGGAAGGTTTAGCATGGCAATTGATTCGGAAGATCTGCAGACCGCGCTTTCGCTTGGGCAGATGCCGTCTGAGTGGCGGCCGCGCTATAACATCACCCCGACGCAGCAGATCGCTGTCGTGCCAGACGCTTCCACCCGCAATGTGGTGATGATGCGCTGGGGATTGGTCCCTTTTTGGGCAAAAGACCCTTCCATCGGCGGTCGGATGATTAACGCCCGGGCTGAAACCGTAGCTGAAAAGCCTTCCTTTAAAAATTCACTCAAACACAAGCGCTGCCTGATCCTGGCAGATGGCTTTTACGAATGGCAGCGCTCAGAACCCGGCGCCAAGGCTGCCCAACCGTATTATTTTTCGTTAAAAAATGGCCAGCCGTTCGCCTTCGCCGGCTTGTGGGATGATTGGCAGCCTAAAGGGCTTTCCTCCGAACCCGGGCTGACGACCTGCACGATTATCACCACCCAGGCAAATGAGGCGGTTGCCCCGGTGCATGATCGCATGCCGGTCATCCTGACTGGTCAAGCTATGTGGGACTGGCTCCTGGCTGAGCAGGAGCTGCAGCTGCTCAGTCTGCTGCAGCCGCTCGCGGCAGATTTGATGCGCAGCTGGCCAATCAGCCGCCAGGTAAATGACCCCGCCAACGATTCTGCCGAAATAATCAAGCCGCTGGAAAATTTGATTTAGCTGCCTATTTTCGCAAACCGCAGATCTGGAAGGGAACCGCACATCACTGCCGCAGTGACCCACGGCGCGGTGTGGCAGTGGGGGACGAATTCAAGTAGAATCACTGGGTGGCACTCTTTCGGGAGAGGCACGACTCTCACCTATTCAAATTGGAGTAAATGATGAAGCTCTCCAGGCTTTTGTTATTGTTCACCACCCTGTGTTTAGCGCTCACTGCATGCGCCGGCCCGCTCGAGCTTACCCAAGAACCCTCGCCGGAGCCCTCCGCCAGCGTTGCCGCACAGCTGCCAGTCAGCCCAACGCCAACCCAGGCCGAAATGGCAACAGAAGGCCCTTCCTGGTGGCAGGATGTTGTTTTTTACGAGATTTTTGTGCGCTCATTCATGGATAGCGATGGTGATGGCATTGGAGACTTCCAGGGGATCATTTCGCGCCTGGACTACCTTAATGACGGTGACCCACAAACCACTTCAGATCTCGGTGTGGGTGGCATCTGGCTCATGCCGATCTTCCCCTCGCCGTCGTATCATGGCTATGACGTAACGGATTACCAAAACGTGAACCCAGATTACGGCTCGCTACAGGATTTTAAAGACCTTTTGGATGCCTGCCATCAGCGCGGCATTCGGGTGATCATCGACTTTGTGATCAACCATACCTCATCGCAGCATCCCTGGTTTCAGCAGGCTGTTGCCGGCAACGCCGGTTACCATGACTGGTACGTCTGGTCGCCTTCCCGCCCTGGCACACCCGGGCCTTGGGGTGAAACTGCCTGGTACCTGGCGGAAAATGGGGAATATTACTATGCCCCCTTCTGGAGCGAAATGCCCGACCTTAATTACCACAATCCGATGGTCACGCGCGCCATCCAAAACGCGACGCGCTTCTGGCTGGATTTAGGCGTGGATGGGTTCAGGGTGGATGCAGCTCGCTATCTCTTTGAAGAGAACCCAGCCCTGCAAGATGCCCGGAGCACGATTGCCTGGTTTCAAGACTGGCGCCAATACTACAAGAGCCTCAACCCGCAAGCCTTTACCGTTGGCGAGGTTTGGGCTGACCTGCAAATTGCAGCAAAATACAACCAGCCTTCCAAAGGCATGGACAGCCTGTTCATGTTCGACCTGGCAGCCGACACCTTGGGCGGCGTCTATTCACCCGACCCTTCGCGGGTGATAAAGGCTTACCAGGATGCGCTCGTTTACTTCCCGGATGGCGATTTCAGCACCTTTTTGACAAATCATGATCAGCAGCGTGTGGCCAGCTTCTTCAGTGGCAAGCTGAATAAAGAAAAAACCGCCGCCTTTATTTATCTAACCGGTCCCGGGACGCCTTTCATTTATTATGGTGAAGAAATCGGCATGAAGGGGAAGAAGCCAGATGAGAACCTGCGCACCCCGATGCAATGGTCTGCCGAGTCGCAAGCCGGCTTTACCAGCGGCACACCCTGGCGGGCTGTCAATTCCGACTGGGAGGAAACCAACGTCGTAACCCTGGCGCAGGATCCTGATTCATTGTTAAACTGGTACCGGTCTCTGACAGCTCTGCGCAACCAGCAGCCTGCTCTGCGGAGCGGTGCTTATCTGCCGCTCATTTCCAGTTGCCGCTCGGTCTATGCCACACTGCGCATCCTGCCCGGGCATGCGCCACTGTTGGCGGTGATGAACCTGGCCGCCATTAAGGCTGAAGGCTGCACGCTCAGCCTGGAAGGCAGTTCTTTGGAGGCCGGCAGCTACAGCACCAACGACCTGTGGGGCAGCAGCGGTCTGACCGCAATAGAGCTGGGCAGCGGCGGCAGCCTGAATGCACTAAAGCTGGACCCCACATTGGAGGGCGGTGAAGGTTTTGTTTTGGAACTGATTTCAGATTAAGAGCAACAAGGAGGTTTACGATGAACAAAACAACAACAAATCGATGGCGTATCTTGTCAGCCTTGTTGGTAGTGGCCTTGCTGGCTGGCTGTGCGGCTGGGACTGCCTCTCCGCAGCCCAGCGCTGAAAGTACAATGCCGACGGAGGCGCCCACCACGGCGCCAAACCCGACAGCACAGGTTGAGCTTCCTCCGCTTTATGTTAACCTGACCTGGCATCAACATCAGCCGCTTTATTACAAGGATGAGAACGCGGTCTATACGCGGCCATGGGTGCGGGTGCATGCCACCAAAGATTACCTGGATATGGCTGAAACCGTGGCCGCCCATGAGGGAATGCGGGCCACCTTTAACCTTACCCCTTCACTGATCCGCCAACTGGATGATTATGCCCTGAACGGTGCCAAAGACCTCTATTGGGTCTTGGCCGAAGTACCGGCGGCTGAACTGACGCTGGAGCAAAAAACTTTTATTCTGCAGCGTTTTTTTGACGCCAATTGGGATCATATCATTGCGATCCATCCGCGTTATCAAGAATTATTGGATCTGCGCGGCGGGACCGATGAGGCGGCTATTGCCAACGCGCTGGAAACTTACACAGAGCAAGATTTCCGCGATTTGCAGATTTGGTTCAATCTGGCCTGGGTCGACCCGGATTATCTAGCCCAGGAACCTTTCAAAGCCCTGGTAGAGAAAGGCCGCGATTTTAGTGAAGAAGACAAGCCCATTCTTTTTGATGGAATCCTGGAGCTGATCCGCAAGGTCATTCCGCTGCATAAGCAGCTGCAGGATGCAGGTGTGATCGAAGTCACCACCACGCCTTATGCCCATCCCATTTTGCCACTGATTTATGACACCGACCTGGCATTGGTGGGCAATCCCAAGGCGATCATGCCATCTGCCCGCTTCAGCTACCCGGCCGACGCTGAATTTCACCTTGCCAAGAGCGTAGAAATGTACGAAGAGCATTTTGGCCGTCCGGTTCGCGGGCTTTGGCCTGGCGAGGGGGCCGTTGCCGAAGAAGTTGTGAGCATGATCAGCAGCGCCGGTTATCAGTTCATCCAAACCGGCGAACCTGTGTTGGCCAAGAGCTTGGGCTTTGAAGCCTTCAAACGGGATTCCTCTGAGACTGTTACCGAACCCGACTTGTTGTATCGCCCTTATTTCGTTCTAGGTGAGACTGCCAACCCAGTCGCTGTTTTCTTCCGCGATTGGACGCTCTCAGACAAAATTGGTTTCACCTACTCCGGTATGCCTGGCGCCCAAGCCGCGCAAGATTTGGTCAGCCGCCTTGAAGCGGTGCGCACCAGCCTTGCCTCAAGCGGCAACACTGAACCGCATATCGTTACCATCGTGGTCGATGGCGAGAACGCCTGGGAAAATTATGATAATGACGGCAAAGAATTCCTGAATACCCTCTATGAATTGTTGGCCAGCAGCAAAGCGCTGCAGACGATCACCCCCAGCGAATACCTGAGCCTTTATCCGCAGCAGCGTGACCTGCCAAACTTATTCCCGGGGGCCTGGTTCAGTGCCAACTATGATACCTGGATTGGCGAAACAGAAGAAGCGGCCGCCTGGGATTTGCTTGGGCAGGTGCGCTCGGACCTGGCCGCCTATGAGAATGGCAGTCAGCCGACTGACCCGGAAAGTTTGGCACAAGCGCGTGATTTTATGTATCTGGCGGAAGGTTCCGATTGGTTCTGGTGGTACGGCACCGATCAGGACTCGGGGCAAGATGGCTACTTTGACGAAGGCTTCCGTCAGCTGCTAAAGGGGGTATACACCTCGCTGGGTGCCGAAGTGCCCGCCGTGCTCGATATCCCGGTCATCCAACCTCAGCCGGTCAAGCCCAAAACAGCCCTGAGCGGCAGCGGCACGCCCCAAATTGACGGCGCGGTGACTGATGAAGCCTGGGCGCTCAGCGCGGACTATGCCGGAAAGAAGACCGATTATTACCAAGATGTGCGCTACCTTTTGGATGAAAATACCCTCTATTTTGGCTTTACCCTGTCCGAAGCACTCCCTGCCGGCGGCAGTCTTGAAATCTATTTGAATCAGCCTGCTGCGGCCGGCCGCACCATGACGGACCTCAGCGGCAGCCTGAAGCTATCAACAGCGGTTACCGATTTGCTGCGCCTGGTAAAAGGCGCCACCGCTGCGGAACATTACCAATTTGATGGCACGCAGTGGCAGAAAGCTGACGCGCCTGTGGGGCAACTGGCTTTCGCCGAGCCGGATCAGGTGGAAATGGCTCTGCCCTTGGAGCTGTTCGGTGAGCTTAAATCTGGCGACAGCCTGCCTTTCGTCGTGCTTAGTCAGCCCAGCGGCAGCGTGTTTCCGCTCGATGCGCCGGCAGCGATTCAGTTCATGAGCTTTGGCCCGCGTACCCAGATTCTGTACGTTGAAGATGCCACTGGCGATGACAATGGCCCGGGCAGCTACACCTACCCAACCGATGGCGTTTTTGGCGCCGGAGATTTTGACCTGACCAGCTTTGAAGTCGCCACCGATGGCGGTACGCTCATTTTTACTTTTACACTGGCTGGCGAAATAAAGAATGACTGGAATTCCCCGAGCGGATTTTCCGTTCAGACCTTTGACGTCTATATCGACAAGGATCCGGGCGCTGCAACTGGCGACCGGATGCTCTTGCCCGGGCGCAACGCTGCCCTGGGGCCGGAAAACGGCTGGGAATTAGCGTTATGGGTGGAAGGTTGGACGCCTCAGGTCGTGGTTCCAGACCCGGCTGCGCCGAATGCGCCGGTCAACTTTAGCGAGGCCAGCAGCGCCATGCGCGTCTATGTGGATGCTGGCAAAAACGCGGTCGTAGCCACCGTTCCGGTCGAATTTTTCGGTGAAGGTGACCCAAACAGCTGGGCGTACGCTGCTGTGGTTCTCGGTCAGGAAGGCTACCCGGCCGAAGGCGTCTGGCGCGTGCGCGATGTGAGCGCTCAGGCGGCCCAATATAAATTTGGCGGCGCGCCGACTGACAATAACCATACCCGCATCATCGACCTGGCCTGGCCCGCTGCGGCCACGCCGACGCAAGCGCAAATTCTGGGAGCTTACCCTTCATCCAGTGGGCCGATCGAAGCGCTGACGCCAGATGACTATGCCATCATCCCCATGCTGGAGATCGCGAAGTAATTTTAGACTGCCGGGTGAATCATGAATGAAAAAGCTTTTTACTTAAGCGATCGGCCGCGAGAAACGGTTGAACTGATTTTGGAAGATGGCCGTGTGATCACCGGCCCGCGTGGCGCCAGTCTGGAAGATTTTGTACAGGTGGTACAGGCGGATGAAGACGCGATGGTCGTCGGTGCGATTTTGGATGGCAACCTGCGGGAGCTTACCTTCCCGGTCAAGCGGGATGCCAGTGCCCGCCTGCTCACCCTGAAAGATGCCGATGGCGCCCGCATCTACCGGCGCTCCCTGACATTTTTGCTGGAAGTTGCCTTCAGCCGCTGCTTCCCGCAGGCCAAGCTTACCATTGACCATTCCGTCTCTTCAGGCGGGTATTATTGCCAGGTGAGCGGCATTCAGGACTTTAGCCAGAGCGATCTTGACCGCATTGAGGCTGAAATGCGCGCGATTGTGGCTCAGAATATCCCCTTTGTGCGTGAGGTGGTTCCCCTGCAGGAGGCCATCGACTACTTTACATCCATCGGTGAGGATGACAAAGTGCGGCTGCTCAAGTACCGCACACGGCCCGACCTGGTGCTTTACCGCGCCGGGGAACGGCGCGATTACCATCACGGTTATATGCTGCCGTCATCGGGTTACCTCAAGTGGTTCGGCCTGACTTTGTTCGAGAATGCTTTCATTATGCGCTTCCCGCGCCGGCAGAACCCCAATAGCCTGATGCCTATGACCAGTTACCCCAACTTGCTGAAGACCTTCCGCGAGTATGCCGACTGGCTGGACAAGCTGGGCATTCCGTCGGTGGGCGCACTGAACGATGCCATCCGCGATGGGCATATTGATGAAGTCATTTTGGTCTCTGAAGCGCTGCATGAGATGCAAATCTCAGAAATCGCCGAGCAGATCAGTCAGCGTAAAGATGAAATCGGTGTCATTTTAATCGCCGGGCCGTCCTCTTCGGGCAAGACCACTTTTTCGAAGCGTCTTAGCATCCAGCTGATCGCCCACGGCATCACCCCCTTCGCGCTGGAGATGGACAACTTTTTTGTGGACCGGGATACAACGCCACTTTTGCCGGATGGTCGCCGCGATTTTGAATCACTGCGAGCCCTCAACTTGGAATTGCTCGAACAAGACGTCCGGCGCTTGATCGCCGGCGAAGAAGTGCGTTTGCCCCGCTATAACTTTATCAGTGGGCTGAGTGAAGAAGGGCAAACCGTACGGCTCAATAAAGGCGACATGGTCATTTTGGAAGGCATCCACGGCCTGAACCCGGGGCTTTTGCCGGATTTCAACCATGGCAACACCTTCCGCGTGTACGTCTCTTGCCTGACCCAGCTGAACTTGGACCGGCACAACCGCATTTCCACAACCGATACCCGCATGCTGCGCCGGATTGTGCGCGACGCACGCGACCGGGGATACAGCGCTGCCGATACCATCCGGCGCTGGGAATCCGTCCGGCAGGGAGAGAAGGATCATATCTTCCCTTATCAGGAAAACGCAGATGTGATCTTCAACAGCGCTTTGGCATACGAGCTGACTTCGCTCAAACCGCTGGTGGAGCCACTTTTGCGTCAGGTGCCGTTTGGTTCAGAGGAATACATCGAAGCCAAGCGCTTGTTGAAGTTTTTGGAATGGTTCCTGCCGGCTGGCACAGAATACGTGCCCGAGAATTCGATCCTGCGGGAATTCATCGGTGGCTCAATCTTGACTGACTTCTCGCTTTGGAAGCGCTAGCCCCACCCTGAGAGGTTGTCTGCTGCCTGGCCTACTGCCACTTAAAAACTCACAGGCCGCCCATCCGGGCGGCCTGTGGTGCTTCTTAAGCGCTTGGCTCTATTCCAACGTGCGGGGCATTTTGGGCCGTTTGGCCAGGCAGCGCTTGGCCATATTCCCAAGCCGGCGCACCCCTTCTACGATCACTTCAGGTTTTGATGCTGAGAAATTCATGCGCATCGTGTTGTTGGGCCCGCCATTGGGGTAAAAAGGTGCCCCTGGGACGTACGCCACCTTTTCTTCCACGGCCATCGGGAAGAGTTCAATTGTATCGCAGCCTTCCGGCAGGCGCAGCCAGAGGAACAGGCCGCCCTTGGGGGTGGTCCAGGTGGTCCCTTCCGGCATGTAATCTTTGAAAGCCTGCAGCATTGTGTCGCGCCGCTCTTTGTAAACGCGGCGGATCAAGGCGATATGCTCATCCAGCCAATCTCCGCGCAGCAGCTCATTGGCGACGTATTGATCAAACGTGGAACACTGCAAATCGGCCCCTTGCTTAGCCTGAACCATCTTTTTGATGACCTGAGGGGGTGCAATCACCCACCCAATTCGCAGGCCAGGTGCCAAAATCTTGGAAAGCGTGCTGGTGTAAATGACATTCCCGCTGAAGTGGTCCCCATCGGAACCAAACATGGCTTCGTCAATGACTGCCAGCGGCGGCAAAGGTTCCCCTTCAAATAGCAGCTTGCCATATGGGTCATCTTCGATAATCGGCACGTTGTAGTGGCTGGCCGTGCGCACGATCGCCTCGCGCCGCGGCAAAGAGAGCGTTACTCCCATCGGGTTATGAAAGTTGGGCAGCACATACATGAACTTGACATTGGTGGAGATAATTTGCTCCAGCTGGTCGGTCATCATGCCGTCTTCGTCTGTTTCGATAGTCACATAATTGGCGCCGTAAGCGTTCCAGGCTTGCAGCGCGCCCAAGTACGTGGGGGATTCGGTGAGCACGCGGTCTCCGCGGTTGATAAAAATCCGTCCGACGAAATCCAGCGCTTGCTGCGAGCCGGTGGTGATTAAAATATTATCAAGGTTAATGTTGATGCCGTTTTTTTTGGCATCTTCCGCAATCCATTCCCGCAGGGGGTTGTAGCCCTCTGTGGTTGTGTACTGCAGCGCTTTGCGCCCTTTCTCGGTCAGCACTTTGTCGCAGGCCTCACGGACGCGCTCAATTGGGAAGATCTCCGCGGCGGGAAACCCTCCGCCGAAAGAAATGACATCCGGCTGCTCAGTGACTTTGAGAAGCTCGCGGATGAAGGAACTCTTCATCCCTTCCGTTCGGTGAGCGAAACGGTGTTCCCATGGTGTTTGCATGAATGACTCTCCTTTTACAATTGATCTTGTTTTTTTAGACTTTCATAAATCGGCTGATGATGGTCGCGGGGCTTGGGATTGCCACCCGGTCGCCGATGGTGAGTTCGGCGGGGGATTTCTGCGCCCAAGTCGGTGCGCCCTGGAAGATATAAATCGGTGTACCTTCAACAGCCGTTTTTTCCTCTACAAAGGCCTGTCCGGTAAGGAAGCCTTCCTGATCGATGGCGCAGCTGGTAACCACGCCGACCATCTTTCCCTTGCTATCTACCACCGGGTCACCCGGGTGAGCCATGCGCACGCCTTTTTCGTTGAAGCGGAAGCGTGCCACGACGCCTTTACGCCCAGCATCGCGCTGCATGAAAGCTGCCCGGCCGATGAACCAGGGGGTGTTCAGTTTCACAAAAGGCGCGAAACCGGCTTCACTAACGGTGAGGTTGAGTTCGCCGCCCATTTCGTGCCCATACAGGGGCAATCCGGCTTCGGTGCGCAGCGAATCGCGCGCGCCCAGCCCGCATGGCTTGAGGCCGAGCGGTTCGCCAGCCTGAGTCAGGGCTTCCCAAAGCGCAGCTGCTTGCTGCGGATGCACAAAGAGCTCAAAACACATCTTTTCACCGGTGTAACCGGTTCGGGATGCTACCACCGGGATGCCTGCCAGCACCGTTTCACATAGCTGATTGCGGTTGAGCCTTTTCAGTTTGCGCTGTTCAGCCGGCTCAGCTAGCTTGAGCAAGATGTCGCGGCTGAGGGGGCCTTGCAGGGCTACATCGACGCGCTGATCTTGGCCTTCGGCCGGGTCTTTTAGGTTGCGCAAAATGACGTTTCGCCCGGGAGCGCGCACCCAAGGCCGCTCCAGGTCGACCTTGACCTGGCCGGTGCGGACGCTGTTGAGCCAGGCCCAGTCTTTATCTTCATTGGCGGCGTTGACCACCACCAGATATTTTTCATCTGCGCGCCGATATACCAACAGGTCGTCCAACACGTCAGCATGCGGGTTCATGAAATGGGTATAGAGGGACTCTCCCAGGCGCAGGCTGAGGATGTCATTGGCACAGACGGCATCCAAAAAGACTGCGGCATCGGGGCCTTCGGCTTGGAAGACGCCCATATGGGTGACATCGAACAACCCAGCCGCCTGGCGGGTGGCGAGGTGTTCTTCGAGCACCGAGCTATACCAAACTGGCATTTCCCAGCCGGCAAATGGGATGATTTTGGCTCCCAGTTGGCGATGGGTCTCATACAGGGGCGTACGTTTGAGGGGTGCATTCTCTGGCTCGGTCCAACTGAATTCGGGCAGACCAGGTTTGCTGACATTCGCAGGCATCCCGGGGAAATAAGGCTTTTCAAGATATGTGGGGTCGCCCAGAAGCAGCTCATCTGAAACGTCTGAAGGCAAAATGGAAATCGGGCCTGGAATGCGGTGGCACAGATCCTGATCATAGTAAAGGAAGCCGGTAGAAAGCCCGACCAGCCAGGTGCTGGCCAGCCCGGCCTGTTCCGGCGAGACCGTCAAGCGGAAGCGTTTGGGTTCCAGGCAGGTTAAGGTCCCGCTGACATCGCCCATGGTGGTGTGCATGCTGGTTGGCTGCGATTGACCCGGGGTAAGCGCTTCGACGTCGCTGGTCATGGTGTCGTTTAAGAAGGCGCGCACGTTCTCTCCCTTGAGCTCAAAAGCGCTCTTGCCGGGTTCGGCACTGTCTTCCAGGAAGAAGTAATGCGGATAGCCATGGCGTTTGTCGTTCTGATCCATGCTGGCTTTGGAATCTGCCAGGGCCCGTACCTTGCTGCTGGTGGTTGCCAAAACCTGATAATCTACCTTGGCGCGCACCTTTTTGCCAACCCGCCCGCAAACCTGGTAGGGGATGGTTGCTTTGAACAAGCCGGAAATCAGCCCGGCAATACTGACAAAATCAGCTTCCATAAAGCCGCGCTGGGTCAGCCAGGTGGCGCCGAAGCGCACACCCGAGGCAGAGAGCGCAGACCGGTCGCCCGGAATGGTGTTACGGTTGGCGACAATCCCGGTCAAATCCAGGATGCGGGCAGCCAAATCGCCATTCAATGCGGCCCCCTGACGGCCTTTGAACGACTTGCAGTCGATCAGACACATGTGCGTATCCGTACCGCCATAAGGCACCCGGATGCCTTCCTGCTGAAATGCTTGCGCCAGGGCCGCGGCGTTGCGCAGAGTCTGACGCGACATTTCTTTGAATGATTCCGTTTTTGCGAGCTTAAAGGTGAGTGCCATCGCGGCGATCGTATTGACATGCGGGCCGCCTTGCTCGCCTGGGAATACGCCTTTATCAATTTTTTCTGCAATCTCTCGGTCGTGCGAGATCAGCACCGCACCACGCGGGCCGCAGAGCGTCTTGTGAGTCGTGAAGCTAACCACGTCTGCAAACCCAATCGGTGAGGGCAATTCCTGGGCGGCAACCAAACCGGCAATGTGGGAGATGTCTGCCAGCAGGTAAGCCCCGACCTCATCGGCGATGCGGCGGAAAGCAGCCCAATCTGGCACCCACGGGTAGGAAGTGTAACCGGCTACGATCACTTTCGGGGAACATTCCCGCGCAATCTGGGCGATTTGATCGTAGTCCAGGCGTTCTGTGACCGGGTCGACCGTGTAATGGAAGGCATTGTAAAACAAACCGGAACGGTTGACGGGAGAGCCATGGGTCAAGTGGCCGCCATGCAGCAGATCCATTCCCAAAATGTTATCGCCCGGTTTAATCAAGGCGGTATAGACCGCCGAGTTGGCCGGTGCGCCAGAAAGCGGCTGCACGTTCACCCACAGGTCGTCTGCGCAAAGATCATTTGCAGCGAACAGCTCAGCAGCGCGGCGCTTGGCCAATGCTTCCACAATGTCGACATATTCCACGCCTTTGTAATAGCGCTGATCGCTATGACGGCGGTAGCGGCCGAGCTGATAGGCGTAATCCAAAATTTCTTCCTCAGATTGGGTGCGGGTTTCGGGTCGGGGATAGCCTTCGGCGTAAACATTGGTGAAGGCCGAACCCAAAAGCTTGCGTACCGCCAGCGGAGCTGTGCTCTCACTGGGGATCATAATCAGGCGGCGGGCCTGGCGCTCAGCTTCAAGATCTGCCAGCTCTTGCAAATCGGGGTCATAATCTTTCAGGTCTTTGGTGAACAGATAATCGGTCATGGGAACGTCCTTAAAAATGAAATGGGAAGAAAGAACCGGCAGTTTTTCGGCTTGAAATTGAGTTTGGATTAAACAGTCGAACCGGAAACCATGGCCGGAGGGGATTCAAAAAACAGACAGCCGACACGGGTGAGCGCTGGGGGTGGCTCCTGGTGAGATTTTCCATTGATTGAATTTTACCTCAAAGCGCGAAGGGTTGCGCAGGTTTTGCTACCTAAGCCTGACTTCAGAGGGGGTACGGTGAGCTGGCCAGGTGGCCGGCACCAGCCCGGCATAAGCATCGCGAAGGGACATGGAAATTTTATGCTATCATGGATGCGATGTTGCCTGATGACAATGAAGTTGACTTGATCAATCGCGCCCGCACCGATCCGGAGGCTTTTGGCCAGCTCTACGAACGTTATGTCGAGCGTATTTATAACTACATCTATTTCCGCGTGGGCAATGTGGAAGACGCAGAAGATTTGACAGCCAAAGTCTTTATGAAAGCCCTGAACGCTATTGGCGGATATCGCCACATGGGGCTGCCATTCTCAGCCTGGCTGTATCGCATCGCACACAATCAGGTTGCCAACTTCCACCGCGACCATTCCCGCATCACGGAAATCCCAATTGATCAATTGGAGCTGCCGGCGCTTTCTCAAAAAATGACCATGCCAGAAATTAATGCTTTACATGATCAGGAAGCGGCTTGCCTGCTGCGTTTGGTTCAAGACCTGCCTGATGATAAGCGTGAACTGGTGCTTTTAAAGGTGGTTCATGACCTTTCCAATCAGGAAATTGGCGCGATTTTAAATCGCTCTGAAAGCGCCATCAAGAGTTTATATCATCGCACCTTGCTCGAGCTGCGCGAAAGTATGCGCCTGCAGGGGTTGGATCGCAACGAGTGAACCTGGGAGGGGTTATGTATTTTGCAATGAATGACGCCTTGAATTCAAATCCTGATGCCAGACCGCTGCCGGATTTTGCCCGGCTTGAGCGATTTATTCGCGCCAATGCATCGGCTGCCCGCCCCGGGAAAACCTTCCGGGAAGCCCTCAAAGCCGACTTGCTTCGCTCGGATGCCTACCAGCATCGCCGCTCGGTTGGCGCCTGGCTGGTGGTGGGCTTCACAGCGGCATTTGCAGCGCTGGCTGCTACGGGCTTGGGGCTTTGGCTGCACTTCAGACACAAAAAGCAGTCTTAATAAGGCTAAAACCCAGGCCGGAAACTTTCCAGCTTTTTCCTTAGGTCCTGCTCCGACGGCTCCGTCAGCGTGCTGCCATCCGGAAAAACAAGGGTCGGCACGCTGCGGTTCCCATGGTTGACTTCCCTTACGAATCGCTCGCCGGCTGGGCTGCTGTCAATATCAATCCAAAGATAGGGCAGACCCATCTCGGCGAAGACACGCTTGGCCCGGCGGCAGTCGCCGCACCATTGCGTACCATAAAACCGGATCGGTTTGCTCGGTTCGTCAGAAGAATCGGTTTGCCCTGAAACTCTCAATTTATCACCCTTTGTATGGCGTGCGCGACTGACACCCCAGATTTAATGCCCAGCGCTTATTTCTTGTCGGAGCCTACCCAGCCGCCTACCAACCAGTACTGAAAATCTTCTTCATTGTGAGGTGCCGGCCAGGCACCCCAGATTTAAGTTCAAGGGCTTAGTTCTTGCTGGAGCGCACCCAGTCGCCTACCAACCAGTATTGAAAATCTTCTCCGTGGTTGCTGTCGATGGCACCTTTGATGGCGTAAGCGCAGCTTGCCAGTGGGATGAGCGAAACCAGCAAGGCCAACGGTACCAACAGCAGTCCAACCAGCAGCAGCGAGAGCACGCCCGTCATGACCCAGACCGCCCCGGCAAGCAAGCCGCCTCCAAAGAAAAAGACCAGTTGGAAGACCAATGCCTGCAGGCTTTGGTTCGCAAGGTAGCGTGAACGCTTTTTAGCTTCCAAGTAAATGATGATTGGGGGAATCAGCCCGAGCCAGCCGGTAAACAAATTGAGCAGGATGCTCAGATGCGCCCACATGGCCAGGTTGCGTTCCTGCGCCTCAGTCATTGGCACGATAGCGGGTATTTCAGGGTTTTTGGGGCTTTCAGATATATTTTCCTCAGTCATTTTGACCTCATTTCTTCTGCTTTAAAGCTTAACACAAAAATCGAGATTCCGCGCTTCAATCCCCTAGAAAATCTATTGTTCCCCTTCAAAAAAAAGCCGGCTGCCCGTTTAAAGGCAGCCGGCTTTGCTCACGCAGTTTGCTGGTAATTAATTCCAACCCTGACTCTTTACCAGGTCGGTAATCACCGGGATGTTAATGTATTCCCCTTTGTTGGCTTTCAGTGCCCACATCACTGAAAACACAAGCGCAGCGATGCCGATGACACAGCCAATGAAGAAGAAACCAGAGAGAAGGGTGCTGGCAAGCCAGACAACAATGCCCCAGATCAGCGCCTGAACGGTATGCGCTTTGAGGAACGGCCGTTCCCGCTTTTCCTCGATCAGCAGAATGATCACCGGCACGATGGGGGTCAACAGGTAGGCCAACATGGCCCACAGCCGATCTTCACTGGTGATATTTGGATCCACGACACTGGGCTGCGGGCCCGTGCTGCCCGTGTTTGGCGGGGTGGTGTCATGATATTCCTGAGGAGGAGTTTCGGAATTTGAATTGAAATCAGTCATTTTATTGCTCTCCATTCTTTGAATTAGACTAATGTATATTGTACCCATGTTACTTCGTTTCACGCAAACCGGCGCCGGCAGCTGTATAGGTGCATTACCGTTTGCCTAATCTTTGATAATTCCCTTGTAGGCCCGGCAGACTGGCAGCTTTGATTTTGTTTTTGGTTCACGTGATGGGCATGCAGCCGCAGCCCTCCAGCGTCTTCTGCTCCGCTTTGGTCGGTGCTGGCTTTATCAACGCGTATGAGCATTGGCGCTGGCAGAGACGGCCCAATATCTCTGGCCAGCAGCCCCGCCAATTCACTTGGCCGGCCTGCTGGCGAGTGGGCCCTGTGATAAAATTTTGTCATGAGCGCGCGTGTCATTTTTATGGGTTCCCCCGATTTTGCTGTGCCCTCGCTTGAGGCGCTGCATGCGCACGAACAAGTGGTGATGGTTATTACCCAACCCGATCGCCCGGCCGGACGCGGACGTCTGCCACAGCCCTGCGCTGTGCGACAGATCGCGCTGCGCCTGGGCCTGCCCACGCTGCAACCAGAGTCGCTGCGAAAAGTGCCCGTTCAGCAAACGCTGGCAGCCCTTGAGCCGGATTTGATCGTTGTAGCGGCCTTTGGCCAAATCTTGCCGCAAGCTGTGTTGGACATCCCAACCAAAGGCTGCCTGAATGTGCATGCCTCGCTGCTGCCGCGCTGGCGGGGTGCTGCGCCCATCCAAGCGGCAATCGCTGCTGGCGATACGCGCACGGGGGTAACGATCATGCGCATGGACTCAGGTCTGGATACCGGCCCGATCGTTACCCAGCGCGAGATTCCACTCCGCCCTCAGACCACCGCTGAAGAACTGTCACTGCAGCTCTCATACCTGGGAGCGCAGGCGCTGATGGATGTGTTGCCCTCCTATCTTAGCGGGATGGTTGCTCCGATGCCTCAGGATGAAAGCCAAAGCACTTACGCTCCGCGCTTAAAAAAGACAGACGGATTGTTGGATTTCAATCTGCCAGCGGATGTGCTGGCGCGGAAAGTCTTTGCCTATCAACCCTGGCCGGGCACTTACTTTTTCTTTGACGGTCATCAGGTTAAGGTGAATGAGGCCCATACCCACGACACATTCGAATCTGAGCCCGGAAGCCGCTATGTTGTCAATAACAAGCCCGCCATTGGGACGGGCCAAGGGCTATTGGTGCTGGATCAGCTGCAGATGGAAGGCAGGAGAAACTTGCCAGGGGAAGAATTTTTGCGCGGCCAGACGCGCTGGCTAGAGTAACCGCCCCCGGTCATCCTTCCGGGAAGAAAGTGCGGCGCCACTCGTAAAGCAAATTGAGCGCTTGGATGGGGGTGAGCGATTCCAGGTCCAACTTCTTGAAGGACTCGATGAGAGGATTGTTTTCTGGGAAGAGGCGCAGCTGGCTGCCTTGATTGGCTTGTTGCGGTAAAGTCTTGCCGGAAGTGGCTTCGAGCTGCTTCAAAATTTCGTTCGCCCTTTGGATGACCGCTGCAGGCAGGCCTGCCAGCTGGGCGACGTGAATCCCATAGGAACGATCGGCGCCGCCTGGCACGATCTGATGCAGGAAAATCACCCGTCCGTCCGCCTCGGTGACAGCCACATTGTAATTACGCACTCCCGGGAAGAGCTCTGCCAGCTCAGTCAGCTCATGATAATGCGTGGCAAACAGTGTGTAAGGCTTCAGCCGGGGGTGGCTGTGCAGGTATTCGATGATGCCCCAGGCGATCGACAGGCCATCATAGGTGCTGGTGCCGCGCCCGATCTCGTCCAAGATCACCAGGCTGCGCGGAGTGGCATTGTTGAGGATGTTGGCTGTCTCGATCATTTCCACCATAAAGGTGGATTGCCCGGCATGGATGGCATCCTGAGCGCCGATGCGCGTAAACACGCGGTCCACCAGGCCGATTTCAGCACTGTCGGCGGGCACAAAGCTGCCAATCTGCGCCATTAAAATAATCAGTGCTGCCTGACGTAAGAAGGTGGATTTGCCGCTCATATTGGGGCCGGTAATGATGCGGACAACCTCTCCAGGCTCGAAAATGAGGTCGTTAGGCACGTAACGCTCGCCGCCGCGTATCCGTTCGACCACCGGGTGCCTCCCTGCGCTAATATGGATGCCTTTTTCCGTCTTGAGCAGCGGGCGGACGTAATTGTTGGCTGCCGCAACAGAGGCCAACGAAAGCACACAGTCCAAGCGGGCGATGCCGCCGGCTGTTTCGAGCATTTCCGCGGCAAAGGTGCGAATGCGCTCGCAAACCTGTTTATAAACGCGCAGCTCCACCTCGTGAATCTGGGTTTCGGCGTTCAGCACGAGGGATTCGTATTCCTTTAATTCAGGGGTGATGAAGCGCTCATTGTTCACCAATGTTTGCTTGCGAATGTAATTTTCTGGGGCATTGGCGGCATTCCCGCGGCTGATCTCGATGTAGTAGCCAAAGACCTTGTTAAAACCGACTTTCAAAGTCTTGATGCCGGTGCGCTGGCGCTCAGCCCCTTCCAGATTGTTGATCCATTCGCGAGCGTTCCGCGATGATTCCAAGATTTGATCCAATTCCGCTGAGAAGCCAGGTTTGATGATGCCAATGGTGTTGGTGGTTGCTGGCGGATCCTCTGGGATGGCCTCTTGCAACAGCTGCACGGCCTCAGGGAAGGTTTGCAGCGCCTGCAGCAGTGGCTGTAAAACCTGGTCCTGCTGGGGGAGGAGCGCAAGCAATTCCGGCAGCGCGGTAAGGTCTTCGCGCAGGGCTACCAGGTCGCCCGGGCGAGCGCCGCCTGCACTGACGCGATTGACCAGGCGCTCCAGATCGTGCAGCGATTTGAGCAAGTCGGTCAGCTCTTGCCGCAAGCCACCGCGGTCAAAGAAGTAGGCCACCAGATCCAGGCGCTGATTGATCTCTTCCAACCGCAGCAGGGGCTTGTTGACCCATGTGCGCAGCAACCGCTTGCCCATCGGCGTGTGCGTCTGGTCGAGCGCTTCCAGCAGAGTGCCTTCGCTGCGGCCATCCCGCAGGGTTTCGGTCAGCTCCAGATTACGGCGGGTTTCCGCGTCCAGGGTCATGAAGTCGGAAAGGTTGTACGTGCTGAAGGTTTTAAGATTTGGCAGCCCGGCTTTTTGAGTTTCCCGTAAGTATTTGAGCAGCGCGCCAGCGGCGCGGGTTGTCAGCGGCATCTGACGCAAACCCAACCCCTCCAGGCTGGCCACACCAAAACTGGAGCGGATCATCTCCTGCGCCCGCCCGCTTTCAAAGTACCAGGCTGGTACGGCGCTGGCCTTAACGTTCATTTCCTTGGGCAGCGGCGTCCCTTCGGGATGCAGTATTTCGGCTGGGCTGAGCCGTAAAAGCTCCGCCCGCAGCTGAGCGGCAGCAGCTTCGCCATCCATCTCAGTGCCGCAGAACTCGCCAGTGGTGATGTCTACATAAACCAGGCCAATGTGGTCGTTTTCAAACAGCACGGATGCCAGATAATTATTGCGGCCGGCGCTGAGCAGGTTGGGTTCGACGACGGTGCCCGGGGTGATCACGCGCACCACTTCGCGCGAGAACAGTCCTTTCTCGGGTTGGTCGCCAACCTGTTCACAAATGGCGACCCGGTAGCCCTTCTCGATCAGCCGGCCCAAGTAATTTTCTACCGCGTGAAATGGAATTCCGGCCATCGGCACGCGTACACCCTTGGCCACCGGCCGTGAAGTCAGGACGATATCCAGCGCTTCGGCGGCTTTGTGTGCGTCTTCATCAAAAGTTTCATAAAAATCACCCAGCCGAAAGAACAACAGTGCGTCTGGATATTGTTTCTTGATATCCAGGTACTGTTGTCGGAGGGGGGTGATATCCTGCGGCATGTTCGGCTACTTGAGCGTCTCCAGAATGTAAGGGGCAGCCTGGTCGAGTGCTTCTGACAGGCGCGCGGGGTCTTTCCCTCCGGCCTGAGCCAGCTCGGGCCGTCCGCCGCCGCCGCCGCCAATGACAGCGGCTGCGCGTTTGATCAGGTCTCCGGCCTTCAGTCCGCGGGCGATCAGGTCAGGTGTGACTGCTGCAATCAGCTGCGGTTTATCGTGGCTGACCGTGCCCAGGAGGATTACTCCACTCGGGTTTTGCTGGCGGAACTGATCCGTCAGGGCGCGCAGCGCCTCTGTGTCAGCGTCCGGGATGATGGCGGTCAGCAGCGGCACATCGGCAACCTTGCGCACGGCAGCAAGCTGACGGGTAAAAGCCTCACGTGCAAGTTGTGCGCGCAGGCGTTCGTTTTCTTTTTCGAGCTGGCGCAGCTCGGTCAATCGCTTTTCCAGGCGCAGCGGGGCTTCTTGCGGGCTGGCTTCAAGGCCAGCGGCCAGCTGGTTAAGCAGGTCGATCCGTTCACGGGCAAATTCATAAGCCCGCGGACCGGTAACTGCTTCAATGCGGCGGATGCCAGCGGCCAGGCTCGATTCGCTCACGATGTAAAACGAGCCAATTTCGGCAGTGTTGTTGACGTGTGTGCCCCCGCAAAGCTCAAAAGATACCCGCCCAAGCGCGTCAACTACTTCCACAGTGCGCACCTCAGCACCGTATTTCTCGCCAAACAGCGCCATGGCACCTTGCTGGCGGGCTTCTTCCAGCGGCATGGTAACCTTGCGCACCGGAATGTGCCTTGAGATGGCTGCGTTTACCAGAGCTTCGATGTGCAGCAGCTGTTCACGCGTAACCATCTGCGGATAGTTGAAATCAAAGCGCATTCGTTCCGCGTCCACGGCTGAGCCAGCCTGATGCACTTTGTCGCCCAAGACCTGGCGCAGGGCAGCGTGCAGCAAGTGCGTACCGGTATGGTTGCCCATAATGGCGCGCCTGCGATCAGCGTTCACCTCAGCGCTGGCCAGATCGCCAGCCTGAGGTGTGCCGCGCAGCACCTGGCCGGAGTGTACAATGACGCCAGCTGCTGGCCGGCGGAGGTCATCAACACGGATTTCCCAGGCTTCATCTCCGGCGGAGACAATCCGGCCGGTATCGCTCACCTGGCCGCCCGATTCCATATAGAAACAAGTTTTGGCCAGCAACACTTCCACGAATTCACCCGGATGAACTTCCGAAACACGTTGGCCATCTTTGAAAAAGGCCAATACCGGCGAGGTCACCGTCAATTCGCCATACGGGTCGTAGCTGACGCCGCCCTCCGGCAGGCTGCCTGTCTGGATCAGATCCTGCAGGGTTTGCCGGTAGCTTTCGCCGGAGACCTCTGCACCTTCACCGAAGGCCTGGCCTTTACCGCTGGCAATCCGGTGTTCTTCCATGGCTTCGTAAAAACCAGCCTCGTCTACCCCCAGGTTTTCTTCAGCCAAAATGTCGCGGGTAATTTCAAGCGGGAAGCCCAGCGTGGCATATAAATTGAAAGCTGTCCGGCCGTCAAGCCTGGTCTCAGCGCGTGCCCGCAGGGCAGCAATCTGCTCACGCAGCTCGGTGAAGCCTGCGTCCAAAGTCTCGCCGAAACGAATTTCTTCACGGGTAAGCGTTTCCTGGATCAGTTCGCTGTTTTGGGCCAGTTCCGGGTATGCTTCCTGGTAGCCCTCGATCACTTTGCGGGCTACGCTGGCCATGAATGGCTCGGTCAGGTCCAACTTGCGGGCGAAGCGCGCTGCCCGGCGGATGATCATGCGGCAGACATAATTTCGGCCAAGATTGCCGGGGATGACCCCATCGGCGATGAGGAAGGCGGCTGCGCGCACATGATCTGCAATTACCCGGTAGGGCGTCAGATTTGCCTGACGCTGTTGGTCGGTCTGTCCGGCGATGCGCTGGGTTTCATCCAAAAGTGGCTTAAGCAGATCGGTCTCGTAATTACCCCTTACGCCTTGGATGATGGAAACGATCCGTTCAAAACCCATGCCAGTATCCACATGCCGCCTGGGCAGGGGCAAAAATTCGTCGGCTGAAACGCGGTTGTATTGGATGAAAACGTTGTTCCAAATTTCAACGATTCGCGAGCAGTCGCCATTCACCTGACAGACGTGGCCGGGTTGGCCCTGCCGGTCGCAGGCCTGGGGGCCAAAGTCGTAATGGATCTCGGTGGAAGGCCCGCATGGGCCGGTTTCGGCCATTTCCCAAAGGTTGTCTTTGCGCCCGCCGGTAATCAGGTGGCTGGGCTGAAAGCCGGGCTGCCGCAGCCAGGCTTGGGCTGCCTCGTCGTCGCGCGGAAGGCTGCCCTGGTCATCTTCAAAAATGGTGGCGTAGAGGCGGCCTGGTTCCAGCCCCCAAACACGCGTGAGCAGTTCCCAGCTCCAGCCGATGGCTTCATCCTTGTAGTAATCTCCAAAAGACCAGTTGCCCAGCATCTCGAAGAATGTGTGGTGGGTGTTGTCGCGTCCGACGGTGTCGAGGTCGTTGTGTTTGCCTGAAACCCGCATGCATTTTTGCGAGTCAGCGGCACGGGTGTATGGCCGGGTATCTGTACCGAGGAACACATCCTTAAATTGGACCATGCCGGCATTGGTGAACAGCAGGGTGGAATCTCCACCGGGGACCAGGGATGCGCTGGGGACAATAGTGTGGCCGCGTTCGGCGAAAAAGTTGAGGAAAGATTGACGGACCTGGTTTCCGGTTAAATACATAAAACAACTCCCAAGGGATGATTTAAAATGCCCAAAAATTATACTTTAAAAAGAAGCTCAATCCATCGGCTGGCGTTCTGAGAGGGCGCGCTGCAGGGTGGTCTGGTCGGCATACTCAATATCGCCGCCCACCGGCAGCCCGCGTGCCAGCCGGCTCACTTTGATCCCCAGCGGGGCGATGCGCTGCTGCAGGTAGAGGGCGGTCGCGTCTCCTTCCATGCTGGGGTTTGTCGCCAGGATTACCTCGCGCACCAGGCCTTGTTTCAGGCGTTCAAGCAATGGCGCAATTTTTATTTGGTCAGGCCCGATGCCTTCAATCGGCGAGAGCACTCCCATCAGCACGTGGTATTTGCCCTGAAAGGCACCGGTACGCTCGATCGCTTGAACGTCCAAAGGCTCTTCAACCACACACAGTTGGGCTTCACTGCGGTTGGGGGAGCGACAAATCTCGCATAAGTCTTCGCCGGTGAGTGTCACATTGAAACACTGCCGGCAGTGGCCAGTTTGCCGCTTCAGGTTTTCCAGTGCCTCGGCGAGATCGAGCGTGACTTCGTCGGGCGCTTTCAATAGGAAGAACGCCAGGCGCGAAGCTGTTTTGGGGCCAATCCCGGGAAGGCGTGCGAAATTATCGATCAGCGCTTGAACAGGGTCCGGAAGGGAACGCATACGCCGCTAACGCCCCATCCCCATGCCTGAGAGCAGGTTGGTAAAGGGGGCCATCTTGGATTCCGACAGCGCTTTGGAGCTTTCAAGGGCTTTGTTGACCGCGGTCAAGACCAGGTCTTCCACCATTTCTACATCCCCAGAGGCGAGCAGGTCGGCGTCAATTTTGACAGCGCTGCACTTCTGGTCACCGGTCATGGTGACCTGCACCGCTCCGCCACCCGCACTTTCGTTGACGGATTCAATGGCCAGCTCAGCTTGAGCGGCTTCCATTTGCTCCTGGAGTTTGGCCAGCTGGGCCATCATATTGCCGCCTGAGCGGCCGCCGGAAGGGGCATTAAATCCTTTTGCCATGGTTATTCTTCTTCCTTTTCATTGGGATTGGGTACATGCAAAACGCCATGCAGCTCACGAATGGCGCGGTCGGCCAGGCTGCCTGGTTCTACATTTTCAGCAGAGCTTTGATCAATGGTTTGGCCAAAGGTGCACACAATTTGAATTTCGCGGCCAAACGTGTCATTAAAAACTTTTTGCAGAAGCTTCAAGTTCTTCTCTTCCAGCAGCCGGTCGCGCAGCAGTTGGCTGGCCGTATTCAGGGTAACGGTATCCCCATTGACCGAAACCAGGCGGGCCGAATTGAACAACGCCCCAGCGAGAGTGTTCTGTGTGCGCAGGGCGCGCTTCAGTGCGTCCCATTCCTGGCGCACACCCTGCAGGCTGAACTCGGGCGTTGGCTTGTTGACCGGCGGCTGTGAGCTCTTGGGAGCAGCTCCGCCGGCGGAGTGGCTGGCGGCTGGCCGCCCTGGCGCGACGGAAGCCGGTTCGCTGGGTCGGGCGGCCACGGGTGCTGGGTGCGTTTCATCTACAAGAGCCCCTGCGTAAGCCAATTCCAGACCGAGGCTGGGCTGCCAGCTGGCTTTGAGACTGTTGGCTGCATCGCTGAAGGCATTGATCAGGTCAATCAGCCTGGCGCTGGAGAACGTTTGCACCTGTTCGCTCAGGCGCGCGCGCACTTCCGGAAGCAGTTCGAGATCTTTGCCGGCGTCGAGTTTCAGCACCAGCATGTTTCGCAGGTAGTCGGCCGTCTGGCGGGCAAACTGGCGCGGGTCAGCGCCAGCGTCGAGGGTCTTTTGAATGATTTGGAAGCCTTCCGCTGCGGATTGATTGCGAATGCTTTCGACCAGGTCGATCACGGCCTGATTGGTGGCTGTGCCCAAAACCTCTTGCGTGATCGCCAGGTCGATCTGGCGGGTCAAAGAAGAAAGCTGGTCCAGCAGCGAGATCGCATCGCGCATGGAACCGGTGGCTTGGCGGGCAATGACGCTCAGCGATTCCTCATCGATTTGAATCGCTTCCCGAGCGCAAATTTCTTTTAATTTGGCGATGATTTCAGCCAGCGGGATTCTGCGGAACTCATGCCTCTGGCAGCGGGAAAGTACGGTAGCTGGGATTTTATGGATCTCAGTGGTTGCCAGGATGAAGATGACATGGGAGGGGGGCTCTTCCAATGTTTTCAGCAACGCGTTGAAGGCTGAAGTGGAGAGCATGTGAACTTCGTCAATGATGTAAACCTTAAAGCGCCCCTGGCTCGGAGAGAACCCTACCCGATCCCGCAATTCGCGGATGTCTTCCACACTGGTATTGGACGCGGCGTCAATTTCGATCAGGTCCAAAAAACGGCCCTCATTGACGGCCAGGCAGTTGGCACAGTGGTTACAAGGGCGATTGGACGGATCGTCGCCCAGGCAGTTGACCGCTTTAGCCAAAAGCCGCGCGCTGGTCGTTTTGCCGGTACCTTTAGGCCCGGCGAACAGGTAAGCGTGGCCAACGCGATCAGTGCTGATTGCGTTTCGGAGCGTTCGGACGATGTGATCCTGCCCGATGACGCCTTCCCAGGTTGCCGGGCGCCAGGTTGTGTAAAGCGCTTGTGTCATGAAAATCCCTTCTAAGGCACAGTATATGAGCCGCGCTGCCGGCCGTTTTGATCTACCAGGTTCAGAATGTCGGCGCTGTGCCATTGGGCCTGAGTGCCGTTCCAATACAATTCAATCACGCTGTCGGTCCCCGTACGCGTATACAGCCGTACCGCGCCGTTTGGGTTGAGGGTCAGGTTGGGGAAGGTGTAGCTGGCTTCCGGACCGGTCAGGGTCCACCCCGCCAGGTTCAGGCTGACGTCACTGGCGTTCCGGATCAAGACGTGTTCCACCTGCAAATCTCCCACGCCAAAGACCCCCTGAATTTCCAGCGAGGGTTCAGCGTCAGTTTCAGGCGTCTGCGCAGCCGAAGGCCTGGCAGTGGGCACTGCCGCGGTGTCGTGCGGCGCAGTGTGCGCTTGCGGTTGGCGGTTATCCCAAAAGTAGAGCACAATTATGACGGTTGCAGCCGAAATCAGAATATTCAAAAGCAAATAAGGCAGTACATTTTTCCAGGATTTCATCTTGCCGACCCGGTTTAATGATAGCATAAAACCATCAGCTAAACGGTTCACGTGCTAACCTCGGCAGCCCTGCAGCGCTTTGACGAGCAAAATATTGATGAAATCGTTAACCGGATCATAACAAAGACTTTAGGCACCATTAACAATGGGGTGTTACAGTATCAATTGTATTACGTGAGTGTTGTTTCTCTCCTTTCAAGACTACGTAATAAGGATCAGGTTGTGAAAATACAGCATTTTGATCTAAACTAAAACAGCCGCAGGTGAGGCGGCTGTTTTAGTTTAATTTCGGTCAGAGGCTAAAGCCCGGCTCTCTTCCCGAGTATCAGATCGCGAATGCGGTCAACTTCCAAACGGTTTTCCCCCAACAGGCAACGCACGCTTTTTCTGGCGGTCCAATTTTGGTCATCATTACCCGTGGCGGTTATGCCGCCATCCGGCCGCAGCAGAAGGCGCTGCAGGATCAATGCGGAGGATTGGATTGCGTTCAGTGGGTCGCCGGGCAGAGGGGGGACTTGCGCGCCGGGTAAGCCCAAGCGCTCCAAAAGCTGATATTGCCACTCAGCCATCTGCTGCAATGCGCCTGTAATCGCCTGATTCAAAGCCGTCCCCTCCGAGCTGGAACTGTAGGCGGTGAAGCTTTCCAAGCCGGCCAGCAGTTCCTCGTTTTGCCAGGTAAAAATCTGCACGGCACGCTCCGCATCAGGCTCGGAGAGCGGGCGCAAGTCATCATGAAATGTGGCAGGAAAGCCAGACGGTGCTGTTGCCGCTTCGGCCACGCGGAAATCCAGCTGGTCTAGCTGGTACCAGGGAGAGTCGGCATGCAGATCGAGCCAGGCACTATGGCGCAGCAAGGCCTGGGCAAAGCGCAGCACCGCTTCGGCGTTGTCAGCAGCCTCAGCCAGGCAACCCGGAAAGTCCAGCCCCCAGGCGCGCACGCTGCCACCAGGTTGGTGTTCCAACCCAATCCGGATCGGGCCTTTAGACATCAGCGCTCAGGCAGACTAATCGAAGAAAATGGGCAGATGGCCCAGGGAGACGATCTTCAGCCATTCCGCCCGGTCCCCTTCCGTCAGGATGGCAGCTTCTGTTGCGACCTGACCGCCGGCTTTTTGGACGATCAGTCGCATCCCCTGCAGGGTTGACCCGGTGCTGATGACATCGTCCAGAATGAGAACCTGATGCCCGCGGATCAACGGAATATCTTTCTCGTCCAGCAGCAGGAGCTGCTTTTTACCGGTGGTAATGGAGAGGGTTTCAGCTTCGATCACACTGCCCATGTAGGGTTTGAACTCTTTGCGCAGAATAACGTAAGGTTTTTGAGTGAGCTTTGCCAGCATGTGGGCAATCGGAATGCTTTTGGTTTCTGCCGTGAGGATGACCTCATAGGGGCTGCTGCTGAGTTTTTCAGCGAGAGCCGTTGCGCAAGCATCCACCAGCTCTACGTCGCCCAGGATGTTTAAAATGGCGATTCGCAGGCCGGGTTTAACTTCAAAAAGACGCAAATCGCGGTGTACGCCCGCGATGTCAATCGGGTAAGTGGTGGGTTTGGCTTCCATTGTTTCTCCTTGGTCTGATGCGCTTCAGGATTTTATTACAAAACAAAAAGACCGGGCATGCTTTGCCCGGTTTTAATGTGAAAAGCCTTGTCGCTGGTGCATTACTGCTATAGAATCGTCTAGTGCCGAGGACGCCGACCCCGGCACTAGCATTAAGGAGGAGAAGAAGAAGAAAAGTCGCCCTTTCAGATCCTATGATATCCTCCCTGTGAAAAAGGTGCTTGACACTTACCCTACGATTACCCTACGAATTGAGGAATGATGCTGGCTGTGGAAACTTCGGCTCTGGGCCGAACCTATAACATAAAAAAGACGCGTAAAACAGCGGGGCATCAACTGATCGCCCTTGATAATGTCACCTTGAATGTAGCCCAAGGCGAACTGTTTGGGCTGCTCGGCCCAAATGGCGCCGGCAAAACCACGCTGATTAAGATCCTTACGACCTTGCTTGGGCCAAGCTCCGGCAGTGCACGCGTGAACGGTTGGGATGTCGTCACCCAGTCGGACCAGCTGCGCAAAGACATCAATATGGTCTCCGGCGGAGAGACCTCAGGCTATGGGCTGTTAACGGTACAAGAAAACTTGTGGATGTTCTCTCAGTTTTATGGCATCCCGTCGCGGCAGGCCAATCAGCGAATCAAGGAACTTCTGAAGATCGTCGGTATGGAAGACCGTGCGGAAACCAAGTGTTCCAACCTTTCTACCGGCCTGCGGCAAAAGATGAACATTGTGCGGGGCTTTATGACCGATCCACGGGTGCTCTTTTTGGATGAGCCGACGCTCGGCCTGGATGTGGGCGCTTCGCGCGATGTGCGCCATTTTGTCCGCAAGTGGGTGGATGATAACCCGGACCGCTCGTTGCTCCTGACCACCCATTACATGGTTGAAGCCGAAGAGCTTTGCGACCGGGTCGCCATCATCAATCAGGGTAAAGTATTGGCCTGCGACTCACCGAAAGCCTTAAAGGCAGCGCTAAACGCTGAAGCCGTTTATGAGATCGCCGTCAGTGCCCTGGATGAGCAAGATCTGGAACATATCCAGCTTATTCCCGGGATCCGTCGGGCTTCTCTGCGCCAGTTGGAAGAAGGCGCAGAATTACAATTAATATTTGAAGATGACGGTGTCTTGACTCGTTTGATCCAATTTTTGGCCGAGCGGGGCAGCCTGATCCAATCACTGCACAAGCGTGAGGCTACGCTGGAGGATGTGTTCGTCAGTTTGACCGGTCTTTCCATGAAAGAGGTGGAGAATGGCCATGCAGACTGAAATCAGCAAACAGACTGGCTGGAGGCTTTTCGTCCGTTCCGTAATTGGCCGGGCGTATCCACGCGCGGTAGGCAGCGTTCGCGACCTTAATTTCTTGTTTTTTGACGTCTTGATGCCTTTTATGGCGACGATCGGATATGTGTATGTCTACCGTGCGTTGAACGCGCCGGAAGAATATATCGGCTTCGTTGTACTGGGCGGCGCGATGATGTCTTTTTGGGCCAACATCCTTTGGTCGATGGCCAGCCAGCTTTACTGGGAAAAAGAAAACGGCAATCTGGCGCTCTACATCATCGCCCCGACTTCACTGATGTCCATTCTATTTGGCATGGCCGCTGGCGGGTTAATTGCGACTACCGTTCGAGCATTGGCTGTGATGATCTTGGGAAGCCTGATTTTTCAGGTGAGTTATGTGGTCACCAGTTTTTGGCTGCTGTTTGCCGTGTTCGTTTTAACCATGCTGGCCCTTTACGGCATGGGCATTATGCTTGCGTCTCTTTTTCTCTTGCTCAACCGTGAAGCCTGGCATCTGTCTTCCATGTTACAGGAACCCATTCACTTCTTATCCGGGTTTTATTTTCCGGTGAAGGCACTCGGTTTTTGGCCAGCTGCGCTGGCATCCATCATCCCGCTGACGTTGGGTATGGACGCTATGCGCCAATTGCTCTTTGCCGCCAATGTTGACTTCGGTTTTTTGCCGGTCGGGCTGGAAGTATCCATCCTGGCTGGTCTGAGTGTGCTTTACATTATGGCGGCATTCTTCATGCTGCGCTATATGGAGCGCATGGCTATCCGTCAGGGCAAAATCACAGATAGGCTGTCATAATTCAATGACTACAGAAACTGATCTTAAACATCCCACAAACACAAAAACCTTCCGGATTTCCGCCTGGTTGGGCTGGCTGATTCAATCCAACTGGACCGATCCCTTTGTGTTCGCCATCTATAGCCTGATTGTTCCCATGGCGGGGGCGGCCATTTTGGTGGTCATGTACATGGTGATTCGCGGAGGTAACTTCAGCGACCCTGATTTTCTCAATATTTTTATCGGAAACGCTTTTTCCCACCTGGCGAATGGAGTCATTCAAGGTGTTTCTTATGGGATTCTGGACGACCGTGAGCACTACCGCACCCTGAAATATCTTTATATTGCACCCATTCGCATCCCAGTTTATCTGGTCGGGCGCAGCGTCGCAACGGTACTCGTTTCCATGATCTCTGTCATCCTGATTCTCATCTTTGGCGTGGTATTTCTGCACATTCCGCTCAGTCTGGCTTCAGTAAATTGGGGCTTGCTGCTGATCGCATTGCTGCTCGGGATGATCTGCTTCACCGCTATGGGAATCTTCCTGGGAGGATGGACACTTCTGATCAAGAATAACCCCTACGACCTGGGGACGGTAGTCGGGACCGGCTTGTTTCTTTTTTCCGGCGCAATTTTCCCGCTGAGTGTGCTGCCGACAGCGCTGCGTTATCTGGGCTATGCCCTGCCACTGGCTTACTGGTATACACTGCTGCGGCGGGCTTTACTGGGGGAGATCGGACGCAGCTTTCCCATGTTTACCGGGTTGAGCGATGGCCAGCTGGTGCTGATCCTGGCGGGTTTCGCGCTGCTCACCGGCGGCCTGGCTTTATTGACCTATGGCTGGTTCGACAAAGTGGCGCGCGACCGTGGTAACATTGACATGATCTCGAATTACTAAGCGGCGGAATTTCAGCACGAAACAGGAGCAGAGCCATGACCAGTGATTTGGCGGAAGAAACGCCCTCACCCTTCCATTCCGGATTTGCCGCACTGGTAGGTAAACCCAATTCGGGAAAGAGTACCCTGGTAAACCGCTTGTTGGGTCAGCCGGTGGCTGGGGTCTCTGCCCGGCCGCAAACCACACGCAAGCGTCAGCTGGCCATTCTGACCAGTCACGATTATCAGATTATCTTTATGGACACCCCGGGATTGCATGAGCCCAAGGACAAGCTTAGTCAGTTTATCAATCATGAAGCTGAGGCTGCCCTGCGCGATGCGGAGGTCATCATTTTTTTGGCGGATAGCAGTGCCCAGCCAGATGAAAATGACCAGCGGCTGGCGGAGCTCATCAGCCAACCTGAGGTTAAAGCGCCGGTGCTGCTGGCGATGAACAAACAGGATGTCCCTTCTGCAGCACGGCTGAAGGAAACCTGGACTGCGTTTGCCCAGCAACTCAATGCACGTCAGGTGCTGCCAGTTTCAGGGTTGACCGGCGCCGGTGTTGACCAGCTGGTGGCTGCAACGGCCGCCCTGCTGCCTGAGGGTCCGCAGTATTACCCCGAAGATCAGATTACTGACGCGTATGAACGCGATATTGCCGCTGAGATCATCCGGGCGGCGGCGATGACATTAACTGAAGATGAGATCCCATACAGTTTGGCGACGCGGGTGGATGAATATTCCACCCGGGAAAACGGGCTGATTTACATCAAAGCGGTGCTTTTTGTCGAGCGCGAAGGACAAAAAGCAATCCTGATCGGTAAAAATGGTGAAAAGATCAAGCAGATCGGATCGCTCGCCCGGGAAGAAATCGAAAAAATGTCTGGAGAACGCATCTACCTGGACCTGACAGTCAAAGTGCGCAAGGACTGGAAAAACGACCCGGCTTTTTTGCGTGAGCTCGGGTTGGCTGGCAGGGAATAACCTGCTAAGACAGTTGCAGCTGCCCTTCCGCCGCCGGCTTTTCCGCAGTCTGTTCAGGGGAGTGCGGTTCAAGGCAACCGCAAGCAGAGTCGAATTTGGCGGGCGGCAGATTTTGCAGCTTCGTTTGACACTTCCCAACGGCTGCGTTATACTAACAAGTTGTGAAAATAACCCTTGGGAGAATGAATGATGGAAAGCCCGGTCGAACAATCAAATCAAGAAAGTAAAATCAGTCCAAAACAAAAGTTTGAGGGCAAAGTATTAAAGACATCGCTGCAGGGCGCGCTGGTGGATATTCAATCCGCGGTCCCAGCCTTTTTGCATATCTCCCAGGTCATCAACCCCGCCAAACCCGACGCTGAAATTAAAACAGTGGAAGAGGTTTTGCAGCCCGGCGACAATGTTTCTGTATGGGTGAAGCGGGTGCTTAAGGATCACATCGAGCTGACCATGAAAGAACCGCTCGCGCTCGAATGGCGTGAGATCGTGCCGGGAATGGTGCTGCACGGCACCGTCGTGCGCCTGGAGAATTTTGGCGCCTTCGTCGAGTTGGGCGCTGAACGGCCGGGTTTGGTGCACGTAAGCGAACTTTCGCATGGCTACGTGAAAGTACCATCAGAGGTGGTCAAGGTGGGCGAGGAAGTCGACGTCAAAGTGTTGGAAGTCGACAAGCGCAAGCGCCAGATTAAGCTCAGCATGAAAGCGCTGCAAGAAGTTCCGGAAGAAGCGCCCCTTGAGGCACGCAAGCCTGCGCGCAAGGGCAAAGGCAAAAAAGCTGCTGAAGAAGAGCCGACTGAAGAGGTCATTCCCGATCCGACCTTTATGGAAATTGCGCTGCGCCAAGCCATGGACAAAGCTGAAAAGCGCCTTCCAGAGATTACCAACCGTGTCAAGAAGTCAAAGTCTTACCACTCTGACACAGAAGACATTTACGAACGCACGATGCAGACCCGACAAAATGACAAGGATTAGGCATGCCGCTGAAGAGCGCTGCGCATAGACAGATATAATAAACCGGGGAGGCGCTGGAATGATCAGCCCTCCCCGAAACTTTTAAATACCTCTGAAACATCGAGCTGACATCGCGGGAGAACCATGGCTACTAAATACGTTTTTTTTACCGGAGGTGTGCTTTCATCCGTAGGCAAGGGCGTCACTGCCTCAGCCATCGGACGGCTGCTGAAGGCACGCGGTTTCAATATCACCATTCAGAAGCTGGACCCTTACCTGAATGTGGACCCAGGAACGCTGAGCCCATATCAGCATGGTGAGGTGTTTGTTTTGGATGATGGATCAGAAACAGATTTAGACCTGGGGCATTACGAACGCTTCTGCGACCTGCGCCTAACCAAGACCAGCACCGTGACCACCGGTCAGGTTTATGAAGAAGTCATCAACCGCGAACGGCGTGGCGACTATCTCGGCGGCACGATTCAGGTCATCCCGCACATCACCAACGAAATTAAACGGCGTATCGATCTGGCCGGCCGGACGACTAACGCTGACATCGCCTTAATTGAAGTGGGCGGTACCGTGGGCGACATCGAAAGTCAGCCCTTCCTTGAAGCCATCCGCGAGATGCGCAATGACCTCGGCCGCACCAACACGGCTTTTGTGCACATCACCTGGCTGCCTTACCTTAAAGCTACCAGTGAGATCAAAACGAAACCCACGCAACATTCCGTGCGGGAACTGCGCTCGATCGGCATCTTTCCCGACATGATCATCGCGCGCAGCGATTACCCGGTGGAAAAAGAGCTGTGTGCCAAGATCGCCCAGTTTTGTGACGTCCCCCTCGAGGCGGTTGTGCCGCTGGTGACCGCAGACATGCTTTACCGCATTCCGCTTCTGCTTGAATCGCTGGGTGTGGCCGATGTGCTGATGAAACGCCTTGCTCTGGAACCGCTGCATGAACCGCGTTTGAATGGCTGGCGCTGGATCGTGAATGAGCTTGATCGGCACAAGCCGACTGTCCGAATTGGCCTGGTGGGCAAGTACGTTGAACTTCATGATGCCTATATTAGTGTGCGCGAGGCGCTCACTCATGCCGGCTTGTTTTGCGGTGTGGATGTGGACATCGATTGGATTTCAGCCACAGATCTTGAAAAAGGTATTGGTTTGGAGCGGCTTTCTGGGGTGGATGGAATCGTTGTGCCGGGTGGGTTTGGCAGCCGCGGCGTTGAGGGCAAAATTATGGCCGCCCGCTTCGCGCGCGAACATCAGGTGCCTTACCTGGGCCTCTGTCTGGGGATGCAGGTGATGGCCATTGAATTTGCCCGAAATGTACTCGGGGAAGTAAAAGCAAATTCGTCTGAATTTGACAAAGCCACGGATGCACCGGTCATTGACCTGATGGACGACCAGCGCTACCTTGAAAAATTGGGTGGAACCATGCGCCTGGGACTGTTCCCCTGTGAGATCCGGCCTGACACATTGGCTGCGCGGCTTTACGGCCAGGCACAGATCTCGGAACGCCACCGCCACCGTTACGAATTTAATAATCGCTTCCGTCAAGCTTTTGAAGAGCATGGAATGGTGCTTTCGGGAGTTTCGCCGGATGGCCTGCTGGTGGAAATGATGGAGCTGAAGGATCATCCGTTTATGATCGCCTCACAATTTCACCCTGAGTTTCTCTCCCGCCCCAATCGGCCGCATCCGCTTTTTACCGGGCTCATTCATTCCATCTGTCAGTTGAAGGGGTTGGCGGGTGATATAATTCCGCCAGCAGATCTAGCCTAAAAGCCATTATTAGCAACAGGATCATCAGAAAAGAAAGGGATTGAGCATGGACACTACAATTCAGTACATCAACGCGCTGGAGATTTTAGATTCCCGCGGCAACCCGACGGTTGAAGTCGAAGTCATTTTGGGCGATGGCAGCTTTGGCCGCGCCGCTGTCCCATCCGGTGCGTCTACCGGTGTACACGAAGCCTTGGAACTGCGCGATGGCGATAAAGACCGCTTTTTGGGCAAAGGCGTGCTCGAGGCTGTTGACCACGTCAATGAAGACATTGCCGAGGAGCTGCTCGGCTGGGATGCGACCGATCAGCGCGCGATTGACGCTGTGCTGCTGGAGTTGGACGGTACCCCCAACAAGTCACGCTATGGCGCCAATGCCATCCTCGGAACCAGCCTGGCCGTTGCCAAGGCTGCGGCCGAATCGGTCGGGCTGCCGCTCTACCGCTATTTGGGAGGGGTCTACGCTCATGTGCTGCCCGTACCGATGATGAACATCCTCAATGGTGGCGCCCACACTTCCTGGCAGTCCACTGACGCTCAGGAGTTTATGGTGATGCCGCTCGGAGCCGAAAGCTTTGCCGAAGGGCTGCGCTGGGGTGCGGAAATTTATCATTCCCTTAAAACCGTATTGAAAGCCAAGGGCTACGCCACTTTGGTAGGCGATGAAGGTGGCTTTGCTCCGGCGCTCAAAGCCAATAATGAAGCGGTCGAATTGATTTTGGAAGCGATTGTCAAAGCCGGTTATAAACCCGGCGAGCAGGTCTGCATCGCGCTGGATCCGGCTGCTTCTGAACTGTATGAGGAAGATACCCACCTTTACAACCTGCGCAAAGAAGGCCGAAAGCTGACCAGTGATCAGATGGTGGAATTTTGGACCAAGTGGATTGATCAATACCCAATTGTTTCACTCGAAGATGGCTTCGCTCAGGATGATTGGGAAGGTTGGAAAAATTTCACTGCCCAGGTGGGGCACCGCCTGCAGATTGTCGGCGATGACTTGCTGGTGACTAACCCAGAACGCATCGCCCGCGCCATCGAAGAAAAGGCCTGTAATGCGCTGCTCGTCAAGCTGAATCAGATCGGCTCCCTGACCGAGACCATGCATGCCGTCAGTATGGTCCAGCAAAATGGCTGGCGGGCGGTCTGTTCGCACCGTTCAGGCGAAACTGAAGACACCACCATCGCCGACCTGGCCGTGGCCATGAATATGGGGCAGATCAAAACCGGCGCGCCGGCCCGGTCGGACCGGGTAGCCAAGTACAATCAGCTGCTGCGGATTGAATATGAGCTGGAAGAAACCGGCAGCTATGCCGGCTGGTCCGCACTGGCTTTCAACAAATAAATAGACCAGGTAACTGGAGAGGCAGCCTGCCAAAAGGCTGCCTTTTTTTATTGGCTGCCTGGCCGGACTGCTATAATTGCGCTGATGGAAGCTGAATTTTCTGAAAACGGGTTGCTGGGCCAGGTGCAAGCAGAAATGGCGGAGTGCCGGCGCTGCCCACGCCTGGTAGCCTGGCGTGAAGAAACAGCCCGGGTCCAGCGCAAGGCTTTCCGTGGACAGAATTACTGGGGCAAACCGGTACCCGGTTTTGGCGACCCACAGGCGCGCGTCTTGGTGCTGGGTCTGGCTCCTGGTGCGCACGGATCCAACCGGACTGGCCGCATGTTTACCGGAGATTCCTCCGGCGATTTTTTATACCCGGCCTTGCATGCGGCTGGCTTTGCCAGCCAGCCAAATGCACAAAGCTTGGATGACGGCCTTAAGCTGAAGGATTTATACATCAGCGCGGTCTGCCACTGTGCACCCCCCAAAAATAAACCCTTGCCTGAAGAGTTGCGCAGCTGCCGCTTTTGGCTCGAAAGTGAATTGGACGCTCTGCCCAACATTCAGGGCATTGTCCTGCTTGGCCAGATCGCGCTAAACGGACTGCTGGCGCTGCCCCGCTTTTCAAAGCTGCCTAAGAAGAATATTGTCTTTGCCCATGGCGCATTTTATCCATTGGATAGCCCCCTGCCTTGGCTGCTCTGCTCGTACCACCCCAGCCGGCAAAATACCCAAACCCACCGGCTAACCCAGGCTATGTTTGCTGATATCTGGCAGCAGGCGCAGGCCCGGCTGGACCCCCCGCTTAGCCGTTAGCTGGAGATTACCTGGCAGCACTCCAGTGCGCGGGTCGGCGCCTTCTCAACGCTTCAGATGCTTGCTGGCTTCCCGAACGGAGAGGTTCGAAAGCTGCTGGCGGTGATTTTCAAGAAACTAACTGACCCAGAGCGGGTCCGTATAGGCATACTGGCGCAAGCTCCAACCGATGGCCTTGTTGATGAAAAACTCCCGCGTTCCGAGATTGTTGAGGATGATTTCTTCAAGGAGCGGCACATCAGTTTGATTTTTAAAGCTCAGTTGATGGAGAATTGCACTGCGACGCACCCAGAGGAAATCTTCTCTGCTCCAAGCCAACATGGCTCCCTTCAGAGGCTGAACGCGCAGGACCAGCGAACCGATGATACCGGACAGGGAATCCACCGTGTCCCACCAGGGCTTAGAGCTAACCAGGTCTTTCAGCGCTGGCAGGTCATCTGCATTCAACCGGCTGGCTACCCGGCTGAGGTAATTGATGGCACAATATTGTCCCTCACGATAAGGTGTTTCCCAGGCCTTCCACACAAAACCCCAGTCAATGCCTGGCTGCTGGCTGGCAGTGCTAAGGTGTGGGTGGACAATCTGCTTCAGCTGAGGGGTTTGTACGCCGAGGAAATCAAACTGGTTCTTCATGTAGGCTGCCATCGCTGGAGCTTTGTCGGGGTTGGCTGCCGCTTCCAGGTCACGCAAAACTTCTTCTTGCCACATTGCTGCCTCTTCTGTTTCGCTGCGACTGGCCTGCAGTTCAACTCTGCCGGCGGGCAGCGATCCACATGCGTCCGTCTTTTTCTGCCAACGGGCGCTGGTTGAGCGGGTCGCCAAAGATGAACTGTGTTTCAAAACCAACCCGCTCCAAAAGCAGCAGGACGTCTTCCAAAGCATAGCCGCGTTCGCGGTGCAGCTCTTCGTAGCGATCCCATTTATCGCCATTCTTTTCGAACATGATCAGGCGCATGCTGGCGATCAGGTTTTCATAGTCGCACGTATTTTGGGCGACTTCCAGATAGTCATCCGTCTCTTGCTGGATAATGACTGGAAAGCGCTGCCAGAGCACAGCCAGCCCATAAATCGTGTTCATGTCAAAAATAAAATATCCGCCCGGGTTTAGCTGCTGCCAGGCACAGGTAAAAGCGCCGGTCAGCTGCCGGACGCTCAACAAGTAATTTAGACTGTCGAAGAAACAGGTGACAGCATCAAAACGCTCCGGCAGCTCAAAAACGCTCATGTCGGCGCGTACGAATTGAACCCCTGCGCCGGCCGCTTTAGCCTGGGCGCGCGCGATTCGCAGCAAGCTTGCTGACTGGTCGATGGCGCTGACCCTAAGCCCTTTCAGCGCCAGATCAATTGCAAATTCACCGGAGCCGCAAGCCAGATCCAACACGCTTTTGGGGTGAATGCCCAGTGTCTGACAAATGCTGGGGAAGTATTCCGCGATCACCCGGTGGGTGAAATGCGTGTACGGCCCCTGATGATAATGGCGGGCGAAATGGCGGTAAGAATTCACAGTCTGCAGGCTCCTTTGCTTGATCTCAATATCCATCTTGGGAAGAGCTCTGCCGGCAAAAAAGGCAGGCCTGGCGGGTAAAGCTCCTCCTTGATGGGGAATTATAGCTTATGCCCTTACCAAGGCTGGTTTTGCGCGCCAGGCGGCTGATATAATAGCCAAAATATCATGGAGATTAGATGAAACTGCCTGCTGCCCACCCTAAAGTCATCGAACGTGCCCGCCAGGTTTTGGCGCTTGACCCCATTTTTTTGGATACCGAAACGACTGGTACCGGCCCGCAGGATTTAATTATCGAGGTGGGAATTGTAGATCTGCAGGGAGAGGTGTTGTATGATGGCCTGGTTAACCCGGGTGTGCCCATCCCGGCGGTTTCGACCGCGGTCAATCAGATTACCGATGCGATGGTTGCTGACGCCCCTCGCTGGCCGGAAGTTTGGGCAAAAGTCGAACCCATCCTGCAAAAGCGGGCGATTGGTATTTATAACGCCGAGTTTGACTGGACCATGCTGAAACAATCTTGCCAGGCCAGCCGCCTGCCGTGGACTTTGGAAGACGGACAGGCATTCTGCATGATGAAATTGTTCGCCGCCTATTATGGCGAATGGAACACCCGCCACAACGGCTTTAAATCACAAAAATTGGAATTTGCCGGGCGGATCTGCCAAATTGACCTGCCCAACAGCCATCAGGCTGTAGATGACGCCCGCTTGACCGCGGCGCTGCTGCGATACCTGGCCAGCCAATAAATTTTTGGCCGGGAAGGCTGGCGGCGCTCGGCAATTTTCCCCCGTATCCGCAAAGACGGCTTGACAAAAGCACAAGAATGGCTATAATATGAACAGTTGATCATATATTCATCGAACGAGCGCGAAATGATGGAGAATTTGGATGCATCGGTACCATTGAATGAGAATGACGCTGCCAGCATGGCGTTGACGTTCAAAGCTTTGAGTGACCCCACCCGCCTGCGGCTGCTGGCTGTGCTTTTTAAGGGGGAAACCTGCGTGAACGATCTGGCGGAGGCCCTTAAGATCAGCCAGAGCGCGGTCTCTCACCAGCTGCAGCGGCTGCGGCTTTTGGGGTTCGTGTCTGCTCGGCGCGAAGGCCAGCAAATTTTCTACCGGGTGGATGACGCGCATATCGGCGATTTATTCCAGCGCGCCCTGGAGCATAGTCGCCATATCCATTCAGAATTGGGTTCAAAATGAGCAAAAGCGAAAAAATGAGTGATGCTCCCTGTGCCAATTGTGCAGGCGATCGTCAAATTGAAAATACTATCAGCGGTCAAGTGTCTGAAGCGGCGCTTAACTGCGCCAATTGTGCAGTGCCGGCCAGCGCGGAACATAGCGCCAGTGGGCTAAAAGGCTTTTGGCAAATCTTGCGCAGCAATCGAGATTTTAAAGTGACGCTACCCGGAGCAATGCTCTTGGCGCTGACATTTTTCCTGCCGGGCGGGGGTGTTGCCTCGCAGTGGGTGACGCTGATTCAGCTGCTGCTGCTGCCGCTGGCGGGTTGGACGGTGATGCGTGGCGCCTGGCGCAGTCTGACGCGCAGCCACAGTCTGGATATGACCGGTTTGATGACCATCGCCTCAGTCGGCGCGGTACTGATCGGCGAAACGGCCGAGGCTTTGGTGCTTCTGCTGCTGTTCAGCGTTTCGGAGGCTCTGGAAGATTACGCCAATACCCAGGCCCGATCGGTACTCTCCGGTTTCAGTGATTTGGCACCGAAGTTTGCCAGAAGGTTAACTGGAGGCCGTGAAGAAGACATCCCGGTCGAAGCGCTGCGCGTAGGTGATCTGATTGTTATCCGACCTGGGGAACGCCTGCCGATGGATGGAACGGTTTTGGAAGGGCAGAGTGAGATTGATCAGTCTGTCATCACCGGTGAGAGTCAGCCGGTGCCGGTTCAGGCCGGCAGCGGAGTCCTTTCTGGTTCGATCAACGGGCAAGGCGCGCTGTGGGTCCGCGTGGAGCGCCTGGCAGCCGATACGACCATTCAGCGCATTATTAACCTGGTGACGGAGGCGCAGGCCAATCATTCCGATCAGCAAAAATTTATTGACCGGTTTTCCAAAGTTTACACGCCCATCGTTTTTGCAATTGCAGTGGCAGTAGCGCTGGTGCCGGTGCTGTTTTTTGGCCAGCCGCTGCTCAATCAGGTGGAAGGTTATGGCTGGCTGCACCGGGCGCTATCCGTGCTGCTGGTCGGCTGCCCATGCGCGCTGGTGATCAGCACCCCCGTAACAATGATCAGCGGCCTGACGCGGGCGGCCCGCCTGGGGGTCGTCTTTAAAGGTGGCATTTACCTTGAGCAGTTGGGGCAGACCAAAGCCATCGCCTTTGACAAGACCGGCACGCTCACAAAAGGCATCCCAACCGTATCGCTGGTTCAGTCTATCGATTGTGAAGGGGCGGAGCGCTGCGAACCTTGCGGCGACATGCTGGCCCTGGCGGGTTCATTGGAACAGCACAGCAGCCACCCGTTGGGTCAGGCAGTGGTAGCTGAAGCCGACGCCTGGGGTGTACTCACAAAATACCCGGCAGCCGAAGGCGTGGTCAACCTCCCCGGGCGTGGCCAGCAGGGCTACATTAATGGCCAGCTCTCGACCGTCGGCAGCCTGAATTTGTTCCTGGCAGAACACAACACCCCACCTTCTTTGGCCGAGCAAGCCCGGAGCGCGCAAGCTCAGGGCCAGACAACAATGCTGGTATGCGATGGCGAACGCGTTCGCGGCCTGATCGGTGTGGAAGACGAAATCCGACCGGAGGCAGCCGCTGTCATTCGTGACCTGAGCGCGCTCGGCATTCATTCAGTCATGCTCACTGGCGATACCCCGTCTGTTGCCGGGCGCGTCGCAGATGAAATCGGCCTGCCGCAGGTGCGCGCGGGACTTCTCCCCGAGCAAAAGCTGGAAGAGCTGCGCCGGCTTCGCACAGAATTTGGGCCGACCGCCATGGTTGGCGATGGCATCAACGATGCGCCAGCGCTGGCAAATGCCGATGTTGGCATCGCCATGGGAGGCGCACTGACTGCCCAGGTACTTGAAACGGCCGACGTCGTATTGATGGATGACAATCTCCGCCGCCTGCCGGATGCCATTCGCCTTTCCCGCCGTACCAATCAGCTGATCCGGCAAAATATCGCCATCAGCCTGGGGCTCAAGGCAATCGCTGCAGTTTTGGCAGTGTCAGGGCTGACGCCGCTCTGGGTTGCGGTTTTGGCAGACATGGGTATTTCACTGGCGGTTACCCTGAATGGCATGCGGGTCGGCAAATTCCAACCGGAAGCGCTGCGGGCAGCCTGAAGTTAGCGTACAGAAAAAGTAAGGTCCCAGTTGCCGGGCGTGGTCTGGCTGGTGTGAGTATTTGTGCTGGCGAAAACCACCCACGACCTCCCGGGCTTTAGGGCCAGCGGCTGGCCGTTCAAATCGCGAAGTTGGAACGGCTGCTCGGGACCGGAAGAACCCCAGGTTCCGAAAATGAGTTTGCCATCGCGCAGCAGGAAGGCCTGCTGATTGGGGTCGCCTTCGCGCATGTCGATGTCATGCAGGTCGCTCTCATACTCAATATAGTTAGCAAACAAAATTAACACATTTTCAAAGGCTACCGGTTTTTCCGAATCGCGGTCAAAGGTTTGTTGAAGCGTGATGCTTCCGTCGGCAGTTTGTGCGTCCTGCCAGAGCTGATATTGCTGGCTGGTTGGATCGTAGCGCCAATCCATCACCGAGAAGTCGGCATAAAGATAGCTGAGGCGCAGGGCTACTTCATCCCAATCACTAATTTCTTCAGAGAAACTCAGACCTCCTAAGGCAGGAGTGAAGTCAGGTTGATCAAGATTGGCGGCGTGTTCGCGCACTGCCGCGGTGTTGACTACGGTATTCCCGCCCTGGGCTTCGGTTTCAGTACAGATGGCCGGGCAGCCCAGAAACCCACGGGAAAATTCGCGCTCGGGCAAAACAGATTTCAGCACACCTTCGATGGTAGGTTCGGCGCTGGCATAGACAAAGTTGGCCTGGTAGTGGGCGGCAAGGCGGGCGTCAAGCAGCCTGCCGGGCGCAAGTGGCCCCACCACGGCAGCATCACCGCCATAATATAGCGCGGCAAAGTGGTTCATCTGAAAGCCGATGTAGTACTCAAAAACCATATCCGCAGCGTTTAAGCCCACAGCCGGGCGAAGTTCCCGCGGCCAATTGGCCAGCTTGACCAAGACCGGCCGCTGTTGCAACAGGTTAGGGTTTTCTGCTGGCAGGCCGGTCAGGGGGTTCAGATCGACACTGCTGGCCAGCATGAATGCCTGCGGTTCCGTCGGGGAGGCAATCGGCCAGGGTGTGGGGGAAGGCCGCGAGGTTGGTGTGGCGCCCCAGGCTTCCTGGGTTTGACGCTGTTCCGGGTTGGGGGTGGGACTGGGCCGGGGGGCGGTTACTTCCGGGGTTAGGATCGGCACCGCTGAGGTGCAGCCACTCAGCATCAGACAGGCTGCCAGCAGGCAAGCCAGTATGGGGAAGAAGGTGGGTAGGCTGCGGAGGCGCATCGTGATTCTCGGCTCTGATTCTAACACGGCCGCGGGCGTACAGGCGGCTTTAACTCTGGTGTGGGGCATTCCGACCCACGCTGCCCGCTTGCCCGGCGAGGTGGGAGCTCTTGCTATAAGCACCACTGCTGAATGGCGAGAGTTTTGCCCGGAGCGAATGCGTTATAATGACGCCTGCAATTCAGACGTGGAGGAAGATGTGAAAATTGGGGTTCTAGCTTACCGTTACAATTACTACACCAATCAGCGAATCATCATCGACAAAGTACCCAGCTTCACTTACGTTCCCGTCCGCGACATTTACAGCTATCGCCGGGCGCTGGCACTGCGCATCAATCGGCTGATCGGCAAACCGCTCATTTCCACATTTAATCTTAACAATCAATTTGACGATTTTGACCTGAACAAAGTGGATGTCTTTCACTTTTCGAATGGTATCAGCTACGGTAAAACGCCTTGGGTGGCATCTTTTGAGACGATCTTGCCGCGGTTTGATCATCTGGTGACCCGTCATCAGGGGAACCGGGCGCCAGATGTACTTTTTAACGACCTGACCCGCCGCGCCTTGGACGCAATTATCGGCAAAGCCTGCGGACGGCTGATCGCCTGGTCTCAGAGCGCCGCCCGAATCCAAAAGGACCTGCTCAGTGCGCTGCCGGCGGCGTATACCCAGCCAATTTTGGACAAGATGATTGTGCTGCACCCTCCGCAAAAAGTGCTTTGCGAAATCCGTGAGCCGCGCGATGTTAGCTCAGCTAACCCGCTGCGTTTCATCATGGTTGGGGCAGCTTTTTTCCGCAAAGGAGGCCGAGAGGTTTTCAGAGCCTTCCAAAAGCTGGCCGAAGAAGAACAACTGCCAATCAAGCTGATCCTGGTTTCGTCATTGCGCTTCGAGCCGTACGCCTCGGCGGAGACGGAAGAAGATTTACACTGGGTGCAGTCGGTGATTGCTGCCCACCCCGCCTGGCTGGAATATTACCCTGAACTTCCCAATGCGCAGGTGGTCGAGCTTCAAAAAAACGCCGATGCAGCGCTGCTGCCTTCCTGGGCTGAAACATATGGCCTCTCTATAATCGAAGCTCAGGCCTGCGGCTGCCCGGTGATCACTACTGACATCCGCGCCTTCCCCGAGATCAATAATGAGAACATTGGCTGGTTGATCCAGGTTCCCAAGAATAACCTGGGTGAAGCGCTCTACACCACGGCTGAGGAACGAGCGGTTCTCAGCCGGCAGATTCAAGCCGGGCTTGAAGACACCATTCGTGCCATCATGGCAGACCCTGCCATCGTTTCCATCAAAGGGAATGCCGCTGTGGCCCGCGTGCGGGCTGAGCACGACCCACAGCGCTATGGTGAGACGCTGCGCACCATTTATGAACAGGCCGCCGGCTGAAGCCACGTGCAACTCAGGGTCAGCCTGAACTAGCCGGGCTGGCTTTCGGCCACGTTTCCGCCAGCAAACCCGATGGTTTGTTGAGTGCTGAGGATTAAATAGGTATAATTTGTAAAAAATTGAGGTTCATTCCGACCCAAGGAGCAAAAATGATCGTCACAACTAAAAAGCTATTTGAACACGCCTACGGCAAGTATGCCCTGGGTGCTTATAACGTTAACAACCTCGAGCAGATCGTCGGCCTGTTCCGCGGCAATCTGGATTCTCAGGCTCCCTTTATTATTCAAATTAGCCGGGGTGCTCGCAGTTATACCGACAAAGCCTTCCTGGAAGGGCTAATTCGCTCAGCGGAGGTCGTTTTCCCTGAGGCGGTGTACGCGGTGCATCTCGATCATGGCGACGAGGAAACCTGCTACGACTGCATTAATTCCAATTTTTACAGCTCGGTCATGATTGATGCCAGCAGTAAGCCCTACGAAGAAAACATTGCCATCACCCGCCGGGTTGTGGAAGCGGCCCATGCCAAGGGCATCGTTGTCGAAGCTGAGCTGGGCATGTTGGGCGGTGTGGAAGAGCACGTCAGCGTGGATGAGTCCAATGCCAAATTGACTGACCCGAATCAGGCGCGCGATTTTGTAGAGCGAACCGGCTGTGATTCGCTGGCTGTCGCCATCGGCACCAGCCATGGAGCGTTCAAATTTAGCGGCACCCAAAGCCTGCACTTCGAGGTGCTGGCTGAAATTCAGCGCCGGCTGCCAGGTTTCCCACTGGTGATGCACGGCTCCAGCTCGGTCCCGCAGGAGGAAGTGCAGCGCATCAACGCTGCTGGCGGCAAGCTGGGCGGCGCCAAGGGTGTGGATGCCTCTCAGTTCCGCGAAGCCGCCCGCCTGGGCGTCACCAAGATTAATATCGACACCGACGGACGCCTGGTCTGGACGCGTGTGCACCGGGAATTCTTCCTGGAGCACCCCGAAAAATTTGACCTGCGCGACCCGGGCAAGATCTATATGGCAGAATACGCCAAGTTTATCGCCCAGAAGAACGAATACCTTGGAAGCAGCGGCCAACTGCCTGAGGTGCGCAAGTTCCTGGGAGCTTAAGCCTGATGCGCCCCGTCGAAATTTGCCCGAACGTCTATTGGGTTGGGGTTAATGACCGTGCCACCGGCTTGTTCGAAGGCTTGTGGCCGATTGATAACTGTGGCATATCGTACAATGCCTATCTGATCCGCGATGATAAAACCGCCCTGATCGACCTCTCTAAAGAGGCTTTTACCGACGATTTCGTAGATCAGATTTCCAAGCTGATGGATCTCCGCCAGTTGGATTACGTCATCATCAACCATATGGAGCCGGACCATTCCGGCTCGATGACCCGCCTGCGCGCCTTGGCACCCAATGCCCGTTTTTTGGGAATGGCCAAGGCCGTTTCGATGATGAAGGACTTTTACAACCTGACCGAGAATGTGGAAGTCGTCAAACATGACCAAACCCTCAGTCTGGGGCACTTGACGCTAAGGTTTATTTTCACCCCGCTGGTGCATTGGCCCGAGACCATGATGACCTATCTGGAAGAGCGGCAGGTGCTATTCTCGTGTGATGGGTTTGGAGCATATGGCGCACTGAATGGTTCCATTTTTGACGATGAGCAGCCCGACCTGAAAAGCGTGGAAGCTGAAGCCCTGCGTTATTTCAGCAATATTGTGGCTGCGTACAGCAAAAATGTACTGCAAGCCATCGAGAAGGTCAGCGCCCATCCGGTCAGCATGGTTGCGCCGTCACACGGACCGGTCTGGCGCTCTTACCCAGATCGGATCATCTCACGTTACCAGCGCTGGGCGAGCTACGCCGGCGAGCCGGCTGAGCCGGGTGTGGCTGTGCTCTATGGCAGCATGTACCGCAACACCGAACGCGCCATGGAAAGCGCCCTCCAGGCGCTGCGCGAGAACCAAGTTCCGATCGAAGTGTTCAATGTCTCCGAGATCGATGCCAGTTACTTCCTCCCATCGCTGTGGACCAAGCGTGGCATTTTGGTGGCCTGCCCGACTTATGAACGGGCAATGTTTCCGGCCATGTTGCACGCACTGACCATGGCCGAAATCAAAGGGGTCCGCCATAAAAAGGCCGCATATCTGGGAAGTTGGGCCTGGTCGGGAGGCGCTAAATCCGTTTTTGAAGGTTTTGCCAGCCGGTTGGAGTGGGAAACACTGGGTGCGGTGGAGTTTAACGGCAGTGCCAAGCCGGAAGACACCGAAGCGATCCGGTCGCTGGCAACCCGCCTGGCGGAAGCCTGCCGCTGAGATAAAAGACTCCAACTTATTCCGACAGCCCTGGAAGCGGTTTTCCGGGGCTGTTACGGATTAAGAGCCGCCCACAGTGCTGCGCCGGCGGCCCAGGGTGCAAAACAGAGCGGGCAGGGTGAGCCTAAGCCTCAGGCTGCCGGTTGGTGCCAGGCTGCTTGAAGGCAAGGGCTGAGCGCCATATGGTCTTTTGCGGGCCGTAGCCCCCGGCCGGATGGTATAATGACACATTCATTTACGAGGAGCGTCCGATGAACGAAGAGACACCCACTAAAACCAACTTTATCAAGGAAATAATCGACGAACACAACCGCACCGGCCGGTTTGGCGGCCGGGTGCACACCCGCTTTCCGCCAGAACCCAACGGTTACCTTCATATCGGCCACGCCAAAGCCATTTGCATTGACTTTGGCATCGCGGAGGAATACGGCGGGCTGACTAACCTGCGTTACGATGACACCAATCCGGTCAAAGAAGATGTGGAATATGTCGACGCCATCAAGGAAGACATCCACTGGCTCGGGTTCGACTGGGGCGACCGGGAGTTTTACGCTTCAGACTACTTTGAAGCGCTCTATGAGATGGCGCTGCAGCTCATCCGCCAGGGCCAGGCTTATGTGGATGATCTTTCTCCTGAAGAAATGCGCACTTACCGTGGCACCCTGACCGAAGCCGGCAAAAACAGCCCGTGGCGCGATCGGAGCATTGAAGAAAACCTAAACCTTTTCGAGCGCATGCGCGCCGGAGAGTTTCCGGATGGCAGCAAGACCCTGCGAGCCAAAATCGATATGGCCTCTCCCAACATGAATATGCGTGACCCGGTTATGTATCGCATCCTGCACGCCACCCATCATCGCACTGGCGACCGCTGGTGCATTTACCCGATGTACGACTTTGCGCATGGTCAGTCCGATTCGCTCGAAGGCATCACCCACTCCATGTGCTCTTTGGAGTACGAAAATCACCGTCCCCTGTATGACTGGTTTTTGGATCAGCTTAACCTCTTCCATCCGCAGCAGATTGAATTTTCTCGGCTCAATTTGACCCATACGGTAATGAGCAAACGTAAGCTGCGCCGATTGGTTGAAGAAGGCTATGTGGATGGCTGGACCGATCCGCGTATGCCGACGTTGGCTGCGATGCGTCGGCGCGGTTACCCTCCGCAGGCCATCCGCAGATTCATTGACACCATCGGCGTTGCAAAAAGCGACAGCTTTGTGGATGTCGAATTGTTGGAACATATCGTCCGCGATGAGCTCAACCTGACTTCCAAGCGGCGCATGGCGGTGCTCCGCCCGCTCAAAATCGTTTTGGATAACTACCCCGAAGGGCAAATCGAGTGGTTTGAAGTGCCCGACTTCCCGCAGGACCCGAGCTGTGCGACCAGCCGTTTGGTGCCTTTCGGCCGCGAGCTCTATATTGAGCAGGATGACTTCATGGAGCAGCCGCTGCCCAAGTACTTCCGCCTCTCACCCGGCCAGGAAGTGCGCCTGATGAATGCCTACTACGTCCGCGCAGTCAGCGTTGAAAAAGATGAGCACGGGCATGTCAACCTGGTGCACTGCACCTATGACCCCGATTCTCGCGGTGGCATGTCGGCAGATGGGCGCCGGGTCAAGGGCACCATCCATTGGGTCTCGCAGCCGCACGCGCTGGAAGCGGAAGTGCGCCTTTATGACCAGCTTTTTGAGGACGAACACCCCGAAGACCTGCCAGATGGCCAGTCCTTTGTGGACCACGTCAGCCAGCGCTCGCTTGAAACGCTGACCGCCAAACTGGAGCCCAGCCTGGCCTCTGCCGGCCCGGGTGAGGTCTACCAGCTTGTACGCAATGGCTACTTCACCCCCGACCGTCAGGACAGCCGCCCAGAGGCACTGGTCTTGAACCGCACGCTTTCATTGGTGGATAGCTGGGCTAAAATGCAAAAGTAGCCCGCAACGGGCTTATGGTAAGATTATTTGCTGCGAAGCAGGGCCCGTAGCTCAATGGCGGAGCAGGCGGCTCATAACCGCTTGGTTGAAGGTTCGAATCCTTCCGGGCCCATCCCAATGCTGAGGCGCAGGCGCTCAGCTCAACCCCAGTCCGTTTGCTGCAAAATTCACAAATTGAGGTTAACGTTAGCGGTTTGTCTAAGGATTTAGGCTTTCGGCTGGCGGGGCGGTGATATATTAAAGACAATTAACCTGTGAAGAGGAAAAAAGGTGTTTGAAAAATCAAGATTAACAAATGGCGCGGCGAGAGGGTCCAGGCTGAATGGTTAAGGAAGTTTATTTAGCCGGCGGTTGTTTTTGGGGGATGGAGGCTCGTTTTCAAGCCATGCCAGGTGTCGTTGAGACCCAGGTGGGTTATTGCGGCGGTACTACCGAAAATCCAACCTACCAGGATGTATGCAAAGATGTTACCGGGCACGTTGAAACCGTGCGGGTCGTGTTTGATGATGCGATCCTTTCTTACCGGACCCTGCTCGAAGCCTTTTTCCGCTTCCATGACCCCACCGACAGCGCCTTCCCCTGTTCTGATTTTGGATCCCAGTACCGTTCGGTCATCTTTTTTCAAGATGAAGATGAACGTGACACGGCTGAAGCGGTGATTGCTTTTCTGGATTCTTCGGGGGTGTACGACCAGCAGGTAAATACCGAGCTCCATCCCGCCTGCACTTTTTACCCGGCCGAAGACTACCACCAGCATTACTATCAGAAGCACAACCTCTCCATACCCGACGAAGCGGAAGAGTAGCGCGGCAATTCCGTCGACCTTTGGGGGATCAGGGTATAATTCACATTGATGACAAATGAAACTACGCCTAACGGCAACAAAGAAAAACGCATTGCCATTTTAATTGATGGTGATAATGCTCAATCCAGCCTGATTGAACAAATTGTCGTGGAAGCTGGCCGCTTCGGCAACGCCACCATCCGCCGCATTTACGGAGACTGGACGACCTCAAACATGAAGTCCTGGAAAGAGACGCTTAATTCGTACGCTTTTCAGCCCATGCAGCAATTCCGCTATACCATCGGCAAAAATGCCACCGATTCCGCCATGATTATTGACGCGATGGACATCTTGCATAAGGAGCAGGTGGATGGCTTTTGCCTCGTTTCGAGCGACAGCGATTACACGCGCCTGGCCACCCGCATCCGCGAGAGCGGCAAGCTCGTGGTAGGGATTGGCCGGCAGCTTACCCCGCGCGCGTTTGTTTCAGCTTGCGATGTATTCATCTACACTGAAAATTTGGAAGAGCGCGAAAGCCAGAAGAAGAAGGCCGCTGCCAAACAGCAGCAGCAAGCCAAGCTGACGCCCAGCGAAGCAGATCTGATCGATAACATTGAGCAAGCCATCGACATGGTGGGCGAGGATGACGAGGGCTGGGTGAGCCTTTCGGAAGTGGGAACGGCACTGCGCCGGATTGACCCAGGCTTTGACCCGCGCACGTATGGCGCCAGGCAGCTGGCACAGCTGGTGCGTGCCAAGAAGGCCTTTCTTGACCTGAAGAAGCCAACCGGCAAATCCGTGATCCTTATCCGCTCTAAAGAAGAAGAATAGACAGCCTTCAGCCGAAATTAATTTTTTGAATCCATTGCAGTTATTGAACAAACTCAGGGGCGCCTGCAGCGATTGCCCTCAGCCTTAAACTTCAGGGGCTATTTACCCCGCATATATAAGTGAATTAGTGCTTTTTCTGCTGCGGCTAAAAATCTAAAAAAGTTGTAGTCTGACCTCCGGAGGTTAATTTTTTCCGGCGGAGCTTACGGCATCTTTCTCAGGTTTATTCGGCTTTTTGAATACTTGACGTTTTCGCCTCAATCATTGGCCGGATAGCCGGTAATATCACGGATTTCGCGGTAGAGCGGATCGAGATGACGGTACATCTTGAGATACACGCGCTCATAAAGCTCGTTGTACAGATGCTGGTTTTTTGGCTGTGGCTCGAAAGTGTCCTGAAGGCGGGTCATCTCTCGCACGGCGGTTGTAAAATCGGGGTGGAGGCCACTGCCGACGGCGGCATCGATGGCTGCGCCTAAACCGCTGGCTTCGTAGACGTGCGGCCGGCTGGCTGGCAGCCCGAAAATATCCGCGGTGATCTGCATTGCGGCCGGGCTTTGCGAACCACCTCCAGCCACGCGCACTTCAGTGATGGGGATGTGACTGCGGCGGGCGGTGCGGTCGGCGCCTTCGCGTAGCGCGTAGGTTAATCCTTCCAGAATGGCACGATAAAAATGGGCACGGGTATGAACGTCTCCAAAGCCGATTACAGCGCCTTTGGCCTGTGGTCCCGGGTCTTTCAGCCCGGGCGACCAGTATGGCTGCAGGGTCAGCCCCATAGCTCCCGGCGGCACTGAGTTGACCAGGTCGTCAAAAAGCGCCTCGGTAGGGATGCCGCGCAGGGCAGCTTCGTGTTGTTCAGATTGCGCGAATTCGCGCGTGAACCACGAGACCATCCAGAAACCGCGGAAAAGTTGAATTTCAAGCGAATATGCCCCTGGGACGGCGGCCGGGTAGGGGGGAATGAGCGGGATGACTTCCACATATTTCGTATGGGTGGTGTTGATTGTAGCGGCAGTTCCGAAGGAAAGGCAGCCGATGTTTGGCTCGAGCGCGCCGCTGCCCAACACCTCGCAGGCTTTGTCGGCACCAGCTGCGATCAGCGGTAGTCCAGCTGGGATGCCGGTCGCTTGCGCTGCAGCAGTGCTGATCTCGCCAAGTGGCGTCGCCACGGGCACCAGATCAGTCAGCATCGATTCCCTGACCGGCAGGGCTTTCCACTTCCAATCGTTCTTTGAAGCCCAGGTTTGCTTCTTGTAATCGAAGGGCAAGTAGGCGACCTGGGCTGCGACTGAGTCCACCAGGCGGCCGGTCAGTTTTTGGGTCAGGTAACCGGAGAGCAGCACAAATTTATCCGTTTTATCCCAGATTTCTGGCTGATGGGTCATGATCCAGTTGGCTTCTGCCTCAGACTGAAGGTAGCGGACGGTGTCGGTCATCCCAGAGAGGCGGAAGAGCAGACCCCACAACCCGCCAACGGGTTTAAGGCCGGAAGTGCGGCGCTGGTCGCCCCAGTTGATGGCCGGCCGCAGCGGCTGGCCTGAATGGTCGAGGTTGATCAAATTGTTGCGCTGGGTTGTAAGGGCCACGCCTTTTATGGCTTGCCGGTTGACCTCGGGTTGGCCCCAGAGCGTCTGACAAGCCTGGCAGAGCGCCTGCCAAAAGATTTGGGGATCCATCTCAAGCCATCCCGGTTCGGGGGCGTTGTACTCAGGCAGCGGGATGCGAGCCTTAGCCAAAAGGTTGCCACGCGGGTCAAAAATTAGGGCCCGCACCGATTGGGTTCCGACGTCGATGGAAAGCAGCTGTTCAGTGGTCAAAGGATTCCTCCAGAGAAGCGGCCAGTCCCGACGCAGAGGGCGAAGGGGCTGGTTTTTTCTTTAAGTCTAACACCGGAAAAAAACAAAAGGTGCATTGGAATAATGCTTTGATGCCTGGGATGTTTTGCTCCGGGGCGCGTTTTGCGCAGAAGGAACGAGCTAGGGCGCTGCCTGATGTGGATCGTCTGGGCTAAAGATCGCGGGCCCGCGATATTTGTCCTGTCATTGCGAGCCAGCGAAGGTGTTTTGTCATTGCGAGCGTAGCGTAGTAATTTTTGTCATTGCGAGCGAAGCGCGGCAATCTCTCTTTCGTTGTTTGCCTGCTCTGCACAACCGAGATCGCTTCTGGCCCCGCATTGACAGGATAGTTTTGTCATTGCGAGCGAAGCGCGGCAATCTCTCTTTT
>DAOUFF010000051.1:0-17577 GCA_034430195.1 Anaerolineaceae bacterium | reverse complement strand
TGCTTACACTCGGCTTTCCGGATATTATTTCCTGGATTCAACAGAGCGGGGCCGGCTTTGTGGCTCAAGTGACTTTGGTTGGGATGGTCTTGGGTTGGCTGGGAGCGCTGGTTTGGTGGCTGCGCCAACCGCACTGATTTGACAGCCTGTGGGCCGCTGTTGGCTTGGGCCCAAAAGCGACCTGAAGCGGATCAGAGATTGCGCAGCAGCGTCAGCAGCAAGCTGATAAAAGCCAGACCGGCAGCAGTCAGCACCAAACGCCACTCTTTAATCCCCAAACGCGGCTGGGGGGTGTAGCGCGCGGTTCCGTTGCTTAATTGTTGCAGGCGGTCGGTGTTCTCTCCGGTGAGGGCTTTGATGAACGTGCGCACATCCTTGGGGCGGTTATCCGGGTGAAGCTCCATTGCCCAAAGGATGGCATCTTCCACCCGAGTTGAGATCGCCGGGTTAATGGAACGCGGCGTGGGAAGGGCGCGGGGCTCCAAAAAACGGTCGCGCACGTTGACCGGAGCGGTATTGGTCAAAAGGTGATAAAGGGTGGCGCCAAATGCGTAAATATCGGCGCGGACGTCGGTATGAAAGCTGTCGCCTCCGTACTGTTCGAGCGGGGTGTAAACCGCGCTGCCCTGGCCCTGTAGGATGGTGATGGTCACTTCTCCCGGAGCCAATACTTTCACCAGACCAAAGTCGACCATTTTGACCAGGCCGGCGGGTGTGAGTTTGATGTTGCTCGGTTTGATATCGCGATGCAAAATGGGCGGTTCCTGACTATGGAGGTAAATGAGCGCATCTCCAATCTGAAGGGCCCAGCGCAGCACCTCAGTTTCAGCCAAAAAGCGTCCGTTGTTTTCGGCTTTGGCGATCAATGAGCGCAAGTCATCGCCCGGCACGAAATCCATCACCAGAAAATCGCTGTCTGCGATTGAGAAAAAGTCTGAAACCTTTGGCAGGTTGGGGTGATCCAGCCTGGCCAAGACAGTCGCTTCGCGCATGAACTGATCGCGCGCTTCTTGCAGCAGCGCAGGGGTAAAGCTGGCCTCGTAGCTTACCTGCTTCACCGCGCACTGGCGGCCGCTCAGGCGCAGGTCTTCGGCCAGGTAGACGTTGCCACTGCCGCCCTGACCGATCACTCTGACGATCTGGTAACGGTCGTGCAATACCGTGTTGTTCTCCGGTTGAAAAGGCATGATTTTCCTGCAATTCATTAACTTCAGCTGTGGCCGCTGGGGTTCGGCGTATCTTGGCGGCAGGCTGAGTGCGTTATAATCGTTAATTATAGCCGAATAGTATCGCTGAATAACGCATGGAATATCCGGTAATTATTGCCAAACAAGGTTATCTGGGCGGCCAGCAGTGGCTGCTCAACCAAACGCTGACGGTGGGGCGGGATGGTGCCTGTGATATCGTCATCCCCGACCGGCAGGTCTCGCGTCAGCATGCCCGCCTGTCTTTCACAGGTCAGGGGGCCATGCTGGAAGATTTGGACAGCAAGAATGGCACCTATGTGAACGGGAAAAAAGTAAGCGGGGCTGTAAAACTAGCCGAGGGAGACGAAGTTGCGATTGCCTTTGTTCAAAGTTTTATCTTTGTAAGTTCAGAGGCCACACTGCCTTTATCAGACCTGCCGCCTGAGATGGCTGGTGCCTTCCGCCTGCGGCTCGACGAAGCCAGCCGCAGGGTTTGGGTGCGTGGTATTGAGCTGGAGCCTTCGCTTTCCGCTCAACAGTTCAGCCTGCTGCTTTTCTTATACCAACACAGCGGTGAGGTCGTCCCGCGTGAAGACTTGATCAATGCTGTTTGGGGAGAAGAAGCTTCTTGGGTGACTGAACAGGCATTCGATGCACTGGTGCGCCGTCTGCGCGAGCGCATTAACCAGCTTGACCCCGGGTATGACTATATTGTCACGGTCCGGGGTCATGGGCTGCGGATGGAAAACGAACCCCACTAAGCCTGTTTGGGGGCGTTCAAATTGCGCTGCATACTGAAGCGCAAAGCCTGGCGATTGATCTCCTTCAGTTGGGAGAGAATTTCTTCCTGGTCCTTTTGATTTTCCAGCTGTCCGATCAAATTTCCCAGCAGCTGCATGAAATCGGAATTGACGGCATCGCCGGCTTCTTCCAAAATGGCGCCTCGAGCGGCCTCATCCGGTGCCCGCAGCAGGCTTTCGATCAGGTCCAGCGCGGCACCAGATTCACTGGCCTGGCGCATTACGGCCACAATGGTCACCAGTTTTTTGAGCTTTTCCTGGTCGTTTTCTCTTTGAGCCGCCTCAGCTTCGGCATTTAACACGTCAGCAAACACCTGAGACATTTTCGGCAGGGACTTTTGAATGGCTTCTTCCAGGTTGTCCGCTTTGAGGATTTCGGCAAGGAGCTCGCGAGCCTCAGCCAATTGTTTTTGGATGGCCAGGTCTACTTCAGCGGTGATGGCCAGCAGCCTTTCACGCAGCTTTTTCAAGCGGTCTTTTTCGTCACCGGAAGCACGCTCGATCCGATCGCTCAGGATTTGGAAGAAGGTGTAATCGAGACCGTCGCGGGCCATGGTGGCGATGGTGGTCAGGTAAATCTCTCTATCAGCGGATTCGATGAGCAAATCCAGCAGAGCTTCGCGCGTCAGACCGGCTTTGCTCAGTTCGGTTAGGCCGTTGATTGCATCGCGCGTTTCTTGGGCTTCTTCAGCGGCGGCTTTGCCGTAAGTCGAATTTTCGAGCAGGGCTTTTTGCAATGCCGTCAGTAACTGCAGGCCTTGCTGATCTCCGCTGTCATAAGAGGCTTGCGCCAGGCGGCTGAGCAGGCTGAAAGTCTCGGCATTAATCTTGGCATCGTTTTGCTTGATGAGCTCCGGCAAAACGTCCGGTTTTGCCATCAGCAGCTGCTGAATCAGCATGAGCTTTTCCTGCTGAGCTTTCATCATTTCGGGCGTTATCCCGTCTGCTTCGAGGATCGTTTCGAACAGGCGTTGTTGGGTAAGCATCGTCTGCGGTCTAAAGATGTAACCCTTGCGCTTCTCTGCCGGCAGGTCATCGACCGCTTTTTTGATCAATGGACCCAGGATGCGTTCCTGCTCGGGCAGTGGCACGTTCGCTTCGGGCGGGAAGTAGGTTAACAGCAGCTCTTTCTCAGGGTCATGATAGACAACTGGCGTTGGATAGACGCCCTGATATTTGCAGAGCGGGCACTGAAAATAATTGGCGGAGCCCGAAAGCAGCTTCTGTTTGGCTTCAGGGTCGGTGTTCATATCGAACAGGCGGGTTAGCTCAATCGTGATGGGTTGGCGACAGTTGGGGCAGGTTACAGTTGTCTTTGCCATTTCTTCTCGTTTCTGTTAATGATTTGGCTGGGATTATAACAGCTAAGCTGGGCTGCAAAGGCTTTATGTGAGCTAAAATTTGAGAAAGGGCACTGCCACGTGCTGATCGCGCAGGTGGGATGGGTAAAAGAAAACCGCCCCATAATAGAACTGACCTTAAGAAAGAGACCGGAAAGCGATATAATAGCTCATAACCCACGGCACAAGACGAACGGGGGCCGCGGATTACTACCACCCAAGATCAGCACCTGTTTAACTGAACGCGAGCCGGCAGTCTTCATAAAAATTTTGGTTGGAGGCATGTATGGAACAACCTATTCTGGAAATGAAATCCATCACCAAGGAATTCCCTGGCGTCAGGGCGTTGGATAACGTCACTTTCAGTGTAAAACCAGGCGAGATTCATTGCCTGGTGGGCGAAAATGGCGCTGGCAAGTCCACACTGATGAAAGTGCTCAGTGGTGTGCATCCCTACGGCTCATATGAAGGGCAAATTCTGGTTAATGGTGAAGAACAAAAATTTTTTGGAATCCACGACAGCGAAAAGGCTGGGATTGCCATCATCTACCAGGAACTGGCACTCTTCCCGGAGCTGACCGTCTATGAAAACATTTTCATGGGGAATGAAATCAAGGGTGGCCTATCCATTGACTGGAATAAAACCATTCAAGAATCCTCGGAAATTTTGAAAAAAGTCCGTCTGGATGTAAACCCTTCGGCCTTTATCAAAGACCTGGGCGTAGGCAAACAGCAGCTGATCGAGATCGCCAAAGCCCTCAAAAAGGAAGTAAAAATCCTGATTTTGGACGAACCTACGGCAGCCTTGAACGAAACGGATAGCGACAACCTGTTGAACCTGATCCGAGAGCTGAAAACACAAGGGGTGACCTGCATCCTTATCTCGCATAAACTGCGCGAAGTGCTGGCCATTGCCGATACTGTCACCGTCCTGCGGGATGGAAAGACGATTTGCACGTTGGACGCGCACAAAGATCCGATCAGTGAACCGATCCTGATCCGCCACATGGTTGGGCGCTCCATCGACAATGTTTTCCCACGAAGGGAGCATGTAAGTATCGGGGAGGAGATGCTGCGGCTGGAGGATTGGACAGCCTATTCGCCGGTATTGGGGCGTGACATTCTGAAGAAGGTTAATATTAACGTCCATGCCGGCGAGATTGTCGGAATTGCCGGCCTGATGGGTTCCGGCCGTACCGAGCTGGCCAAGAGCATTTTTGGCAACCCCGATCATTACCGCATCACGGGGAAGCTCTACGTCAAAGGTGTGGAACAAAAATTCCGCTCCCCGCGAGATGCCATTCGCTCTGAGTTGGCTTACGTCACTGAGGACAGAAAAGGCAATGGCTTGATCCTGATTCAGGACGTCAAGCAGAATATCACCCTGGCAAACCTGAAGGAAATTACTCAGGCCGGGATCATCAATGAAAATGAAGAGATTGTCATTTCCAACAAGTACAAGGAAGAACTTAACATCAAGACCCCCAGCATTGAGCAGAAGGTGCGCAACCTGAGCGGTGGCAACCAACAGAAGGTATCCCTCGGCAAATGGCTGTTTGTGAAACCGGGGGTCATGATCTTGGATGAGCCCACCCGGGGAATTGATGTCGGCGCGAAGTATGAAATTTATATGCTGATGAATACATTGGTCGAGAGAGGTCTGAGCATTATCATGATCTCCTCAGAGCTGCCTGAGATTTTGGGCATGAGCGACCGGATTTACGTCATGTCGGCCGGGAGAATTAATGGTGAATTGCCTGTGGAGGAAGCCACACAGGAAAAAATTATGGAAAAGGCGATTGATTACTGAGGAGTATTACCATGTCAGAAGAACCGAATACCAATCAGGAAAGCTCATTTTTTAAGGACCTCATAAAACTGGCCTCTGCCAACATCGGCCAAAATTTCATGTTTATCGCGTTGGTCCTCATTATGGCCTTTTTTGCGATTACGACAAATGGGGTCTTCATTTCCTCCCGCAACATCAGCAACCTGATCAATCAGGTGGGATATATCGCGGTTTTGGCGGTTGGCATGACCCTGGTCATCGTCATTCGTCATATTGATCTTTCTGTGGGATATCTGGCTGGCTTTTTGGGCGCTTTCTCAGCCATCGCGATGACCCAATGGCATCTGCCAGTTTTGGCTGTCATCCCGATTGTGCTGATACTGGGGATCTTATCCGGGCTGCTCACCTCCACGCCGATAGCCCACTTGGGCGTCCCGGCCTTTGTGGCAACGATGGCCGCCGGGCTGATTTACCGCGGCGCGCTGCTGCTCGTCACCATGAAAACCGGCACCATCATCATCAAAGATCGCGTTTTCAATGCCATCAGTAATGGTTACATTCCCGACATCCCGGATATTGGATTCCTGGATAACAACCATAAAGTAACCCTGATCATTGGCATCATTGCGATAGTCGTTTTCATTATCTCCTCGATCAACGGCCGCAAGAAAAAGCTTTCCTATAACTTTGAAGTGCCATCCATGAGCCTTTTCATTTTGCAGATGGTGTTGGCGTCTGCGATCATCGGCTACATCGCCTGGATCCTTTCCGGTTATAACGGCATTTCATGGAGTCTGATGATTGTATTCCTGGTGGTTGGGGTCTTCCAATTCATTACCACCCAGACGCCATTGGGCCGGCATATTTTTGCAGTCGGTGGCAACCCTGAGGCTGCTGAGCTGAGCGGCATCAGTGTGCCCTTTATCACTCATTTTGTTTTTGCCAGCATGGGCTTGCTTTCAGCAATCTCAGGCATCATGTACGCTTCGACGCTGCGTTCAGCCACAACGACCGCCGGCTTGGGCTTCGAGACCGACGCCATCGCTGCTGCTTTTGTGGGCGGCGTGTCCGCTTCGGGCGGCGTTGGCCGGGTGACCGGTTCCATCATTGGCGCGCTGGTAATGATGTCTCTTACCAGTGGTATGCAGCTGATGAACATCGATATTTCCATCCAATATATTGTGCGTGGTGCGGTATTGGTGGGCGCCGTGATCGTGGATTTGGCCACCCGCAAGAAATAGAAAAACACCAGCCGGTCAAGCAGATAACGGCGGCGGCTCACTCGAGCTGCCGCCGTTGCCGTCTTGCAGCATTGCCGGGGTGGCAGCGCAACCATGTAGACAAGGGCGCTGCACCGCAGCGAGAAACTAAGCTAAAATAAGCTCTCATGATGGAAGAAGCAAACACGGCCAATTTGGCACAGGTTCATCCGCGCTGTTCGGTCATCATCCGCTCGTACAACGAAGGGCAACATATCGGCCGGCTGCTTAAAGGCATCCGCCAACAAACTTTACAGCCGGTCGAAATCATTTTGGTTGATTCTGGCTCAACCGACCAGACGGTTTCCGTGGCGCGTGCTGGCGGAGCGCGGGTGGTGAGCATTTCGCCGGAGGAATTCACCTTTGGCCGCTCGCTGAACCGCGGGATTGCCGCTGCCAGCGGAGATATTTTGGTGTTTGCCAGCGCGCATGTCTACCCGGTTTACGCCGACTGGCTGAAAAAACTGACAGAAGCCTTCGCTGACCAACAAATCGCATTAGTTTATGGCAAACAGGTTGGTGCCCCGGGCAGCCGATTTTCGGAACAGCGCGTCTTTGCCAGCTGGTACCCCGATGTAACCCAAACCTACCAGGAAAATGCCTTCTGCAACAACGCCAATGCAGCCGTACGGAGATCGCTGGCTTTGGCCAGGCCCTATGATGAAACCCTGCCTGGCCTGGAAGACCTGGAATGGGGGCAATGGGCGCTGGACAGTGGCTACAAGATTCATTACGCCCCTGAGGCAGTGATTGTACACGTCCACCATGAGACCCCCCGGGCAGTTTACAACCGTTACCGGCGGGAAGCGATAGCCTTCAAAAAAATTTATATCCACGAGCGGTTTGGTTTTTTGGATTTTGCCCGGCTTACGATCCGCAACATCATCAAGGATGCTGGTTTTGCCCGGCAAGAAAAAGTGCTGCTGCGCAGCATTTGGAGCATCATCTGGTTTCGGGTCTGTCAGTTCTGGGGGACCTACCAGGGGTACCGCTACCACGGCCCCCTGACGTGGGAGCTGCGCCAACGTTTTTATTACCCCCGCTCCGATTTTGAGGAGGGCCAGAGATCCTCTGATCAAAAATCCCAGCGCATCGATTACCAATCCAGCGATCACCACTGAGGCTGTGCACCCTGCTCGCCCAGCCGGGCTTGGGCTGGGCTGCGTGAGCTGCGGGCAGCTGGCTGGCCGACGCTCAAGCTGTGCAGCTGCCAGTTTTGGTCAGAGTGAGTGTGATACAATCCAAACAGACCAAAAAAGGAGGCACTGACTTTATGACTGAACAAAAGCCCTTCAAGCTCACCTATGGGACCATGTTCACCCCACCGCAGGAACTACACGATCAATACGACCAGGCATTGAACCAGCTCAAAGAGAGCATGGGTAAAGAATATCCCATGATCATCGGCGGCAAAGCGCGCTTTGCTGAAGAAAAGCACAAAGCCTTTTCTCCAATCAATAGCGGCTGGCACCTGGCCACTTTTCAAAAAGGGACCGCTCAAGATGCGAATGATGCGGTAGCGGCTGCCAAAGCTGCTTTTCCGGGTTGGAAGGCGCGCCCATGGCAGGAACGCGTGGAGATCATCCGCCGCTTTGCTGATCGCGTTGATGCACATATGTTTGAAATCGGGGCGGCTGTCAGCCTGGAGGTTGGCAAGAACCGAATGGAAGCCTTGGGCGATGTCGCCGAAATGGCCGATCTGGCGCGCTGGGCCTGCACAATGATGGAGCAGAACCAGGGCTACCGGCGTGCCATGGGTACCGACCCGCTCAGCGGCTTTATCTCCACCAACGAGTCGGTGCTTGCCCCCTTTGGCGTCTGGCTGGTCATTTCGCCATTCAACTTCCCGGCGGCCCTGACCGGCGGCCCGGTTTGCAGTGCGCTGACAGCCGGCAATACCGTGGTCATGAAGCCGGCGACCGATACCAGCTGGACCTCCGCATTCATTATGCAGTGCATGCAGGAAGCTGGCATCCCCGACGGCGTACTGAATTTCGTGACTGGCCCGGGGTCCACGTTGGGGAACGCCCTAACGGAGCATCCGGACGTGGCCGGCATTACTTTTACCGGCTCACTGGAAGTGGGCATGGGCATTTTCCGGCGCTTTGCCGCGGGGACTTATCCCCGTCCAACCATTCTGGAGATGGGCGGAAAGAACCCGACCATCGTTTCACGCCATGCCGATCTCGAAGATGCCGCGATTGGCATCATCCGTTCTGCTTTTGGCTTGCAGGGGCAAAAATGCTCAGCCTGTTCCCGGGTGTATGTGGAACAGCCGCTCTACCAGGCTTTGGTCGACCGGATGGTAGCCCTGGCCGAAGCCTTGGGCATCGGCGACCCGACCCGGCAGGAAGTTTACATGGGGCCGGTGATTAACCGTAAAGCCTACCAGGATTACCTTGGTTTTGTAGATGAACTGAACCGGGCAGGGAAGGTGCTCACCGGCGGCAAGCACCTGGTCGAAGGCGAGCTGGCGCAAGGATATTACTGCGCTCCAACAGTCGTTGTGGATGTCCCTTTGTCACACCATCTGTGGAAGCAGGAAATGTTCCTGCCCATTGTGATGGTGGCGCCGGTGGACTCCTTGGAGAGCGCTATGGCACTGGCCAATGATTCGGATTATGGCTTGACAGCCGGCTTCTATGGCAACGCCGAAGAGAGCGAATGGTTCCTAGAAAATATTGAGGCCGGTACCGTTTACACCAACCGCCCGCAAGGCTCCAGCACAGGCGCCTGGCCGGGGTTCCAACCCTTCGGTGGTTGGAAAGGCTCTGGCTCAACCGGCAAGAACAGTGGCGGTTTTTACTACCTGCCGCTTTATATGCACGAAAAGAGCTGCACGCGGGTGCGCCGCAGCTGAAGATGAAACCATCGGCCGGCCGGGCTTGAAATCAGCTGCGGCCGGCCAATTGAAAGAACCCTGAGGAAGATGCTGCGGAAGCTGGGCTGGTTATTTACTTTAGGCGGCGCGGCAGCAGCCGGGCTGCTCATCTATAACTGGGTCAACAACCAGCCGATCTCTTCCAATTTATTTCTGGGAGTATTGGTGCTTCTGTTGGGCCTGGTGCTCCTGCGGCGCCCAAGCGAGCAGAATGAGTCTAGCAAACCCGGTGATTCAGCAGCCAAACCCTCCCGGATGGAGAAAACTCATCACTCCTGGATTTCAAAAAACAGGTGATTGTTCTGTGAAAACTCAGCGATCTCGGGTTTTGGACCCGGGTGTGAGTTTTTTTTTATAACTGAGGTTTGCCAAATATGAGTGAAAAAAAGCCGGTTGAAGTTCTGAGTACGATTAATTTGAATGACGCCCAAATCAATCGCATCAGGGCAGTCGAAAAATCTGTACACCTGACGGTTTACAGCCAAAAAGCCCTTAATGAGATTCCAGCGGAGCAGTGGCAAAAGTGTGAAGTGCTGCTGACCAGCGGCCGGGGTCTGCCCAAACCGGAACAGGCGCCGAATCTCAAATGGATCCAGTTGACTTTTGCCGGTGTGGACCCAATCATCGAAAACCCGATTGTGCGCCAGCCCGGGGTGAGGCTCACCTCGGCTAGCGGGGTGATGGTCAGCCAAATGGGGGAATATACCCTGATGGCACTCTTGATGTTGGGGCACAAAATGCCAGAGGTCATTCAGGCTCAAAAAGAAGCGCGCTGGGGCAACAACATGTCCAAGTCGCTGCAGCCCATAGAGCTGCGCGGCAGCACCGTGGGCATCGTCGGGTATGGCTCAATTGGACGCGAAGTGGCCCGGCTTTTGTACCTGCTGGGTGCCACTGTTTTGGCGGCCAAGCGTGATGTGATGGCTGTTGAAGACAGCGGTTATACCCCGGCCGGGCTGGGCGACCCTCTCGGAAATTATTTCAGGCGGCTCTACCCGATTGAAGGGTTGAAGGGGATGCTGCAAGAATGTGACTTTGTGGTCATATCACTGCCGCTGACGTCTGATACGCGCTTCCTCTTCTCTACCGAAATGTTTGACGCCATGAAGCCGGGGGCATTTCTGGTGAATATTTCGCGCGGAGATCTGATTGATGAAGCGGCGTTAATTCAGGCGGTGCATCAGGGTAAAGTGGGTGGGGCAGTGCTGGATGTCTTTTCACAGGAACCGCTCCCAGCGGAAAGCCCGCTTTGGAAAGTCCCTGAGATTATCGTGACCCCGCATATCTCTGGTGCTTCGGCGCATTTGCTGGATGATGTGGTAGATCTGTTTGCCGAGAACCTGCGGCACTATCTTGCCGGAGAGCCACTCTACAACCTGGTGGATCCGCAAAAGGGCTATTAGCAGCCGAGGCACCCAACTTTTAACCCGGGCTGAGAGCCCGGCGCAGAGGAAGAGCAGCCAGATCACTCCTGGCTGCTGATAGAAATTAAACGATGGACCTCTTTGATTATTCGATGGAAGAACAGCTGAGAGATCAGGCCCCCTTGGCGGCCCGCATGCGGCCGCAGACCCTGGATGAAATCGTCGGCCAGGATCATATCCTTGGGCCGGGTTCACTCCTGCGGCGGGCCATTCAGGCCGATCGACTGTTTACCTCCATCATCCTCTATGGCCCTCCCGGGACCGGGAAAACAACTTTGGCGCGCGTGATTTCCAATGCCACCCAGGCCCACTTTGAAAACCTGAGCGCCGTGCTGGCGGGCGTAGCTGACCTGAGGCGTGTCATCGAAGAAGCGTCCGAGCGCCGGCGGCTGTACCACAAGCGCACGATTCTTTTCGTTGATGAGGTGCACCGCTGGAACCGTGCTCAGCAGGATGCCCTGCTGCCACATGTGGAAACCGGTTTGTTAACTTTCATTGGTGCCACCACCCAAAACCCATATTTCGACGTCATCAAAGCGCTGGTTTCGCGCTCGCGCATCTTTGAACTGCGCCCGATAACTGAAGCCGACATCCTCGTGCTGCTGCGCAGGGCACTGACGGACCCGCAGCGGGGCTACGGCAGCCGCCCTATTCAGGTTGATGAGGACGCGCTGGCCCACATGGCTGGCATGGCCGGCGGTGATGCCCGTAACGCACTGAATGCCCTGGAATTGGCGGTTGAAACCACGCCTGTAGAAGCGGGTGTGATTCATATCACTTTGCCGGTCGCACAAGATTCGATCCAAAAGCGGGCGGTGTTTTATGACAAGACCGAAGACGCCCATTACGATACCATCTCAGCTTTCATCAAGTCGGTACGCGGCAGCGACCCGGACGCGGCGCTTTATTGGCTGGCAAAAATGCTGTATGCCGGCGAAGATCCGCGCTTTATCTTGCGCCGCCTGATCATTCTGGCCAGTGAAGACATCGGTCTGGCTGATCCACTTGGCATACTGGTTGCCAACGCAGCTGCTCAAAACTTCGAATACATCGGTTTGCCTGAAGGCGTCTATCCAATTGTGGAAGCGACCCTTTACCTGGCCACGGCTCCCAAATCCAACTCGGCCACGGTTTACTTTGACGTTTTGAAGGAGATTGAAACGAATGGTAGCGGGCCAGTTCCCATTCATTTGATGGATGCCAGCCGCGACGCCAAAGGGTTTGGCCACGGGCAGGGTTACGACTACCCGCACAGCCATGAGGGGCACTGGACCGCTCAGCAATACCTGCCCGACAGCCTGCTCGGCCGTCATTTTTACCAGCCTTCCGACCAGGGCTATGAAGCTCAGGTGGCCGACCGCCTGGCCCGCTGGCGCGAGGCGCAGGATCGGGCGTTGAAAGATCTTAACCCCTCCTCCGACGCTCCAGGGAAGGGGCCGGCTGGTTCCCCTTCACCCTAAAGGCCGCCTCAGCCGCTGTTCCCTGCCAGCCAGCCTGGGGGCTCATGCTCAGCGATTTGTCATATAATCAGGTTGTCTGAATTATTCAATTTTTACCAGGGCTGCTCAGCCGCTGCAATGGTGAGGCTCTCAGTGCCAGCGCACTGGCACTGAGGCCACCGGCATCTGACTTTACATGGCACTGTAAAGGAGTTGTTGGCTTTGAGACGGTTTAAATACTTGGGATACTGCTTGCTCGGGTTGATCCTGCTTTCGGCTGCTGCGCTGCCGGCTAAAGATCAAGCTTGGGGGCTGCGGGCGAATCGTTTGATCCGGCTTGAAAAAAGCTGGCCAGCCGCCTTGGGCAAAGCTATCCCTCCCCTCTCAAAGGCCGATTTGGATCAGGACGGCCAGCTGGAATGCCTTGAGGCTGAAGACGGCTCTGTACACATTACAGATTGCTCCGCAACAGTTCTCTGGCGCAGCCCGGAAGGCTGGTTGGTGCCAGAAGCTTTTATGGCTGATCTGACCAACGATGGCCAGTTTGAAGCGGTGCTGCTGGTTTGGCGGGCGTTTCGCCCCTGGCCGATTGACCGCATCATGAAACATGGCGGACGGATCAATTCATTTCATGATTCCAAGGGCAACAGCTGCCAGGTCATCCTGATTGGCTGGCACAACGCTGCCTACCAGGAGGTGTGGGCCGGTTCAGCCCTGCCCAAGGCGCTCTCGCAGTTGACCCCCGCAGATTTGGACGGTGATGGCCGTCTGGAGCTGGCAACGCTGGAATCTGAATATGATCAAGGGCGTCAGGGAGGAAGGCTTACCGTTTGGCGCTGGCAGGGTTTTGGTTTTTCGTTGCTCGACCGGCAAGATGCCTGGTTTGACAAGCTTTCGCTTGTGGGCGAAGGCGTTGAAGAATGGTTGGTTCTGAAGTAAAGGAGGAACGATGCGAAATCCGAAAGGCAGATTCATCATTATCATTTGCAGTATTGTCGTGCTGACGCTTTCATGCAGCCGGCCGGTGCTGACGCGCACCACTCCAGAAGCACCTGACGCGGGGGGCGGGGACGGCCAGCCGGAACCCACCTCGCTGCCGGGTGAGACGCCGCAGACCCCCGAAGGGATTATTTTGGATGCCAGTCAGGTTTATACCGGCAAGTTTAACGAATATCAACAGACAGCTGTCAGCCTGCCGCAGCAGTTCGCCGGCGGTTACACCCTGCCATTGGACCCCAGCCAGGTGGAGGACCTGTCAGAATTGGATCTCACTCGCAGCCAGCTGGCGCTGTTAATTCAAAATGGCTTTGTGATTGAAGCCCCGCCAGCGGATCCGGATGAAATGCTGACGGAGTTCTATCAGGGGTATGAAAAGACGCGTTATGGCGACTTTCCGGTGTTTATTACCACCGATGCCGTCTTCCATGTGTATCACCTGGTTTTCGATAAAATGCTGCGCGATTTGGAGCGGGATGCGTTTATTCCGATACTAAAAGAGCTGACTTCGACGATGATCGCCGCAACTTTGGACCAGTATAACCAACTAAAGGGCACACCGCTGCAGGAAGCGGCTGCGCGAAATGTGGCCTACTTCAGTGTCGCCGGGCAACTGCTCCAGACCGGAGACGCTCTTCTGCCAATTACGGCGGAGTTGGTCGGCCGCGAGATGGAATTGATCAACCAGGCTGCAGGAGCTGACTTTTCACCGATTTGGACATATTATGGCCAGCCGGCAGACCTCAAACTGATTGAAGATTATTCACAGTACATCCCGCGTGGGCACTACACCCTAAGTGAAGATTTGCAGATGTATTTCAAAGCGATGATGTGGTACGGGCGGATGACTTTTCGCCTGGTGGACCCGATGGAAGTGCAGCGGGCGCTGTTGGTGACTCAGGCGCTACGGAACGCCCAGACCTTCTCCGGAGGGTCCGCTTTGCGGCTCTGGCAAAACATTTATGACCCAACGGTGTTCATCGTTGGAAAGGCCGATGACCTGGGGGTGTATGAAATTGGCGCTGTCTCTGATGCCGTATATGGCCCGAACCCCGATCCGGCTCTTTTTGGCGATGAGGCCCTGATGCAGACTTTTTTGGCTACAGCCCGTAACCTTCCACCGCCCCAGGTCAATTCGATGTGGGTATGGATCTGGCAAGATCAGGATCAAGTGACACAGGGCTTCCGCTTCATGGGTCAGCGCTTCACCCTGGATCAGTATGTTTTTGGGCAGTTGATGTGGCGAAACGTGGGCACTTTGGAAAAGCCGCGCGATCTGCCAAAAGCACTCGATTTCTTTGCTGCACAGGGGTCGGATCTGGCACTGCAGCTGCTTAAGGATATGGGGGAAGATCAATATGCCAATTTTGACTCGCAAATGGCAAAAGTAACCCAAGAAGTGGCCCAATTGGGGGTCGATTCGTGGACGCAAAACTTATATTGGTCGTGGCTGTACGCCCTGCAGCCCGTCTTTGCCGAGAAGGGAGCAGCGTATCCGCCCTTTATGCAAACGGACGCCTGGGCGCGAAAAGATCTGCAGACCGCCCTAAGCTCATGGACCGAACTGAAGCATGACACCATCCTTTACTCCAAGCAGGTCATGGCGGAGATGGGCGGGGGGCCGGGTGATGAGCCGCCGCATGGTTACGTTGAACCCAACCCTGAAGCTTACGCCCGCTTGTTGGCCCTGGCCCAAATGACTTACAGCGGCCTGGAGAGCCGCCAATTGCTGGGGCTAACCACGCAGTACAACCTGACTGAACTCATCGATGAGCTGCAATTTTTGCTGGACATCTCTCAGAAAGAGCTTGCCAGTGGTGCGATTACGTCGGATGATTACTATCGCATGATGTACTTTGGCGGCTGGCTCGAAACGATGACCGTCGCCTCGGCTGACGCTGAGGAAGCCGGCAGCTATCGCGGGTACCTGGAAGATCAGAAATCAGCGCTCGTGGCGGATGTGGCCACTGGGATGAATCGCGTTTTGGAAGAGGGTGTAGGATACCCCACGCACATTTATGTTGTCGCGCCCGATCAACCCTACCGGGTGACGGTCGGGGTAGTATACAGTTACTATGAGTTTGTGGTAGACCCTGGCCAACGCATGACGGATGAAACCTGGCAGCAGTGGCTGGAAAGCGGACAGGCACCAGCTCAGCCGGAATGGGTCACATCGTTCAGTGTAAGATAGGCAGCCCAGCTCGGGCTTTGGGGAGGGCGCTGCTCTTGATAGTGCTCTCCCCGCTGGTCTTTCAGCCAGCAGCCACCCTGGTGATCACTTTTGGCGGCGATGTTTTCCTGGCACGCGAAGGTCAGCCACTTTTCAGCAATAATCCCTGGGGGCAGTTCGCCCAACCTGAGGTTATTGCGCCCGGCAGCCCCGAGACCCACTGGCTTTTAATTAATCTTGAGTCCCCCCTGGGTGAAGCGCCGCCGGCGCCTGGGTCGGGGTACAACCTGTGCGCGCCACAGGAGCAGGTTTGGGCCTTAAGCGCTGGCGGAGTGCACCTGGCTTCTACACTGAATAATCATGCTGAAGATTGCGCCGCTGGCGGCCAGACGGCTAATGTATTGGAGCAAGCTGGCCTGGTTACGCTCAGCAATAGTTACCAACCACTATATCAGCAAAGCCCGGCTGGCATCGTCGCATTTATCGGGGCTAACGCCGTGGGTGAACCGCTCGACAGCAGCCGCCTGTTGGCGGCCTGTTCCGCCGCAGCTGCGCGCAGCGACATTGTGATTGTCTCCCTGCACTGGGGGGTGGAATATAGCGCTCAACCCTCGCAGGCGCAGCGCAACCTGGCGCAGGCACTGGCCGATGTGGGGGTCGATGTGCTCTGGGGGCACCATCCGCATGTTTTGCAGCCGATGGAATGGGTAACCTCCAGCAGCGGCGACCATCAGATGCTCGCCATGTACAGCCTGGGTAACTTGCTGAGTGATCAGGCAGCAGTCTGGAGCACAAGCCATTCCGCGCTGGTCTCCCTGCGTTTTGATCAGGATGGGCTGCAGGGGTTGAGCCTGCAGCCGGTAAGTGCCCGTCCAGGGGACTTTGCCCTGGTCAAACCCAGCCAGGGGGATGCCGACCGGATCTCCCGCCGGCTCAACTGGGAAGAAGTAACTGCCCGCCGGCCGTGATGTTAACCCGGCAGCGGCGGGCAGCGCTCAGATTGAATAACACCAACGCGCCGGTATTTACGGCGCGTTGGTGTTCCATGGCAAAGAAGCAGACTAATTTACTTTCACGTCATCCGGATAGCCAATCAAGGCTTCATCGATGCGCTTCATCACTTCATCGCTTAGCATTGGCACCACATCCAGTGCCTTCATGTTTTCTTTCAGCTGTTCCAGCCGGCTGGCACCCGTGATTACCGTGCTCACATTGGGGTTCTTCAGAATCCAGGCGATGGAAAGTTGTGCCAGTGTGACCCCCAGGTCGTCTGCGATTGCAGCCAGATTGTCGACGGCTTTGACCCGGGCCGGGTCTGAGAACATCTCTTTTAACCAATCCATCCCTGGCAGGTTGGCGCGTGAGCCTTCAGGGAACTTGCCGCCGCGGTATTTGCCGCTGAGCATGCCCGACTTGAGCGGGCTCCAGGTAGTGGTGCCATAGCCAAGCAGCTTGAAGAGCGGATCATATTCTTTCTCGAAGCGGGCACGGTGCAGAATGTTGTATTCAGGCTGTTCCATGCTGGGCCCGATCAGATGATTTTCGCGGGCGAAGGCCGCAGCAGCAAGGATATCAGCGGCTGGCCATTCCGAGGTCCCCCAATAAAAGGCTTTGCCCTGCTGGATGACCTGATTGAAAGCCCAAACGGTCTCTTCCACCGGGCAGGTGGGGTCGGGCCGGTGAGCGAAAACCAAATCGACGTGATCCAGCTGGAAACGGCGCAGCGATCGGTTTACCCCTTCGACAATGTGCTTGAAACTGAGCCCGGTTTCATTGGGGGTTTTGCCACCCCAAAAAATTTTGGTTGAAACGACAAATTGCTCGCGTGGCCAACCAAGTTCTTTAAGTGCCTCACCCATCACGCGTTCGGATTCACCGTTGGCGTAACTTTCGGCGTTGTCAAAGAAATTGATGCCGTAGTCCCAGGCGGCTGCCATAATTTCTTTGGCCTTCTCAACATCGACCTGATTGTGATATGTTACCCATGAACCGAATGAAAGCTCTGAAAGCTTCAATCCGGTCTTTCCCAAATGCCTGTAGTTCATCATCTTCCTCCTCTTGATTGTTATTTGCCGGCAAATGTGCAGATTAATTTCATTGTACGTCAATTGGGCTTGGCTACAAAGCCTCAAATACAAGCTGGCAGATGCTTTCCCGCGGCCCTTGAGCGGTTTATGCTCAAACGCGTGTGGATGAACAAGTTCAGACACATGTGAGACGATAGGGCTTTACAAAAAAGCACATTGGGGCCATCCTAAAGGGTAGAAAACCAAAGAAGGAGGGACCCCAATG
>DAOUFF010000050.1:0-13413 GCA_034430195.1 Anaerolineaceae bacterium | reverse complement strand
CAGACGGTTCCTCGCGATGACAGAAATCTCCCCTGCGAAGCAATCTCTCTTTTCTGGTTGTGTCATTGCGAGCGCAGCGCGGCAATCTTTCTTTTGTCTGTTTGCCTAACCTGAACAAGCGAGATCGCGTCGTTCCTCGCGATGACAGACGGTTCCTCGCGATGACAGAAATTGCGCTCGCGATGACAGATGGTTCCTCGCGACACCTACTGGCCGCTCGGCCAAGAATTCGGTCGATTAGCGTGCCAGATCAGGCTGCGGGCAGAAGGATTGTGAATGGTTCCAATATCCTCAGGAATCCAGGCAGGAATAAAAACGGCAGCAAGCCAATTAAAACCTGCAGCAATACCACCGCCCCAGAAATTATTTTGAAACTAAGCGTCTCTGATTGGTTCCCTGGCTCAGCTGGTTGTGGGCTGGGCTCAAACAGATCTCGCAGCAACCGCAGCGTCAGCGCCAGTATTCCCAAAATGCCCAGTATAAGCCACGGCAGCAGCCCAGCGTTCTGGTCCGCCAGCAGATTCCAAAGCATCCTTTTCGCTGGAAACGCCGCCAAAAGTGGAAGTCCGGTCAAACTCAACATGTCAAAAATGATCAGTGAGCTGATCCACGGCCGGCGAGTAAACAACCCTTTCAATCCACTGAACCGCGTATCGCCACCTGGCTCCAACCGAAGCAGTTCCGAGAGGGTGAACCCCCACAGCCAGTAACCCAAGGCGCGCGGCGCCAGCAGCAGCGCCAGATAATTCAGCCCTCCCTGGCGGCTCAGGCCGACGGCCAGCAATGCATAACCGGTCTCTGCCAGGAACAAATATCCAAAAATCCGGCGCAGGTCCTTTTGAAAGGCTGCTAAAAGGCCGGCCACCGCGATGGTAAAAACCCCTGCCCAGCTCAAAATATCAAACAGCCCCGGCAGGTTACGCAGCCAAGCATAACGGTCGAGAAAATAAAGCAGAAAGATGATCAAGGCGGTCTGCGACAGGCCTAACAAAAATGTCACCACCCAAGGATGACTCTCCTCACCAATCATTGGCATCCAGGAATGCACCGGAAATACCGCCAGCCAAAGTGCGCAGCCAAATAGAACCAGCGCTGCGGCCTGGAGCGTCAGCGGACTGGCTGAGGGGGCGGTTTCTACGCCCGAAAGCAGCCATCCACTGAGCAGAATCATTGCCATTCCGACCGTTTGAAAGACGAGGTAACGCAAAAGACCTGAGCCGGCCTGGCCGCCACGTGGCGACAGCAGCGGCACGCTCAGCAGAGCAATAAGTTCAACAATCAATGCGGCATAGAGGAACGGTCTGACCGCCAAGACCGCTATCCATAAAGCAGCAATTCCCAGCGAAAGCGCATTGAAATAGTTGCTGATATGAAACCGCCGTGCCGGCAGATTCCAAAGTAAGGTCAGCGTGAAAATCCAGGCCACCAAGGTCAGATCGGCGCTGGTGATGGAGAGCGTCCGGCCGAGCACTGCAAGCGAATCTCCAAGCACCAAGCGATAATCGGCGAAGGTGAGGGTCAGATCCTCTGGCAGGAGGGTGGCAAGAATGGCAAGCAGTACAGAAGTGATACAGGTGGCCGCTGTTGAAACTTTCGTGGCGCGGGGGATGAGCAGCAAAATGGCCGACAACGCCATCGGTATGAGAATAAAGATGATCGGCGTATTCATACCGTTTGTGACTCCTCTTGCTTGACCAAGAAGTACGCTCCGATCAGCGCCAGGCCCAGGTTGACCGCGGCAAACAATGCTTCAAGAATGCTCGAAAATTCCAGCGAAGCATAGAGCAGCTCGAAACCGGAAAGGAAAGTCAGCAGCCCAATGATGATATAGAGCGGCTCCGAAATCATTCCCAGCTGCAGCAGGCCCAAAAAGATCAGGCCAAGGCTGCTGATCAAAATGGTTTGAGGAGTGCTGGCAAACAGACCTTGATTGAGGTTTGGAGCGGTCAAAATCAGCGTAAAGATGATAAAAATTCCAGCTGCAGCGCGGAAAATCTCCCCGGGGGTGAAGTGAAAGAAGGCTTGCCCGGGCAGGAAGCTTTTAAGAGAAGCCAATGTGATTAGCAGCAATAGGACCACCATCCAGCCGACCAAAAGTTTAATCAAGGCCAATAGCGGCGGCCGCAGCGCTATCAAAAGCACAAAGACCGCCAGATATTGCAGCGCCAGAGCGATGATATTGACCAGCCATTGCCGGCGGATGAGGTTTGCCAACGCGGCTACAAGCGCCACAGTGACGGAGGCAATCTGCAGTGTGGCCATTAGGGTAGGCTCACTTGTGAAAGGAAGATGATCATTGCGACCGCCAGCAACACCAACGACCAAAGCAGACCGCCAGGGCCTTCCAAGATCTGGCTGGCATAGGCGCCCACTGCCTGAATGGCGTGATAGATCCAACTTCCCAGCTGGTAGAGCCATTGCAGGCTGAGTGCTTTTGCCAGAAATCCCATTCCGGTGCGCAGCAACCGTTCAGCCGGTAGGCGATCCAAACTAAAGTTCAACGGAAGACGCAGCCCAAACCGTTTGAACACCAGCACCGAAACCGCACTCAACGCCAGACTGGCGGCGCCACCCCACCAGGCGCCGACTGTGAAGACCCCGGGCCAGCCCAAAATCCCTATGATGACAATGGTTTGGCCGATCAGAATGAGCCCAGCCGGATAGGTGATGCGAGCATGTTTTTCAAGCCCGGTAATGGTACTGTTGCCTTCAGCAATATAGCGTAAGTAGCCCAGGGTCAACATTGCGTGGGAAATAATCATCAGTACCGAGCTGAACGACAAGTTCCCGCCCAAAAGGCCTACCCAGCCCGAAGCTGCGGGCGTGTAAGGCAAGGCGATTAATCCAATCAAGCCGAAGGCCATCAAAAAGCGGATGCGGCGAATGGGAGGGTCAAACAAGAAAAGCAATCCTCCGGAGAGCAGCAGCGCAAGCCCCCAAACCCGGCTGGCACCAGCCTGATTGTTCAACGCGCATTGGATGGCGAACGCCGACAGGGCCATCAGCCAGTAGGGGCGGGCTTCAGCAAGCGTCTTCCGGGTCAGCCACATGCCAGCGGCGTAAAGCGCGGCAATCACCGTCAGTGCCCTGAAAAGCGACAGCCAGCCCTGCTGCAAAATAAGGAAATCCGTCGGCAGCCAGCCAATCAGTGCTAAGGCTGAGGCGACAGGCAAAAGCCGCAATAGCAAACTACTGCCAGAACTTCCCTGCTCGCCGTCTGTTGAAATTGGGGTGGGAGGCAAGACGCCCAGGCGCAAGCCAGCTGCCGCCAGAAAGAAAATTCCAGCAGTAGCGGGTATTTCAGACATGAGAAATTGCGGTTTAATTTGCCATCCGATTGCCGTTGCCCCGATCAATGTAAAAGTACTCAAGATCCGCAAACCAAAGTAAGTTGCCATCCGCTGCGGGGGGGCGGACCGGCCGCGCATCATCAGGAGAGAGCCCAACTCGAGCGCGTCTACCAATGCCCAGGCCATTGCCATGGTGAGCGGGTCGCCTGCCAATACTGCGACGAGGTTGACTGCAGTGATGGCCAGAGATGATGCCCAAACCAAAGGCGACCGCCCGAGCGAAGTGCGTGAAGAATCGGTAAAAATGACACCCATGCAAAGCGTGATGATGGCCAGCGCATATGGCCAATTGACATAATCAAGAACCAATTCCGGCGAGGCAAAAAAGAGGCTCTCTGGTTTCCAGGCGATCAGGGGCACCACGGTTGGCAGGTATAAACGCAGGAAGAAGATGACCAGCCAGGCGCCAGCCGAGCTGCCCAGGGCGATGAACCACGATCGGCCGACATTTGGTTTGACCAGGTGCGTGACAACAATCAGCCCAGCGGCCAGGAGAAGAAACCCGATGACACCTAAAATCGCCATGATGAGGAAAGAAGAATTTGCTTCAGAGGATCTCTCCGCTGGTTCGGTGGATAAACTTTCCCTGCCCGGCCTGCCCGCTCCAGCGGCCATCGCGCACGATGACTTCACCGCGCAGCAACACCACCACGGGCAAGCCAGTTAGCGGCCAACCTTCATAAAGGTTGTAATCGGTGCGCTGCTGAGCTTGCTGAACCCCATAGGCGACCTTTTTTTGCGGGTCCCATAACGCCAAGTCGGCATCCGACCCCACTGCGACGGTCCCTTTTTGCGGATAAAGTCCAAAGATGCGCGCCGGGTTAGTGGCGGTCAGGCTGACGAACTGATTGGGTGTAATCCGTCTGCTGCCGACAGCATGCGTCCAGAAGACTGGCAGGCGGTCAGCCACGCCTGGAAGGCCGTTGGGGATCTGAGTAAAATTCGCCCGCCCCAGTTCCTTCCCCGGGATGGCGACGGGTTTGCCTTCGTACATGATTGGCTGGGTTCCATCGAAGAAGAATGGGCAGTGGTCAGTGGCGAGCACTTGAATGGTGCCTGCCTCCAGACCTTGCCACAAGCCGCGCTGATCTTTTTCCAGGCGAAGCGGCGGAGAACAGATCCATTTGGCAGCGTCTGGCCGGGTCAGTTCAGCTTCGGTAAAGAACAGGTATTGCGGACAGGTTTCACCCATCACCGGCAGCCCCTTGGACCTGGCATACGCGAGCTGGTCCACTTCTTCTGCCACATTCATGTGCACCAAGTAGACTGGCGAGCCAGCCTGGGCTCCGATGGCAAAGGCGCGCAGCGCTGATTCCACTTCTCCCCAGGCAGGCCGTGTGCGGGCGTGCCAGATGGGTTCGGTGTGCCCCTCAGCCAGCGCCTCACCCACCAGCAGGTCGATGATGTCACCATTTTCGGCATGGACCATCGGCAAAACCGCACTTTTGCGTGCGGCGCGCATCACCTGGAAGATGGCGGCATCATCCAGGCGCAGGCGGCCATTGTAAGCGGTAAACACCTTGACGCTGGTTACGCCAGTAGCTGGGAGGTCAGCGATCTCCTGGGGGATACCCTGATGGAAGCGGGTCACGTTCATGTGCAAGCCGTAGTCCACGCAAACTTTTGGGTCAGCCAAGGCGCGATGGCGGGCAACGTTCGCTGCCAGAGTGCCATCCTCATGCGAGATGAAATCAATCACCGTGGTCGTGCCGCCAAAGGCGGCAGCCTTAGTGCCGGTATAGTGATCATCAGAGGAAACCGTGCCGCCCATCGGCAGGTCAAGGTGCACATGGGGGTCAACCCCCCCGGGTAGAATTAACAATCCAGTCGCGTCAATGACTTCTGCCTCGGAATCTTCGATCTGAGGCTTAATTGCCGCAATCTTTTCGCCGGAAATCAGAACGTCTGCCTGGGTGGTGGTTTCAGCGGTGATAATCGTTCCGTTCTTGATCAGTTTGTTCATAGGCCTCCTTGTTCGGCCTGTTGAGGGAAGTGCTCCCCGGTCAAGACAAAAAGCTCCCCAGCAGCTGCAAAAGAGCTGGGTCTAAAGCGGCCTCAGGGAGCTGGCTGGCCTGGTACTCATTCGTCCGCAATGCTCTTTCGCGAAGCGCCTGCCAGAGTACCTGCCGTTCTTCATCGTGCACCGGCAGGTCGCCCAGCGAATGCGCCGCACGCAGCCGCGCAATGGTGGTGTAAAAGAAAGTTACGCGCTTCCAGGCGCCGGCAGGGATGGGCTGCGGCAGCTCCTGCAGCGCTCCCAGCGAAAGTTTAAAGTATTCTTCAGCCGCTCGAGGGTGTTCTGGCTGGTCGCGCAGCAAAGCAGCGCGGGTGGTCAGTTCATGGCCAAGCATGGGCGCAATGAAGCGGATCTGGTTCCGCTGCCCGGCTGGGAAGGCTCCACCTTGATAAAAAGCCAGAAAATCGACTGAAATCACCTTTGGAGCGCTCTTGAGTGGAATGCGGTACCAGCCGAAGACCCGCGCAATTTCAAGATCACGCGGCTCGGGGGTATACGCAACCAAGACCAGATCAAGGTCTGAGGGGTCCGGAAAGTTGTTCAAGCGCCTGCCCCTAACCCGTGACCCCTGACCGGCGGTTGAACTCTTCGATGAGAGCGTCGATGGCTGGGATTTGTGACTGCACTTCCAGCCAATAGTCGGGGTCGTACCACTGCGCCTGAATTTCGGCGTACGTTTTGCCTTGCTGCTCCACCCACGTGTAATACTTCAAGTTGTGGATGCGTTTGCGGCTGGTATATGTCAGTTCCTCCATATTGTCAGTGGCCTGACCTTTCAGCCAGCGGGCGTCATCAGCAGCGGCGTTTTGTGCAGAATACGGGCCAAATTCATCCTGCATTTCGCGCAGGCGGCTTTGGTACAGTTCCATGGAATCGGTGAGTACCGTCAGCACGAGATCGTTGCTGGTAAGTTCGTTGTATTTGGCAAACTTAATGGCTGAAAGCAGGTTGGATATCCCTGAGAACCCCAGCAAATCCAGTTGGTTGACCAAAGCTTCCGGCAGGCCCTGGCTGATCAGATAATCTCGTCCCTGGGCTTCATTGAATAACCGGGCCAGGTTTACCACAGCGTTGTCATCAATCGCGGTAATGAAGTCGGTATTGCGCGAGTTGTGAATCCAGGGGACGTGCTTATCGCCGATGCCCTCGATGCGGTGTGTGCCAAACCCGTTGTTCAGCAGTGTCGGGCACTGCAGGGCTTCGCTGGCCACAATCTTGCTGCCTGGGAAGCGCTGCTTCAGGTAGTCGCCCGCAGCAATCGTCCCAGCGGAGCCAGTGGCAGAGACAAAACCAGCCAGCTGGCTGCGCGGCCCGCTGACCTGCTGAACCAACTCTTCCATAGCGCTGCCCGTGATGGCGTAATGCCAGAGGTAATTGCCAAATTCCTCAAACTGATTAAAAATCATCAGGTCTTGCCCGCTTCGACGCAGTTCCCAGCATTTGTCAAAAATTTCCTTGACATTCGACTCGCTGCCCGGGGTAGCGATAACCTCGCTGGCGATGGTTTTCAGCCAATCGAAGCGCTCGCGGCTCATGCCCTCGGGCAGGATGGCAATGGATTCGCAGGCCAACAGGGCTGAATCGTACGCTCCACCCCGGCAATAATTTCCCGTGGAAGGCCAAACGGCTTTTTGCCGGGTAGGGTCAAATTGACCGGTTACCAGGCGCGGCACCAGGCAGCCAAAAGCCGCACCGACTTTGTGAGCGCCGGTTGGCATCCATTTGCCCACCAGGCCAAAGATGCGTGCGTTCACGCCGGTGAAACTTGAAGGGAACTCGATAAAATTGAGGCCACCATACAAACCACCATGGCTGACAGGTTCATTGTGCCAGTTGATGCGAAACAGATTCAATGGATGCAGATCCCACAAGCCGATCTCTCTCAATTTCTCCTTAATCTCCATCGGGACGAGCTGCGGGTTACGCTGCTGCGCCAGGGTAGGGATCAAGATATGCTTTTCGCGCACACGCTGCAAAGTTCTCTCCAAGCGGTCTTCATATACGGTCAAATCAATTTTAGTCATCGGCTTTTTCCTTTGGAATGGCAATTAATGAGATGAATCTGTGGATTGGGTTAAATTTTCAGGCCCGTCTTGTGGCCCTTCTGCGACGATGTAGAGGGGGCGACCTTTTGCTTCATCGTAAATGCGGCCAATGTACTCTCCGAGGATGCCCATGCCGGCCAGCAAGATTCCGGCCAGGAAGATGACCGTCAGCCAGGTGGCCAACACCCAAGTCAGGTCAAAATTGGCTGCCAGCGCAAGGATCAAAAAAACGATCAGGAGCAAGACGCTCAGCCCGACCAGGCTCAAGCCGGCGGTAAAGAGCATCTGCAGCGGCCAGACCGAAAAGCTGGTGATCGCGTTCAGCGCCAATTTGAGCATCTTCTTGAGCGGGTAGTGCGATGTGCCGGAATACCGTGCGGCGCGTTTATATTCCACGCCGATCTGTTTAAACCCTACCCAGGCTCCCATCCCACGCAAAAAACGATTGCGTTCGCGCATCTGGTTGAGCACATCCAGCACTTTGCGGTCAATCAGCCGAAAGTCACCCGTATCCAGCGGGATGCGGACGTCGGTGATCTTGTCGATCATCCGGTAGAACCAGGATGCAGTCGTTTTTTTGAACCAGCTTTCGCCTTCGCGCTCGGTGCGGACGGCATAGACGACCTGGTAGCCTTGGCGCCATTTTTCGATCATCTGCAGGATGACTTCCGGCGGGTCCTGCAGGTCGGCATCAATGACGACCGCCGCCTGCCCCCGGCAGTAGTCCATGCCGGCGGTTACCGCGATCTGGTGACCAAAATTGCGAGCAAAAATGATCGGACGAACGCACTCATCTTCCCTGGCCAGCTGGCGAATAACCTCGGTTGACCCATCCTGCGAGCCATCATCCACCAAAATTAATTCCCAGGGCTCACCGGTCTGCGCCATTACAGCCTGCACGCGCGAATAGAGCAGCGGCAGATTGTTTAGTTCATTGTAAATTGGGGCAATTATGGAAAATACTGGATCATGCATGAATAGCTGCCTCCAAAGCTGAGATGGTCGGGGCGATCACCGGCGCAGGTGCGACCGCCGCGCTGACGGCCCGGACGTCTTTCAGCCCGCTGCCAGTGCACAGCACCAGTACGGGCGCGGCTGGGTCCTGAAGTCCGTCCTGCAAGGTCCGTCTCAACCCCGCCCAGGCTGCTGCGGCAGCGGGTTCGACGAACAGTCCACTGCTGCCAAGTTCCGGAATGGCGTGCAAAATTTCTTCATCGGTAACAGTCACAAAGAACCCGCCGCTCTCGTGCACCGATTTGAGTGCCCGTGAACCGTCTCGCGGTAAGTCGACACTGATGCTGTCGGCAACGGTTTGCGCCTGGACCGGCAGAATTTGATCCGTCCGGGCTGCAAATGCTCTGGCTATCGCTGCAGAACCTTCGGCTTGCACACCAGCCAGGCGTGGAAGCTGGTCAATCCATCCCAAGCGCAGCAAGTCTTTAAAACCCTTGGCGATGCCCGAGATGATGTTGCCGTCTCCGACTGGAATATAGATGGTGATCTCGGCCGGGTTGACCTTGCCGGTGCTGATCAGCTGCTCCCATATTTCGAAAGCAGCGGTCTTTTTCCCTTCCACCGTGAAGGGATTATAACCCGTGTTGCGGTTATACCAGCCAAAGGCATCACTGGCCTGAATGCTCAGGTCGAAGGCCTCGTCATAAGTGCCTTCCACCAGAAAGACTTGCGCTCCAAAGGCAAGCAGCTGGGCTACCTTGGCTGGAGGGGCACTGCGCGGTGCCAAAATGATTGCCGGCAGTCCCACGCTGGCTGCCATGCAGGCGGTGGCTGCACCCGCGTTGCCAGTTGAGGCTGCAACGATGGTGCCAATGCCCGTTTCAAGCGCGCGGGCAATCACCACCGCGCTGGCACGGTCTTTGAAGGAAGCGCTGGGGTTGCGGCTTTCATCTTTAACCCATAAGCGGCTCATGCCCAGAGCTTTGGTCAGGCGTTCCGGCTGATAAACTGGTGTACAGCCAACCTGGTGCAGTGGGGTAGCTTGAAAGGGCGGCGCACCGACCGGCAGCAGCCGTTCGTAGCGCCAAATTGAACCGCGCGGATCGTTCAGAATCTGGTGCGGGTCAAAGTGCCGCTCTGGGCGCTCAAAGTCGAGGTGGCAGTCCAAATTACCGTTGCAGCGCGGGCAGACGTAAAGCGGAGCTTCAGCTGAAAAAACAGTACCGCAGGCAGAACACTCAAAATAATCAATGGTCATTTTTCGCCAATCTGCTGCACCTCCCGCCTTGGCGGGAGGTTGGGTGATTACGGTAATATCCAGGTGCCGGTTTTGCCTTCAAGAGCGTCTTTGATGTGATCGGGGTCAGTGATCAGAGCGCTTTTCCCGCCTTTGTCCAGATATTTCAAAATGGCCTGGATTTTGGGCAGCATGGAGCCTTTCGCAAAATGACCTTCAGCCATATACTCGCGGGCTTGCGCGGCGCTGATCCGATCCAACCATTTTTGATCCGGCTTATTGAAATTGATGGCCACTTTCTCGACCGCGGTGCTAATCAGGAATAAATCCGCTTGAATCATGCTGGCTAAAATTGCAGAACCGAAGTCTTTGTCGATGACGGCTTCCACGCCGACCAAACGGCCGTCAGCCTGCCTCATCACCGGAATGCCGCCACCGCCTACCCCAACGACCACGAACCCCTGATCGATCAGGCTGCGGATCGCAGCTGCCTCGACAATTTCTTGTGGGATGGGGGAAGGCACTACCCGGCGCCAGCCGCGCCCGGCGTCTTCAACCATCGTCCAGCCCAAATCTCTCATTTTGATTTTGGCTTCATCCTCTGACATAAAGGAGCCAATGGGTTTGCTCGGGTTTTGAAATGCAGGGTCGGCCTGGTCCACAATCGTTTGGGTGATGACGGTTGCTGCATGTTTGGCAAGGCCGCGATCCAGGAATTCATTGTACAGTGCTTGCTGGAACATATAGCCGATTGAACCCTGAGAGTCTGCACCGCAGTAATCCAGGGGAACCTCATGCAGTTCGTGCGCGGAAAGCTCCGAACGGCGCAGAATGAACCCAACCTGAGGGCCATTGCCGTGCGTAACGACCACGTCCCAACCGTCCACAATCATGTCCGTGATGTTGTGCATGGTCTCGACCGCAGCCTGATATTGATCTTGAACGGTCTGATGATTTTTGTCTTTAATCAGGGCGTTGCCGCCCACAGCGACAACTGCCAAACCTTTTTTACTCATAAACAATGATCTCCTTTTTTATAAAGATGATTAATTTGCGGTTTACCCCGCAATTAAGCGCCGCGCAGCGGCGTTGTGTTTCTCAATCTGAAGCGGCAAGTTAAGGGTGGTGAGCTGACCCTGGCGAACAATGGCCTTCCCAGCGACCACGGTCCAATCGGCTTGAACTGGCGCGCAGAAAACCAATGCGGCCAACGGGTCCGACAAAGCTCCGCTATATTCCAGGCGCTGCAAGTTGACCGCAAAGAAGTCAGCGCACATGCCCGGCTGCAGTGAACCGATGTCTTGCCGGCCAAGCACGGCTGCTCCGCCGCGTGTGGCAATCGAAAGCGCCTGACGGGCAGTCATCAAAGGCGGAGCGTCTGGTGCGGAGCGGGAAGCACCTTTGATGCCGCTGTTGAGGCGGGCCAGCAGCAAAGCCTGGCGGGCTTCATTGAGCATATGGGAGCCATCGTTGCTGGCAGAGCCGTCAACGCCCAAGCCAAGCTTGATGCCGTGAGCGAGCATGCGCATCGCTGGGGCAATCCCCGAAGCCAGGCGCATGTTGGAAGACGGGCAGTGGGCGACACCGCAGCCCTCCCTGGCAAAGAGCGCCATTTCGTCTTCGTTCACCCACACGGAGTGCGCAAACCAGACATCACTGCCGATCCAATCCACTTCCTGCATGTAAGCCACCGGCTTATGCCCGAATTTCTGCAGGCAAAAGTCGTCTTCATCTTCTGTTTCAGCCAGGTGGGTATGCAGGTGCACATGATATTCGCGCGCCAACAAAGCCGACTGGCGCATCAGATCGCCAGTGACACTGAATGGCGAACAGGGCGCCAAAACAATCTGCAGTTTGGACCCTGCAGCCGGGTCATGGTAGCGCTGGATCAGGTCCTGGCTATCCTTGAGGATGTTTTCTTCGCTGTCGACCACGCTGTCGGGCGGCAGGCCGCCTTGCGATTCCCCCAGGCTCATGGAGCCGCGGGAAGCATGCAGGCGCATGCCCATGACGCGGGCGGCCTCAATCTCATCGTCGAGCCGGGAACCATTGGGGAAAAGATACAGATGGTCTGATGCGGTGGTGCAGCCAGAAAGTGCCAGTTCAGCCAGGGCAGTTTGTGTGCTCACGTAAATATCGTCGGGGGTCAGACGAGCCCAAATGGGGTAAAGCGTCTTGAGCCAGTTGAAGAGATTGGCATCCTGCGCGGCCGGCAGGGCCCGGGTTAGGGTCTGATAGAAGTGGTGGTGGGTGTTAATAAGACCGGGCAAGACAATATGGCCAGCCAGGTCCAATACTTCATCCGCTTCGGCGGGCAGGTCAGCCTGCGCTCCGATTTTCTCAATAAACCCGTCCCGACAGAACAGCGCGGCATTTTTAAGTTCACGACCGGCGTCGTCCATAGTGACGATGAGTTCAGCGTTTTTAACCAGCAGTGTGGTCATGGTGCCTTCTCAGTCTTGGATTGCCTGGTGCTCAGCCAGCTGGCGTGCCCGCAAGGTGTTTTTGAGCAGCATGGCGATGGTCATTGGGCCGACCCCACCCGGAACCGGCGTAATCGCCCCGGCGATCTGTGCCACCTCACTAAAGGCGACGTCTCCCACCAGACGGCTGCCTTTTTTGGCGGTTGGGTCTGGCACGCGGTTGATGCCGACGTCTATCACCACCGCACCGGGTTTGACCCAATCTTGTCGAACCATCTCGGGCTGCCCGATGGCGGCCACCAAAACGTCGGCCTGGCGGCAAACCGCGGCCAGGTCGCGCGTGCGTGAGTGGCAGATGGTTACGGTGGCGTTAGCTTTGACCAGCAAGAGTGCTACAGGCATGCCGACGATGTTGGAGCGCCCCAGCACCACGGCGTTGGCCCCTGCCAGCTGAGCCCCGGCAGCCTCCAGCAGAACCATCACGCCGGCTGGGGTGCACGGCACAAACAGCGGATCACGGCCTTTTTGAGCCAGCCGGCCGATATTGACCGGGTGAAAGCCGTCTACATCTTTAGTGATGCTGATAGCAGCCAAAATTTTCTCTTCGTCCAGGTGGCGGGGAAGTGGCAGCTGTACCAATATGCCATCCACGGAGCTGTCATGGTTGAGTTCATTCACCACGGCCTCAACTTCCGCCTGGGTGGCATCGGCAGGAAGTGCTCTGGCAATCGAGCGGATGCCGACTTCAGCACAGGCTTTGTGCTTGTTGCGGACGTAGACCGCAGACGCGGGGTTGTCGCCAACCAAAACCGTTGCCAGACCGGGAACCGGCAGCCCGCGGTCGATGCGTTCATTTACGGCCTGTTTGACTTCCTGGCGCACGGCGCGCGCAATTTCGGTTCCGTCAATGATCTTAGCGCTCATTTAGACTCTCTCCTTGGCAGGATTATAACCCAATAGACGGTTATAATTCCGGTATGGCTCAGCACAGGGAACCCATTATCATCGGCGTGGCTGGCGGATCAGGGTCGGGTAAGACCACGCTAGCGCAGTCCATACTCGAAGAAATCGGCAGCGACCGAATCGCTTTTCTGCCGCATGACGCCTATTACCGCAATCTCGATCACCTGCCATTTGAAGAGCGCCTCAAGGTGAACTACGACCATCCGGATTCTCTGGAAACGGAGCTGCTGATTGCGCATATCCATGCGCTAAGCGCTGGCCATGCGGTCGATTTGCCGGTTTATGACTTCAAAGCGCATACCCGCTCAAAAACGACCCGGCGGGTGGAACCAAGGCCGATCATCCTGGTGGAGGGCATCCTCATCTTTGCGGAGCCCGGGCTGCGCCGGATTTTTTCAATGAAACTTTTCGTGGATACCGACCC
>DAOUFF010000049.1:0-77410 GCA_034430195.1 Anaerolineaceae bacterium | reverse complement strand
CTTGGCCAGCCTGCCGGAAGAAAAGCGCTCAGCCACTCTGCCGGCCTTGGCGCCCTTCTTGAAAAGCAGCAGCCTGAACAAGCTAGCTGGCGATTTGGTAAAAAATGGGAATATGAAACTGCTGAAGCAGCTGCTCCCTTTTCTGGATGGCGACATGTTCTAAAGCGCCATCCGCAGGCAACATCCAGGCGAGCTGAAAGCATGCAGCCCGCCTGGCTTTTTTGCTGCAGGCAGCAATTGGCAGACAGGTTTAATTAGTTTGAAAGCTTGCCGGTAGCCCCATATGCATCCGCACCCGGGCTGCAAGCCAGGCGGGTGCCCGGTTCAGCCCGGTTTGACCGCCAGGCTGGCAGCATAGAGGGCGGTAAAATAACTCAACTTTTCGCGGTCGTCGCTGTCTTCATAAAAGTCTTTGATCAGAAAGCCCGCCTGCAGCTGACCACCCAGTTGCTCTTCCCAAGTGTGGCTGAACTGATATCCTGAATCCATGGTCACCGGCTGGCCAGCTTCGGCTTGCTCACGACCGTTATACGGCAGGGCAAACTTGAGGGTAAGCGGCAGATGCGGGTCCTCCAGGCTGGAGTCATCAAATGCGTAGACTATCGGATTGGTCCAGCCGGCCATCAGCACGCCGGCCGGCTTGAGTACCCTGAATGCTTCCCGCCAAAATGGCGCCAGGTCTTCAATATAGCAATTGGAAACCGGGTTAATCACGGCGTCAAAAGCGCCATCAGCGAACGGAAATGGGGTGGTCATATCGGCTTTTACCAGGCCAATGGTATAACCTTCACGCTCAGCCACCATCCGCTCCGAAATCAGCTGTCGGTCCGAAAGGTCCAAGATGGTCACCCGGTAACCGGCTGCGCTTAGCTGTGGGCCCTGTTGACCGCCGCCGCTGGCCAACCCCAAAATGGCACTCCCGCGTGGCGGCAGCCAATTTAGGGGGAGTAATTTTTGAGGGGTCAGCTTCAAAGCTGGCTGGCCGTTTTGTGCCGCCAAAAACGCTTCATGGCTGATGGGCCGGGTCCATTCCATGCGCTGACAGCTCCACTCATCCCACATTTTTGCATTAAATTTTGTGCAGTTGCTCATCGGGCCAGGCCTCTCGTGATTTCTTTGGCAATTTTGCAGCCCAGGCACTCTGCGCGGGCCGCCGATCAATCCACGGGTTCGCCCAGCGCGATCAGTTCGTCCTTTGCCACCCACCAATCCGGGTGCCAAAACAGCGCTTGACGAAAATCATAGACGGCTTCTTCGCGGTCCCCCAGCGCCACAGCCGCCCGCCCAAGCCACACCCAGGTTTCAGGAATGGCGTCTTCAGGAGTCTTATCGAGCGTCTGTTTGGCCAGGTCGTACAGGTCGTGATAGCGGCCGGTGTAATAATATGCAAAGAACGGGCCGGTTTGGTACCAGGTGATTCGCCAGGGGCGCTCTTCTTCTGGCAAGGCAGCATACACTTCAAAAGCCTTGTCGAACGATTGCGATGCCCCGTAGTAATCATTCATCTCGACCAGAATCGATCCGCGGCTATACCAGGCAAAGAACAGTTCACGGCCTTCCATCTGATAAAGGCGGTTGGTTACCTGCTCCAAAGCGAAATTTTTGTTGTAGGCCTCATCCATTTGTGGGCCCAATATTTTGTAAACCTCTTCCGAACGCGAGACCGGGAAGATTACCAGATAGATGTCATCAAACTGCGCCCAATACATACGCACATCGTCGTAACTCATCTTAATCTCACCCAGGTAAGAATCGGGGATGGTTACTTCCTGTTTGACATCATCATAGCCGGTGATGATCCCATAATGGCCCATCCAGCCCTCATGCCGGTCCATATACCCACGTTCAAACACGACCGGAAAGCCAGCCGCCACCAATTGTTTGACCAAATCCAGGTTGCCGCCATAGCGCACGATGCCCATCAGGTCCGTTTGGCTCTGAACATAATCGAGCATCTCGTAAGGCATTACGTTGCGGTCTTCGCGGCGGGGTTTGAGGATCTTTTCGGTGACGTGTTGATCGCCTTTCCAGCCCCAGTATGAAAGGGCCATTGCCAGGTTGGTCGGACCGCAGTTATTAAAACCCTGCAGTTCCAGCTTGACCCCATTCAGCTGCACCGTTTTGGGCAGCGGTGTCGGCGCAATTGTCGCCGTCGCTGTGACGGTCGCCGTAGGGGTAGGAGCGTCAGTTGGCAAAGGTGTCGGCGTGGCAGTCGGCGTAGGGGCCAATGCGGTCAGCGTAGCCACTGCGCCAGCGTCCAGCGTGCCCTGCTGACTGGGGTTGAACGCCTGCGCTGCAGGCGGGTTGAAAAAGTAAAAAAGACGCGCACGCAGCTGCGCGGCACGGTAATAAACCTGGTTTTGCACTACCGGCAACTGATAAAGACCGAATGCCAGGAGCACCACAGCCGACAGCAGTGCTGCCCAAAACCAAGGACGCTGCCAATATTTTTTATGTTGTAATTTCTTCTTGAATTTTTGTTTTTCCATGAGCTTTTGTGAAGAGCGCGAACCGGCGTGCCCTCTGGGCGCCGGTCCCCGTCCAGCGTAATACGCGGTTTGAATTAACTTCCCGCGTCAAGTTTTGCCATTTCAGCCAAAGCCAGGTCCCATCCCGGGTACCATTCGAGCGCACCTTGCAGGTATGCTCGGGCTTTGTCTTCATCACCCAACATTAAAGCAGCCCGACCAGCCCACAGCCAGGTTTCGGGGAGCGAATCTTCGCGCGTATTGTCCAGCGTCTGCTGTGCCAAACTCACCACATCCTGGAAGCGCCCGGTGTAGTAATAGGCCTCATAGGGCCCGACCTGGTACCAGGTGATGCGCCAGGGCCGCTCACTGACCGGCAGCTGCCCGTACAAGCTAAAAGCCTGATCGTAAGCCTCAGCCGCGGCCGGGTAGTCCTGCTGCAACACCTTGAGTGAACCCAGGCTATACCAGGCAAAAAATAGTTCTCGCCCGCTGGCAGTCTGCAGGTTGGTCGAGACGCGCTCCACCGCCCGCTGCAGGTTCACCTGCGGGTCAACATCCTCGCCCAATAAGGTCATCACTTCGTTTTGCCGGTCAGGGGGAAAAATTACCAGATAAATGCCGTCAAAATGCGCCCAATCCAGGGCCAGGTCGTCGTATGAGAGCGTCATCACGCCCAAAAGCGTGTCTGGAATGGTCACCGTCCGGCTGGAATCATCATAGGCGGTGATGATGCTGTAATGGCCCATCCAACCGTCTTTCGGATCGGTATGACCCCGTTCCAACAATACCGGGAAGCCGGCCGCAATCAGTGGCTTGATGCGCTCGATGGTGCCGCCGTAACGAATGAGGCCGTCCAGCTCGGTATACGTCCTGACGTAATCCAGCATTTCAGTGAGCATGACATTGCGGTCGTCTGGGTGGCTTTTCAGCCGCGATTCAGTCACATCCTGGGTGGTCGGCCAACCCCAATAGGTGACATCCATCGAAAGATTGGCGGGCCCACAGTTGTTGAAGGTCTGATATTCCAGCCCCATGCCCTTTAGGGTGTAGGCGGCCGGCGCCGGAATGGGCGTGAGGGTGGGCAGCATCGTTGCCGCCCCGGTTGGCGTCAGTTCAGGTGAGGCTGTGCCGGTCGGGAGCGGCTCGCTGGTTGGAGCCATGGCGGTAATGGTGGCAGCCACTTGTGCACTGACCGTGCCCTGCTGTGAAGGGTCAAAAACAGCTTCGGAAGGCGGGTTCAGGCGATAATAGATGCTGGAGTACAAGTTTTCGACATACACAGACGCCCGATCATGAATAAAGGGCAGCTGATAGAGCACGAAAGCCGCTGCAATCAGACCAGCAAGAATCCCCAGGTATACCCAGGGCCGGCGCCAAATGGATGGCGCTGCAAGCTGCTTTTTTAAATCGTTCTTAGGATCAGACATAAGGGACTCGAATTCTGCTTCAGGCTGAAAGCCAGCCTCGCTCAGCTTTGCGGATCAACGCCGAGCGCTTCCAGTTCCTGCACGGCCGGCGGCCATCCCGGGTGCCATTGCAGGGCACGTTTGAAATCAAAGATGGCGGTGGAGGTGTTGCCCAAGGCCACATTGGCCCGGCCGCTCCACAAGAAAGTCTCGGGCAGTGCCGGCTGCGGCGTATCGGTAATGGTTTTATACGCCAAACTTACCACGTCGTCATAGCGGCCCATCTGATAATATGCCTCATAGGGCCCCACCTGATACCAAAGCATCCGCCAGGGACGGTCTTCCGGCGGCAAGTATCCATATACTGAAAAAGCCTCGTCAAAAGCCGCAGCGGCGTTGGCATAGTCTTGCTTGAGCACCAGCAGTTCGCCCAGGCTGTATAAGGTGAAATAGCGCTGCGATTGCTCGACGCTTTCAAGCCGTGCTGAAACCGTGCTGATGGCCTGGTTCAAATTGAATTCAGGGTCTGCATCAGGGCCCAATAACGTCATGACTTCACTTTCACGATCCTTTGGGAATACCACCAGGTAAATACCGGAAAATTCATCCCAATAGGATTGCAGGCTGTCGTACGTCACCCAAATATTTCCGTTGAAAGAATCGGGAATATGGACTGCCCCGGGGGTTTCGCTCAGCCCGATGACATTGTCATACTTACCGCCCAACACCACGCTATCGTCATAGCCATCGATGACGCCATAATGCCCCATCCAGCCATCATCGCGGTTGACGTATCCACGCTCCACCAGCACCGGGAAGCCGGCAGCCACAAAGCGCTTCAGCAGTTCAATGTTTCCGTTATAGCGCAGTACTGCGCCCAATTCGGTGTGATCCTGGATGTAAGTCATCATTTCGACCGGCGTCACATTGCGGTCTTCCAATCGCGGCTTGAGGACAGCTTCGATATCGATCGGGTCACCTACCCAGCCCCAATACCGCAGGGCAAAAGCCAGATTGGTCGGGCCGCAGCTGTTAAAGCGTTGATATTCCTGTTTAATGCCTTCCAGGTAAACGGCTTCGGGCAGTGGCGTCGCTACAGCGGTCGGCTGCAAAGTCGCAGTTGGCTGCGGGGTTTCCTGCTGCGCTGTTCCCGTGGCCAGCTGAATGGTCGGCGTTGGGCTGGCCGTGGCCGCCAAAGCGCTTAAATCCAGCGTGGAATCGCTTGAAGGCTGAAATTCTGATTCTTCGGGAGGTCGGAAGGTATAGTAAATGCGCGAACGCAGTGTGGTCAGGTGATAGTAAGCCCGATCATGGATGGCCGGCACCTGATAAAGCGCTAGTCCAATGACCACCAGGGCTGCCACAATTGCCAGTGCTATCCACCAGGTGCGCTTCTTGCGCTTTTTGTCGCGGGGAGCCGGTCCCTGGGGTGAGCTGTCAGCTTCTTTATTCATATCAAGTCCGGATTATAACGCAAGTAATCTATTCGCTGCGCCGCTGTAAACCCGGTGCGTCTCCTCCGTCACTGCCAGCCCAGCAACTGGCCACGCCCCCCATACCGGTTGTCAGGTAGTACGGCGTTGAGGGGCCGCCCGGCCGCACCAAGCGCAGGCTGCCAGCTGTTGCGCAGGCCGGGCCCAGCCTGGCTGCTCGTTGGCCAGCTGTGCCCATTAGCTCACTCAAAACACAGCCTCCGTTTGAGCTTCTGGTCAACAGCCTTGCCGCTGGTCAACAATGGGCACAGCCTAAAAATTTTCGCTCAGATCCATGCCGGCATAAAGATCAGCAACTTCGTCATAACCGTTATACAGCAAGGTGGGGCGACGCTGACTGTCTCCTAACCGAATTTCTGTAGCCTGCGTCCAACGTGGGTGGTCCACGGCTGGGTTAACGTTGGCATAGAACCCATATTCCTGGGGTGCCAGGCTGTTCCACAAAGTAGGCGGCTGGTCCGCCACCAGGCTGATGCGCGTGAGTGCTTTGATACTTTTAAAACCGTACTTCCAGGGCACAACCAGCCGGATTGGCGCGCCATTCTGCGGCGCAAGCGGGTCGCCATACAGCCCGACAGCGAGCAGGGTCAGATCATGACTGGCCTCGTCCAGGCGCAGCCCTTCGGTGTAAGGCCAGGGATAGTCATCCAACGAAAGCTGACCCGGCATTTCTTCCGGCCGCAGCACAGACTGAAAGAGGACGTACCGCGCTTCGGGGAGTGGCATCACCTGATCCAACAACTGCCGGAGGGGGAAGCCCGTCCATGGCAGAACCATGGACCAACCTTCCACGCAGCGCATGCGGTAAACCCTTTCTTCCAGGCTAAAGGCATCCGGTAGGGCAGCCATATCAATGACTGCTGGCTTTTCCACCAGCCCATCCACTTGCAGAGACCACGGGCTGAGCGTCAGTTCGCCGGCCAGCTTGGCCACCACCGCTTTTGAAAGCGAAAACTCATAGTAATTATTGAAATTAAGCGCGGTATCACGCGGGGTGGGTTCATCAGCAAACTTGTTTGGGTCGTTGAATGTCAGCGGCTGACCGGCACAGGCTGCCAGAAAGGCACCGGCAGCGGTAAACCCCATGGTTTTTAGGAACTGGCGCCGGCTTAGGAACAAAGATTTGGGAGTAATTTCATCATCGCGATCGGTTTTCTTGATCATGGCAGCCTCAGTACTTTCCATTTGGATTCTACCGGCCTGCGCTGTGAGCGCAAGCCCCAGGCTTATCCACCGCACCTGCCCAACGTATCGACATTCTGGAGGCTGACGGGTCTTGGTATAATTCGCTCACAAATAGAAAGAATGGCCATTGAATGATGAAAATTCGCGTCATGACCCTCAACCTTGGGGGAGGCATTAAAAACTTCTCGGGAATGGAAGTGCCGGCCTCACACAAATCTGAAGCTTTGCAGCAGCTGATCACCGAAATCCGCCCAGATGTGTTGGCTGTGCAGGAATTATCGCAATATGTAGATGCCGACGGCATTTCACATAATATGTTGACCCGCATTCGGCGCGAAGGGCGCTTCAACCACACTTTTTACGGCGAGACGCTCTCAATGAAAACCCACATGCAGGTTAAAAAAGACGTCATGGTCAATGGCTTGTTCAACGATTGGTACGATTGGTCAAAGGGCAATGCCCTGTTTTCGCGCCTGTCTTTCAGTCGGCTCGGAAACGTTCACAAGGATGGGAGCCCGCGCAATATCCCCATTTTCGAGCCGCTATTTTACGAGGGAACGCGCGATACCGACCCGCGTTACGTCATCCTGAGCCGTTTGAAAAGCGCGCCTTTCCCATTCATCGTAAACCTTCATTTGACCACGTTGGTGGGCGAACGCGATGAAAACGCCAGTTTAGAGACGATCAACACCGCCCATACGGTGCGTACAGAGCAAATGAGGCGCATTTTAGCCTTGCTGCAGGTTCACGTTCTCACCCCGCAGCTTCCGCTGATCATGATGGGCGATTTCAACGCTCCGGAAGATGAATTTGCCATAAAGACACTTCTGGAAGAAGAAAATGGCTTCACCCGGCTGGTTCCTGCCAACCCAATGCCCACGCATGGGAGCGCCGGCTGCGTTGACCATATCTTTTTCTACCCACGCAGTCGATTGTTGGAGTATTCCTGTCGGGTGGTTTCAGGGGATACAGCTGAACTGGCTTCAGACCATCTCCCCGTTGTGGCAGACCTGGTTCTGGAATAACGGTGGAAAGGCCCGATAAGATGAGAAAACTGAAATACTTCGGCACTGACGGCATCCGCGGTACAGCCGGCCAGCCGCCAATGGAGGCCGGCTTTGTCTACCGCCTGGGTTGGGCCGCAGCGCAGGTGCTTTGCGGCGCGCAAAATTGCCGTCCACGCTTTTTAATTGGACGCGACACACGCCCTTCCGGCCCGGAGCTGCGCGACGCGCTGACCAGTGGTTTGCTTGACGCCGGCGCCGACGTAGCAGACCTGGGGGTCCTGCCCACGCCGGCTATCGCCTATCTCATCAGCCACACCGGCGCCAGTGCCGGAGCGGTCATCTCCGCCTCGCATAACCCCGCCGCCGAAAACGGGATTAAATTTCTAAACCATCTGGGGATGAAGCTGGCCGAAGAGCAGGAAGCCGCGATTGAACAGCTTTTGGAACAGCAAGACTTCACCCGGCTGGCCTCAACCCGCCCGCATCAGGTCAGCGATCAAAGCGCACTGTATGAAGAATACCTGCAAGATTTGTTAGCCAGCGCAGACGGGCTGGACCTGCACGGGATGACTGTCGTGCTCGACTGCGCCAACGGCGCTGCCAGCCGGGCTGCACCGGATATTTTCAACCGGCTAGGAGCGCGAGTCATTGCCATTCACGCTGACCCCTCGGCGGTCATTAACCAGCAAGCCGGCTCAGAACACGTCCGCTCGGAACCGGCTGCGCTGGCCGGGCTGATCCGCCAAACTCAGGCAGACCTGGGGATTGCTTTTGATGGCGATGCCGATCGTACTATTCTGATGGATGAGAATGGCCGCCTGATTGACGGCGACCATATGCTGGCGATTTTGGCCGATTTTCTACATCAACAAGGCCTCCTGCGCGGAAATGCACTGGTAACCACCATCATGGCTAACGGCGCGCTCAGCCAATACGCAACCAGCCGCGGCTTTAAATTGATCGAAACACCAGTTGGCGATAAATATGTGACCGAAGCGCTGTTAACCCTTGAGGCAGAAAACCCAACCCGGCGCGGTTTCGGCCTAGGGGGGGAGCAATCCGGTCATATCATCCTGCTGGATGAGTCGCACCATACCGGTGATGGACTGCGAACGGCTATTTATATGCTGCGCGCCCTCTCCGGCCAGGAAAAGCGCTCTCTGGCCGCCCTGGCTGGAAGTATGCAAAAATATCCGCAGCTGGTGGCCTCTTGCAACGTGGCGCGCAAACCCGACCTGGAAGAGATGAACGCGCTGAAATCGCAGCTGGCGCGCCTTCACCAAGACTTGCCTGGCCTGGTGCGTCTGAATTCACGCTACTCGGGTACTGAACCCAAATACCGGCTGATGCTGGAAACTGACCCGCGCCACAGCGCGGCTGAGGTGGCCGCCAAAGCATGGCAAATCTGCCGGTTGATTCAACAAGAAACCGGCACCCCGCCGGATGCGAAAATTGAAGTGCTGAATGTAGCCGAAGGCGGTCTGATGCCCGAACCTGACCGCCCACAAAATGAGGAGTCTAACGAATGAAAGTCGATACCACCGATAGCAGCTTTCGCGCCAGCCTTGCCAGCCGCTTTAACGCCCTGAACCGCAATATTTTAGAAGCTGACCAGCCGGAAAAATGGCAGCCGGCGATTGCCGCCATGGAAGACTTCTTAGGTGAACTTGAGGACTGGTTGGCAAAGCACCCAGAGCAGATCAGCCAAGACCTGTTGACATCTTCGCGGGTGATCAGCCTGCTGCTAACCCTGGCAGCCACCGGAACCCAAGGCCGCCTGGAGCTTTACCTGCCCAAAGGCCAAAACGGCGAGGCCTACCGCCAGCAAATCGATAAGGATTACCTGCCCCGGTCGGGTGCGATGCGCCGCAAGGCGATCAGCATCGCCCGGTCTTACTTGAGCAGCCCTGCTTTCGACCCCCTCAGAGAAGACATAACCTTCGAGGTGCTGCCGCTTTTGGAAACCCTGGACCCGCAGCAGGATCCAGACCGCTTCATGGCATATCGTGTGATTCAAATTGGCAATATCTTCGAGCGCCTCTACGCGCTGCGCCTACGCACCAATGACCCGCTGCTGCTGGGTGCCCCCGGCCGACAAGGCTTGCTGCGCGAGATTTACGACCGAAAGTATTTGCGTTTCGGCACTTCCGGCGTGCGTGGGCGCTGGGGCAACGACTTTACCGAAAAGCGCGCCCGGCAAGTCGTGCAGGCCGTCTGTGATTTTATGAATAACCGCCTGGTGCCCGCGTTTGTGGGCGCTGAAGACTTGAGTGGGAAGCGCGTGGTTCTCGGCCACGATACCCGCCGCAACTCGGACGTGGTCATTCAATGGGTGACTGAAACTGTTTTGGCAAATGGCTTCCGGGTGGATGTTGCTACGCGCGATGTACCCACCCCCGCCCTGGCGTTCTATGAGACCGAAGCCCTGCCCACAGATGATGTGGCCGGGTTGATCATCGCCACCGCCAGCCATAACCCGCCAGAATGGCAGGGGATCAAATTTAACCCACGCCTGGGGTACCCGGCTCCGACCAACGTCACCGACTTCATTGCTTTCCGCATCAATGAACTTCAATTGGAAGACCAGGAAGGCGGATCAGCCCAGGTGAACGCGGCGGAGATGCGCGGATTGGTGCGCAGGTTTGACCCGCTGGATAAATATGTGAGCTGGATTAAGGAAAACGGACAGGGCAATGCCCGCATCCCGATCGACTTTGACCGCATCCGGACGTTTTTTGCGGATAAGATGGTGGTCGTTGACGAAATGCATGGCGCCGGCCGCGGCTATCTGACCCGGCTGCTTGGCGAAGCTGGAGTTCGGCACACTGTCATTCATGCCGAGGTCGACCCCGAGCTTGGCGGGCAGGATTACGCCAACCCGGAAGAACCCTACAACAATCTACTCAAAGAAACAGTGGCCAAAACTGGCGCCCAACTCGGCATGGGAATGGATACCGACGCTGACCGTTACGGCGTCATCGACAAAGGCGGCGTTTACTTGCGCCCCAATCAGATCCTGCCGATGCTCACATATTACCTGGGCGTAGAGCGCGGTCTGACCGGCCGGGTGATCGCCACTCAAACCGGGTCACCCCTGTTGGAGCCAATCGCCGGCATGATCCCGGGAAATGTGGAAAACCGGCCAGCTGAAGGCGTTTTGCCCGGTTATATCGGCCAGATCATCTACAAACCCCGCATTGGCGACATTTCTTCGCGCGTGCTGAAATATGCCTTTATGGTACCGGTGGGCATCAAATACATTGAAGAAATCCGCCGGATGGATAGCGCCTACAACACGCTGAAGCAGCTGCCGTCAGACTGGCGCGACCGGATATTGATTGGTGGGGAAGAATCCTCCGGCCTGACAACCCGCGGCCACATAACCGATAAAGATGGGCCGTGGGCCAACTTGCTGATCATGGACATGATGGCATATTATGGAACCCGCGCCGACAAGCCGCTGAATACCCTGCAGGATATCTGGGCTGAATTGGTGAGCAAGCCGGGGCTGTGGGAATCGTTTGGCACGTCTACCGACCCAACTTCGCACGCTGGCCGTGCGGATGTGGATGCGCCACTGGAAGCCAAGGAAGGCTTCATCAACTACTACCTTGACCTGGCAGAAACGACGCCGGCCGCGGAAGTACGGGTGGGTGGCCTGAAGGTGGAATACCTGGGCGGCATCCGCTACGAACTGGTAGAAATGCAGCTGATCGATGAGGCCGGCAGCGACCGCCATTACCTGCGGGTACGCGCCTCAGGGACCGAGCCGATCAACCGGATTTATATCGAATCAAGCGACCCACAGGTCGGACGGCGCCTGATGAAAGAAGCCCTGGCCCGCCTGGAAACAATTACCATCGAATGCCTGCGTAAAGCGCATTCGCCGTGGCACCTGGTCGACATGCTGTCGCAAACTTCGCTGACGCCGGCCATTGTCACTGTTGTCAATGGGTTGATTCAAACTAACGGCTGGGATCGGGCAGACATCCAGGAAAAGATCCTGCAGATGACCCGCGCAGTCGAGAAGCGAAATCGGAAAGTGCTTTCAGCCTGGCTGCAGGCGCTTGCTTAGCCTCTGGCGGCGCGTCAAGATTTGACGCGCCGCTGCTTTATCTTCTTCAGTTTGCTCTTTATAAACACGTTTCTACTATCATACACCTTGTCATTTTGTGTATAGTTATGATAGGATTATGTCTGATGCCAGTTGAAGACTAGGCCAGTCCAGAATCAAAAATTAAACTGCACATTAGGCGCAGCGATGCGGCGGGTCACGCCGGACGCCAGCGGAAAGAAAGAGGAAAAATGAAAATTGTGACCGACAGTGGCGCGGATTTGTCCTTTGAGGATTGTCAAAAAATCGGCGTATCTATGCTCCCGCTTAAAGTGGAAGTTAATGGTAAATCGTATCAAAGTGGCATAGATATCACGCCGGATGAGTTTTACGACCTGATGGATGCCAGCCCGGTTATGCCGGTGACTTCGACACCCTCTGTGGGTGAGTTCGAGGCGCTATACCGGCGCCTGGCGGCAGATGACCCGCAAATCATCTCGATTCACCTTTCCTCCGGATTAAGCGGCACATACAATGCCGCCGTTCAAGGGGCCAGCCTGGTTAAAGAGGCCGATATTACCGTCATTGATACTCTGACCCTCTCGGCCGGTACGGCCTGGCAAGTGCTGGCCGCCGCTGAAATGGCCAAGGCATCTACCCCCAAAGATGTGATCCTGCGCAAGCTGCGCCAGATCCAAGATGCCACGCATGCGCTTTTCACCCTCCCCGAGTTGAAGTATCTGATTGCGGGTGGGCGCATCAGCCACCTGAAAGGGCTGCTTGCCTCGCTGCTGGGGATTAAACCGGTGATCGAAGTCAGCCAGGAAGATGGGAAGTATTACGACAAAAGTAAAAAACGCTCCTTCCAAAAAGCGTTGGCATCCATCCCTGAATTGATGGCCCACAGCGTGCCGGCGCAATCCGCGCTGCGCGCTCAAATTGTCTCGGCGGGCAATCCGCAAGGCGCTGAAGCGCTGCGTGCTGAGGTTAATCAGATGTTCACTGTGGAGTGGTTGCCGGTGGTTTCACTTGGAACCGCCCTGGGTGCCCATACAGGGAGGGGAATGGTGGGCGTGGTCTTCGCTGCCCGCGACGCGCTGCCTATTGTGCCTTAATGTAATCAATCATCAAAACAGCATCCGGCTTTTGAGCCGGATGCTGTTTGTTTTTTATTCCGTTTCGCCAAAATTATTGGCGTGCAGCGTTTTCAGCGCTTCCAATGCTTCCTGTTCGTCTTCACCTTCAGCGTTCACTGTAACCCGCGTACCGCGGGAAGCACCCAGCGTCAGCACCCCTAGGATGCTCTTGGCATTCACTTCCTTTTCGCCTTTGCGAACGGTTATTTTGCTTTTAAATTTATTCGCTTCTTGTACAAACAGCGCCGCCGGACGGGCGTGCAGACCGGTTTTATTGGTGATTTCCAAATCAATGCTGGGCATTCTGTTCCTCCCAAAGTGACGATAATGGTGCAATTATATCCAAAATTTTATGCAGCGGTCTAAAAATTATTGGTTCATGCCCCAGGTTAACCCTAATCATTACATGATAAAATCAAAGATCACCGCTAATGCTACGACAGGCAAGTTACAGCGCAGGAAGCAGCCATGATTGAAACTGAACAAATTCTAATCCGGATTGTCGTCTCGCTGCTGTTGGGCGGGTTGGTCGGCTTCGAAAGAGAGCGGGATGGCCAACCGGCCGGGCTGCGCACGCATATGATCTTGGTCTTGGGGGCCTGCCTGGCCATGATCCTTTCGATTAACATTGCAAGTGAATTTGGCACTGATCCAGCCCGCATCGCCGCCCAAGTGGTTTCAGGCATTGGTTTCCTGGGCGCAGGAGCCATTTTGCGCTTTGGCTTCAATATTAAAGGGCTGACGACAGCTTCAACCCTTTGGACGATGGCAGTAATCGGCATGGTCATCGGCCATGGCGACTATTGGATTGGCATCATCGCGACCGTCCTCATCCTGATTGTTTTAGGCCTTTTGGATACATTTGAACACCGCTTCATCCGTGCCAGCCGGATTTGTGAAATCGTGGTGGATGTAGATGACATCAACCGCACCGTTCATGAAGTGCGCGAGGTCATCAATGCCAACGTGCAGCGCAAATTAGGCTATTCCACCCGTAAAAGCATTCGTCATAAGCACTTGCGCATGGAAGTTGTGGCGCAAATTGCCGGCAACGAGAAAGTTGAAGACCTGGTGGAGAAGATTTCCGGGATTGAAGGAGTCCGTGCAGTCAAGGTGGAGTAATTGCTCTTCACGCCGAGATTGCCGACTGACAAAGTAAGCAAGCGCATCCAAAATGCCTACATTATTTCAAAGCCTCAGCAGCCATGATATCAGTTTCTTGCGAGCCGTGGCTGAACTGTGGGGGGTCAATTCTTCCGCGCGCGAGGCGCGGACAATGGCACGCGACCTAGCGTCCGCTCTCGCTAACGAAGAACTGCTGCAGGAGGTTTTTACAGCGCTGCCTGCGCCAGCCCAAGCAGCTCTCGCACAGCTGAGCGCAAACGGCGGCAGCATGCCCTGGGCACAATTTGTTCACCAATACGGCCCACTGCGACCGATGGGGCCAGCCAGACGCGACCGCGAAAAGCCGCATTTGTTCCCCGCCAGCACCACCGAGCGACTTTTTTATCGCAGCCTCATCAGCCGTGAATTTGTAAGCGGAAGCGGCGACAGCGCCGAGGTGGCTTGCCTTCCGCAGGAGTTTCTCCCCTGGGCGCAGCTTTTCAGTGAAGCGACACTGCCGGCCGAAGCACCCACGCTTGCCCCCCAGGCAGCTCCCGCCACCGAGGCCGTCTTGCCTGGCGGAACGATCCTGGACGAAATCTGCACCTTCTTTGCCGCCCAACGCCTGGATCAGTCAGCCGAATTGCTCAAAATGAGCGACGCGCCGCCATGGCATTGGCCGGTACTTGCCCACTTGCTGCAAGAAACTGGGCTGTGGGATGGCAAGAGCCCAACCCTGGCCGACAATGCCCGCAGCTTCATGACCCAGCCGCGCAGCGCCGCCCTGACCTGGCTAACCGGTGCCTGGGCGGCCAGCGCCAGCTTTGACGAGTTGCGTCTGATTCCGGGTCTGCGCTGCGAGGGCACCTGGCGCGCCGCGCCGCTGCCGCCCAGGCGGTGGTTCTTGAATTACATCGCAGCTTTGCCAGATGAAACCTGGCTGCGTTTTGATGACTTGCTGAACCAGATCCGCAAGGAGCACTTTTACTTCCTGCGCCAAAGCGGCGACTTTCTGTCGTGGATGATCCGCCACAACGTCCCGGGTTCCCCGCTCCTTCTGGGGGAAGATTACTGGGATGAGGTTGAAGGCGCCTGGCTGCGCTTCGTGCTGCTGGAGCTCTTGCCCTGGATGGGTCTTGTGGAGACTACACCTGGCGGCCCGAGTGGCGATCTTTTTCTCAAACATGCCTGGGCTGGAAGCGCCTTGATGGGCGACCTGCCGCCCGGCATGCCCGCAACGGACGGCACTGTTAGCGCCAGCCCGGTCGGTGAAATCAGGATGGAAGGGCCTGTGCCGCTCCTGGCCCGCTACCAGCTGGCGCGCTTCACAGAATGGCAGAAAAGCGAGCGGCAGCGCTTTGTAGGCCGCATTACCCCTGCCTCCCTGAAGCGGGCCTCCGCCCAGGGGCTGACTGTGCGCCATCTCACCCGGCTATTGCGCAAATACACCACCCGGGCTGTTGCGCCAGTGTTGGTTAAAGCATTGATCCGCTGGGAAAATGAAGGCCCAGAAGCGCGCCTGGACTCCCTTACGGTACTTCGCCTTAAGACGCCAGACCAGTTACAGATGCTGCGCGATTCCCCAGCCGGTCGGCACCTGGGCGAGGCGCTTGGGCCAGCCACAGTCATCGTCAAAGAGGGCGCAGCGGAAAAAGTCCGCGCCGAGCTGGCCCGCCTGGGCCTGCTTTGTGACAGCTCTGTACAGGGGCAGCTGTGAAAGCGCGCCTTTCTGCTCTGCCCGACCAGGGCGTAGCCTCAACCCACCCGGGCCTTCAGAAAACACGACCATCTTTTTGGGAAGTATTGGCCCGCTGCATATTTTTGGCGCATGCCCTCAGCGGCCTGCTGCGGGTTTATGGCGTTTTGCGCCAGGGCACCCTTTTAGGCTCGGTTGGGATGACCCAATCGCAGCTGATCTTTCTGATTGCTCAGGGCGCATTGAGCGCGCTGCTAAATGCCCTGGCCTGGGGCAGCCTGCGCTTTGGCCGGCAAAAAAGACCAATACTCTTGCTGCTGGCATTTCTCTTTACTACTCTCAGCTTGTGGCTTGAACGTCTGCTGCTTTGGGCGCCCGATCAGCCAGCCGGGAACGCCCCCTTTGTCGTAGCCCTGCAGGCGCTTTGGCTGGCCATCCTCGCAATTTTGCTGGTGACATGGCACAAAAGAAAGGAACTGTAAGATGGATCAAGAAATTGAGGTGAAATACCTGGTAAAAAACCTGGAACAAATCAAGCAAAAGACACTCGCGCTAGGCGGGCAGCTCATACAGCCGCGCGTCCGCGAAATTAACTGGCGCTATGACACCCCAACCCAGAACCTCCGGCAGAAGCAGGAAGTGCTGCGCCTGCGCCAAGACACCGCCGCGCGGTTAACCTTCAAAGGATCGGGTTTCGTCCAGGAAGGGGTCTTAACCCGTACAGAAATTGAGTTTGAGGTCAGTGATTTTGCAGCCGCCGACCGTCTTTTGGAACATCTGGGTTATCAGGTTTTTTTCATCTACGAAAAGTTTCGTCAAAATTACCGCCTTGAAGGGCTGACCTTATCATTGGATGAGCTGCCCATCGGTAATTTTGTGGAACTGGAAGGCCGTACCCCGCAGCTGGTGCGCCAGGTTTCAGACCTGCTGGGGCTGGACTGGCAAGCCCGCGTCAACACCAGTTACACCGACCTGTTTTACCGCCTCAAAGCTCGCAACGGGTATACCTTCAGGGATCTGAGCTTCGATTCCCTGCGCGACATCACGGTCAGCGCCGCCGATCTGCAGTTGCAATACGCTGACCCAAGCTGAGCTGGCATGGAACCCTGGCAGACCCTTTCAAGCCGCCTCATCTTTGAACAGCAGCCCTGGATCCGCGTTGAGGCGCGCGACTTGCAGCTGCCCGATGGGCAGTTGATCCGCGATTGGATTTGGCTGGACACGCCCAATTTTGTGATTGTGGCTGCGCAAGACCCGGAGAGCCGCTTTTTGGTTTTTGAACAAACCAAGTATGCCGTTCAGGGGGTAACCCTGGCGCCTGTCGGCGGATATATCCGCCCGGGCGAAGATCCACTGGCTGCAGCCCAACGCGAGCTCAAAGAAGAAACCGGCTGCGAAGCCAAAGACTGGACCTTTTTGGGCGCGTTTGCCACCGATGCCAACCGTGGCAACGGTACCGGCTTTTACTACCTGGCACGTGGGGCCAGCCAAACCGGGCCGGTGGATTCTGACGACCTGGAAGAGCAGCACCTGCTGCTGCTTACCCCTGACGAATTGAAGCAGGCCCTGCTTGACGCCCGGGTCAAGGTCATAACGTGGCAGGCCTGCCTGGCGATGGCTTTGCTCCGCTGCTGAGCCAGTCCGTCCCCTCTGGCTAACACGCTCAAAAAAGCCAGCCAGTGCGTGCCAGCACACTCATGTATAATCAGATCAAACAAAACTGAATTCAGGAGATCTCACCCGATGACTGGACCAAGAATTGTACACGCACCCCGCGGGAACCAACTGACTTGCAAGAACTGGCAGATTGAAGCGGCCTACCGCATGATCCAAAACAACCTCGACCCGGCAGTGGCGGAGCGGCCCGAAGCACTGGTTGTCTATGGCGGCCGCGGTCAGGCTGCACGCTCATGGGAAGCTTTCGACGCCATATTGGAAACCCTCAAACACCTGGAAGAAGATGAAACGCTGCTGGTGCAATCCGGTAAACCGGTTGCCGTATTCAAGACCCACCGCGACGCGCCCCGTGTGCTGATCGCCAATTCGAACCTGGTGCCACATTGGGCCACCCAGGCCCATTTTGACGACCTGGCTGCCCGCGGCCTGATGATGTACGGGCAGATGACAGCTGGATCCTGGATTTACATTGGCACCCAGGGAATTCTTCAGGGTACCTATGAAACTTTTGGCTCGCTGGCCAAGGAACAGGGCTGGCCCTCACTTAAAGGCAAATTTGTGCTTACAGCCGGTCTGGGTGGAATGGGTGGCGCGCAGCCTATGGCCATCACCATGAACGAAGGCGTGGGCCTGATTGTAGAAGTTGACCCCGAGCGGGCACGCAAGCGGCTCGAAATCGGCTACGTTGAAATGGTAACCGATAACCTGGAAGAAGCCATGACCCTGGTGGAAGAAGCGGTGGCGCAAAAAATCCCGCGCTCCATCGGACTGATCGGCAATGCCGCTGATGTGCACACGGAACTGGTGCTGCGCGGTGTCATCCCGGATGTGGTCACCGATCAAACCTCAGCCCATGATCCGCTTTCTTACGTGCCGGCTGGCATGAGCCTGACTGCTGCCAATCAACTGCGCCAGGCTGACCCGGCGCGCTATACCCAGCTTTCACTGCAGACGATGGCGCGCCATGTGGAGGCGATGCTGGCCTTCCAAAAGAAAGGCGCGATTGTCTTTGACTACGGCAACAACATCCGCCAACACGCACTCGATCAGGGCGTAAAGGAGGCCTTTAACTTCCCGGGCTTTGTGCCGGCCTACATCCGCCCGCTATTCTGTGAGGGTAAAGGGCCTTTCCGCTGGGTGGCCCTCTCAGGCGACCCCGAAGACATCTACCGCACGGACGAGGCCATCATGGCCCTCTTCCCTGAGAACGAACATCTGCACCGCTGGCTGCGCATGGCGCGCGAACGGGTTCCTTTCCAGGGCCTGCCCGCCCGCATCTGCTGGCTGGGTTATGGGGAGCGCGCCAAAGCCGGGCTGGCCTTCAACCAGCTGGTAGCGGATGGCATCGTCAGCGCTCCAATTGTGATCGGACGCGACCATCTGGACGCAGGTTCGGTGGCCTCCCCCAACCGCGAGACCGAGGCCATGCGCGATGGCACCGATGCGGTCAGCGACTGGCCGATTTTGAACGCCCTCATCAATGCCGTCAACGGAGCCACCTGGGTGTCGTTCCACCATGGTGGGGGTGTGGGCATTGGTTACAGCCAGCACGCTGGCCAGGTGATTGTGGCTGATGGCACCCCCGAAGCCGCCCTGCGCCTGCAGCGCGTGCTGAGGGTTGACCCAGGCATGGGCGTCGTCCGCCATGCCGATGCCGGCTATGAAACCGCCATCAAATTTGCCCGTGAACATCACATCCAGATCCCGATGTTACCCGGGGAAGACTGACTGCTAACTGGAAGGCTGCTTTGAAAAGTAAACGGATTCTGTTTTTCATCCTTGCCATTCTGATCGGCCTGGGAGCCGGCCTGGCCTTCGGTTGGCTGGTGCTGCCGCCGCAAGCCCCGCGTGAAGCCGCGCTGAGCGACCTGCGGGCAGATTACAAGACCGACCTGGTGCTGATGGCGGCCGAAAGCTTCAGCGTGCATCAGGATCCACGGGCAGCTTTGGAACAACTGGCCCAAATTGACACCGGAGACCCGCTCACGTTGCTGGTAAATTCGATCCAATACGCGCAAGCAATCGGCTACGCCAGCGCGGATTTGGACACGCTGCGCGCCTTGTTTTATAGCATTGACGCCTCCGTCTATCAGAGCTGGCTGGAAGAACAGGGCAGATGATGGAAAAACAAAACCGTGGCTATTGGTTTTTGCTGACCGGCCTGATTCTCGGGATAGCAGCCGGGCTGCTGATTTCGCTCCTGCTCGCCCCCAGCATTAACCCGGAAGCCCTGCCCCACGAGCTTTCCGGTGAAGCCCGCTCGGCATACCGCCTGATGATCGCCCAAGCGTACGGGGGCGTGCCCGACCTCGCGCGAGCTCAAAGCCGCTTGCAGCTGGTAGGAGATGCCAGCCCAGCCGACGCATTGATTGCCCAAGCCCAAACCTTGCTTGCCCAGGGTGGCTCTGAAACGGACGCACGCACGCTGGTTCAGCTGGCAACTGCGCTGCAGGCCGCCAGCCCCGGTGGCCCGCAATAAGCAAATCTGTTGATTAGCTACCTAAAAAAAACTCCCCGGGCGGGGAGTTTTTTGAAATTAAAGCGGTCTCAGCGTCTCAAGGAAGGGTGCTGTTGGCGGCAAAGTCATCGCCCAGGTAAAGCACCAGATCAACTGTGGCGGCCGGGTCATATGCGTAGACGATACGGGTGGAAGGGCTGATTTTAAACAGGTCCACCAGATAGTGCAGTGTATAGGGCTTAGCACCATAGAAGGTGATGGTTGAATAGGTCTGATAGGCTGCGTTCGTCTCTTCTACCACGTTCAGGCCCTTTGCTCGCAGATATTCGGCGGTTTTGGCTGCCAAACCTTCCTGAGAGGAGGCATTGCGCACCGAGATACTGGCGCCCTCTTCCTGGAGGATGGTCTCAAGGTTTTGTTCTGCGTTGACGGCGCTCACTCCACCAAATACTTCATCCCGCAGTTCGCGGACCTTATCGGGAATCGGACGCAGCATGGAGAGCCCATCTGGCGATGTGCCAAAGTTTACGTACGACCCATTAATCGCCCGGCTCAAAATTTGATCACGTGGGATGGATAGTGCTTTTTGCGCCAGTGAAAGAGCCTGATCCAACGTTAAATTGGTGCGGATCCCAGAGGACAGATCGGCATAGAGTTGCGGGGCTTTGGCAATCAGCGTCGGCATCATATTGAAGCTCAGGACGCGGTCGCGGATGGCCATGATCACCTGCTGCTGGCGCTGAGCGCGGTCAAAATCTCCGCCGGAAGTACTGCGGTTGCGCACGTAAGCCAGCGCAAGGTCGCCGGGCAGCGTGTAAGTGCCCGGATCCAGCCAGTAAGAGCGGTCGGTGTTCACGATATCCAGCTGGATGCGCTCTGGAATGGTCACTTTGACCCCATCGATATTGTCGATAAAGCTGACAAACGCCTCAAAATTGATTTGAGCATAATATTGGATCGGGACGCCTAACAGGTCCTCCACAGTGCGCACAGCCAGGCCTGGCCCACCGCCTGGCAGCTGGAAGCTTTCGCCAATGCTGTAGGCGGTATTGATTTTGCCGTACTCACTGCCGGGTATTTTCACCCATAAATCGCGCGGAATGGAAATCATGCCGGCGGTGTTTGAAACCGGATCAATCGTAAACAGGATCATGGTATCGGTCAGCGGCGCACGCACGTCCGGGCTGCGAGCGTCAATGCCCATAATCAGCACATTTACTCGTGTTTTGCCGTCCCACACAGGGGCACTCAATGGCGCCTGAGGTGCGTCCAGGGTAGGGGTACCGTCACTCGTCACAACCTCGGTGCCCGTTCCGCCATCCACAGGCTCAGCCGCTGCAGAGACGGGCTCACCAGGCAGGTTGAGAATCGTCATTTCGGCAACAAAATTGCTGACAAAACGCCCCAAAAGGATGCCACCCAGCAGACCGACGCCGAGCAAAACGCCTAAAATGATGCGGGTTTTGGTGCTCCGCGGGAAAGTGCTTTTAATTTTTTCAAAAAAATTCTTCATAAGCAGTTAAATGACGCCCAAGGGGGTTTCAGCCGACAGACGGGGTCAGTTCTCTTTCTGTAGTTATTCGGGTTTAGGGGCGGGAACCGGCAGCGCTTCTTTTTCAACGGACTGCCATTTATCACCCTCTTCGATCAACATGACCGGAATATCTTCCCAGATGGGGTATTTTCGGCCGCAATCTTCACAGATCAGCCAGCTTTCCCGGTAATATTCCAATTTACCCGTTTTGACCTTGACGCACGCCGGGCAGCGCAACAAGTCCAATAGCCTGCTAGAAATCACTTCATCCTCCATTTACTGAAAGCTCGCCTTTCCATTTGCGGGCCACAAGCACATTTTACCATAAGGGTAAAACAAGCCCTGCCCAGGCACTCAGTGAGTCAGGCCGGTCAGGTCTGTGCCCGGGCCGTAATTGAATCCATCGGGCCACGGCACGTATGTCGTGCGGATCGTATCCGTGAAGTAAACTGCGCCGTCGCGGTAAACGGTGCGGTACACTTCGACGCTGGCGCCCGCTACCGCCCAGTCCACCTGGCGGATTTCACCGGCCGGCAGGGTGGGGTCTTCGCGATAGATCGGTTCAGGCGGCGGTGTGATGTTGGTCAGACCGGTAGTATCCCACTCCATGCTGCGGCCATCGCTGGTGGAATAAAACTTCCAGGTCAGCGAATGGTCAGTGGGGTATGTTTCCATGAGCAACCAATACGGGGTGTCATTTTTGAACTTAAAGTCAACCAGCGGAACATAAACGGTGGCATCCAGCCCGGCCAGGTCGGTATCCGGTACGCCGTTGGACATTTGCTCGTAATAACTGACCCGGTAAGCATGCGCATATCTTTCCACAATCGGAAAACCGCCAAAAAAAGCCGCTCGGAACAGGGTCGTGCTCACCTGACAAACGCCCCCTCCGACGCCTTTGACGGATTGATCGCCAACAATGATGACGGCTTCAGCGTAACCATTCTCCAGGCTGATATCAGTCAGGTAGCGCGCCATCGAAAACACTTCGCCGGGGGCCACCAACACGCCGTGAAAGCTGCTGGCAGCAGCGTGGATATTTTGAACGCGCTCTGCGGCCGACCCCCAGAAATATGAGGTGTACTCGCTCACCAGCTCGGTAATGCCCAGCTCAGCGGCGGTGGTAGTATCCGTGACCGGTGGGTTGACTTCATCCATCACCAGCCTGGCCTCGTGCCCACCAGCCTGCACGGCATCCAGGATCTGAATCGCGCTTTTTTCCACGTCCAACGAGCCGCCGGGGACGGCTTTCTGGAGCAGTTCAAGCTGACGCGTTTCGTCGTTAAACATCATACGCGCATTCATGGGCTCCCGCCGAAGCGATGGGGCGATCGTCCCGAGATAGTTGACCAAAGCCTGCTGGTCAAGGCTGAGCACATACGCCTCACTGCCTTGAACGGTCTGGCGCTCCACCCGCAGCAGTTTCGCCAAGGCTTCCGGGGCAATCTGCCAGGGGCCGGCATCTGATTGGTCTTCGGGTGGCAGGATGGTAAACGGGGCGCTGAGGATCGCCCGCGCGGTTTCAGCCGTCGGGCCAGCATCCATAATGAGCGGCTCGCTTTCGCTGACCACTAAAGCGATGGTGCCGTATTGCTGGGTGATGAGATAGGCATCCAGCCGGCTCAAAGTGGCGCTCAGGTCCACCTGACGGCCAACCTGGCCAGGCTGCACGCTTACCTGCGCACCGGAAATGCTGATTTCTGCTTCGCGCATTGGTGTGTCGACCTGACGGGCGATCTGCTGCAAGGCGCTGTAGGCTTTGCTCTGGTCGTAAACAATTGCCGGTGTGACGTCCCTTCCCTTGCGGTAAGCACCCAGCTGTTCCATCAGGCTGCCCAGCAGGCCAGATTGCCTTCCAATTTGAAAGGCCTGGGTTACCGTGGCGGGAATGTCATAGCTAAACCCCAGTTCTGCTGGCGTGAACTGCCAACGCTGCTCCCCATCGCTGAACACGATCTGCCCGCCATTGGGGTAAACCAGCGCTTCTTGCAGCTTGATGACGGCTTCCGAGGGGGTCAGCCCAGAGAGGTCAACGCCGGCAGCACTCACGCCGGCATAAATGCGTTCCTGCTGGCGTGACTCGTAGGCAAACAAGACGGCAATGGCAGCCGCCAGCGCCAAAAGCAGTGCAAACAAAATAATGAAACCGGACTGCCGTCGCAATACGGCAGCGGTCGTAGTGGGTGTGTTTTGGGTTGTTTCCATATCTTTTCTATTTTATTGCATCAAGAGCTTGCCGGCCTGAGGCTGTTCAGGCTTGGCCTGCCCGTCCATAGGTTATGAATAGGACGCCTTTTCGGGGTGGCTTGTTCCCTGGCCAGATGAGCCGGATGCATTGCGCTATAATCTTGTTAAAGAAGAAAAGCCGAAAATTAATAGCATGATGCGAAAATACAAGTTACTCCGCGGGGTTGCTCTGGCTTTGCTGCTGTGCGGGGTGGTCGCCTTGCAGGCCCAATCCGCGTGGCAGCCATCCTTCGGGCATCAATCTCAGCCGGCCGACGCCACCGCAACCAATGATCCCGCTGCTGCCCAGCTGCCAGCGACGCTGCCTGCCAACCTGCTTTACGAAACGGCCACTCCCGGTCTCGACGGTGCCATTATCCATACCGTGCTCGAAGGTCAGTTTCTGATCAATATTGCCGAGCTTTACGGCGTCCCGCTGGCGGATCTGATGGCCAACAACAACCTGACAGGCGACTCGATCATTTACCCGGGTGATCAGCTGATCATCTTCAAGGGAGGTGAGATCAACCTGGGCTTGGGAACGCCGACAGCGGTTGAAACGCTGCCCGTGAGCTCCGCAACGCCCACCGCACCCCCAACAGCCACATTTCTGCCTCAATTGGTCAGCGAAACCGCACTTGCCACTCAGGCTCAGCCCGGTTTGACCGAACGGCTGTTTTCAGGCAACGCTCGCTGGCTGGCGCTGGGCGTTATCGGCCTGGTGCTGCTTGGCCTGGTGTTGGTAATCGTCAGCTCACACCGCATCCAGTAAAGCAGCCTCTTCTTTTGTTGCCAGATGAGCACCGCGTGAAGCTTCACAGCGGTAAATCAGCCCCTTTTTGCTGGTTTTTTGCTGGTACCGCTCAGACAGGTCCCGGATGAATGCCCTGGCGTGCCGCCGATCCACCAGATTGATGGTGCAGCCGCCGAAACCCGCCCCGCACAGCCGCGCCCCAAAGCAGCCGGTCAGTTTTGCAGCCTCTTCCACCAAAACATCCAGTTCCGGACAGCTGACTTCATATAAGTCACGCAGCGAGGTGTGGCTGGCGTACATCAGCTGGCCAAAAGCGTTGATATCTGCAGCCTTAAGGTACTGCCCGGCCAGCTGGACCCGTGCAATCTCTTCTACAACATGCCGGGCGCGTCGGCCGACCGGCTCTGGCAGCTGCGGCAGAAACTCCTGCAGCAGCTCCGGCGAGATGTCTCGCAGAGAAGTCAGCCCGGGCTGCCATTCACTCAGCAGCCTGAGGGCTTCCTCACATTCGGCGCGGCGCGCGTTGTAAGCCGAGCAGGCCAAATTGCGGCGGACGCCTGAATCGGCAATCACCAGAGTCACCTCGGGCGGCAATGGCAGCGGCTCCCAATCCAGACTGCGGGTATCAAATTGAAGCGCGTGCCCTTCTTGCCCAAACAGGCAGGCAAATTGGTCCATCAAGCCGGATTTCACACCGACGTACTCATTTTCTGCAAGCTGACAGGCCTTGGCCAGTGCCAGCGGATCCATCTGCCAGCCGCCGGCATGCTGCCAGGCCAACGCAAAGCCAACCGAAACAGCAGCGGAAGAACTTAGACCGGCCCCAATCGGGATGTTGGATCGGTAGCTGACCCGCAGCCCGGGGGTTGGCCGTCCGGCTTCTTGCAGCGCCCAGGCAACCCCAGCCGGATAGCAGGCATAGCCTGGCAGCGGCAGACCGGTCAGGTCACGCTTCTCTTTTAATTCGGTAAGGCTCAGGCTGGTCTCGGCGTCCAAATCTAATGCGTGCAGCTGGAGCACAGGCTCCGCCAACACCTTCACCCTAAGCCGAACAAAGCGATCGATGGCAGCCGGCAGCACGACGCCATCGTTATAATCCACATGCTCCCCCAATAAATTAACCCGGCCGGGCGCAATGACGGTTAAAACTTCTCCCGCTGCCAGCGGGCTGGCGGGTTGGGGGGAATACGCCGGTTGACGAAGCAGATTTTTCTTTTTATCGGTGACCAGGCGCGCTTTGGCTTGGTGGGTCAGTTGTTTGATTTCGTATTCGCGTTTCAGCGCGCTGATCTTATCCGGCAGTTCTTCCAGATAAACCAGCCGGGCCGGGCCATTCAAACGGATATAGCGGGCGCCTTTACCACGGTTATGGACCCGCAGCCGACGCTGCGGGTCAGTCGTCCAACCAGCGTAATATGCGCCATTCGCACATTCCATCAGATAGCAATAGCAGGTCATGGCGGCACCGTTGCCCTAGTTTAGGCGCCAACCAAAAAGCGCGTAATCCGCAGCAGGGGGGCCTGAATCAGTGTGCCAAAAAGGTCAAAGCCGATCCGCGGGCCGACAACAACCAAAACCAGCAGCAATATCGGCCCATATAGGCGCAATTTCGCAAAGCCGTCTTGCCAGCGGTCTGGCAGCAAGTATTCCATCACCTTTTCGCCATCCAGCGGGGCCAGCGGGATGAGGTTGAAGAGGAAAAGCGCAACATTGATGTAGACAAACTCCAACAGAAATTGCCCGGGGGTCGGAAGCCAGCTGCTTCCCTGAGCATAAATCGAGGCCAACCCCAGGCGGATGATCATCGCAGCGCTGGCGGCCAGCACCAGGTTGCTCAACGGGCCGGCCAATGAGACCAACATGGTGCCAGCCCGATTTTTTTGCCGCAAGGCTGCCGGATTTATCGGCACTGGCTTCGCCCAGCCAAAGCCTGCCACGATCAACATCAACGTTCCAAGTGGGTCCAGGTGGGCCAGCGGGTTCAAGGTGAGGCGGCCAGCTGCACGCGGGGTCGGGTCGCCCAGCAGGTCAGCGGCTTTGGCATGCGAGAATTCATGCAGCGTGAACGCAATCACCAAAGTGATGATGCGCGAAATCAGCGCCTGAACCGTCAACCCTGTCACGATTGCTCTCTCTTTGCCGGCGGCACAGGTCGATGTAACCAGCTCCGACGGCCGCTTTTTGGCATTATAACATGCCGGGCTGGCCAAGCATTCGCCTGCGACACCCCCCTTGACAGACCGGCCCGCCTCGCCGGCAGGCAGTTATAATGCGGTTATGCTGCCTGATATCAAACTTGGCGATCACGTCCGGATGCGTAAGGCCCATCCATGCGGGGGGTATGAGTGGGAAATCGTTCGGTTGGGGGCCGATATTGGCCTGGTCTGCCAGACTTGCGGGCACCGGGTGATGCTCACCCGGCGAGACCTGGCCCGGCGCATGAAAACCCTGATTTCAAAACCAAACACGGAGCCACCAGCATGAGTGAAAAAACACCGCACGTCCTTTTCCTTTTTTCTGATACTGGCGGTGGGCACCGCAGCGCTGCCAAAGCAATCATCGAAGCTTTTCAGGCTGAGTTCCCCGGACAGGTAACCTGGACAATGCGTGACTTTTTTAAAGATTATGCCCCACCGCCTTTCAACGCAGCTCCCGATACCTATGCCTCGATGGCACAAATCCCGGATATGTGGGAAATTGGCTTTGCAGCCAGTAATCTTAAAATAACTGCAGATACGATCCAAAGGGTCTTGTGGCCTTATGTGCGGAGCCAAGTCAGCAGTCTGATCGCTGAAAACCCGTGCGATCTGATGCTTTCGGTTCACCCTGTCATTAATCCGCCGCTTTTGCGTGCTCTTGGAAAAAACCGCCCACGCTACCTGATTGCGGTCACCGATTTGGTCAGTACCCACCAATGGTGGTACAACCCGGAAGCGGATATGACTATCGTTCCGACCGAAGAGGCGCGTCAGCGCGGGATCATGCTCGGTATGCCGGCTGAAAAGCTGCATGTGGCTGGGCTGCCGATTTCCGAAAAGTTTTTATCCCCACTGGAGAAGCAACAAGCGCGCCAAAAATTGGGGCTGCCCCAAGACCTGCCGCTGGTGCTGCTTGTCAGCGGAGGTGAAGGAATGGGCCCGTTGGAACACACCGTTCAAGCGATTACTCGCCAACGCGTGCCGGTCGGAATGGTAATTGTGGCCGGCAAAAATGAGGCACTGAAAAAAAGGTTGGAAGCTATGCACTATCCGCACCCGGCATGGGTGTGCGGCTTTTTGGACAACCTGCCTGAATACATGCAGGCCTGCGATATGATCATCACCAAAGCCGGGCCAGGCACCATCAGTGAAGCGTTTTCAGCCGGCTTGCCCATTATTTTATACAGCAAAATGCCCGGGCAAGAAAATGGCAATGTAGACTATGTGGTGAACCACGAGGCTGGCCTCTGGGTGGAAGATCCGGACGAGGTGGCTCGCACGGTCCAGCGCTGGTTGGATCACCCCGAAGAAATGGTGAAGTTCAGCCAAAACTCTCGTCTGATGGCCCGCCCGGATGCCGCCAGGATCATCGCCCGTACGGCAATGGCTTTGCTGGGGCGCTTTCCGTGGGATCAAATCCGTTACTATGACCAGAACTGACTTTCTCTGAGGCTTGCTGCCGAAGCCTGAAAATTGAACTTTCGCTGGGGTATAATCGAAAAGAAAGGTAAATTTCAGGCCAAACCATGCCCATCCTACCCCGCAACGCATTCGAATTCTTTTCACACAGCCCGGAACAGACCCGGCGGGTTGGGATTCGCTTAGGCACTCTGCTGCAGCCAGGTCAGGTTGTTTGCCTGGAAGGAGATTTGGGTTCCGGCAAGACGACACTGGTACAAGGGGCAGCCCAGGGCTGGGGTTCTACCGACCATGTTTCCAGCCCGACCTATGTCATCGTCAATGACTACCAGCGGGCCGACGGCCACCATCTTTACCATGCCGACGCCTACCGTCTTGATGCTGAAAACCCATTGGATACCGCCATCCTCGACTTGGATCGGATTCTGTTAGAAGGCATCCTGGTGGTGGAATGGGCCGACCGTATTCGCTCCGCACTGCCGACTGATAACCTTTGGGTTTCCATGAGTTGGATTAATCCGGAACAACGCCACCTTGTTTTTACACCGCACGGAAAAGATTACGAAACTCTGACGCGCAAACTTGAAGAAGCACTTTATGGAGCTTGATCATGCTGCTGGCGATTGATACATCAACGGAATGGATTGGACTGGGGCTGCATGACGGTGTGCGGGTGGTCAGTGAGGTTACCTGGCACAGCCAAAATTATCACACGGTGGAGCTGGTCTCTTCCATCGCTGCCATGCTGGAGCGCACTCACACTCCCCGCAGCGCACTTAGCGGGCTGGCAGTGGCGCTGGGGCCAGGTTCTTTTACCGGCCTGCGGATCGGGCTGAGCGCTGTAAAAGGACTGGCGCTCGGGTTAAGCCTGCCCGCAGTTGGCATTCCTTCCCTCGAGATCTTAGCTGCCAGTCAGCCGGCGCTGCGCCGCCCAATGATTGCCCTACTGCAGGTCGGGCGCGGAAGATTTGCCTATCAGCGTTTTCAGTATCAAAAAGACCAGTGGGTTCCGCAAGGCCTCGTCGCGGTGGACGAACCGAAGACAATTGCCGCCACCATTACTTCACCAGTTTATGTCGTCGGTGAAATGGGCCCAGAAGAGCGGCGCCTGTTTTCGCGCAAGTGGAAGACAACTCGCCTGGCCGCCCCTTCTGCCTGCCTGCGCCGCCCAGCCGTACTGGCCGAATTGGCCTGGCAGCGGCTGAAAGCCGGGCAAGCCGACGACGTGGTCAGTTTGGCACCGATTTATGTTCACACTCTGAGCAACGTACCGGACGTATGACCTCTCCAGGGCCGATGCACATCAACATCCGCGCCATGCTTCCCTCCGACAACCCAGCCGTCGAAGAACTTGACCGCGTGTCTTTTCATGACCCGTGGCCCAAGGGGGCCTTTCTGTATGAGCTGCGGCCAAATTCCAATAGCATCGTTCTGGTAGCGGAGGCCTTGCCGCCGGGCGCACAGCCGCAGATTGTGGGCGTAACGGTCGGCTGGCTGATTGTCGATGAAGTGCACGTGGCCACACTTTCCATCGCCCCGGCGCAGCGCGGGCTGGGCATTGGCCGGCGCCTGCTCGCCCAAACCCTGCTTTTGGCGGCCGAACAAGGCGCCCAAAAATCCCTGCTTGAAGTCCGCATCAGCAACGAAGAAGCTCTCCATCTTTATTATGGCTTTGGCTACAAGGCTGTTGGCTTGCGGCCAGGTTACTATCAGGATAATCACGAAGACGCCCTGCTGCTAACTCTGGACCCGCTGGACCGGGAAATCCTGCAAGCTCTGGCGGCTGAAAACCCGCAGAAAGCCCCTAAAGTGGAGTAGAATCTTTGGCGGAGCATTCATGACAGCAGATGAAACTTTACGACAAATTCGAGATGAGGTGCGCCATTGTGAGCTTTGCCCACTGCACCAATTTCGCAAACTCGCCGTCCCGGGAGAAGGCCCTGCTGAAGCGCAAGTCATGCTGATTGGCGAAGGCCCGGGTTACAATGAAAATGAGCAGGGCAAACCGTTCGTCGGCCAGGCTGGCAAATTTTTGGATGAACTCCTCCAGACCGCCGGACTGAACCGGCAGCAAGTTTTTATCACCAATGTTGTCAAATGTCGCCCGCCCGGCAACCGTGACCCCGAACCCTCGGAGCTTCAGACGTGCCGGCGTTATCTGGATGCGCAAATCGCAGCCATCCAGCCTAAAGTCATTGTGACACTCGGGCGCTTTTCGATGGCGCGCTTTATCGAAAACGGCCGCATCAGCCAAATTCATGGTCTTTCCCATCAGGTCAACGGTCAATTGGTGGTTACCATGTACCATCCGGCAGCTGCGCTGCATCAACCAGACTTGCGCGGGCAGGTGTTGAGTGACTTTGCCCGCCTGAAAGACCTGTTAAACGGGCCACCAGCGCCCAGCTTAACGCCTCCGAACCCGACCCCTGAAAACCCGGGCAGCCCGGCCGAACCGGATGCCCCGTACGAACAATTGAGCCTATTTTAGACCGACAAAACAAGAAGAGAGCAGCACATGGTCAAAGATGAACTGATCCAAATGATTCAGAAGCGCCGTGCAAATATTGCAGTAATCGGAATGGGCTATGTTGGCCTTCCTCTGGCAATTACCTTTGCCCAAGCTGGCTTTACCGTCACTGGCATTGACCCCAACCGCGAAAAAATGGAAATGATCAACCGCGGCGAAAGTTACATTTCAGATGTAAGCAATGCCACCCTGCGCAAGTTTGTTGAAGCCGGGAAAATCCGTGGCACCACCGACTATGACGTTTTGCACGAAATTGATGCGGTTTCCATCTGCGTACCAACCCCGCTGCGCAAAACTGGTGACCCAGATATGTCTTACATTGCCGCAGTAAGCGATAGCCTGGCCCCCTACCTGCATCGCGGGATGGCGATCGTCCTGGAATCGAGCACCTACCCAGGCACAACCCGCGAGTTTTTCCTGCCTAAACTGACTGCTGCAAGCGACCTGAAAGCCGGTGAAGATTTCTTCTTGGCTTTTTCCCCTGAACGGGTCGACCCCGGGCGGACGGACTTCACCACCTATAACACGCCGAAAGTGGTGGGCGGGATTACCAGCCAATGTACCGAAGTCATTACTGCCTGGTATCGCGAAGCGCTCGAGACGGTGATCCCGGTGAGCACTGCTGAAGTGGCTGAGCTAACCAAACTGCTGGAAAACACCTTCCGCATGGTTAATATCTCCATGGTGAACGAGCTGGCGCAAATGTGCGACCGGCTGAACATTGATGTTTGGGAAGTCATCGATGCGGCCGCCACCAAACCCTTCGGCTTCATGAAGTTTACCCCTGGCCCGGGCATGGGCGGCCACTGCATCCCCGTCGACCCGCTCTATTTATCCTGGAAGATGAAGACTGTCAACTATACTGCCCGCTTCATCGACCTTGCATCCGAAATCGACTCAAACATGCCGCGCTATGTGACCGGCAAGATTCAAGACGCACTGAACCGCTTCAAAAAGCCGCTCAACGGGAGCCGGGTTCTGGTCATTGGGGTGGCTTATAAACCCAATATTAACGACCTGCGCGAATCGCCTGCGTTGGATATCATCCACCTGCTGCAGGAGAAAGGCGCTCTGGTCAGCTATTACGACCCGTTTATCCCCGTGTTGGATGAAGAAACCATTCAGCTCACTTCCGAAAAGGATTTGACTGCCGCGGTCGAGAAGGCGGACTGTGTGGCCATCATCACCAATCACAGCAAGATTGATTATGCGATGATTTTGGAAAAAGCTCAGCTCATTTTTGATGCCCGAAATGCGCTGAAAGACCTGGGAAGAAACAACATCAAGGTGGTCAGGCTCTGATGTCCAATTACCTGCTTACCGGCGCGGCCGGCTTCATTGGAGCGCGTGTCGCCCACTTTCTTTTGGCGGACGGCCACCAGGTTTTTGGCATCGACAACCTTAACCCCGTCTATGACGTCCGCATGAAGGAATATCGGCTGAAAGGGTTGTTGGACCAGCCTGGGTTTACATTCATCCGGGATGATATCTCCGACAAATCGTTGATCGGCCGGCTGAACGGCGCACTGCCCCCTTTGGAAGGCATCATCAACCTGGCAGCCATCGCCGGCGTGCGTGCCAGCACCAGCGACCCCTGGAGCTACCTTAATACCAATACGCTCGGCGCACTAAACATGCTCGAGTTGGCCCGCCAGCACGCGGTGCCCAAATTTATTCAGGCTTCCACTTCAAGCCTGTATGGCAACGAAGGCCAGCCACCCCATAACGAACAAGCCAGCACCGATCACCCACTTGCGCCGTATGCCGCCAGTAAAAAAGGCGCGGAAGCCTTTTGCTATGCCTATCATCACCTTTACGGTTTGGATGTCAGCATCCTGCGCTACTTTACAGTCTACGGGCCGGCCGGGAGGCCCGACATGGTGATGTTCCGCTTCTGTCAGTGGATCGCCGAAGGGCGGCCGGTGGTAACCACCGGCAACGGCGAGCAATCCCGCGGCTTCACTTATGTGGATGATATCGCCCGCGGCACGCTGCTTGCCCTCCAGCCGGCGGGTTACGACATCTTCAATTTGGGTGGGCATGAGGTGATCACCATCAACGCGCTCATCCACATGCTGGAAGACCTTTTGGGCAAAAAAGCGGATGTGCGCTACATTCCCAGTCACCCGGCGGACGTCTTCAGCAACGTTGCCGACGTCAGCAAGGCGCAGCGTGTTTTGGGCTGGCAGCCGCAGGTTAACCTCACAGAGGGCGTGAGCCGCTTGGTGAACTGGTATCTGGCAGAACGGGCCTGGGCGAAGGATGTGGCCACGCCCTGATCGCCATGTTCTGAAGCGTAATTTTGCCATGATGTACCGATAAGGAGGGCTGCCGGCATTTCTCGCTGCTGGCGTCAAGCACCCCTCAGGTCATTCCCCGGGCGGGACTCACCCGAATTTGACCCGCCAATCCCTCAAGGAGCAAAAATGTTAATAAATATTTCCAAACCATTGGGGTCATTCCTGATACTTGCTCTGGTACTTTGTGCCTGCGGGGGGCAGCCAGCCACCAGCCAGCCGCAGCCATCCAGCAGCGAGCCGCAGCCGACAGCTTCGGCCACGTATCCGCCAGCCAGCCCGACGCCTGAACTGAGCAGTAGCGAAGTGCCCGCCACGCTCAGCCCTGCATCGGCCGCCCTGACGATGGAAGAACATGCCCTCAAACGAAATACCATGGTCGGAGAGGAAGTGGTCAGTGTGCCACTGGACGGCGACTGGGAAGAGATCCGGGCTGTTCATGCCGAGCAGCGCGAAGAGCGCTTCCCCAGGGAAGTTTATACCGGCAACAGCCTTCAGGTTGGCGATAAACTGATCCATTGGGAGTATCAATACGGCACCACGCCTCAACCCGACGGCACCGTTCTGCAAGACATTGAAATCCGCATCTTTGAGAATGACAGCCTGCTCTTGACCATTCCCATGGGCAAAGCGCAGCCGGTCAGCCCAGTGTGGGGCTTTTGGGCCGTAGATGACTCGTGGTATCTTGAAACTGTCGCTTCCAGCGAGAAACCAAAAGAAGACCCAAATGTGATTGAAATTGAATCAGTGGGTGACATTTATCAAGATGGTGAATCGTTGAATCAGCGCGAGGGGTACGAGGAATCCTTCGGGTTCCAAACCATCGCTGGGCGGCCATTTTACTTCTACCAGCGCGACGGGCTGCTCGGGTATTTCTTCGATGGCAGCGAATATCCGTTGGGTTATGAAGAGATTTTCCATTACGGCTGCTGCAGCGGAGCTGCTTATAACCCCCAGATGGCGCAGCGCATGGTCGCATTTTATGGCACCAAAGCCGGCCAGCTTTATTACGTTGAGCTTGGGGTTTTTAACTGATCACCCCTTGAGCTTACCCCGGGAATGGGCATCACGAATGCCGGCGAAGCCGGAAGGCGTAGCGCCTCTCCGCCCAACTTGACGGCTGATGATTCCCGTCTATAATTCATAAACTGAAATATATGGAAAATCAACTTACATCCGATGAGGCTAGTCGGGCTCTGGAGCTTCTCGAGCATATTGAATCCAACCCGGACATTTCTCAAGCCACTTTAGCCAACGAGCTGGGCGTTGCTGTCGGCACGATCAACTGGCACATCAAACGTCTGGTCTCCAAAGGATACATTAAGGTCAAACGCGCCCAACGAAAAAAATTGCGCTACATTCTGACCCCTGAAGGGATCGCCTTGCGCGCCAGCCTGACTGTGGATTACATCCGCACTTCTTTTGATCTGTACCGGCGGGTACGGGAACGCGCTGCAAAATGCATTGAAGAGCTGCGCTACAATGGCTATACTCGCGTTCGCGTGGAAGGCAGCGACGATGTCGCCGAGATCGTCAAGCTGACCTGTCTGGAGCAGGGAATTGCTCTCAGCAGCGAACAGAATGCACCTGAAATCACCATTCAGGGCATTAAACTTGCACTTATCCTTCCGGACGGTGAGGTGGAAGCCTCCAGCTTGCCGGCAGACGAAAACCGAGGTGAACATGGACCAACCGCTTGACCTTGCGAACAAGCGTATTTGTGTAACTGGTGGTGCCGGCTTTTTGGGTACCCACTTAATCAAAAAATTGCAGGAACAAGGCGCCAGGCAGATTTTCATCCCGCACTATGCGGAATATGACCTGGTGCACGGTGAGGATATCGACCGCATGCTGGCCGACTCCCATCCGGATGTGATCATCCATCTGGCTGCCCATGTCGGAGGTATTGGCGCCAACCGCGAGAAGCCAGCCGAATTCTTTTATGACAACCTGATGATGGGCGTTCAGCTCATCCACAAGGCCTGGCAGACGGGCGTTGAAAAGTTCGTGGCCATTGGCACCATCTGCGCCTATCCCAAGTTCACACCCATTCCTTTTAAAGAGGAAAATCTGTGGGATGGTTATCCCGAAGAGACGAATGCGCCCTACGGCCTGGCAAAAAAAATGCTGCTGGTACAATCTCAGGCCTATCGCCAGCAGTATGGCTTTAACGCCATCTTCCTGCTGCCGGTGAACCTTTACGGGCCCGGCGACAACTTCAACCCGGCCAGCTCACACGTCATCCCGGCACTCATCCGCAAATGTCTGGAAGCACAGGAAAGCGGTGCCGATGAAATTGTCGCCTGGGGAGACGGTTCCCCAACGCGTGAGTTTATCTATGTGGAAGATGCCGCGGAGGGGATTACCCAGGCAACGCTGCACTATAACGGTGCCGAACCGGTAAATATCGGTTCCAGCTTCGAAATTTCAATCAAAGAACTGACCGAGCTGATCGCCCGGCTGACCGGCTTCAAGGGCGCCATCCGCTGGGATACCAGCAAGCCCAACGGCCAGCCCCGCCGAAAATTGGACACTTCCCGTGCCAAGGCCTGGTTTGGGTTTGAAGCCAAAACCAATTTTGAGGCCGGATTGCTGCGGACCATCGAATGGTACCGCCAACAGAGAGCTGATGGACACGCCTGAAACCCTAAGCGGCAGCCAGACTGTCATCCTCAAACCAGCCCGCGGCTGGCTTGGTATTGATCTGCGCGAATTATGGCATTATCGCGAATTGATCTACTTCTTGACCTGGCGCGATATTAAGGTGCGTTACAAGCAGGCCGCGTTGGGAATCACCTGGGTCATCCTGCAGCCGCTGATTACGGCGCTGGTATCAACCTTCGTCTTTAGCCGCAGCCTGAACGTCAACAGCGGCAGCCTGCCTTACCCGCTATTTGTCCTTTCGGCTTATTTGCCCTGGCATCTTTTTGCCAACTCACTCACCAAATCCAGCGCCAGTTTGGTGGGGAATGCCAACCTGATTACCAAGGTGTACTTCCCGCGCATCATCATACCGCTGGCTTCGGTTCTTTCTTCCGTGCTGGATTTTGCCATCTCGCTCGTCATCCTGTTGGCGGCTATGGCGGTTTACCAGGTACCTTTCACCTGGGGCATGTTATGGATATTGCCCTTTGCCGTGATGGCCATGCTGGTTGCATTGTCGACCGGTTTATGGTTCTCAGCTCTAAACGTTCAATATCGTGACGTTCAGCAGCTGCTGCCGTTTATTTCTCAAACCTGGCTGTATATCACCCCCGTGCTCTATCCGATCAACGTGGGCGACAGTCCGCTCTTTCGTACCATCTACAGCCTCAACCCGATGGTTGGTGTGGTCCAGGGCTTCCGCTGGGCGCTGTTTGGCGGCACGCCGCCTAACGCCAACCTGTGGGCTTCCTTTGGCGCTGTTTTCTTACTGCTGATAACCGGCATCTACTTTTTCCGCCGGATGGAAAAAACTTTTGCGGATGTAGTCTGATGTTGGACTCTGAACTATCCATTTCTGTCGCTGGCATCGGCAAACGCTACCGGATCGGAGCCGCTCAAGAGCGATCCGATACCCTGCGCGACCTGATCGTCACCCAGGCCAGCCATCTACGGCAGGCCTTCCAGCCGGGTCAGCGCAACGCGCGCGCCAGCCGCGACCATATCTGGGCGCTGAAAGACATCAGTTTTGAAGTCAAGAAGGGGCAGGCGCTTGGCATTATTGGCCGGAACGGCGCTGGAAAGTCAACCCTTCTCAAAATTCTGTCGCGTGTCACCGACCCTACCGAAGGCTACGGACAGCTGCGCGGGCGGGTAGGCTCGCTGCTGGAAGTTGGCACCGGGTTCCACCCCGAACTGACGGGCCGCGAGAATATCTACCTGAATGGCGCCATTCTGGGCATGCACAAGAAGGAAATTGAAGCGCGCTTCGATGAAATTGTAGCCTTTTCGGAGGTGGAGCAATTCATTGATACACCGGTCAAGCGCTACTCGAGCGGCATGTACTTGCGCCTGGCTTTTGCTGTGGCCGCACACCTTGAACCAGAGATTTTAGTAGTGGACGAGGTTTTGGCGGTGGGCGATGCTGATTTTCAGCGAAAATGCCTGGGCAAAATGGGCGATGTCGCCCAGCAGGGGCGCACGGTGCTTTTCGTCAGCCACAACATGTCCGCCATCCAGCGCCTGACGCAAGAATCGATCGTGTTGGAAAAAGGCAAAGTGCTGCTGCGCGCTCCTTCTGACGAAGCGGTTGATTTTTACCTGAACCGTGGGCTCTCCAAGGTGGGAGAACGCTACTGGGAGCCGGACGAAGTGCCGGCCTCTGCGGCCCCCTTCCGCCCGCTGGCCATCCGCCTGTTGGACAAAAACGGCCAGGTTTCTGACTCTCTGCGCAGTGTGGATCCGATCACCATTGAGATAGAATATGAGCTGAGCGAAGATATCACCGGACTGCGGGTAGGTTACTACCTGAACACCAGTCGCGGCGAATCCGTTTTTACAAGTTTTGACACTGACGCGCATGAGTTGTATGAAGAATATCGGTCCCGCCCCAAAGGCGTTTACGTCAGCCGCTGTACCATTCCAGGTTACACCCTGAATGAAGGCCGCTTTAGTCTGGGGATTAATGCCAGCTCTTACCGGATCCGGCGTTATTTCCAAGACGATCAGGCCCTCAGCTTTTCTGTGGATGCCAGCGGCGCCCCGGGAACGCAGTGGCCCGAACCGCGCCCAGGCGCCGTCAGACCGGCCTTGGGATGGGTGATTGAAGAAAGAATTTAAGCATGAGTAACAATACCGAAAAGATAAAAGAGATTTTGGGCAAGTTTCCGCTAACGGCAGATGCCTATTGGAGTTTAATGGGCCAGTTTAAACCCTGGTCTGCCCATTTTAAGATGGACGGCATTCGCGATGTATTGCCCCAGGCAGTGAAAGAGGTGAAAGAACTCGGGCAAACCCATCCTTCGCCGAAGAAGATTTGCGTTTTTGCCTCGCTGCATTATTGGATTGAACAGGCCACCTTGGTTTCGCTGGCGCTGGCCGGGCAGGGACACCAAATTTCGCTTGGGTACCTTCCCTATGCGGAATGGGATAAAGAGATCAACGCTTTTGACCTGCGCAAACAGGATCTGTACGCGCAAAAAGTGCTGAGCCCCGCCAAAGAGGTCATGTCGGTTGAATCGCTGCTCGAAAGTACCCCCGGCAAAAAGTTTCTCGCCAATTACCCCGCAGCGCTGAATGCGGCCGTGGATCAGGTTTCCGATTACGATACCCAATATACGCTGCAAATTGAAAAAGCAGATCATCAGCATCCCCTTTACCAGCTGCGCAAAGCCCGCAACTCTGCGGCAGCCATCGCCATCTACGAATGGTTCCGGCGCGAAAAACCGGACCTGGTCGTCGCGCCTAACGGGACGATCCTCGAAATGGGCATCGCCTATCAGGTTGCCCAACTCTTGGGCATTCCGACCGTTACTTTTGAATTCGCCGACCAACGCGAACGCATCTGGCTGGCGCAAAATGGCGAAATCATGTCCCACGATACCGACGCCATGTGGCAGGCGCTTGGCAGCCAGCCACTGCCCGAGGCTGCCCGCAAGGCCATGATCGAACTTTTTTCGGCCCGTAAAAACGCACGACTGTGGGGGAACTTCGCCCGCCAATGGCAAAAATCAGCGGCTCAAGGTGCGCCGGCCATCATGCAGGAACTTTCTTTGGACGAACGGCCGGTGGCGCTGATGGCCACCAATGTCTTGGGCGACAGCCTGACGCTTGGCCGCCAGCGGATCTCGGAGACGATGGCAGACTGGATCTTGGGAACCATCCGTCACTTCATGGAGCATGATGAAGCCCAATTGATCATCCGCATCCATCCTGGTGAACTTTTGACGCACGGCACTTCCATGGTAGATGTCATTGCCCAGAATTTCCCTGAGCTTCCCGCGCATATTCACCTCATTCGGCCGGAAGACCCTGCCAACACCTACGACCTGATTGATGTGGCAGATGTGGGCCTGGTATACACGACCACAGTCGGCCTCGAAATGGCAATGAGCGGTTTGCCAGTGATCACAGCCGGCAGCACCCATTACGCCGGCAAAGGCATCACGCTGGAACCAGAAAATTGGGAGAGTTACCAGGCTTTGCTTCAACAGGTGATGGCTGACCCGGCAGTCTACCGGCTGACGCCGCAGGCAATCGAACAAGCCTGGCTCTACGGCTATTTGTTCTTCTTTGAGTTTTCGCTGCCCTTCCCCTGGCATTTGCTTTGGCTGGCAGAAGATTTTAACACCCGCCCGATGCGCGTGGTGCTGAGCCCAGAAGGCCAAGCCCGCTACGCGCAAACTTTTGCCTATCTGAGCGGGGAACCGCTGGACTGGTATGAGCGTGGACTGAGCCGCTTGAACGAACTCTCTGCCCAGCAGGAGGATCATGCCGGCTGAAGATGTTAAACAGACCGTTGGGCGCTTCTACGACCAGGTAGGTTGGCAAACCGAAACCGACGGCCGATTTCAAAACGCCCAATATGAAGACTTGCGCCCGGTTTCGGCAGAGTACATCGCCCGCGCCCACGCCCGCGTAGGGCGCCACCTGGCCAAAAAAGGGCAATATTTGTTGGATGCCGGCTCTGGGCCGGTGCAGTATGAGGCGTATCTGGCGTATTCAGCCGGTTATGAACAGCGGGTCTGTCTTGACCTTTCAATTGTGGCCTTGCAGCAGGCCCGCGAAAAGTTAGCTGGGCACGGGTTTTATGTCGTAGCAGATGTTGCCAACTTGCCTTTCAAATCGGAAGCGTTTGATGGGATCGTCTCGCTCCATACCATTCACCATCTTCCACCCGAAGAGAAGGCAGACTGCTATCTCGGGCTTTACCGCTGCCTTAAGCCCGGGCGCAGCATGGTAACGGTGGACGGTTGGAATGAACATGGGCTCGGAAGGGTGAGTGGTTTCTTGATGCGCCTGGCCAATCGGCTACACAGCAAAAACACTAATAAACCAGTGGCTACTGACGCCAATTCTCAGGCCACACCAAACGCGGCCGTCCCTGGTGGGGCATCCCATCCGGCAGGCACGTTCGTCGCCAAGAATAGCGCCCACTGGTTTGAGCAGACGCTGGGCGGACGGCTCCCATTTGAAATCCGCACCTGGCGCAGCGTGAGTGTCTCATTTCTGCGGACGGTGATTCCGTCCAACGCCTGGGGTCGCTTTTGTCTAAAAGTGCTTTACCGATTGGAAGAGTGGTTCCCGCACTTTTTTGGCCGCAACGGCCAGTATCCGCTGATTGTGATCAGGAAACCGGCTGCCCAGCAGCCCTCAGCTCAGGAGTAACTATGGATTGGAATAATAAGGTCGTACTCGTCACCGGCGGCACCGGGTCTTTCGGAAAAAAATTTATCCGCATCATGCTGGAGGAATATCACCCAGCCAAAATTATTGTTTTCAGCCGGGATGAGCTGAAACAGCATGAGATGCGCACCAGCGGGGGCTTTAATGACCCATCGATCCGCTATTTTATTGGAGATGTACGCGACCGCGACCGCCTGACGCGCGCCATGTATGGCGTAAATGTCGTGGTGCATGCCGCCGCGCTCAAGCAAGTGCCCGCCTGTGAATACAACCCGATGGAAGCCATCAAAACCAATATTCTTGGCTCCAGCAATGTGATCGATGCCGCCATCGAAAACGACGTCGAAAAAGTATTGGCGCTTTCAACAGACAAAGCGGTGAACCCGATCAACCTCTATGGCGCCACCAAACTCGCTGCCGAAAAACTGATGATTCAAAGCAACGCTTATGCCGGCGGCCGCAAGACCCGCATTGCCTGCACCCGTTACGGCAATGTGGTCGGGTCGCGCGGCAGCGTTGTCCCGCTCTTCCTCAAGCAGCGCCCGACCGGCCGCCTCACCATCACCGATGCCCGCATGACCCGCTTCTGGATTTCATTGGAGCAGGGCGTGCGTTTTGTCATCGGCCGAATTGAAGAGATGCAGGGCGGAGAAGTGTTTGTGCCCAAGATCCCCAGCATGCGCATGACCGACCTGGCACAGGCGATCGCACCCGAGGCGCAGGTTGAATTCATCGGCATCCGCCCGGGCGAAAAGCTGCATGAAAGTCTCATCTCCGAAGATGAAGCGCGCACGACCGTGGAACTACCCGATATGTTTGTGGTGCAGCCGGCCGCCTCACCGCTGTGGTTTGGCCGCGCCTGGGAGGAGAAAGGTTCGCATCTGCCGGACGGATTCACCTACACCAGCGCCAACAACACCGAATGGCTGGATGTTGCCGGAATTAACGCCATCATCGCCCCAATAGAGGCGGAGCTTAGCAAGGAAAATCAGGCATGACCAAACTTCTCATCACCGGAGCCAGTGGACTGCTGGGGTCAAACCTGGCGCTCTCAGCTCTCGAAAACGGTTATGACGTCACCGGTTGGACAAACACCCTCGACCTGCCCCATGCCCCTTTTCAGACCAGCCAGGTGGACCTGACCGCGTCGGATCAAATTTCCGAGAGGATCGCTGAGACCCGGCCGGATGTGATCATTCATTGCGCTGCCCTGGCCAATGTGGATACAGCTGAAAAGAACGGCGCGCTGGCCTACCGGCTAAACGCAGAAGCGCCAGCAGCCATCGCCGCAGCTGCTGCCAGGCAAGGCATCCGCCTGATTCACATCTCCACGGATGCCGTCTTTGACGGTACCAAAGGCGATTACACTGAGAGCGATATGCCCCACCCATTGAACACTTATGCCCACAGCAAACTGAAGGGCGAAGAGGCTGTGGCAGAGCTTAATCCAGACGCTTTGATCGCCCGAGTCGTGTTTTATGGCTGGTCCATCGTGGGCAAGCGCAGCCTGGCCGAATTCTTCTACAATCACCTGACGATGGAACAAACGGTGATGGGTTTCACCGACATGATTTTCACCCCGCTGTATGTAGGGCACCTGGCGGAAATACTTTTAAAATTGGCGGCCGGCAATCAGCACGGCCTCTTCCACGTGTTTGGCGCCCAACCCATCAGCAAATATGCTTTTGGTGTTGAAATCGCGCGTGAATTTGATTTGGATGAGACGTTGGTCAGCCCGACTGAGAGCGCCGATGTTGGTTTGGCTGCCGCCCGGCCGCTTAACCTGAGTATGCGCTCCGATAAGCTTTGCGAAGCCCTCGGCCTTGACCTGCCTTCTGGCCCGGACGGCATCCGCGCCTTGAAACTTGCCTGGCAGGAAGGCTTGAGGGAAAAGCTGGCAGCCTGGTCTGCCTGATTTAGGAGGAGAGATGGCGCTTAGAATCGGGAAAACGTTGGTTGGTGCAAGCCACCCGACCTATTTTATTGCAGATATTGCGGCCAATCATGACGGCAGCCTGGAGCGGGCTTTGGATCTGATCCGGCTGGCAGCGCAAGCTGGCGCCAATGCGGCCAAGTTTCAAAACTTTCGCGCTCCAAAAATCGTCTCTGAGTATGGCTTTGGGCACATGAATGCACAGGTCTCACACCAGGCCGGATGGAAAAAATCCGTCACCCAGGTTTACAGCGAAGCTTCCCTGCCATTCGAATGGACCCCGCTGCTCAAAGGCGCTTGCGACGAGGTTGGTATTGAATATTTTTCAGCACCCTATGACTTTGAAGCCATTGACATGTTGGACCCATTCGTACCCGCCTATAAAATCGGTTCAGGCGATATCACCTGGTTGGAGAGCTGCCAACGCATGGCCGCCAAAGCCAAACCCGTCTTGCTGGCCACCGGTGCCTCCACCATTGGCGATGTGCAGCGTGCCGTAGACGCGATTTTGGCTATCAACAGCCAGCTGATCCTCATGCAGTGTAATACCAATTACACCGCTGCCGATGGCAATTTCGACAATATTCACTTGAATGTGTTGCGGACTTATCACGAGATGTGGCCCGATTTAGTTTTGGGCCTTTCAGATCACACCCACGGGCATGCCACGGTTTTGGGGGCGGTCGCCTTGGGGGCGCGGGTCATCGAAAAACATTTTACAGACGACAACCAGCGTGAAGGCCCGGACCATGCTTTCGCCATGAATCCACAGTCTTGGGCTGAAATGGTGACCGCCACCCGCCAGCTGGAACGCGCACTGGGCAGCGGCAACAAGACGATTGCCGCCAACGAGCAGGAAACCGCAGTGGTTCAAAGGCGCTGCCTGCGCGCTGCGCGCCCGATCGCTGCCGGAGAAGTTTTGACGCGAGACATGATCGACGTGCTGAGGCCGGCCTCCCCCGGAGCAATTGCTCCCTACGAGATCGACCAGGTAGTCGGCACGCGCGCCATTGTTCCCCTGGAGATGGGCCAGGAATTGCGTTGGACCGCGCTGGGGCAGGCCTGATATATGCGCATTCTGTACATGACCCGCTCCGACTCTACCCATGACCAGCGTTTTATGAAAGCGCTGGCGAGCAGCGGTCATGATGGCTTTGTTTTGCGTCTTTACCAGGGGGACTATCCCACGCCGCCGGGCGTCACCCCCCTCGCCTGGGAAGGCCTTCCGCGGGGTGCCAGCCTTCGGCAGGTTCAATACCTGCTGAAACAGCTGCGCGCCATTTTGAAAGAACTGCAGCCCGACCTGATTCATGCCGGCCCAATTCATGACGTCGCCTTTTTGGCCGCGCGGGGACACTTCCAGCCACTGCTTAGCATGAGCTGGGGTTTCGACCTGATGAAAGAATCGCATACAACCCTTGGCAACCGTTATCGCACACGCTATACGCTCCGACATTCACAGGGGCTGATTGTGGACTGCCAGGCCGCCGCTCAGGTGGCTACCCGGATGGGATTCCCTCAAGAGCGCATTTATCAGTTTCCCTGGGGTGTCGATCTGGAGCATTTTTCTCCGCTCTCAGCCGTCGTTCCCGGGAAGACCTGGCGGGCAGCCCAAGGCTGGCAGGATCAAACCGTGCTGCTCTGCTTGCGCTCCTGGGAGCCCAACTATGGCGTAGATGTTTTGGCGCGGGCTTTCGTTCAGGCCGCCAAAAAGAATGACAAACTGCGCCTGGTTTTGTTGGGCGATGGCAGCCAATCCGAAAAAATTCGTGCCATCCTGCAGACCGGCGGTGTGAGCGATAAAGTCCACTTTGGTGGGCGGGTTCCCAACGACCGATTGGTCACATATTACGGCGCGGCAGACGTCTACATCAGCCCGAGCCATGTTGATGGTTCTTCCGTCTCCTTGATGGAGGCGCTAGCATGCGGACTGCCGGCCGTCGTGTCAGACATCCCGGCCAACCTGGAGTGGGTCCGCCCGGATGAAAACGGATGGATTTTCCCGGATGGCAGCGATTCTTCGCTGGCCGGTTTAATCTTAAGCCTCCCGCAGAAAGACTTGCACTCAGCCAGCTTGCTGGCCCGTCAGACCGCTGTAGAAAAAGCGGATTGGAAGCGCAATCGACAGGTTCTGTTAGACAGTTACGAGAACACTTTCGCTTCATTGAAAAGAAGACCAATATGAAAAAAAGATTTCTGATGATTATCTCAGTTCTGCTCCTGGCCACATTGGCCTGTAACTTTCCCGGGCTGACAGCGACACCCACCCTGGAGGTTCCCCCGACTGCCACGCCCGACCTGGGCATGCAGCTTTATGAAGGCCGCGGCATGCGCTTGCTTTTACCGCCCGCATACGTTGAAGAAGACATCAAAGACCAACTTCCTCAGATCATGGAGACCTTGACCAGCCTCATTGGCGGTGAAGACAGTCCATTGGGTGACCTGGTGAAAAACCTGGAAGAAGAGGTTTGCTGGTGGGGGTATGACTCAGCGGCTCCGGCGGTTTCTCCGACCCGTCTGCTCATCATCCGCAACAGCAGCCTGGCCGGCATGCCTATCTCGATGCTAACCCTGGCGCTGGAGCAAATTTTGGGGAGCGAGAAAGTTTCGGTCGATCAAGACAATATCAACCTGGGCGGCCGGGATGTCACCCGCCTGGTCTACTCAGACGAAAACAACGCCTGGGCCGGCTACGTATTCAAAGAGGACGATCAGCTTTGGCTGACGCTTTTCATGACCACGCCCGCCAACCTGGCCGCCCAACAGTCCACCTTCGAAATCAGCGTCGGGTCGATTGAAATTGACTCAGCGCAGCCATAGGGATCCAGATTGAGCCAGCCAAAAGTTGTCGCCATCATTCAAGCCCGCATGGGTTCCAGCCGGCTGCCAGGCAAAGTGCTCCTGCCGGTCGGCTCGCAGCCAATGCTGGCGCGTGTGCTGGCCAGAACCCGGCGCGCCAAAAGCCTGGATCTGACCGCCGTCGCCACAACCAGCGAGGTCATCGACGACCCAATTGCCGATTTTTGCGCGGCACAAGCAATCCCATTTTTTCGCGGGAATAGCTTTGACGTCTTGGATCGCTATTACCAGGCAGCACTGCACTTTGCTGCGGATGTGATCGTGCGCATCACCGCCGACTGCCCGATGATTGACCCGGCAGAAGTTGACCGGGTTGTGGCCGCATTCGCTGAAAGCGGTGCCGATTTTGCGGCCAACCGCCTGCCTCCGCCATTCATTCGCACCAGCCCGATCGGCATGGACGTGGAAGTATGCCGTTTCTCTGCGCTGCAGCAGGCCTGGGAACAGGCCAGCGCTCCTTATGAACGGGAGCATGTCATGCCCTACCTCTATGACCAGCCCGGGCGCTTCAGTGTCAAGCTTGTGGAGCGCCAGCCAAGCCTTGGGCACCTGCGTTTCACGGTGGATACAGCAGAAGACTTGAAGCTGGCAAACGCTGTCTATGCCGCCTTTGACGACCGTGACGACTTTACCCTGGAAGACTTGCTGCGTGAGAATGAACGCCATCCGGAATGGCAGACGCTGGTTGCAGAGGTGCAGCACAAGAGCTTGTTCGACGTGGACAGCCGCGCCGCTCAGCCGGCAGCCCCAAACCAAACGGAATCCCGGCCATTAATGCCGGAACATACCCCGAAAAGTGAGCCAGATTGCCCGTTGTGCGGTCACACCCAGGCCCGCCTATTCCAAGAAGTCCGATCGTTTGATTTTTCTGTGCGCTACTATATCTGTGAGCGCTGCGGTTTCGTCTTTCAAAACAGCGCCGAAGCCCAGGCCGCGGATCCATCTTTTTACGCTGAAACCTATCGCCGCATCTACCAGGCCAGCGCGGAACCGACCGCCAAAGACTTGCGCCAGCAGGCCCTGCGCGCAGCAGATCAGGTGCGCTATTTGCGGCAAGTCTTGCCTTCTCACCCGCGGCGGGTGTTGGATGTGGGGTCTTCTAGCGGCATCCTCTTGGAAGCACTGCGTGATGCTTTCGTCGCCGAGGCCGTCGGCGTGGAACCAGGCGACGCCTACCGCGCCCTGGCGGAACACAAAGGGCTACGGGTGGCCGCATCACTGGAAGCGCTCTCGGAACAAGATGGGAAATTTGACCTGATCACAATGATGCACGTGCTGGAGCATCTCAGCCAGCCCCTTGAAACCCTGACGGCTATCCGTGAACGGCTGCTGAACGAAGGGGGAATGTTGTTGCTGGAAGTGCCCAACCTGTACGCCCACGACAGCTTTGAGTTGGCTCATCTGAGCTGCTTTACCCGCCACACATTGACGCAGATGCTGCTGCAGGCTGGCTTCCGGCTGCGCCAAATCCGCAGCCATGGCTACCCCCGCTCTGAAACCCTGCCGCTTTACATTTCCGCTCTGGCAGAGCCGGTTCCCTCCGTAACGCCGGCCGGCACGGTAGTTCCCGAAAAAGCAGTGGCGCTCAAGCGCCGTCTGGGAATGACCCGCCGGAAAATTTTGGAACATCTCGCTCCCAAGCGCACCTGGCTCCCCCTGGAGGAATAAGGCTTATGCCGCTGCTGACGGTCTTTACCGCCCCCAAACCCTTTACCAACCCACACATCGCGCTGATTCAGCGCAATGCGCTGCGTTCCTGGATGGCTTTGGGTCCAGCGGTTCAGATTGCACTGATTGGACAGGAACAGGGGATGACCGAAGTCGCGCGCGAGTACGGCCTGCTGCACTTGCCCAAAGTTCAAAGCAACGCCCTGGGCACGCCGCTGGTCAATTCCATTTTTGAGCTGGGGCGCTCCGTCAATTCCAGCCCATTATTGGCTTATGTCAATGCAGACATTCTGCTTTTCCCCGAAACCATTACTGCTGTCGAGGAACTTGGCAAGAGGATGGAAAGATTCCTGTTGGTTGGTCAGCGCTGGGACCTGGAGGTGAAAGAAGCCCTCGATTTCTCTAGCGACTGGGCAGCAGCCCTGCGCGAGCGGATGCGCCGCCAGGGCAAGCTGCATGTGCGCGCTGGCTCAGATTATTTCATCTTCCCGCGCGAATGTTTCACAGAAATTCCACCCTTCAGCATTGGCCGAGCCGGCTGGGATAACTGGATGATCTACTTCGCCCGCAAACAAGGCTGGCCAGTCATCGATGGATCTGGCATGTTGGATGTGATCCATCAAAGCCACGACTACAGCCACCTGCCCAATGGCCAGCCGCATTATCGACTGCCCGAAACCGGCGAAAATATCCGCCTGGCTGGTGGGAGGCGCACCATCTTTACTTTGGATGATGCCACACATGAATGGGAAAATGGCAGTCTGCAGCCGGTTCGCATCACAGCCCGGCGTTTCTTCCGCAATTTGGAAGTCTTTCCGCTTCTTAAATACGGTAATTACGCGCTGACCCAGATCCTTTTCAGCTTGTTTCACCCCAGAAGAGCGTTCAAAGAACGCCAACGGCAGCGCGCCTTGGCGCAGGCCGCTGGCCAGTCTGAGGGCAATCAGGGAGGAATTTGATGGCCCGCATCGGCATGAACCCTTCCCGCAGCCAAAAGGTGGACTTTGAACGGCCGCGTGTCACCGTTGCGGTTCTGGTTTACGCGCCGCATCAAGCCGGTTACTTTCAACACCGGCTGGATGTGACCCGCCTGACTCTGGAAAGCATCCTGGCCAACACCGCTCAGCCCTACGAGCTGCTGGTGTTTGATAACGGCTCCAGTCAAGAAATGGTTTCGTTCTTACAGGGCCTTTATGCGCAGGGCAAAATCAACACGCTGCTCCTCTCGGACAAAAATATCGGCAAGCTGAATGCCCTCTGGCGCATCGCCAACTGCGCCCAGGGTCAGATGATTGCCTATACCGATGATGATGTCTATCACCTGCCCGGCTGGCTGCCAGAACACCTGAAGGTGATGGAAACTTTCCCCAATGTAGGCGCCGTCACCGGTTTTTACATTAAACAGCGCGTGGCCATGAGTTCGGACCAGACGCTGGCATGGGCCGCCCAGCTGGAGGCTCAAAACCCCTCTGCCGTACAGCGCGGCAATCTCATCCCGCGTAAATGGGAAGAAGAGTACATGATCAACGCCGGCCGGGACGAGCAGCGCTACCAGAGCGAGATTGCCGGCATCCAGGATGTCATTGTGACGCTTGGCGGCGTCAAAGCCTGGGTTTCAGCCCATCATTTTCAGGTGATGACCCCCAAAGCAGTGCTTTTGCAGGTGTTGGAGAGCATGCTGCCCGAGGGCTGGAGTGACCAGCTGATGGGCCGCATGGTCGAGATGGATGATCGCATGGATGCGCTTGGGTACCTGAGGCTGACAACCTACCCCCAAACAATGCGCCTGTTGGGCAATGCCATCGATGCCGAAGTGGCAGCTTTGGCTTCCCGGGATGGAATCCACGCTCAGGCGGTTGCGCTTTCAGTCAAAAAGGGCTCCCAAGGTGGGTTTTGGCAGAACAAGCACGTCCGTGCCTTTCTGCAGGGTCTGATCAATCGCCTTTACAAGCTGCTGCACCAGAAAGGCGGAGAATGATGAAGTTCCTGATCGCAGGTTTGGGTTCCATCGGCAGACGTCATCTGCGCAACCTGCGGTCGCTGGGCCAGGAAGACATTCTGCTCTTCCGTACCCATCATGCCACCCTGCCGGATGATGACCTGGCCGGTTTACCCACTTTTACCGATCTGGGCGAAGCTTTGGCTGAAAAACCGGATGCTGCCATTATTTGCAACCCCAGCGCCGCCCACCTGAGTGTGGCGCTGCCCGCCGCAGCAGCCGGTTGCCATTTGATGATTGAAAAACCGGTCTCACATAAGCTGGAAGGTTTGCCCGAGCTGCGCCAGGAACTGGCGCTGCACCATAAGCAGGCACTGGTTGGCTTCCACTTCCGCCATCACCCCGTTTTGCAGCAGGTGAAATCCATTTTGGCTTCCAGTCAGCTGGGGCTGCCGCTCTCCGCTCAGGCTCACTGGGGAGAGTATTTGCCAGACTGGCACCCCTGGGAAGATTACCGCCTTTCTTACGCTGCGCAGCCCTCCCTGGGCGGCGGCGTCGTACTGACCCTCTCGCACCCTTTGGACTACCTGCGCTGGCTGTTGGGCGAGACGCAGGTCCTCAGCGCCACCACCGCTCACATCAGCGACCTGGAAATTGAAGTGGAAGACAGCGCGGAAATCACCCTCTTGTTTGAATCGGGAGCGCGCGCCCAGGTACATCTGGACTATTACCAACGCCCGCCGGCTCATTGGCTGGAGGTTACCTGCAGCGCCGGATTTGTCCGTTGGAACAATGCCAGCGGCTCAGCAGAAATATACACCACCGCGGATAAAAAGTGGCAGCGCCTGGACCCGCCCGCCGACTTTGAACGCAACAGTCTGTTTTTGGCAGAAATGGCGCATTTTGTTCAAGTTTGCCGCGGTGCCGAAGCGCCTATCTGCAGCCTCGAAGATGGCATTCGTGCGTTGGCGGCAGCTCTGGCCGTGCACACTTCTGCCGCGCAGGCAGGCCGGTTGGTACCCATTCAGCCGGTTTAACCCTGGTGGTAAAATTTTAAGTTACTTCAGAATAATGGATCGCGGCGATGACACAACAAATAATGGATAAATTTGACATGCACGGCCGGGCGGTGATCGTCACCGGCGGAGCGGGGTTGCTTGGGAAGCAATTCAGCCTGGCTTTGGCTCAGGCCGGCGCGATGGTGATGGTGGCCGATCTGGCAGCGCAAGCCGCCCGCGATCAAGCCCGCCTCCTGTGCGATCAAAATCTTGTTGCACAAGCCGTGGAAGTTGACGTCACCAACCCCGCCTCGACCGCTGACATGGTTTCAGAAACCGTGCGGGCCTTCGGCCGGCTGGACGTACTGATTAATTCCGCTGCGTTGGACCCCAAGTTTGACCCGCAGCATGCCGGCAGTCAGGCTGCCAACGCATTTGAAAGCTATGCTTTGGATGCCTGGCGCCAGGCGCTGGACGTCAACCTGACCGGCATGTTTCTTGCCTCTCAAGCAGCCGTCAAGCCAATGCTGGCGCAAGGGCAAGGCGCCATCGTGAACATATGTTCTACTTACGGCCTGAACGGCCCGGACCAGCGCATTTACCGCCGTCCGGATGGCAGTCAATCTTTCAAACCGGTCCATTATTCGGTCACCAAAGCCGGTGTGCTCGGCTTCACCCGCTATCTGGCGGCCTACTATGCCGGCCAGAATATCCGCGTGAACGCCCTTACCCCGGGTGGCGTGTTCAACGGCCATGATGAAGTTTTTAGCGAAGCTTATTCTGCCAAAACCATCCTGGGGCGCATGGCCCGAGTGGATGAGATGAGCGCGGCCATGCTCTTTTTGGCCTCGGACGCATCGTCATACATGACTGGCAGTAACCTGGTCGTGGATGGAGGCTGGACGGCATGGTAGCCCAACCGCAGGTGCTGGCGCTCATTCCAGCCCGGGGTGGCTCCAAGGGCATTCCGCGCAAAAATCTGCACGATTTTGCCGGTGCACCCCTGATCGCATACAGCATCGCAGCCGCCCTGCAGGCCGAAACGGTCTCGCGCGTGATCGTTTCAACTGATGACGAAGAAATTTCACAGGTAGCGCGTGCATGGGGTGCCGAGGCGCCCTTCTTACGCCCACCAGAACTGGCCCAGGATGACACGACGGACTTCCCGGTATTTCAACACGCTCTAGAATGGCTAGCCCAGCACGAGAACCGGAATTACGATGTGGTCGTGCAGCTGCGGCCAACCTCACCCGTGCGCCCGAAGGGCCTGATCGACAGCGCTGTACATCTGCTTATGGAGAATCCAGAAGCGGACAGCGTTCGCGGGGTGGTTCCAGCCGGCCAGAACCCATACAAAATGTGGCGGATTGACCCACAGTCGGGCAGCCTTCAGCCGCTGCTGCAACTGGCAGACGTCCCTGAGCCTTACAACGCCCCCCGCCAGATGCTCCCCAAAACCTATTGGCAGACCGGCCATATAGATGCCATCCGGACTGAAACGATTCTGCGCAGGCACTCCATGTCGGGCAGCGTCATTCTGCCGGTTGTCATCGACCCGCGCTACACGGTCGACATCGACACTCCCGTCGACCTTGAACGCTATGCCCGGCTGATGCAGGAACCGGAACTGGAGCCAGTGGATCCGCTCAAGCGCAGAAGGTCTTTCCCCGGGCGCATTTCCACGTTGGTCATGGACTTTGACGGCGTTTTGTCGGACGACATGGTCTATACCGACCAGGATGGTCGCGAAAGCGTCCGTACCAGCCGCTCTGATGGCCTTGGGTTGGATTTGCTGCGCGAGCAAGGGCAGGTAAATGCCATCATCCTCTCCCGCGAAGAAAATCCGGTCGTCTCAGCCCGTGGGCGCAAGCTGAAGATGGAAGTCTTTCAGGCTGTGCTCCGCAAAGACGAAGCCCTGCGCCAGTTGCTGGCGGACCGCAACTTGAAAGGGGAAGAAGTCATTTATGTAGGAAATGACGTCACCGACCTGCCTGTGCTGCCCCTGGTCGGCTATTTCGTCTGCCCCGCCGATGCGCACCCCCAGGTACGCCGCCAGGCTGATCTGGTTTTAAAGCACCCAGGCGGCCGAGGAGCCATCCGCGAGCTTACCGAAATGGTCATGAAATCAATCAACGAAACTCAAACAGGAGAAAACAATGGCACGTGAAGTCAAAATCGGCAGCCGCTGGATCGGCGACGGACACCCAACTTACATCGTCGGCGAAATTGGCATCAACCATAACGGCGACCTGGAAATTGCCAAACAACTGATCGACGCGGCCAAGGAAGCTGGTTTGGACGCGGTCAAGTTCCAGAAACGCACGCCCGAGTTATGCGTGCCCGAACATCAGCGCAATCAGATGCGCGAAACCCCCTGGGGCTATGTCACCTATCTAGACTACCGCTACAAAGTGGAATTTGGCGAAGAGCAGTACGCTGAGATCGACCGATATTGCCGCCAAGTCGGCATCGATTGGTTTGCCTCATCGTGGGACGTCCCCTCGCTGGAATTCATTGACCGCTTTAACCCATCAACCCATAAAATCCCCTCAGCGCTGCTGACGGATCACGAGCTGCTGCGCGCTTACCGGGCGACCGGCAAACCGCTGATCGTTTCCACGGGAATGTCCACCTTGGATCAGATCCGGGAAGCGATGGAAATTCTCGGGTCCGACAATTTGATTCTCTGCCACACCACCAGCAGCTATCCCTGCCCGCCGGAAGAGCTCAACTTGCGCATGATCGACACGCTCAAAGGCATGTACCCCTGCCCGGTCGGTTATTCAGGGCACGAGGTCGGTCTGGTTCCCTCAGCTGTGGCTGTAGCCTTGGGCGCCTGTCTGGTTGAGCGCCATATCACCTTGGATCGCGCTATGTGGGGCAGCGACCAAAGTGCTTCGGTAGAACCGCAGGGAATCGCCCACTTGGTCAAGTACATCCGCGTCACGGAGCTGTCTTTGGGAGACGGAGTCAAAAAGGTTTATGACAGTGAACAATCTTCTCTGAGCAAGCTGAGGCGCTTTAGCCAGTAGCATGAACCCGGCAAAGCTTGCGGGAAAAGCCCGCACCCACCTTCAAACGCGCCTGACGCATTCCGCCGTCAACCGTTCAATCCGGGCGATGGCCGGGCAGGTCCACGCGCACTCGCCCCAAGCCGCCGGCGCACCGGTGATGTTTTTCGACGCGTCCACCCGGCTGAGCGGGGTCAGCCTGAACGCTGGTTTCGCCCGGCTGAGCAGCTGGTCGCTTTCGCTGCAAGGGGTACCGGTGATGCACTTCGTCTGCCAGCGAGGCATGACACAGTGTGTTTTGGGCACCGACCGCAGCACAGCCGGCAAGAATCCACCTTGCCAGTCCTGCATGGCTCAGTCGCGCGCGCTTTTTGGCGATGAGGCTCAGATCCCGTTCGAATTTCAGCCCTCTGACGAATTTGACCAGGCTCTAACCGGGCTTGACCTGGATGAACTGAGCAGCCTGGAATATCAGGGCGTACCCCTTGGGTCGCTGGTGCTGCCATCGGTGCGCTGGATTTTGCGCCGGCACCACCTTGAGGGAGACGCGTCGGCTCTGCGCATTTTGCGCGAATACCTGCGTTCTGCCTGGTCTTTGCAGCGCAGTTTTTCTGCCGCGCTGGACGAAACGAAACCGCAAGCTGTGGTGGTTTTTAATGGTATGCAATACCCCGAGGCGACAGCCCGCTGGACTGCCCGCCAGCGCGGCCTGCCGGTTTACAGCCATGAAGTCGGACTGAGACCACTGAGTGCATTTTTCACCGCTGGCGATGCCACCGCTTACCCGCTAACCCTGCCACAGGATTTTAAATTGGACGCCGAGCAGAATTCCCGTCTGGATCAATACCTTAGCCGCCGCTTTCAGGGTGACTTTCACATGGCCGGCGTTCAATTCTGGCCCGAAATGAGCCAGCTGGATCCAGAATTTGTGCGCCTCAGCCGCCAGTTTACAGCGGTCGTACCGGTATTTACCAATGTAATATTTGACACCAGTCAGCCTCATGCCAACGTCCTCTTTGAAGATATGTTTGTCTGGCTGGATGAGATCCTGCAGGCAGCTGCCCGACACCCCGAAGTGCTGTTTGTCATCCGCGCTCATCCGGACGAAGCCCGCAAAGGGAAGGCTAGCGAAGAAACGGTCAGCCACTGGGCTGAAAGCCGGCGGGTGCAAAGCCTGCCCAATGTGCGCTTCATTCCCCCGACCGAGTTTTTTAGCAGCTATGACCTGATTCGCCTCTCCAAACTAGTGCTGATTTACAACTCTACCATCGGGTTGGAAGCTTCCATTTTAGGCCGGCCAGTTCTTGCAGCAGGCAAATCGCGCTTCAGCAGCACCGATGCGGTTTACTTCCCCTCCAGCCGGCAGAGCTACCTGAGCCAGCTCGAAAGCTTCCTTTCTGCGGCCGAAATCCAGGTCCCGCCGCGCTTTGCTGAAAATGCACGCCGCTTTCTCTACTGGCAGCTGTACCGCTCATCACTCAACTTTGCTGCCTTTTTGGAGCCTGATGGCTTGTGGCCCGGTTATGTGCGCCTGAAAGACTTTGGCTGGCAGCAGCTTCTGCCAGATAATTCAGCCGCCCTGCGCGCGATCAGCGATGGGATTCTGCGCGGTGGTGACTTTATGCTCAGGGAAGGAGAGGAATGAAATTCGAAAAAATTGTTGCCTTGGTGCCCATGCGGCACGACTCAAAACGCGTCCCGGGGAAAAATTATCGCCTGATGCTGGGTAAACCACTTTACGCCCACATTATCACCACCCTGCTGGCATGCCCTGAAATTTCTCAGGTGGTTGTAGATAGTGACTCTCCGGTCATTCTTGAAGGCCTGGCCTGCGATTTTCCTGCCGTGCGCTGTTTGGTTCGGCCGGAAGAATTGCGCGCAGACACCATCCCCACCAACGAAATCCTGATGCACGATACCTCCCTGGTGCCAGCGGATCTGTACCTGCAGACCCACAGCACAAATCCGCTGCTCAAGCCCGAAACCATTTCACGGGCGATCGCCACGCTCAGCGCCGCCTACCCTGAATACGATTCCTTGTTCGGTGTCACACGCCTGCAGACCCGCCTTTGGGACCAGCTGGGGCGGGCGATCAACCACAACCCGGCCGTGCTGCTGCGCACGCAGGACCTGCCGCCGGTATATGAAGAGAATTCGTGCTTATATCTTTTCACAGGGCAGACCCTCTCCAGCCGGCGCAACCGTCTGGGTGAACGGCCACTGATGTTCGAGATTGATGCCCGGGAAGCCTGGGATATCGACGAAGAAATTGATTTTAGCGTGGCAGAAATCTTGCTCTCACAGCGATTAAAATCCAACCCGGAGGAAAAATGACCGCTGTATTGGTAACCGCCCCTTACATGCTACCGTATATGCAGCGCTTCAAGCCCATTCTGAAGCACTTTGGCCTTACTGTACTGCAGCCAGAAGTGCACGAGCGCTTCTCTGAGGAAGAAATCCTGCGCTATGCCGGGCAGTTTGCCGGCACCATTTGCGGCGACGACCGTTACAGCGCCCGCGTGATCGCAGCCTGTGCGCCAGCGCTGCGCGTCATTTCCAAATGGGGCACTGGCATTGACTCTATCGACCAGCAGGCTGCCGCCGAGTTCGGCGTGCGTGTTTTGAACACACCCAATGCCTTTACCGTACCGGTATCTGAAAGCGTGTTGGCTTCCATGCTCAATTTCTCCCGGCAGCAGCCTTGGATGGACCAGGCCATGAAAGCAGGGAATTGGAAGAAGATCCAGGGAAAGACGCTCAGCGAATCCACCCTGGGAGTGGTGGGTGTGGGGAACGTCGGCAAGGCGGTTCTACGCCGTGCCCGTGCGTTTGGCATGCGGCTGCTGGGCAATGATATCGTCGAAATCGCACCTGACTTTTTACTGGAAGAAGGCGTGGAAATGACCTCACTGCAGAACCTGCTGAGTCGGTCAGACTTTATCAGCCTCAACTGTACGCTGAACCCGACTTCTCACCACCTCATCAACCGTGAGACGCTTTCGTACTGCAAGCGAGATGCCGTGATAATTAACACCAGCCGTGGCCCGGTCATTGATGAACCAGCGCTGATTGCTGCCCTGCAAGCTGGTCAGCTGCGTGGCGCCGCGCTAGACGTCTTCGAAGTGGAACCACTCCCACTCGAAAGCCCTCTCCTGCAGATGGAGAACGTCTTGCTTTCACCGCATAACACCAATTCCAGCCCATTCTTTTGGGAAAGGGTGCACTGGAACACCTTGCGCAACTTGCTTCTGGGGCTCGACCTGCCGGTTGGCGACCTGGCCAGCTTAAAAGCGCTGGAAGGCCAGTCTCACTCAGCCGGTGGTTCTGCTGAAAGGGAATGAAATGACTGGCAACCAAACAAGACACGTATTAATCACCGGCGCCGCCGGCGGGGTGGGTCGGGCCGTGGTAGCCTGCTTCGCGGAACATGGTTATACCGTCATTGGTGTCGACCGAAAGGGCGTTTACCCTGAATTCCCGAGCAACGGCCTTTACATCCAGGCCGACATCTCCTCAGCCAGCGCGCTGGAAGGGATTTATGCCGAGACAAGCAAGTTTACGCACACATTGGATGCTTTGGTCAACAACGCCGGTTTTCAGGTGACCAAGAGTCTGCTCGAAACCAGCGCCGAGGAATGGGATCAGGTGATGGCTTCCAACCTGCGCTCGGTCTTTCTGGGCGCCAAACTGGCCTACCCGCTGCTCCAGGCCGAGGGAGGCGGCGCGATCGTCAACGTCTCTTCCGTGCATGCCGTAGCCACCTCGGCCAATATCGCCGCGTATGCTGCCAGTAAAGGCGGTCTATTGGCTCTGACGCGGGCTATGGCAATTGAATTTGCCCCCGATTCCATCCGGGTGAATGCTGTGCTGCCCGGCGCGGTCGATACCCCGATGCTGCGGGCTGGTTTTCACCGCGGCAGGTCCGGCGAAGTCAGCGAAGAAGAGCAGCTGGCTGCGCTGGCACGCAAAACCGTAAACGGCAGGGTGGCCGACCCGGCCGAAATCGCCTCCGTGATTTATTTTTTGGCTGACCCCACCCAATCCAGCTTTATTACCGGTCAGGGAATCATTGCCGATGGCGGGGCAACCTGTCGACTGAGTACGGAATAAACGCTGATGGCTGAAATAAACCCGCAAAATAGCTCCGATCGTTTCGGGCGTGAGCTGCGTCAGCTTTATGACGGCCTGCGCCGTCTGCCCGAACTGCCGGGCGCTTACCTGCACCCCTGGCGGCGGGAATCCCGGCGCAAACTGGCCGCCCTTCACAATAGCCACAAAGGCGAGCGCTGCTTTTTAGTCGGGAACGGTCCAAGCCTGCGCCAGACCGATTTGGGCAAGCTGAGCAATGAATTCAGTTTCGGCTTTAACCGTATCTTTCTGGCGGAGCAAGAATTAAACTTTCGTCCGTCTTGCCTGGTTTCGATCAATGATCTGGTAGCCGAGCAGTCTGCTGCCGAATTCAACGCCTTGGACATGCCCAAATTTTTTTCGTGGCGGGCGCACAAATGGCTGAAGATGGATGAGTCGACTCACTTCCTCTATACCAGTTACACCAGCCCACGCTTTTCGCGGGATGTGACCAGGCGGGTGTGGGAAGGGGCCACAGTGACCTACGTGGCCCTCCAACTGGCTTACTATATGGGCTTTACCACGGTTGTTCTGATCGGTGTCGACCACAGCTTTACTACCCAGGGAACCCCCAATACCACCGTCGAGTCGCAGGGCGATGACCCCAACCACTTTTCAGCTGCCTATTTTGGCAAAGGATTTCGCTGGCAGTTGCCAGACCTGCAGACCTCCGAGCTGGCTTACCGCATGGCCCGGGAAGCTTTTGCAGCCGACGGCCGGCAAGTATTGGATGCCACCATTGGCGGCCGGCTTACAGTCTTCCCTAAGGTGGACTATTACAGCCTGTTCCCATGAAATCGCTGCGGCTCGCCCAAGTTACTGGCCGGCCGACCCACCCACAGCTGCGCCCAAGCCTGATGAAACACTTGAATGCACGCTTCATCCCGGATTAGTATAATAAACGCTATGAATGACCTTCCTTTGGTTTCGATCATTACCCCGTCCTTCAACCAGGCCGCATTTTTGGAGCAGACCATTCTGTCGGTGCTTTACCAGGGCTACCCTAACTTGGAATACTGGGTCATGGATGGTGGTTCTACGGATGGCAGCCTGCGCATCCTGAACAAGTATTCTCAACGAGTGACCGGCTGGGTCTCTGAACGAGATGCCGGCCAGGCAGATGGGATTAACAAGGGCCTGAGACAGGCTCGCGGCGAAATCGTAGCCTGGCTCAACTCAGACGATCTTTATCGCCCGGGGGCCGTTTTGAGCGCAGTGCAGGCGCTGGAACGCTTCCCCAAAGCGCCTTTTGTTTACAGCGATGTGGATTCGATCGATGAACATGGTCGCACGTTTCACCGCATGCGCTACGGCCAATGGGGGCTCAAAGGTTTAATGACCTTCCGGATCATCGGCCAGCCCGCTGTCTTCATCCGGCGCAGCGCGTTGGAAGAAGTTGGGCTGCTCAACCCGGAATTTAACTATTTGCTGGACCATGAGCTTTGGCTGCGCCTGGCAGCACTGGCTGAACCGCGCCACATCCCTCACACCGTTTGGGCTGCAGCTCGGATGCACGCCGGTGCAAAAAACGTGGCCCAAGCCGAAGGTTTCGGCCGGGAAGCCTATGAATTGGCACGCTGGATCGGCTCGGACGCCAGGTTCTACCCGGCGAGCGCCCGCTTAAGCAAAAAGATTTGGGCTGGCGCCCACCGCCTGGATGCTTTCTACCTGATGGAAGCCGGCAAACCCAAAGACTCTCTGGCGATGTATCGCCTAAGTCTGCGCTATCATCCGCTGCCAACCCTGCGCGACTGGCGCCGGGTCAGCTATGCAGCCCTCAGCACGCTGGGGTTGGGCAGCCTGCGTAAACCGCTGGACTGGCTGCGCCGGATGCGCCACTCCCTTGGCGCCCGCCGAAAGAAGGCCTGATTTGCCCCTGCCAGCACTCAGCCCCCTGCCCAAAGTTTCCATCGTGACGCCTTCGTTCAACCAGGCGCATTTTCTAGAAGAGACCATCCTCACGGTACTCGGGCAAGACTACCCCAACCTGGAATACATCATCATCGACGGCGGGTCCACGGATGGCAGCGTCGAAATCATCCGGCGCTATGCCGCCAGGCTAAGCTTTTGGCAGTCTGAACCGGACCAAGGCCAGACCGATGCGATTAATCAAGGCTTCGCACGTGCCACTGGAGAGGTTTTTGCCTGGATCAATTCGGACGATCTGCTGCTGCCCGGCGCAGTGACTGCCGCCGTGCGCCAGCTGCAAGCCCACCCTGAAGCAGCCATGGTTTATGGCGGCTGCCAGCTAATCAACGCTGCTGGCGAAAAAATTGGCGACTTTCCGGCCGCACAGACCGACCTGCGCCGCCTGCAGCGCGGTTACGTGCACATTCCACAGCAATCCGCATTCTTCAGGGCCGACTTGTGGCGCAAGGTGGCTCCTTTGGATGTCAGTTTCTACTTCGCCATGGACTACGATCTTTGGACCCGGCTGGCCCGGGAGGGCGACCTGGTTTACGTTCCCCAGACCTGGGCGGCCTTCCGCCTGCATGAGGGCGCAAAATCAATTGCTGCTGATGACCGCTGTTGGCCAGAAATGCTGCGGGTACATTACCGCGATGGGGGGAAGCCCTTCGCGCCGATCGTGGCCAAGTACTGGCTGCGAAAAATCGTCCAGCCAGTCTGGATCTGGTACCGCAAGCGCAAACTTTCCTGATCGGTGCTCAAGCTTTCGCCCAGGCCATTCAAAGCAGCCGCGCTTTAGGGCAGCCGCCTTTTACACCCAAAATTTGCTCCGTCGACGACGACGGACGCCAAGGCCCCCGCGCATATTTTCAGCTTCATTAAAATCAAACCCCCGCAGGCCATGCCCGCGGGGGTCATCGAAGTCATTAAAGCCAGGCGCCGGCCAGCGACCAGGCCAGGCCATGCCTACTTGACGCCGAGCTGCCGGCCAACCCGGCTGAAGATTTCGAGGGCTTCTTCCAGATCCTGCTGGCTGTGAGCTGCTGAAATCATCACCCGAATGCGGGCTTTGCCCATTGGAACAGTTGGGAAACCGAGCGCACTGGCAAACAGTCCTTCTTCAAAAAGCTGCTTGCTGAACTGACGGGCCAGCTGCACGTCACCCAGCATCACTGGGGTGATGGGGGTTTGCGTCGCTCCGGTATCGAAGCCCAAATTTTTCATTTCGCGCTGGAAGAAGCGCGCATTTGCCCACAGTCGGTCTACCAGCTCTGTGGATTCTTCCAGCAGGTCCACCGCCGCCAAACAAGCCGCCGTATCTGCTACGGTGACGGCTGAAGAGAAGAGGAACGGCCGGCCGCGCTGACGCAGCCACTCGACCACGCGCCCGCTGCCAGCCACCACGCCGCCAACCACGCCAAAGGCCTTCGAGAATGTGCCTACTTCCACATCCACCCGGCCATGCAATTTGAAGTGGTCCACAATGCCGCGCCCACCTTCACCCAAGACCCCTTCACCGTGAGCGTCATCCACCATGGTCATCAAACCGTAGCGCTCCGCCACTTCTACCAGCTGATCCAGCGGGGCGAAATCGCCATCCATAGAGAAAACACCATCACTGATCACCAGGCCACGCCGATAAGAGCCGGCAGCTTCTCGCACCACCCGATCCAGATCCTGCGGATCGCAGTGCGCGTAGCGGATGATCCGAGCACCCGAAAGGCGCGAGCCATCGATGATACTGGCATGGTTCAATTCATCCGAAAAAATAACATCTTCTTTGCCGACCAGGGCCGGGATTGCTGCCCCATTGGCCGCAAAGCCGGATTGGAAAGTGACGGCGGCTTCAACATGTTTAAACTCCGCCATCCGCTTTTCCAACTCCAAATGCAATGTCATCGTGCCAGCGATGGAGCGCACTGCGCCCGGACCCAAGCCGTACTTTTGCATGGCTGCTTCTGCTGCAGCGATGATGCGTGGGTGGTTGGCCAGCCCGAGGTAATTATTGGAGCAAAAGTTGAGCACATTTTTGCCGTCTACCACCACATGTGCGCCCTGAGGCGAACTCAAGGTGCGAATGGTGTTATAGAAGCCGGTTTCCCTCAGGTTTTTAAGTTCATCGTCAATCCAGCTTAAGTGATCTGTCATCAGTGCCTCTGTTTTTGGTGAGTTTAAAGTGATTATACCGCAAGGGTTTTTCGGAAGGCTTAACCCGGCGGTCTGATGACCAGCCGAAAGCAGGCCGCCATCCAAGCGGCCAGAGGCTCTATTCCAAATCAGAAAGCAGCGGGTCGCGCGGGCCTTTATGCTCGACCAGCAAGTAGACTCCCAACAGACAAAGCAAGAAAATAATCAGCAGAATCGGAACAACCTCCAGGCTAAAACTGCGCGCGAGCACACCGACCAGGCTGGTCAGGCCGGTTGCGCCCAGTGAGCCGGCAGCTGCCTGCATCCCGACCGAGCTGTCTGAGTGTTCGCGGCCCACCCGGCCCAACGTGCCTGACATCATCCCCGGGTAGACCGGCGCAAATGCCAGCCCAATCAGGCTGGCTGCTGCCAGGTTCGCCCAGACGCCAAAATCTAAAGCCAAAACCACGGCGCCAGCCAGTCCGGTTAATATGCACCCTTTGACCAACGCGCGCACGTTGATGTGCCGGGTCAACAAGCCCGCTAAAATTCTACCGACGGTAAACATAAACCAGAAACTGCTGGTCAGATACCCCGCCAGCTGCGGGCTTACCCCACGGCTTTCGGTCAGAAGCGAATAAACCCATGACCCAAAGGTCACCTCGGCTCCGACATAAAAGAAAAACAAAGCCATGCTGGCCCACACCCGCCGTTGGCGCAGCGTGTTTGCCCAGGGCGCAGCAGCAGATGCCGGCAAAGTTTGGGCTTCCCCCCGGGCTGGCACGCGTTCCCAAAGCGGCAGCGAGATCACAAAACTGAGCGCGAGCAGCACCTGAAATCCGCCCACAGCCAGATAAGCCAGCCGCCAGTTTTGGTAATTGGCCAAGGCAAACGTCATCATCAGCGGGCCGGTGGTTACACCCACCCCATAACTGGCATGCAGCCACTGCATCAGGCCGGGTCCAAAGTGGTTTGCCACATAGGCATTCAAGCCCGAATCAATCGCCCCGGCACCCAACCCGGAGATCACACCCAGCAAAACCATCATCCACCACTGCGGTACCAGGGTATAACCCGCCAGGCCGGCCGCTGTCAGCAGGCAGCTGGCGATCAGCAGCCGGCCCACCCCCCAGCGCCGCATTAGCATGCCGCTCAAGAAACTGGAGGTGAGGTAACCCACCATGGACGTAAACAAGAGCACGCCTAAAGCTTCGAGGGGGATGCCGAAACCAGCCCGGATGGAAGGCCAGCCTACGCCAAGCAAGCCATCGGGCATGCCCAGGGCAATGAAGGCCAAAAAAATCAATGAAATCAGACCGATAGGGCGGCCGGTCTGGGGTCTCGATGGAGAAGATGACGCTGGTGAAGTCATCGCGCTCAATCTTCACCATAACCACAGACTGCCAAAGCCTGCGGGCCGGTATTGAGGCCCAATACCGGGCCGGTGATTTGAATGATCAGCTCAGCCGGGTTGAGTTCTGCCGCCAAACGCGCGGCCAGCTGCTGTGCTTCAGCCAAAGCGTCGCCGTGCATGACAGCCACATATACCTTTGAAAAACCGCGCATACTCTCCAAAAAGTGCTTCAGCAGCCCTTCGACCAGCGCCTTGTGCGTGCGCATCAGCGCCACTGGCACCACTTTGCCGCTTGAACGGCTGACGGCCACCAAAGGTTTAATGGAAAGGGTTTTCCCCAACCAGCGAACAGCATCACCGACGCGCCCGCCCGATTCTAAAAAGGACATGCTTTCCAAAGCAACCAGCAAGGTGATACTTTTGAATACCTGCTCAGCCGCCTGAACAACCTCCGCCAAATCAGCGCCTTTCTCGGCAGCCCGCGCAGCAGCCAATACCTGCCATCCGAGCATCATTGTCGGGCCATGCGAGTCGATCACCTGAACTGGCAAGGGTGCATCCTGCGCTGCAATGGTTGCGGACTGAAAGGTTCCGCTCATTGCCGAACTGATCGTCAGGCAAACCGCAGCTGAAGCGCCGCCCTCAAAAGCCTTCTGAAACGAACGGGCAAAGTCAGATGCCAAAGGCTGAGAAGAAGTCGGCCGGTCAGAAAGGTTAGCTTCAATTCGACGGTAAAATTCTTCCGGCTGCAGGTCTACCCGATCTCGGTACTGTTCATTTCCCCAAATTAAATAGCAAGGGACAACATCAATCCCATATTTTTCGATCAGCTCGGCGGGGATATCGCACGTGCTGTCGGTGATTATTTTGATCACAGAGCATCTCCTGAAAAGTTTTCCAAAATCATACCCCAAAGCGGGCGGGCGCTTGTGCATTCCCACAGCCTTTATAGCTAATGCAAAGCAGCTACCCATGTGGGCTGTCAGATGATTTTTTCAGTATGGCCAGCCAGATTGCGCAGGTATTCCAGTTGGCCGACATGATAAGAATGATGGAAGATGTAGAAAAAAGCGGCCCAACCACGCCGCGCCTGGCTGCCTTGCATGAGAATCTGGTCATCAAAGTCAGCCAAGGTCATGGCGCTCAGCCGGGCGGTGAGGGCTTGGTGGAGATGGTCATAAACCGCCAACACTTCTGCACCGCTAGGCAGACCAGGCTCCGGGCTGCGCACCGGTTCAGATCCGCGTTTGAAGCGGTCCAAAATTTCTGTCCCTTGCACTGGGTCAGCGCCCAGAATCTTTTGAATTTCGCGCAGGTTGTCAGCCAAATGCGCCAAAACCCACAGCATACAGTTGCCACCTAGCGCCGGCTGCATCAGGAATTCCTCCTTGGTCATTTTAGCGGTTTGGGCATGCACAATTTCCTGCTCCAAGGCAAGCATTTGTTGATATTCTGAAATAGTGATCATTGCAGCTCCTTTTGGCGGTATTACTTATCTTAAGTGACAGGTGATTTGGTCTCTGTTTATATTTCTGTGCAATTATTCTTGTCCACTTAACTATTCTCAAACCTTTTATTAGGCCTGTTTAATAATCTAATACTGGATCCGTCGGCCACCAGAAAAAACCTCTCCCAGGCGTTCCGGCACAGCAGTTTCTGCTTCAACCCGCAGATGGAATTGCTGGCTGCTTTTCGTAGCGGCGGGCACTTAAGGCTAAAACGAGCGAGAACAAACCGAGCCCAGCGCTAAAAAGATAAAGTGGCCGGCCGCCAAAAAGGTCGTAAAGCTGGCCGCTCACCGCATTGCTGAAGATATAGCCCAAACCAAACAATGTAATCGCAACAAATGCCATGGCGGTGGTGGTATATCGGCCCGGCAGGCGGCTATTGACCAGGCTCACTGTGCAGACCAGGCGCAGGGTAAAGCTGACACAGGTCAGCACGCTCAAGACAAACACCAGCCCGGGCAGCGGGAAAAACCACACCAACAGCCGGCGGGTGATATCAAAGCCAAAAATGAACAGAACCACATTCGAGATGCCAAACTTATGAATCAGGCGGTCAGCCGCCAGCATTATTGGCACCTCTCCCAGCGCGCTCAGGGTGGAGGCCAGCCCGATGGCAGCCTCTGGCAGGCCCAAGTCTTGCATGAAAAGCGGCTCGAAGGAGCGCACGCCATCCTGCAAGGTATCGGTCAGTGCCAGCGCCACCACCGTCAGCCAAAGATACCGGTCGCGCAGGATCAGCTTGAGTACACCTTGTATCGGAAGCGGCTCTTCGGCAGCTGTCTGTGTGTGCTTTTTGAACACGTCTTCGGGCAATGTCATGAAAGCCAGGATGCTGGCCGCCAGCAGTGCGGCGAACACTGCTCCATTTACGCTGATGTCACGGTTCTGATAGATCCAGCCGCCTGCCAGTGCCATTGCGGCAAAGCCAAGAGAGCCCCACAGCCGCACCGATCCAAAACCATTGCGGCCAGTCTCAGCCTGGTCGGCAACCTGAAAGGATAGGTTTTCGAGAGCTGAGATTTCCGAGGAGTTCACCGCCCGCTGGACGGTCCACAAGATCAGCACCACAGCAAAGGCGCTCACATAAATCATGCTGACGACGCAGGCCATCACCAGTAGGATGGAAATAACCGTAATCAAGCGCTTCCGCTCAGACTTGTCGTAGAGCAGGCCGTACTGAGGGGCACCCAAAATCAAAACCAGCGAGCTCGACATCATCAATGTGCTGATTTGAACACCACTGAAGCCGATTTCGCGGAAATGCAGGGTGAGGAAAGGAATGATGGCACCCATCCCGCCGAAAAAAAGCAGGAAAAACAGTCTAAAAAGGTTGAGCCGCGTTTTGCGGGCTTTTTGGTCTGGGTTCATCTTCAAATATCCGCCAGCGCGCCTGGTGCGCACATACTGCAAGCTCCAATTTTACCGGCTTCCAGCCAAAAGGGCAGCCAAAGCTTACTTTCTGCCCATTATTTTTTTGTTGCAAGGCCCTGCGCCTGCAGCGGCAGCTTGATGCCTGCCATCATGGCTTCGGAGCCCCGGAACTTTCCGCCGTAAACAGTGTTTGTTAAAAAATGCCGCAAAGTTTTAAAGTATTCTCGCGAGATTTGCACCTGAGCGAAGCTGCACCCACGGCTGCTGCGGGCAAGATCGGGTTCGGCGTGTGCACTCAGCCTGGCCCTACACCTGGACGGGTACGGTTTACTTCGCCAGCAGCCCGCATGCCTGATTTTGACACTCGGAGCAACTGGGCACTTCTCCTGCTGGTTCAGCGAAACCAGCTCAAACAGCAAGGCAGGGAATCTACTCCCCGTTAGCCCGAGCCAGCCATTTTGCAGGCTTGCTGCAGCTCATCCCAATCCATTAATTTTCAAACAGACTTGGAGCAATCATGAAAAAACAAAAGCTATTTAAAAACATCTTTCTGATATTGATCGCACTCGTGGTCATCGCGGCGGGTACCGCGCTTTACTATTTCAAGAGCTACCTCCCGGGCAAAGTGGCCCAGCTGTCTTTCCCGCAGACAGATGGTGAAATTTCGCTCAGCGGTCTGCAGGCGCCGGTGGAGATCTATCGGGACGAGATGGGAGTCCCACAGGTATACGCCGAAAACACACATGACCTGTTTTTTGCCCAGGGTTACGTTCACGCTCAGGACCGCTTTTGGCAGATGGATGCCTGGCGGCACATTGGTGCGGGCACGCTCAGCGAAATGTTTGGAAAAAGCCAATTGGAAACTGACGCCTTCCTGCGAACTCTGGGCTGGGGCCGCACAGCCGAGGTGGAATGGGAGACCGCAGACCCCGATTCGCGCCTGATTTTGCAGGCCTATGCGGATGGCGTGAACGCCTATCTCAAAGACCATTCCGGCAGCGCCCTCAGCCTTGAATACGCAGTATTGGGGCTGCTCAGTCCGGATTATCAGGTCGCTCCCTGGTCACCGGTCAACAGTTTGACCTGGGGCAAGGTCATTGCCATGGACCTGTGCGGGAATATGGACGATGAGATTGAACGCGCACTGCTGCTCAAAACACTCTCACCAGAACAGCTGGCTGAGCTGTACCCGGCTTATGACCCGGAAAAGCCGGTCATTGTCAACCAGCTGGCGGGCACCCCTGCCAGCCTGGGTAGCCTGGCACCTCAGGCACAGGCCCTGGCTCAATCTCTGGATTACACCAGCGCCGCGCACAATATCGCTTTGCTTCAAAACGTTTTGAGTGGGGTCAGCGACGGAATTGGATCGAATTCCTGGGTTGTTTCTGGCAGCCTTACCGATACCGGCAAACCCCTGCTGGCCAATGACCCGCATCTGGGCATCCAAATGCCCTCCATCTGGTATCAGCTGGGGCTGCATTGTACCTCCAGAAATGCGGACTGCCAGTTTGATGTTTCCGGTTTTTCATTTGCCGGCGTTCCGGGAGTGGTGATCGGCCACAATGAGCGCATTGCGTGGGGTTATACCAACGTCGGCACTGATGTTATGGATCTCTACATTGAAAAAGTAAACCCCGACAACCCCAATCAATATGAAGTGAACGGCGAGTGGGTAGATTTTGAAACCCGCAGCGAAACCTTCAATACCGGCAGCGCCGATCCGGTGACGATCACCATCCGGGTTTCGCGGCATGGCCCGATCATCTCGGACAGTTTCGCTGCCTTGATGGACCAAAACGCATATGAAAAAGACGACTTTGTGCCATTCCGCGAAAATAGCGGCATCGACCTCCCAGCCAATTACGCCATCGCGCTTCAGTGGACCGCCTTATCCCCTTCAAGTATTTTTAACGCCATTTGGGGCCTGGATAAAGCGCAAAATTGGGAGGAATTCCGCATTGCAGCCAGCAAGTTCCAGGTGCCTGCTCAAAATCTGGTCTATGCGGATGTCGATGGCAACATTGGCTACCAAATGCCCGGCAATACCCCCATTCGTGCCGGAGGCGACGGCAGTCTGCCCGTACCGGGTTGGACGGACGCCTATGAATGGACTGGTTTCGTCCCGTTTGAGGCGCAGCCATACGCCTTTAACCCGCCCGAGGGCTACATTGTAACTGCCAATAATCCGGTAGTGTCAGCGGCGTATCCTTACCTGATCACCACCGACTGGGACTATGGCTTCCGTGCCGACCGAATCACCTCCCTGATCGAAGCAGCCCCTGCCAAGATAGATATCGCCTATATCGCACAGATGCAGGCTGACAATTTGGAACCCAATGCTAGCGTTTTTGTGCCCTTGCTGGCAGAGGCGGGAACCGCAGACCTGACGGCCACACAGGCCGATTTCATGGCGCAACTATCAAATTGGGACGGCCAGGCGGCCGCCGATTCTGCCCCCGCGGCCTTTTTTGAGTCCTTTTGGAGGCATCTGCTGCAAGACACCTTCAACGATGATCTTCCTGAGGAGCGCGCTCCTGAAGGTGGCTCACGCTGGAATCAGGTGATGCGCAATTTGCCTGCCGACAGCCCCTGGTGGGATGACCAAACCACGTCTGAAGTGGTGGAAAATCGCGCCGATATGGTGATTCGAGCCCGCGGCGAAGCCCTGCAAGAGCTTGAAAAGTCGCTTGGCAAAGAGCCAGCCGCCTGGCGCTGGGGCGACCTGCATACGGCCACGTTCCGCAACCAAACCCTGGGAAAATCGGGCATCGCGCTGATTGAGTCGCTCTTCAATCGCGGTGGGTTCCCTGTTGGCGGTAGCTCGTCAATTGTCAATGCAACCGGTTGGTCGCTGAGCAAGGGTTACGAAGTTAAAGCCTTGCCCTCCATGCGCATGATTGTGGACCTGAGTGACCTGAACAATTCGGTCACGGTCAATACGACCGGTCAGTCAGGCCATGCCTACCATTCGCACTACATTGACATGGCGCCTCTGTGGGCTTCCGTGCAATACTACCCGATGCTTTGGGGGCACGAGCAGGTGCTGCAGAATCAGAGTGAGCACCTGGTGCTGAACCCGGCACGCTAAGTCGCTCATAGGATTGGTTGAATGAAGAGGCTGCCCCAAAAGAACGGGACAGCCTCAAAAATTTAATATAACCAAGCGATGAAAAGACAAATATTCAAGTTCTATGAACAGAACCAACCAATGTCGTTGCCACCGAGTTGGGAAGGTACAATTCCAGAGACGCATCTTGTAAGTGTGGTCAACGAATGATCGCGGATCCCGATCAAAAGATCGACGTAGAGAAACTGAAAGAATCGGCCTGAAAGATCAACGAATGATTTCATCCCACGGCTTGAAAAGTATGAGAAGTATGAAAAAGTATTCAAGGGGAGGAACAACTTTTGCAAGACAGACCCGGAAGCTACCTTTTTGAGGATTACGCAACCTTTTTTCTGTAAATTCATTTCAGAAATACATGCGGGTCATCAGCATAAATCTTTTTTGGTGCAATAATGCTTGCCAACCTGCCATTCTTCACTTGCTTCCATAAATAGCGCTGTAACCAAGCGCAAACATGAAGACCCATTCGGAAACACGCTAATTACGCTTGTGCGTCTGCGAATCTCTTTGTTGATCCGCTCCAGACTATTGGTGGTCCGGATTATTCTGCGCTGCTCCAAATGGTAATCGAACGTGGTAAATCCCTCAGTAAGGTTCTCTTCCATCCATGCCGCCAAACGGGGAGCAGAGTCAGCAGATTTCCCGCTAGGAACCTGCAGTACTTGATCCAGTTGTGCCGTCGCCAAGCTCAATTGCCTTGAGGAATCTCCAGCGTGATTTCGACTGCACGGGTCTTGACTGTCTTGGGTTTGTATCCGTTGGCATGCCCTTTACGTTCCGGCCTGCGTTCATACTTTCTGGCTCGAAGATGCTTCATCCTTTCAATCTGTATGGCGTTGTTGATCAACACTCGTAACATTTCTGGTAGGTATCCAATTCTTTATCGGCTAGTTCTTCAGCAAGGGTATTAACTGTTTGGTGAGTCATGTCGTCCTCCTTTTTAAGTTGTCGTGACCTAAAGGATGCTTCTGACTCACCGCTTTTGTTAAGGTTTCGTAATTTACAGAAAGTATGTTACATCAACCTAAAAACACAAAAAGACTGACTTGGGGTATCGCTTCACCTTTCGCGAATATGAATGCCAGAATTGCAATAATTGGCTGACGAAATCAGAAGGCGCGCGTGCAGCTGGATACCGATCGATCACAGTAAATCCCACACTAAACCAATTCCGAGATCAAGCCTCATTTAATTTACTCTCAGACCAAGGGGCAAGACTGGCTACGCAACGCAATGTAGATGTTGAATCTGGTTTCGGCCGGCTGAAAAGCAATTGGCGGTTCAGAAAGTTCCTCTGGAGAGGCAAAGAGCTGGCAAATGTGGATTGGGGTATCCTCTTTATTGCCCATAGCATAGCAAAACTGGCGGCCGTTTGGTTCCGGCAGTTTCACTCTCAATACTTTCTATTTGGGGGCTACTTTCTAGAGAGTCCCCTTCGCATTTCGTGGTTCTCTATAGGAGGGCTGTTCCACCAGCCCTCCTGCGGGATTACTGTGCAGTCCAGCCGCCATCCACAGGCAGCGCCGCGCCGGTGATGAATGAGGCTGCATCAGAGCACAGGTAGACCACCGCATCAGCAATCTCTTCGGGTTCACCCATCCTGCCGATGGGGTGTCCGGCGGCATACGCGGCTTCAGCTGCCGGATCCCTGCCTGTCAGGCGGTCGACCATGGGCGTGCGGATCACCCCCGGGCAAACCGCATTGATGCGCACACCCTGTTTTGAATGCTGCATTGCCGCAGATTTGGTCATACCGATCACACCAAATTTGGATGCCGAGTATCCAGGCATTCCCGGGAAGCCCACCAGACCCGCGATGGAGGAGGTGTTCACGATCGCACCCTTGCCCTGTTTGATCATGACGGGGAGTTCATATTTCAAGCACAGGAAAACACCCTTCAGATTGATGCCGGTGACCCGGTCAAATGCCTCTTCTGTGTAATCGTAGAAGTTACCCCCTGAAGGGCCTTCAATACCGGCATTGTTGAAGGCGATATCCAGGTGCCCATAAAGCTCAACAGCCTTGTTGATCATCGCCTGCACCTCGGCGGATTTTGAGACGTCCACCTTGAAGAAAACACCCTCACCGCCAGCCTGCTTGATCATTTCGACGGTCTCTTTGCCGGTCTCTTCAACGATATCAGCAGCCAGCACCTTTGCGCCATTACTTGCTAACTTCAACGCAGCCTGACGTCCAATGCCGGAACCCGCACCGGTCACAACAGCTACCTTGCCAGCAAACATGCCTGCCATTTTTACCTCTACATTTTTAAAGATCAACCGATTCACCGCTGCCGGTGCGGATTGCCCCCGTTTCCCCGGCCGTTAAATACACGTATTCTTTGACCGTGATGCTCACCTTCGGAGTACGAGGTCTTTCCTCTCAAAGACCACGTTCCAACTCCTTGGATCTATTTTTTTGTATGCATTCAGATTGATATGCTTTGATTATAGCAAAAAGGAATTGATTATGTCGAATGAGTACGATATCCATTTGGCCAAGCAAAGCAGGTGGTTTTCGTGTCGCCGGCAAATGAGGTTTAGCCCTGGGTCCTTCCCCGTCACGCAACCGGTGCAGGGCAGGGGTACGTCTACAGGAAAACCGTTTTCGATTTCTGACACCAGCTGGGCATAGAAAAAGGGGCATTCGGATGGATGATAAGGATGTAATTGCAATAATGATAGAAGAATGTGCAGAGGGTGCGTCATGAAAATGACCCCTTCCACCCGCACACAGGCTCCTGCGCGAAATGGTAGCTGGCGCATTGCAGCAGCGCAGGCAGCCGGAACTGACGCGGGCAGCCGAACACATGATGGCTGCCTATACCATTGACGGGGAAATCCTCAGGCATCAACTTTGGACAGGCAAACTTTCTCAGTCCTCAAGAAACATGATGGTCCGCGGTGAGATCTAGGAGCTTACGCTTGCAGCCTCGCCCCGCAGCCTGCGGCGTCACTACGCCGGGTGGTACTGCTTTCATCTGACTTCCTGGTGCATCTTTTATTGCGTATAGTCGCGCCATTGCTGCCCGGGCGCTATACCTACGCGGGCGTGCTCCGGATCGTGCGCGTTCCGCCCACCCTGAATTCAGGTTTGGAAGCGGTTCATGCTGCCGCCTCCCTTCAGGTTCGCTTAGTGCCTGCGGCACGTCTGCTGCACTGGGTGGGGGGAATCTGCCGCGCAGTCTGGTGGATGAGAGCGCCAGAGCTGTGGGCACGATTCTTGAGGGTGGCTGCCTTCATGCGCCCAACTCCATTTCCTTTTCTGTCCTTTTGTTATTCTGTTGATTATCTAATTTCTCATTTGATTGCAGTAAACGCTCCCGGATCTCTTGGAGCTAGCGGCTTTCTTGTTCACGGGATAGTTACCTTCTGATTCCAAGTGCCAAGTTTGCAGATGAGTTGAAAAATCCTGCTTATAACACCTAGCGTTTAATGCTTGATAGGCATCATTCTGAATTTACAATTATTTCCAAAACTGGGTTAAATGTGCCTGGAAATTGGGAATCATAGGCTTGGAACAGAAGAATGCTTACAGATTGACCAGGTACTAAGTAGCCAGGTTTTTCGAGTAAATAACCATCCTTGCTCTTAATCCAAATCATCGATTTCTCAGTTATTGAGATGAACTGAAATTGAATTTTAGCATTATCTTGAATACTGACCCCGTCTATTGTTAAGTTTAGGACTGAAAACCCTGCATTATTACCTGTGGTGATATCCTTAATGACGCCCTCGAAGTGCGGTTTTATCCACGTTGATAGGGGTGTCAAGGAATCCTTAGGTCCGGTATCTCTCAATAAAACCTCTGTGGCTACTGTTGAGAATGGAACCCCTTCAAGAACTTCTGATGCAATCACTGTAACCTTCTGTCCTATCACGATGTTTTCTATCTTAAAAGGAGAGAAAACTCCTTGTTCCTGAAGCAATATTGGTGCCTCCGGTGGAATACTTACGACTCCTGGGACGCCAATTTTGTTGGATTCATCTACCAAAGCTATATGTACTCGGTTATGAGAAACAGCGTAGGAAGTATCTGTTACTATGCCATTCAATCGGATGCCTGACTTCGTTTGGGTAGGAGGGGTGATTTCCGGAGTATCAACCACCAGGGTGGTACTGCATCCGCTCAAGAGTAGTAGAAGAATCTGTAATGTATAAATGAATCTATGGTGAATATTCATAGTTACTTCCTGATCAGGGGTAAAAACTCTTGATAAAGACGGAATTCCTCCCTTTCATACAGTAATTGATATAGAAAGTAGCTAGTTACTCTCGGGCCATTATTATAAATTCCATCTCCTGTTGCACGGCTATGAACCGCGATGCAACAGAATTGACACGTTGGGTACCCATTTTCCCAAACCGGAGAACCGCTTTCGCCGCCGTAAGTATCGTTGGAATAATAGACAAGTCGAGGTTCTAAATTTGTAACACCACCATATCTACTCCAAAGCTGTTGCCCACTGGAATCTTTATCAAAAGGGTAACCAGCCAACTCAAGAAACCCATTGATTTGGTTGAATTCACGAAAACCGAAAAGACCTGTTCTGTCTCCTATAGTACCAATTAGACTGACAACCCCATAATCCCAGATTGAAGGCTGTCCGTTATAAATCCACTCATAGGGAACCCATCTGTCAAATTCAGTCCAACTCCCGTAAGGGGATGGATTATCAGATAGACTGTTTAGACCAGGATATGCCGTCACCTTGCCTGATGTTGGTTCAGTTGGGTGAGCAACTGCATCATATAAGCAATGAGCTGCAGTGATAACACTACTTCGTCTAACTAACCAACCGGTACACCAGACAGGACTCCCTGTATCAAGCCAGCTAAACCTCAAGTTAACTATTGCAGAAAATGGAAATTCTATATTCTCATTACCTATTGCAAATCTCTCATCTAGACCTATAACTTCCAATGGCTCAGGGTTTGTTTGTATAAGTAAAGAATTTGGAATCAAAGATTGAATTTCAACGATACCATCGGCATTCCGATTGGCTTCAAGTTTGTCTTCTAAATCCTTTGATGTATAGAGCACTTCGCCAGTTGAACTTAATGCCAGAACCTCTTCGAATGGCCTTGATGGATCGAATCGGAAATTTGAAAACGGTTCTTCAGGAGCAGGTTGCATTCCTAGATCCTCAATCGGGTATGGTTGTGGTTCAACTTGATATGGCTGTGGTTCGATTGGATATGGCTGTGGCTCAATTTGGCTAATTAAGGAAGTGGATGTCAATTCACTCTTTTTCAAGTCAAGTGTTATCTCTAAATCAGTATCATTATTTCTTGGGTTATGGCTTTCGGTCAGATGATACGAGCTATTACCGATGCTAACTGACAAAACTAATACGCATAAATGATTATAGTATTGGCTTTGTTTCATATCGTTTGACTTCTCTTAAATACCGTGAGAAATCAGATTAAACTCGAACGAATGAAAGACAAAAATCGATAATTTATTATATCAAAAAATGAAGGTTCGAGAATAATTCTAGCTCTACCTCTGAAACCCAGGCCCAAATTTCTGGTAAAAGTACCGGCTTCACGGTATACTTTAATGGATATAAAGTAATAATTCCCGGGAGGAAGTTATGAAAGTCATCGTTCAACAGCAGCAGCTCGCCCATGGCATTGGTGTGGTTGCGCGAGCCGTCACATCCCGCAGCGCTTTGCCAGTCCTCTCCAACATCCTGATTAAAACCGAAGACGGCCGGCTGCGCCTCTCAGCCACCAATCTGGAGTTAGGCATCACCGCCTGGATCGGAGCACGGGTCACTGCAGAAGGCGGCCTGACGGTTCCCGCCCGCACCTTCGCTGACCTGATCAACAACCTGCCCAGCGATGAAGTCGCGCTGACGGTCGACAGTCATACAAACAGCCTGAATGTACGCTGCGGTACGCTGAATACCGATATCAAGGGCATCCGGGCTGACGAATTCCCTCCCATGCCTTCCCCGGAACTTGAGTCTGCTTTTCCGCTGAATGTAGCAGAATTCAAGGAAATGATCCAGGAAGTGGTTTTTGCGGCCGCGACCGATGACTCACGGCCCTATCTGACTGGCGTCCACATGACTTTTGAGGGGGACCGACTGGTGATGGCTGCCACCGATGGTTACCGCATCTCGGTTGCCAGCGCGATGATGGCACAAAAACCAGCTCAGAAGCTGGACGCGCTCATCCCCGCCCGAGCCCTCTCCGAATTGGCGCGCGTGGCAGTGAATGGTGATGAAGTGCTGCAGATGGCTTTCCCTTCAGGCCGCGGCCAGGTCATTTTCCACCTTAAGGACACTGAGCTGGTTTCTCAACTAATTGAAGGCGCCTTCCCCAATTACAGCGCCATCATTCCGCCCTCTTTCAAGACGCATACCGTCCTCAACACCGCCCAACTGCTGAAAGCTTGCAAACAGACCGAGATTATCGCCCGCGAAGCCGACTATATCGCCCGTCTGAACATTCAGCCAGAAGAGGGCAGTGACAAAAGCTCCCAATTGGAGATTGCCGCCACCAGTGAACAAACCGGCTCATCGGAGGTCATTGTTGACGCCTCGGTGGACGGAACGCCGCTGCTAATCTCCTTCAATATCCGCTACCTGCGCGAAGCTCTGGAAGTCATCAAGACGCCCAATGTGGTACTCGAGACCAACGCGCCCAACACACCCGGCATGCTGCGCCCGGTAGGCGATGATAACTTCTTGCATATCGTCATGCCGATGAACATGACCCGCTAGGGTGGGGCAAAACAGCTCGCGCCGGGTGGTTTTCCATCCGGCGTTTTTTATCTGCGAGCCTGCCTTGGGCTGGCTGTCTGTCAGCGCCTGCGGCGCACGGCCTGCCAGGGAAGCTCAGCCATCTCTTCCTCCACGCGCAGCCAGCGGGGCTGTATAATTAGGGCATGACCCTCCCCCAAAGCGGCAGTGACCCGCTGCTGAGCGTTTATCTGACGCTCTCTCAATACCCGGTGCTTTCGGCGCGCATCCGAGAACTGATGCGCCAAAAACTTTACCGCGAAGGTTTCCTTGAACCGCACACCTTTCAGCTTGAAGTTTCACAAAAAGCCATGCAGACCCAGGAAATGGAGGGCATCCAGCAGCCTCTGCTGCAGGAAGACGCGGAAACCTGGGAATATCGGCGTTCGCTGGTGATGAACCAGCTGACCGATTACTATTTTGCCAATGCTTTTGCTTACGACCACCTTTCTGAACTGATCCAGCAGGCACTCAGTGAGCGCGGCGTCAACGCGGCAGACGTTTTAATGGAATTTAACCCTGAAACCGCACCGATGGAGCTGCTGTTTAACCAGGGCATGATGATTGAAAAATTGAAACCCTCAGAGCAGCAGCCTTTTGGTGCACGCCTGCATGAAATCAAGGTGGTCCTCATCCGCAAGATGATCAGCGACCAATTACCTTACATAAATATCGCCAAGGATTGGTTTACCATCGCCGATTTAGCCGAGATCCGCCGGCATAAACTGGGAATGGGCCGTGTTGGCGGTAAAGCGGCAGGAATGCTGCTTGCCGCACGCATTCTCACCGAGCGCGCCAGCCCGGCACTTTTGGCCAGCCTGAAGACGCCGGTTTCATTTTATATTGGTTCAGATGTTTTTTACAATTTCATTTCCGTCAACAACCTGCTGCATTGGAACGAACAGAAGTACAAGAGCGAAGACCAAATGCGGGCCGAATACCCCGACCTGCTGCGCGAATTTGAGCAGGGCGACTTTCCTCCGACGGTCCTGCAAAGCCTGGAAACCATTTTGAGCATGGCCAACCGCCGGCCACTGATCGTTCGCTCCTCTTCACTGTTGGAAGACAACTTTGGTACCGCCTTTGCCGGCAAATACGACAGCATCTTCCTGCCCAACCAGGGCAAGCCTGAAGAAAACCTGATCGCCCTTAAATTGGCTATGGCCCGCATTTACGCCTCCACGCTCAACCCGGCAGCCATGGTCTACCGAAAAAGCCGCGGCTTGCTCGATTACGACGAGCGCATGGCGTTGCTCATCCAGGTGGTTGAAGGAGAGGCAAACGGATGCTTTTACTTCCCGCAGATGGCAGGCGTCGCCTACAGTCTGAACTTATACCGCTGGTCTCCCCAAATTCGCCCGGAAGACGGCTTCATCCGCCTGGTATGGGGGCTGGGAACCCGGGCGGTGGACCGGGTCGGCAATGATTACCCGCAACTGATCGCCCTCAGCCACCCCACCTTGCACCCTTCCAGCTCGGCGAAGTCCATTCGGCGCTATTCCCAGCAATTCATTGACCTCATCGACTTGCAGGGAAACCAATTCTGTACGCTGCCAGTACGAGAAGTGTTAAACGCCCAGACCCCACAGCTGCGTTTTATTGCGCAATTGGATAGTGAGGGGTTCCTTTCTAGCCTGACCAGCAACATTCTGGACGGCCGGCCAGAAGACCTGGTCATCACCTTCGATGGCGTGATGAAACAAACCAGCTTCCCCCAGCTGATGCGCGAAATGCTGCAAACTTTGCAAAAGGAATACAGCAGCCCAGTAGACGTCGAATTCACCGCCCAGCTCAAGCGCGACCCGGATGGCAGCTATCGGCCTGAGATCACGCTGATCCAGTGCCGGCCGCTTCCGATAATCCGCGAAGGATTCAACGTGCTCCCCGGGCATGTCGAAGCACAAGACAAAATTTTCAGCGCGACCAGCTTGGTGGCAGGCGGAACCATCCAAAAGATTGAATACGTCTTGTATGTGCCGCCAGCCGCTTACTTCAGCATCCCTAACCCAGCTGAACGCCACCAGCTGGAACGCGCCATCGGCCGACTAAACGCCGCCCTCAGCGGAAAAACCTTTATCAGCATCGGACCCGGCCGGTGGGGCACCTCCAACCCCGACTTGGGCATTCATGTCGACTACGCTGACATCTTCAACAGCAAGGCGCTGGTCGAAATCGCCGGCATTGTGGCCGGCGTCGCCACAGAGCCTTCGCTCGGGACGCACTTCTTCCAGGATCTTATTGAGGGCAATATCTATCCGCTCACCATCCAAAACGGGCTGGACCTGTTCGCTGAGGCCTTTTTTAATGAAACTCCCAATCGCCTTAGCGAATGGATCGAGGCCGATGAAGCTCTCCAACAGCGTCTGCGTCTGATCTGTGTGGCTGACTTTCGCCCGGGCAGTGAGTTGCAGGTCTTTATGGATCAGGAAAGCAGCCGCGCGCTGGCATTCCTTGGCGGGGAGTCAGCCGCAGGCTGAAGTGGCGCATGTTTCACGTGAAACCTTTAAGCCTTTACTGCTATGTTCCACGTGAAACAACAGATGCCCCCCTCCAGGCCTGTCCGCAGATGGGTTGCGCCTCTAGGGCGGTCGGCGCGCCGTGCTCGCCCAGCTTGGAAAAGGCTAAGGCTGGTTTGTTTGGCAGCTGGCAGGGCATTATGTGGCGGTTTGCCACGATTGCCATGCAACACAGCTGCCAGACCCTCCAATTTAGCCTTGTTCTTCAGCCGCTTTACCTGTCTGATTGATAATCCCAATAAT
>DAOUFF010000048.1:0-3767 GCA_034430195.1 Anaerolineaceae bacterium | reverse complement strand
TTTCCAACGGCGAAGACGCCGCCGAGATGCTCATGGCCGGCGCCACGCTGGTTGGGGTCGGCTCAGCGGTCTGGCAAGAAGGGCCAGCTGCCTTTGCGCGGATCGCGGCCCAGCTGGCGGCCTTTATGGATGCGGAGGGGTATTCCAGTGTGACCGAGCTCAGTGGAAAGGCGCTTTGAGATGAACCCGGGACTGTATCAACGTTTCTTCGTCACTGAAAACCAGATATTGAATGTGGCTACGCGCAGCCTGCAGTTCGACCAGACCCTACCGGCAGCTGTTCCCGGCCAGTTTGTCATGGCTTGGCTGCCCGGCGTCGGAGAAAAACCGTTTAGCATCGCCGCTGACCGCCCGTTCAGCCTGACGGTCGCTGCAGTCGGGCCCTTTAGCCAGGCTCTGGCCAGCTTGCAGCCTGGCAACGCGCTTTTCGTGCGCGGCCCCCTCGGGCAGGGCTTCAGCCCGCACGGGTCCAACCTGCTGCTGGCCGGAGGCGGCTACGGCGCAGCACCGCTCAAATTTCTGGCCCAAAGCGCATTGGCGCGCGGTGCGCGGGTAACGGCCTGCCTGGGGGCACGCAGCAGCGCAAACCTGCTCTTGGATGATGAATTGTCAGCGCTCGGCTGCCGGGTCTGGACGGCGACTGAAGATGGCAGCAGTGGGCGAAAAGGACTGGTGACCGACCTGGTGCGCGCCGCGCTGGAAGAAGGCGGCGTAGATGGGCTCTTTGCCTGCGGCCCGGAAGGAATGCTGCGGGCGCTGGCCGGGCTGGCGCAGGCCTTTAATGTGGAAGCGCAGCTTTCGTTTGAGGGACTGATGCGCTGTGGGATTGGGCTGTGCGGGTCATGCGAGCTGGCAGAGGAGGTCTGCCAGGTAGTGGGGCTGCCCCATGGCTGGCTGGTCTGCCGCGATGGGCCGGTGGCCGTCCTGCCCGCGCGAGCGTAGATGTCATAGCGAGCTTCCATCTGTCATTGCGAGCCTGCGCAGCAATCTCTCTTTTCCTGTCAAGCTTGCAAGCGTTGGTGTCATTGCGAGCGCAGCGCACTTTGGTGTCATTGCGAGCCTGCAAAGCAATCTCTCTTTTCTGGTTGGTCAGCGGTCAAAGGCGAGATCGCTTCGTCCCTCGCGATGACAGACCGTGCTGTGCGAGCCTGCGAAGCAATCTCTCTTTTTAGGTTGGCCAGCCATGAAAAACCGAGATCGCCACGTTCCTCGCGATGACAGATAGATGCGAGCCTGTGAAGCAATCTCTCTCTTTTCTGTTTGCCTGCTACGGAAAGGCGAGATCGCTTCGTGCCTCGCGATGACAGAGTGTTCCTCGCGAAGACAGAGTGTCCCTCGCGATGACAAGACGACTCAGCCAGCGCCCTCTACTCCGCCCGGGCGTTCCCCCCTTTAAACAACCCTATAAACCGCTCCCATCCCTGTTTCAGCTTAAACCCATGCATCCGCCAGGTGCCCACCACCCCATAGGGCAGGAACATTACAATCAGCATAAACAGCAACCCGAACACCAGCGGCCAGCGCGCCCCAAACCAGGTATAAAAGAACTGCTGGATCACCTGGCTGATCGCTGCGCCAAAAATCGGGCCGATCAGCGTCCCCATCCCGCCCATAATCGTCATAATCAGCGCGTTCACCGTCGTCACGGTCGACAGCATCGTTGGCGTGGCGCTCACATTCCAAATGGCGTAGAGTGCACCCGCCAGGCCGGCAAAGATGGAAGCGGTCACAAACGCAATGGCGCGATAGATCACCGGATTGTACCCAATCATGCGCATACGATCCTCATTCTCGCGGTTGGCCACAATCACCCGGCCGGTAGGCGAGTCGACAATGCGCTTCATCACAAGGTAACAAATCACCAAAAACACCAGTGATATGAGGTAGACGGCAAAGCGATTTTGGGTCGGGTTCAACCATAGCGGCAGTGGTATGCCGTGCAGACCTTCATCTGCGCCGGTCCACTGATGAAAATCGGTAGCCTTGATCAGGATATAAAAAGCCGAGCTGATGGCCAGCGTGAGCATGGCAAAATAGGTGCCCTTCAAGCGCATGGACGTGGCAGCAAACAGCAGCCCAATCAGCACCGAGACCAACACCACCGCCAGTACAATCACCAGCAGCGCCAGTACTTCGCTCAGGTTAAACGTCCCCAGCATAATCGGGTTATTCTCCAAAATTTTAGGAGCCCAATATTTGCTCATCAATCCGAAGGTGTAAGCCCCCCCACCGAAAGATGCCGCATGCCCAAAGCTGAGAATTCCGCCGTAGCCGACCAACAGGTCGTAGCTCATGGCAAAAACAGACATAATAAAGAAGGTGATCAACTGCCCCTGCCAAAATTTGGTGATGCCCTCATTCAAGCCGGTGCCAGTGATGGCGTTCATCACCAGCGGAAATGCCAGCATGACCAGTGCAAAAATCCAAAAGCCACGTTCCCGCCGGATCATATCCAAAAAAGTGGGTTTCTTGAAAGTTGTTTCAGTCACAGGACTACTCCTTCTTTCCAAACAAACCCTGCGGACGGGTCAAAAGTACAATGATCATGATAATGACGGTGGAGGCTTCGGCAATGGCCGTCGAAAGCGAGAACTTTAGCGCAAAGTAATCCCCAAAAGCGCGTGCCATGCCAAGGATCATGGCGCCAACGAAGGCTCCGCCATAGCTGCCCATCCCACCAATGACGACGGTGATCAAGCCCTGGGTTTGATATTGGTCGCCCATCAGTGGCTGGATTGGCAAGAATGGGCCAGCGCCAATCCCGCCCAGCGCTGCCATCGCTACGCCAAGCGCGAAGACCAACGTAAATATTTTCTTGACGTTGATCCCAAGCGCTTCCACCATCTGGGGGTCTTGCACGCCGGCACGAATGATCATGCCTAGGCGCGTGCGCGTCATCAGAATGGTGATGAAGATGAACATGACGACCCCCAACAGGATGACAAACAGCCGGTAGGTCGGGAAGGTGACCCCCGAAATCACCAGTGTGCTGGAACCTTTCTGCAGCCATTCAGCAACGCTTTCCGCCTTGCCAGGCGCCGCAAACAGCGGTGGCCGCACCATCTGATAAGCCAGCGGGTCCCACAGCAGCTGCACCAGTTCCCGCACGACATAACCCAGGCCGAGTGTCATGATGATGATAAAGGTCGGGCGCACGTACAGCGGGCGGATGAGGGTGATTTCGACCACGGCTCCAAATACAAAGCCGAACAGCACCGAAACCAGGATGGACAGCACGAAACGCCAGTTGCCATTCATCACCACTACAGCCTTGGGCGCTGCTTCACGGAAAATGACCGCCACCACGGTGAGCACGAGCAGCAAAAGCGGCGCCCACATGTTTTTGATGAGCTTTTCTTTGGGGGCAAATTCTTGTTTGTTGCCCGGCTTGGCGCTGGCAAATGCCACCAGCGCGCCACTCAAAAAGATGAGCACAATCCGCACCCAAAAAGTTCCCAGCGGCTCCTGTGCGGAGATTTCGGCGAAGGGATCGCCGGCCGTGGCAATACTGGCCGCCACCATGTTGGTGCGGGCATATTCCAAAATGTCAAAGCCGATAAAGCTGAGCACAGCCAGCGCCAGCGCCAACACCAAAGCTATCCGCGGCAGGGCCTTGACCCAGCGATCAGGCAATTCCCAGCGAATGAGCGCCGGCTTGATCAGCGGCAGGAGCATGATGCCGCAGGCAAACGCCAGCACATGCGGCAGCAGCGCAAAGATGAAGGTCGGATTGGTGTAAAACTGCCAGCCGATGTAGGCACCCAGCA
>DAOUFF010000047.1:0-23032 GCA_034430195.1 Anaerolineaceae bacterium | reverse complement strand
TTCTTCGATCAGCAACGGTTGCGCCAGCGGGATGGTGTATGCTGTACCCCTTCCATCGCCAGCCTCAAGAAACGTCGATGAAATTTGTCCGCTGACAGCCGATTGGGCGTCTTGCCCGACTTGCAGCAGCGTAATTTTGAGCGTTTTTTCGCCCGGTTCTCGCGCCTGGTCCAGCACATATGGCAGGTTGACGGCCGTAATTGCACCGGGCGTGAGCACACTGACTTCCATGCTGTAGCTGTGGTCGGGCTGGATGGTTTCAACGATCTTGGGCAGGTAAACCAGTGAGGTTTCGCCCGCCGAATTTTCAAGACGAACGGTCGGGACCCCGCTCAGGTACATTTGTGCACTCGGCGAATTGTGGTTGACCTGAACGACATAGTGGCTGCCGGCGGTAACGGCCACCGGAGGGTCAAAGTAAAAGGTCAGCGCATTTGAGGTTGAAACCTCCAAGACTGGCTGTGGCAGCTGAGCCAAAGCCGGCAGAGATACAATCTGAATCGGCGAATCCGGAGCGCGCACGCTGGCAGTGAAAAGAGTATCAGCTGCGGTTTGGGTCAGGTCAGTGACCGATGGAATGGTGAACTCCCTGAGGAAGCCATCTTCATCCGCTTGAAATGAAAAATGTGCTGTTTTTCCGGCGTCTAAAAAGTCGTTGGCGCGGTAGGGCAGTTGTTGGAAGGTACCGCCTTCAGAGGTGGTCATGACCAGGTTTAGCGGCCCGGGAATATTCTCATAGATCCATTCGGTGGCAGCAATGCGGGAATGTGGCCGGGTGTAAATGCGCGTAAACGCAAAAGACCAGGCCGCGGCCCCACCCAGGCTGACGGTAAGCAAAACCACACCCAAGCCTCGCAGCCACTTTATCGGCACTATTTTTTTAAATAGGCGGCCTGGCTGCACACGTCGGATAAGGCTGATGATGCCCCAGGCGGTAATCAACGCCAAGAGTGGGTAGATCAGTAGTTGATAACGCATCGACTTGACCCACGAAAGCGATTGCCAAAGGAAGTAGAAGGCCGTCCAACCCCAGAGAGGCAAGTGCCAGTGTTCGCGGGCCTTAATTGCCCGGCACCCCATTGCAAGAAAAGCAAAAACTGCGGTCAGCCCGAAAGGCAGACCCAGCCCCCACAACAAAAGATTTTCCAGAGAAAAAGACCATGGGCGGCGCGCCCACTGCAAAGCCGGCGGGAAGTCAACCTCCCCGGCGCTTTGCGCTCTCAGGCTCTGCATTCCAGAAAGCCATTCTGGATTAAAGCCGATGTTAAAGAACCCCGGGCCTTTGAATGCATATGGCTGCCCCAAACGGAAGGTTACAAGGCTGACCAAAGCCGCTGTCAGGACCAGCTTCCAGGTGATTGAAAACTGACGGGGGCGTTGTTCCGGTGGGGTGTGAAAATAGCGCACCGCTTCCACGGCCGGCAGAAGCAAAGCCAGGGCCGCTGCGTTAATTTTTGAAGCAGTTGCCGCTCCCAGCGCCAGGCCAAAAAATAAATATGGCCAGATTTCGGCTGCTTTGCTCCGCCAGGGTGAGCCGGCTTCAAACGCCGCCAGCTGCGTTTTCCTTTGGCTGATCAGTACCACTGCCAATACCGTGGCCATCCCAAACAAGTTGGTGAATGTATCCACCGTCATGAAATGAGCCTGCTGAATGGGCAGCACTGCAAAAGCATAAAAGGCAGCCGCCAACAGGCCGACCCACTTGTCGTAGAGCTTGAGGCCAATCAGAAAAACGAGCAGAATCGTTCCCAGCTCAGCCAGGGCGGAGAGCAGACGGCCCAAATAAGTGATCGCGTCATAACCCGTCTGTCCGGTCCACTCCCCCACATAGCGAATGATAAATATCGGCAGGGTTCCGTAAACAAAAAAATCGTAGCCGCGGTTTCCCGGGTTGAGGCTTGAAATATCGCTGTTAAAGTATTCTGCTGGCGACTTGACCGGTTCAATACTGCTCAATACCATGGATAAAAAGCGCTCATCCGGATGGAGATGGCGCCCCTCATCCCAATCGCTGCCAACAAGCCGAAAGGAAGCCCCAAACACCAATACAAGGCATAACAAGCCGAAAACCAGCAAGTTTTGCCAGCCTGCCCGGGCAGCTGGTTTCTCTTGGGAATGCAAATCATCGCTCTGCATAGACTAACCGTCAGTTATTATATACAAGATGAAGTTTTTATTCGGGCGGATGCTCTGGTAGGTGGTTTGGACCCCGTCTGGGTAAGCCAGCTGCAGCCGACCCAGGCTTGCGCTGTCATCCGGATGAAGGATATAAAGCTGTGGTCCGGGCACAGCCGCAATTCCAATTTCTTCGCTCGGAAGCGAGATATTTTCGTTTGGAATGCCGGCTTCAATTGCCACAACCCGCGCGTCCGCCCAGTAAGGGTAGCCAATCAGATAGGTGCGCGCCTCTGGCCCGTAACCCCGCCTGAAATTTCGAATGACTGTGCCCATTTCTGAGGTGTTCCACGCTGAAGCAGCATAATTGTCTGGATAAAGATTGAAGAGCATTTGACGGTTTTGAGCGACAATTACCAACAAGATCAAGACTGAAGCGGCAATGCCTGCCGTTCGCCGCGCTGAATGCAGGAATGCCGTAATAATGCGGATGAGTGAGACGGCGCCAAAACCGGCAATCAAAAATACAGGCAATGCGGCCCCCAGCGAACGGCTTAATAAGGGCACTTCCGCCGGAAAAGCCAGCGCCAGAGCCGAGGGGACGGAAAAGAGCGGATAAGCCAGCAGCAGCGCCAGACCTTGCCAATCTTTTCGACTCAGCCAGCTTGCCAGGAGCAAATTGAACCCAAACACAAACAAAACTGCGCTCATCCAATCCAGCGCGGCGCGGGATGGAATGGCCTCCACCCAGCTGCTCTGACTTGCCAGATGGGTTACCCCAAGCGAGCGGATCCAGTTGCGTAAAAAGAGCAGCAGCGGCTGCCCCGCCAGGGGCACTTCCATAGCGCTTACTCGTGACAGAAAAGGCGCCAGGTACCCCGGTAGGTTTAAGCCAACCGCCCGCAGCAATGGGATGGCTGTGACGACACCTAGCAGCCCGCTCTCAAAAAAAGTCCTCAGCGCCTGGCTCACCCTTTCGGTGTTTTTTTGTTTAAATGCCCAGGCAATCCAAGTTACAAGGTTGAACAATGGCAGGATCCAGAACAGCTTGTTGGTCATCAATCCCAGGCCTGCCAGCGCACCGGCGGCATAGAGCTCTGCCGGCCGGCCTCTCCGCAGCCCGCTGATCTGATAGTAAACCGCAGGGCTAAGCACGGGTAAAACCAGCCCATAGCCCAGCAGTGCACGCGATTGAACGATCGGCCAAAATGCCACGCCTATTAATCCGGCCGCGGACAAACCTTCCCAACGGCCAAAAAGCAGTTCTCCCAGTTTGAAGGCATAAAAAATAGAGACTAACGCAGCCAGTGCAAAAACAAACTTCAGCGAGCTAAAACTGGGGTTCTGAAATAAAATTTTGCTCCAAAACGCAGCCCAATAGTAGCTGACCGGTTCCGAAACGACATTGCGCGGAAAAAGGATCGGAAAATTGCCATTTAATATTTCGCTGACGGAGTAGTATTGTTCAGCCTGACTGCTGATCATCTCCGGTGGTACGGTTTTCAAGTTCGCAAACTGGAAAAACAGCATGATAATAATCAGCGCCAGTGCAGCAGCCGCAAATTTGCGATCCACCTGCAGGGGCTTTTTCAAGCTGGGCCTCCGCGGGCTGAGCGCCGTGGTCTTGCTCCCGCGCAGTGCTCCAAAGCCCAACAGCAGGCAGACGATGCTGCCTACCCAAGCCAGGGTGCCGGCAGCATCCCATTCGCTGCCATCAATCAGAATGTAAGCCAAAATTGCGAGAAATATTCCCGCAGCCAGCCAAATCCAGCGCATTGGAGCAACTGGCCAGGTTGGCGCGGGTTCGGCCGGCTGCTGAACGCTGCTGCCATGCCTGTAGGCTGAGAGAATAGCTGCCGTGGAAAGTGCGAAAAAAACAATCGCTGCCCAGCCAGCCAAACTGCCACCCGCACCAATTAGTGCCTCCCCGATCAGAATGAGCAGCAAACCCAACAGCAGCAGTGCCGGGCGGGCCGGCTTCCCTCCGGTGGCATCTCCCATCATCGGGCCGGCTTGACCGGCGGAGTCTTCAGCGGCCAGCTGGCCCCCGGCTTCAGAGCCGCCACCCTGCAGTGCCGCTTTGACATACTCTAAAACGGTCTGACCCTTGCGGGGGTCAGGGGCTGGTGGCTGACCGCTGGCATCTGAGAATGGTTCAGTCATTGCGTGGCAGTGTCAGATTTCGGCTGGCGTACAGATACCCCAGCTCCCGGTGGGCAAAGTTGCCATGTAGGCGTACTTGAAAGCCGTTCGCTTCAAATAAGCGCACCAAACTGGCATGGCTGCGTTCTTTATCCAAATCATGATATTCCATGACCACCCGATCGATCGCGCGCAGCGTTTTAGAGGGGGCACTGAGCAGGATCGGGTACTCAGCGCCTTCGCAGTCCAATTTCAACAGGTCCAGGTGTCCGCCGGCATATTCATTAATCAACCCCTCCAAAGTAATCGTGGGCATGCCCTGACTGGCACCATTACCATCTGGCGCCATGCTGCGGGCCTGCAGCGGCTCACCGGTTGAGAAGTCCAGCATGATATTGCCGGCCTCGCTCCATACTCCCAGCGAGAACACTTGCGCATTCCGGACGTTATTCACCCGCAGGTTCTGGCGCAATATATCCAGCGAGCCCGGGTTGGGTTCGAAGGCTAAAACCCGGCCTTCCACAGCGGCCAGGCTCGCGGGGATGGTAAACTCGCCGATGGCGGCTCCGACGTCGGCAATAATCCAGTTCGAACCGATTTCGCTGCCGTAACGCTGGTAAAACCGGTCGATCAGCGCTTCTTTCACCGACCACACGTCCATCTTGCCCCGCACTGCCATCTGAATGCCTGATTTGCGCAGCTGTAGCCATTTTAGTTCGGGTGTGGGTTTACCCAAAAAAATGCGAAAAAGTACTTTCCAATTGCGGACGCCAAATAACAATTCAATCACAGACCAGGCGTAATAAGCCCAACGCGTAAGTATTTTCAAAAGTCTCTCCTGGCAATATAGAGCGTACAGGTGCCCTCGCTGGTCAGCGGGTCATTCAGCAACGCCCGAATTTTCCGCAACGGAATGAAGGGGTTTCGGCGGGAAGGAAACAAGACCCACTTGCCCAAGGTTTTCTTCCACAGCAGGTTGGGCAATCCGGCCGCATGCCCCCGTTCCAGCATCTGCATGGCCCATACTGGAAAGTAATGTTGGTATTCAACTTGAGAAAATCCAGCCACTTGCAACCGCTTCAGCCAGACCTCGGGCGGGTCAAGGTTGATATGTCGGGCAATGCGGTTAAAGAAATGTTCGTAACGGTTGGCCAGCCCGCTCAGACCAAGGGCAATGAAAAATTTCATTCCCCATAAGTCCGTACGGAAACGCTGGTTGGGAACCGTAAAAACAAAAATACCACCCGGCGCCAACACCCGTCCGACCTCCTGCAAGACCTCCTGAACGCCAGGGATGTGCTCCAAAACCGAGTTGCTCAGTGCAGCGGGCAGGCTGCCATCCGCCAGGGGGATAAACTTGCCGTCTGCTTGCGTGAGCAGTCCGTAGTCACCCAGGCTGCTGGCTTCTTCCAGCGGGGCCAGCCAGGGGTCAATTCCCAAACAAAGTTTATCGCGCAGCGCTGCATGGTAGAAATGACCATCGCCAGCACCAACGTCCAAAAACGGCTCGGGGAGGTCAATCCGGGCAATTAAGCTATGTTCCACCGCCCGCAGCATGCCGCGAAAATATGGCAGGCTGAAAAGGTGGGCTTCACAAATTCGGTCTAATTCTTCCGGCTTAAGGGTATCATTCATGAATAAGCTGCTCGAATAGATTTTCATATTTCCGTGCCACAGCGCCGGTCTGGAATTGAGCCAAATAATCATCCACCCGGTCACTTGCTGGCTTATTTTCCAACAGAGCACATACCGCCTCTGCCAGGGCGCGTGGATCGCGTGCCGGGATGATTTTACCAAACCCGGTTTGCAGCACCGGTTGGCGTACACCGGGCAGATCAGTGGCAACGATCGGCGTGCCCTGCAGCATGGCCTCAATTTGCACAATTCCAAAAGACTCGGTGGCATTCAGGCTTGAAAAAACAAGCACGTCACTGGCTGCCAGAAATGCGTGGAAGGCACCATCCGGCAGGAAGCCCAGCTGGCGCCAATGCGCGCCAAAGGGGGCGGCCAATGCCTCAATTTTGCGCTGATATTCTTCCTCGCCAATCACGCTTTGCCATCCTCCGCCATGAACCACCACGGTTTCTGGGTATTTTTTCAAGATCTGGGGCAGCGCAGCAAAAAGGTACTCATAACCCTTCTCGGCGGCAGCCCGGCCAGCCAGACCCAATATTTTGATGTTGTCAGTCAGGCCGAACTTTTCTTTAAACGCTTGGACTTCTGCCGTGCTGAGCGCTTTGGCAGAAACGGGCGTCGGCACTTCGTGCACCTTGGCCAACCAGTGCCTCAGCTGTGGCGAACTCTCGGCGTAGTCGCGGGTGTTCTGGACGATCATCCCAGCTTGCTTCAGGACTGGCCGCTGCAGCTGGGTTGTGCCCCATCCTGCCAGGTGGTCGAACCAGCCACCTTTCATCACCAGATCACAGTGATAAGTAACCAACAGCGGTTTACGCGCCCGGCGGCAAAGCCGGCTGAGCTGGATAGCTTCAAATTGTGGCAGGTGCGGGTTGACCACATCGGCCCAGTCCACCAGCTGCGCTGCCCAGCGCTGAAATTCGGGCATCAGTACCCCCTTTGACAGCCGCCGTGCAACCGGTACGCGGGTGATCTGCAGCGCACCCAATTCCTCATGGGCAGGCAGGTCGGGTTGGTATTGTGAGGTAAGCACACGCACCTGGTGACCCAGGTTTGCAAGGCCTTCAGCCAGGCGAAACGCATAAACCGAAAGCCCGGAACGATAGGGCTCAAAATAGGTAGAACTGATCAGGATTTTCACTGTGAACCACCTGGTTTTGGCGCCCGATTCCACACCCTGCTCAGAAATTGACCCGGGTTCTTGTTTAAGGCCACCAGTCCGACCGTGCCGAACAGGCTCGGGATAATAAATTGGAAGGCATGCAGTGCCAAGCCCAGTGCCAACGCGGGCCCGTTGGCGACCCCCAACAAGGCATATGCCCCAACCACCGCAGCTTCAAAAACACCCATACCAGCCGGCGCGGAGGGAAGCGCATTGATAAACGCTCCAGCTGAAACCACCAACATCGGCCAAAACCACGAGCTGCCATTCAGCACATCCTGCTGTAAGACACCCAGCTGGATCATCGAGAAGCCCCAGCTGAAGATCAATAAAAGCGCTGCCGGGATCCAGCGCGCTGGTTGGGTGAAAAAGTGAAAACCGGTCAGGGTCTCCTCCAAAAAGTGAAGCACACGCGTCTGCCAAAACGGTTTGGCGGGCAGCTTTCTTTTGAGAAAATCGATCACCTGCTGCTGGTGACGGGCGGCCAAACCAGCGAGTAGCATCACCAAACACATCAGGAGCACGCCAGCCAGAGCCGCGGTACGTAAAGCCGGCTGGTCTGAAAGCCAGCGTACTGAAAGCAGCAGAAACACGGAACCGATGAAGACATCCAACACGCGTTCAGTGATGATGGTAGCAAACACTTCGCCAAATGGTCTCTGTTGTTTTCCGTCGCCGGTCAAGAGCAGCGCCCGACCGACGTCGCCCAGGCGAAACGGCAGAATATTATTCAGCAAATACCCGGCATTCAGCCCGGCAAAGGCGGTCCCGAAAGAAAATGCGCTGCCCAACATCAACTTCCAGCTGAGGGCACGCAGCAGGAGCCCGGCGATAAACAAACCAGACGCCAAAAACATCCGCCCGGCAGAGATGCGCTGCAGCGCTGCAGAAAATTGGGCCAAATCTACCTGCTGAAATACGATCAGAAGTGCTGCCAGGCTGACGAGCAGCGGCAGTAACCAGCGCGAAATTGCCGGCCATGAAACGGTCTTCGGCTCAGCCGGCATTAATCCTCCAAACGCAGGATGGCCATAAACGCTTCTTGCGGCAGCTCGACGCTTCCCACCATCTTCATGCGTTTCTTGCCTTTTTTTTGCTTTTCCAAAAGCTTTTTCTTGCGTGTGATATCTCCCCCGTAGCATTTTGCCAACACATCTTTGCGCAGCGCCTTGACGTTGGCGCGCGAGATGACCCGCCCATCGCTGTAAGCCTGAATGGGAATGACAAATAACTGCTGGGGGATGATTTCTTTCAGTTTGCTTACCAATGCCTGACCTTTGTGATAGGCTTCGTCTTTATGGACGATGGCGGTCAGCGCATCCACTGGCTCTTCATTGACCAATATTTCCAGTTTGACCAGGTTCCCCGCCCGATATTCCAGGAATTGATAGTCCATTGAAGCATAACCGCGCGTGCTCGACTTGAGCATATCAAAGAAGTCGACGATGATCTCAGACAGCGGGATTTCAAAGTTGAGCTGCACCCGATTGGCGGCCGGGTATTCCTGATTAATGTAGACGCCGCGTCTTTTACGCACCAGGTCCATTACCACGCCGTAATAATCGGTCGGTGTAAAGATCTCCAGCGACATCCACGGTTCGTAAATATCTTTGATCAAGCCTTCATCCGGCAATTCAGCCGGTGAATCAATCTTGATGGTCGTCCCATCGCGCATTTCAACGGTATATTCCACCGAAGGAGCAGTAAAAATGACATCCAGGTTGTACTCACGTTCCAGTCTTTCCTGAATGATTTCCATATGGAACAGCCCCAAAAATCCGCAGCGGAAGCCAAAATTCAACGCCTCAGAGGATTCGGGTTCGTAGGTAAGCGAGGCGTCATTCAGCTGCAGCTTTTCCAAAGCGTCTTTCAGCGCCGGGAAGTCTTCTCCTTCAGTGGGGTAAACGCCGGCAAATACCATTGGCTTGGCCTGACGGTAACCGGGCAGTGGGCTGCCAGCTGGCTGGCTGGCAAGCGTTATCGTGTCGCCAACGCGGCATTCTGAAACGGTCTTCAGCCCGGTGGCAATATAACCAACATCTCCCGCTTCCAGTTTGTCAATCGGAAGCAGGGTCGGAGAGAAAATGCCCACTTCCACGGGCTGAACCTTGACGCCGTTAGCCATCATCATGATGCGATCTTGCGCGCTGACCCGCCCATCAAATACGCGGACGTAAGCAATTACACCTTTGTAAGAGTCATAATGTGAGTCAAAAATGAGCGCTCTGAGCGGCCGGTTGGCATCCCCTTTTGGCGGAGGCACTTTTTGACTAATGGCTTCCAAAACCTTATCCACATTTAAGCCGGTTTTGGCACTGATCGGGATGATTTCATCCTCCCGTACGCCGAGCAAGGTCACCAGATTGGCACGCACTTCGTCCACCATGGCGCTGGGGAGGTCAACTTTATTGATCACCGGGATGATCACCAGGTTGGCATCAAGGGCCAGGTACAGGTTGGCGAGCGTCTGCGCCTCGATCCCCTGGGTGGCATCTACCACCAACACTGCCCCTTCACAGGCATAAAGCGCCCGGCTGACCTCGTAATTAAAATCGACGTGGCCAGGGGTGTCAATCAAATTAAACTCATAGTCGCGGTCATCTTGACCGTGGTAGATCATCCGGACAGCAGAGGCTTTGATGGTGACACCCTTCTCGCGTTCCAGATCCATTGAATCGAGAACCTGCTCGGTCATATCGCGGTCCGAAATGGTATGCGTCATCTGCAGCATCCGGTCTGCCAGCGTAGATTTTCCATGATCGACATGGGCGATGATACAAAAATTGCGGATATGTTCCATTAAAACTGGATTGTAATCGATTTTAACGGCAACTGTCATCCACGAGGCGCCGCAGATCGCCGCAAGCGCTCCTCCCCAGGCGCTGGCTGCGCTGCGCTTCTGTCGAGGCGCAGCGCAAATGTCATTAACAAATATGATAAGATAAAAAACATGTTGAAGGCAGCCATCGAGACCCTGCGCCCGCGGCAGTGGATTAAAAATTTGGTGATCTTCGCGGGGATTATCTTTGATGGGCAGTTAACCCAAACTGGCCCGCTGCTGCGGGTTTCAGCTGCAGTGTTTATTTTTTGCCTGGTCTCGGGCATGACCTATACCATTAATGACTTGATGGACCGGGAACATGACCGTCTGCATCCGGTTAAACAAAATCGCCCGATCGCGTCCGGGCGGCTTTCAGTTCCACAGGCCATCTTCCTGATTGTGCTCTTGGCACTGATCAGCCTGCCAGCAGCGTTTTATCTTTCGCCCTGGTTTGGCCTGGTCTGCATTGGCTATACCATTCTGATGCTACTTTATTCCAAGTGGTTGAAACAGATCAAAATCGTTGACGTGATGGTGCTCGCCTTGGGGTTCGTCTTGCGAGTGTTGGCCGGCACGCTAGTCATCAAGGTTAACTATCTCTCCCCCTGGCTTTTCGTGCTGACCACGCTCCTGGCGCTCTTTTTAGGTTTTGGCAAGCGTTATTCAGAACTCAAACTGCTCGATAGCCAGGCGGGGTCTTTCCGGAAAGTGTTAAAAGGGTATAGTCTGCCCCTGCTCACCCAATACTTGCAGGTGATTCTGGCAGCAATTTTGATTACCTACAGTCTTTACACTTTTTCTGCCCATCCGGATGGGACTAATTACACGATGATGCTCACGATTCCGTTTGTTTTTTATGGCATTTTTCATTATCTGGATATTCTTCAAAGTGGCACCATGGCTGCCAGCCCTGAAGAAGTGATTCTCTCCGACCGGCCACTTCAGGTGACCGTCATCCTGTGGGCTGCTTCCGTCATGGTCATTTTATATCTGATTTATTGAGGCTGCCATGTTGGTTTCACAAAGCGCTTGTGCCAAGTTAATCTTGCTCGGTGAGCATGCCGTCGTGTACGGCTTCCCTGCTTTAGCGATCCCCTTCTCCAGCCTGCGGGTTCGCGCCAGCGTTGAGCCAGATTTCACTTCCGCCCCAGGCACGCTGACGGTCATCGCCCCCGAAAAGGAGGCACAGCGCCTAAAGAATCCGGAAGCAGTCTCTGACCTGATTAAAAAGGCCTGTAAGATGACTTTGCGTACGCTTAATTTAACTCAAGCCCCGACTTGTGTCGTCCGGGTTCGATCGGAAATTCCGTTTGCATCCGGTTTGGGTTCCAGTGCTGCGGTCAGCGTGGCCGTGGCACGCGCCTTATCTGCCTTCCTTGGGCACCCCCTGCCAGTCGAAGAAGTAAACGCGGTTGCATTTCAGACCGAACAATTAACGCACGGCTCACCTTCAGGCATTGATAATACCGTTATTGCTTACGAACAGCCTATCTTTTTTCAAAAAACGCAGACCCCAATGGGCGTGCACCCCGGTAAAACCTTTACATTTCTGGTCGCCGACAGTGGCGTTCAAAAATCCACAATGGAAACGGTATCGCGCCTGGCGCAGCGCCGGACCGACTCTCCTCAGGAAGTCGAACCAGTTTTGACCCAAATTGGCTTGCTGGCCCAGCCCGGGTTACAAGCCCTTGAAGAAGGGGATGAAGCCCGCTTGGGCAGCCTAATGAACCAAAACCAGACGCTGCTCTCCAGCTTGGGTCTCTCCTGCGAAGCGTTGGATCGCATGATTGAAGCGGCACTTTCTGCAGGGGCCATCGGCGCCAAACTGACCGGCGGCGGGCAGGGCGGCCATATGCTGGCTCTCGTGCCAGAATCCGCCGTCAGCCCGGTAAAGTCGGCCCTTAGTGCTGCCGGCTCCCCCCACGTTTATCTCACGACGCTTAAGCCAGCGGAAGGCTGATTGCCATGCCTGAAAGCCAGCTGACGTTCATCAAATTGGGTGGTTCTCTGATCACAGATAAAGATCAAGCAAATACCGCCCGCCCGGAAGCCATTCGCGGCTTATTGCATCAGGTCAAGCTTTATCTGGACGCCAACCCAGATCAGAAGGTCTTGTTGGGGCATGGCTCTGGCTCATTCGGGCACAAGGCTGCCCGGAAATATGCCACACAGACCGGGGTCCATAGTCCGCAGGAATGGATGGGCTTTCAGCAAGTTTGGTACCGCGCCCGTCAGCTCGATCAAATGGTGATCGACCAGGCCTTTGCGCTGGGCCTACCGGTGATGGCGTTTGCGCCTTCAACTGCCGTCAGTACACGTAGCCACGAGATCACAACCTGGAATCTGCAGCCGATCCGTTCAGCGTTGGCGCATGGCTTAATTCCGCTGGTTTATGGCGATGTGGTAACGGATTCCGAACTGGGGGGCACAATCCTCTCTACGGAGGAGCTGTTCGCTCACCTGGCGCTGGAATTTAAACCCGAGCGCTTGCTCTTTGCCGGCCTTGAGGCCGGTGTGTTTGCCGATTACCCGGCCAACACGCAGCTCATCAGCCACATTTCCCCAGACCAGCCGCTCACTGAACAGGTGGGAGCCTCCGGAAGTATTGATGTCACGGGTGGCATGCGTTCAAAAGTCGCATTATTGCAACGCATCTGCCAGACAGTGCCCGGCGCGCGTGCGGTTATTTTTTCGGGCGTTTCTGCCCCTAACCTGGGCCGAGCATTATCCGGAGAAGATCTGGGGACCAGTATTTACTAACGATTAACTCTGACGAAAAGCGGGGGACCTGTGCCGCCCGAGGAAAGGGAGCGATGATTTATACCAGACAGCAACTTGAAGAATTTGAAAACCAAACCCTGGCATCTTACGCCATTCACAGCAAAGACTCGAAAGGGCGAAAGTTCACGGAGGAAGAAGCTGACTTCCGCCCACGCTTCCAGCGTGACCGCGAGCGCATCCTACACACCACAGCCTTCCGCCGGCTGGAATACAAAACCCAGGTTTTTATTAACCATGAAGGCGATTATTACCGCACACGGCTGACCCATACCCTCGAAGTGGCCCAAATCGGCCGCTCGGTCGCCCGCTCACTGGGGGCCAACGAAGACCTGACCGAGACCATCTGTTTGGCTCACGACCTGGGCCATCCCCCCTTTGGCCACTCCGGTGAGGCGGCTTTGGCGCGGATGATGCGCGATTACGGCGGCTTCAATCACAACCAACAATCTGTTCGCATTGTCACCTTTTTGGAAAACCGCTACCCGGACTTCGTCGGTCTAAACCTCTCGTGGGAAGTTCTTGAAGGCATGGTTAAGCACGAGACGGATTATGACATCGCCGAGGCTGGCGAGTATAACCCGGAGCTGCGTGGCCACCTTGAAGCCCAAATTGCAAATATCGCCGACGAGCTGGCTTACACTTCGCATGATCTGGACGATGGCCTGCGAGCTGGCATGATCACACCTTCGCAGCTGGAAGGGATTGCCATTTGGGAAATCGTCAACGAAAGCATCGGCCGGCGCCGCTCTGAAACCCTCGACGAACTCACCCGCCATCAGATCATCCGGCGGCTGATCAATATTGAAACCACTGACCTGATTCACTCCATTGACCGCTATTTGCGCAAGAGCAACGTGAAGACTGCGCTTGAGATCCAGCAGCTGCCTTATAACGTGGTCGGCTTCAGTGAAGATATGTACCGGCGCAACCGCGAGCTGAAAGATTTCCTCTTCAACAACCTCTACCGCCACTTCCGGGTGGTGCGTATGGCTGCCAAGTCAGAACGGATTGTGTCGGACCTTTTCAGCTTCTACCAGGCGACTCCCGCCAGCCTGCCGCCAGCCATTCAGGATCAAATCAGCGAGCGCGGGCTGGAGCGCACCATCTGCGACTACATCGCCGGCATGACTGACCGTTTTGCAATTGAAGAGTATGATCGCCTTTTTTCAGCAGATGTGTTACCATAGGCCGTTATGAACAATCCGATCTTACTCACATCTGCCGGCAAACTCAAAATTGAGCAGGAACTGGCCGAACTCAAAGGTCCGCGCCGTCTGGACCTGGCAAGACGTCTGAAGAGCGCCATCGAAATGGGTGACCTCTCAGAAAACGCAGACTACAAAGCTGCCAAGGAAGAACAAAGCTTCATGGAAGGCCGAATTCAGGAACTGGAAAGCCTGCTCTCAGCCGCCGTCATCGTGGAAGAAGCTGAAAGCTCCTCCACGGTGCAGATTGGCAGCACCGTTACCGTTCAGGAAGAAGGCGAGCCGCCAGAGGTTTACACCTTGGTCGGCGCCAACGAAGCTGATCCACGCCAGGGCCGCATTTCTTACGTCTCACCGATGGGAGCTGCACTGCAGGGCAAAAAGAAAGGCGATCTGGCCATCATTCCCCTGCCGAATAAAATGACGCGTAAGGTGCGCATCCTCAAGATTACCTGATTTGGCACAGTTTACTTTTCGTACGCAACAAACAGGAGCCGGATGGCTCCTGTTTGTTTATGCACAACTATTTTTGAAATCAGCGGCGGTAGACTGCCAGCTCGATGGTGCAGCGCTTAAAGTAGCTGTCCTCCGGCAGGGGCAGGTCGCCGTAGATCACATCCCCAATGCGCGCTTCCAGCCGCAGCGTGGCTGTCTCCAAGAAGATTTGCTTGCCAGGCTCTGCCAGCACTGGCTCACCGTGCAGCTCGAGCCGTTGACGGATTTCGAGGGTGTTCATCGCATGACGGCTCATCACCACTTTCGTCACCGTCTGAATGTCATTTTTGTCGAAAAGCCAGACATCAAAAGCGCAGATTTTTTTGGGCTCGCCCACACCGATCAGCTCTGAAATGCTCACCCCACACTCCCCAAGAAATTCACCATTGGGGGCGTCAAAGGTAAATGATTCATCGTAAAGGTCATCGCCAAAGCTATAAGCGGTCATGAACTGTGCCACCGGTTTTGCCGGCACTGGCCCGTTGCCATATACGACCCCGCCCTCAGGCCCTCTGGTGCTCTCCACCGGTACGGCCATTGGCCCGCCAGCTTGCCGGGCGCTGGCCATTGGCTGCTGTCGAACGGGGGTCTGTGCGGCTGCGCGGTTAAAGGGGACCTCTGGCAGGGGTTCCGGGCTGCCGGCTGACCTTTCGCGGAAGTAAAAACGGTAAACCAGATAAGCGCCAGCGATGAGCAGTACTGCCAAGATGAGCCCCAGGGTTAACAAACCATTGGATTTGTCTGGGCTCTCTGGTTCAACTGCGGCTGCGTCCGGTGCGGTGGGGGTCAACTGCGCCTGGGCAGTTGGGGTTGCCTCAGCCGGGGCGGCATTAATGGCAGCAGCAAACCGTTCGATTTGCTCCGAATTCAAAAAACCAGGATTCTGGCGGAGCTCCTCAAAAGTCGCATCAGCTTCCTTCCCCATTTCATTGTACAGCTGCTGGGCTTTGATTTGATCCCCGGTCAGGGTATAGGTGGTGATGGCGTTGCGCAGGTAATCCAGCCGCAGATCAGGCCGCAGGTTCTCGGCTGAGGCATCCGTCCACTGTACCGGGAAAAGCACCCAACCAAACAGCAAACCCACCAACAAACCCGCAGCAGCGCATAACCCCGCCAGCCACCTGGGATCTTTGATTTTTTCCTTCAAGAAAGCAAGTAAATTATCCATGGCCTATTCCTCTTCCATCGGATTGTGGTTAACGGAACAGGTGCATGATTTATACCAGTTACTCGAGATGCTCAGTCGTCTCCTCGATGGTGAAGACTTGCTGGCAATCCAGGCAGCGCGCCTGATTTTTGCCTGCCAAAACCGCCAGTCCCCCGCAATTTGGGCAGGGCTGGGGAATGGGTTTCTTCCAGCTGGAAAAAGTGCAGTCCGGGTAGCGCGAACATCCATAAAACTTGCGGCCACGCTTGGTGCTGCGTTCCACAATTTCGCCCTCTTTGCAAACCGGGCAGCGGATCCCCAATTTGATCACCAAAGCCTCGGTGTAATCGCAGGCCGGAAAAGTGCTGCAGCTGATAAAGCGCCCGTAGCGGCCGGTACGAATGACCAGATCGCTGCCACATTTGGGGCAGGCGCGGCCAATTTTTTCCGGTTCTACCTTGGTGCGGGGCATATTTTCGCGGGCATGGGCCAGACTTTTCTCAAATGGCGCGTAAAAATCGGCAACTACCTTCACCCATTGCTGCTTGCCGCTGGCCACTTCGTCCAGCTTCTCTTCCAAATCGGAGGTAAACCCGACATCCACAATTTCGGGGAAAAAACCAACCAAAAGATCATTGACGACAAAGCCGACATCGGTCGGCGCGAGCCTTTTTTCTTCGCGGTTCACGTACCCGCGGGTTTGAATAGTCGTAATGATCGGAGCATAAGTGGACGGCCGCCCAATTTTGTTTTTCTCCAGCTCCTGAATGAGCGATGCCTCCGAAAAGCGCGCCGGCGGTTGCGTAAAATGTTGGTTCGGGCTGATGCTTTCCAATATTTGCGTCTGCCCTTCCTGCAAAACTTGCAGGGGCAGGTCTACAAACCCGTTTTCTTCTGGCTGGTCTTCTTGCGACTCCTCGTAAACGCTGCGGAAACCCGGGAAGACGGTGCGGCTGTCAGCAGCCCTAAACAAGAATCGCCTTTCAGCGTGACTCCCGCTGATCTCAACGGTCGTTATCTCCACAACAGCCGCCTCCATCTGAGAGGCGACAAAGCGCTGCCAGATCAGGCGGTAGAGCTTGAATTGCTCCGGGCTGAGGTGTGCCCGGACGGAATCGGGCGTGCGCAGCACCGAGGTTGGCCGAACGGCTTCATGAGCTTCCTGTGCAGAGGCGGCGCGCGTCTTGTAAACTGGCGGTTTTTCGGGCAGAAAGGCATCGCCGTACTTTTGTCTGATAAAATCTCTGGCTTCCTGGAGCGCCGGCGGGGCAACATGCACCGAATCGGTACGCATATAGGTGATCAACCCAACCGCTTCACCATCGCCGAGGTCGATACCCTCATACAGCTGCTGGGCAACCGACATCGTCCGGCGTGTTTGAAAACCCAACTTGCGTGAGGCTTCTTGCTGCATGGTGCTGGTAATGAAAGGAGCAGCCGGGCCATAGCGCTTCTTGTTGGCTTTGATGCTGTCAATGGCATAGTCTGTGGTTTTCAGTTCCCCTGCCAGGGTTTGGGCAGAAACGGAATCATTCAGCTGCGGTGTTTCATTATTGACTTTTACCAGTTTGGCTTTATAGCTCTGAGAAAACCCATCCGGACGAAAAACGCCTTCGATCGTCCAATACTCCACGGGCTTAAAAGCCTGAATTTCCCGTTCTCTTTCCACAATTAACCGCAGCGCTACAGATTGCACCCGCCCTGCTGAGAGCCGCCCGCGCACCTTAGCCCACAGAATCGGGCTCAAGTTGTACCCCACCAGCCGGTCCAGCAGGCGGCGTGCCTGTTGGGCATCGACCAGGTCCATGTCGATCTCGCGTGGATGGGCGAAAGCTTCCGCCACGGCATCACGGGTAATTTCATGAAATACAACCCGTTCGGTCCGTGCTGGGTCAATGTTGGCAGCTTCCATCAGGTGCCAGGCAATGGCCTCGCCTTCGCGGTCAGGGTCTGTCGCCAAAAAAACTTTCTTGCTACGCGCAGCCAGATCGGTAATCTGGGAAACCAATTCTTTTTTCTCTACGGGCACCTGGTAGCGCGGTTTGAAGTCGTGCTCCACGTCAATACTGAGTTGGTTCTTTCTCAAATCGCGCACATGCCCAACGGAAGCTATGACTTTATAGTCTTCTCCTAAAAATTTTCCAATCGTACGGGCTTTGGCTGGCGATTCAACAATGACCAGTGGTTTGCCATTAGGCTGCTTAGTGCCCGCCATACTTTGGCCTGCTTTGGGCGCGTTGCTTTTTCTGCTACGCCGTGGCTGTTCTTGGGGTACCTCAGCATCCGCTGCGGGCACATCTGCAACTTTTGCGCTGCGCAGGGTGGATTCCTTTGAGATTTCGCTGCTTGAGTTGCTCTTTTGCGGCTCTGCGGCCTCCCGAGCAGTGACCTCACCCAGCCGACCACGCTTCATCAATGCCCTCCCACAAACCGAGCAGGTGCCGGTGATTACAGGCAGCCCAGAAGGCGAAACCGCGGCCTGCGGGTTGCTGATTTCTCTTTCGGTACCGCAGGTCAGACAATGTGTCATTACTTTTTCCAAGATATCCTCCACTTGCCAAAAGGCAGCGCGAATAATACCACAATCATTTTTTAGTCAAGCAGGAATATAAAAAAACCCTGTGCGAGGGTTTACGTTTCAGATCCGCCCGGCACCCCAGCTTTTTACCGCCTGGTATTCCATCCCGTGGGTGCGCTGCACTAACCCTTCCAGCTCCATCAGTGCCAATTGGGCCGTCAGCTTGTCGATGGAAATGTCCAGCCGCTGGCAAAGTTCATCGATATGCATTGAGTCCGTGCCCAACAGGCTCAAGATGCGTTTGGCCTCCGGGTCAGGCTGTGCGGCCGTTTGCGCAGTGTTGACAGGCCTTGCGTTCATCTGAAAGATTTTCAGCACATCCGCCGGGTTGGTCAGGGGTGTGGCCCCTTCAGCCAAAAGGTTGTTGGTCCCTTTGCTCATGGCTGAAAGCACCGAACCTGGCACGGCGAAAACTTCTCGCCCTTGTTCTACAGCAAATTTGGCAGTGATCAACGCGCCAGACTTTTCGCCAGCCTCTATTACAATGGTAACGCGCGACAAACCAGAGATGATGCGATTGCGCGGTGGAAAGTTAATTCCGTCCGGTTTGGTGCCGGGTGGATAGTCGCTCAGCACTGCTCCGCTGTGGCTGATGTGCTCCGCCAGTTGGCGGTGCTCCGGCGGGTAAATGACATCGACGCCTGAACCCAAAACAGCAATGGTTCGTCCGCCAATATCGAGTGCGGCTTGATGCGCAATCGCATCAACGCCACGCGCCAGGCCGCTGACCACAGTGACGCCGTTGCCGGCCAAGAAAGCGGCCACGTCTTTGGTCAGCTGCCGCCCATAGGTGGTGGCCGCGCGCGTCCCAACAATGGCTGCGGCATTGCCGTCGGCTGCGGTTATTTCCCCTATAAAGTAAATAACCGGCGGCGGCTGGTCGATCTGGCGCAAGTATTCCGGGTATTCCGGATCTTCCCAGGTAAGGAAGTTGATTTTTTTTCGCTCCAGCTCAGCCCGCAGCCCCTCTGGGGTAATTGTTTTACGGCCGGATGAAATTTGAGCGACAACTTTTTCGGAAAGGCCGGCCGTCAACAGGCGGGCTTCAGAGGCCTGCCATGCCTGCTCCAGGCTGCCAAAATAGGAGATGAGTTTGCGGAAGCGTACCGCTCCCACGCCCTTGATATGGCTAAAAGCCAGCCAGTAGTCTTTTTCAGCGCTCATCGCGCAGTCCGTTCAAGACAACCACTGACATTCGGCCGGCCACAAGGTCTACTGCTTTGATCACATCGGGTATGGCTGGCAAAAGCAATTCTTTTCCGCTGCTGGTGCGAATGACGTACACATCATTGGCGCCGGTAGTCAAAATCTCGCTCAGCTCGCCCAGCAGTTCATCCCCTTCCCACACCGCCAGGCCAATCAATTGATGGTGATAGAAGTGGCCTTCCGGCAAGGTAGGCAATTCTTTAACAGCGGCGAACACTTCCTGGTTCGTCAAGAGGGCCGCCTCTTCGCGTTGCTCAATCCCTTCAAAACGTAGCAAATAAAGGTCCTGCTTCATGCGTACGTCAAGAATGCGATAAGGCCGGTGGTCGGAACCGATGTAAACCTTTCGGCCTACCCGCATGCGTTCCGGGAAATCGCTATAAAAACGCATGGCAATTTCACCGTGAATGCCATGCGGCCGCTGCAAGATGCCAATCAATACAAAAGCAGGCTCAAAAGCATTTTCTGAGCCTGCATTGGTGCTGCTGATCGGCGGCATGATGCTTAAGCGGTTTACTTAATCCTGGTCGACCACGTCCATCGAAACGCGGGTACCGTTCCGGGCCGCGACGACGCGCAGAATGGCACGGATGGAATTTGCCACCCGTCCTTGCTTGCCAATCACCCGGCCCATATCTTCAGGGCTGACTTGCAAGTCAAGCTGGATTTCTCCACCGCGTTTATGTTCCTGCACAGAAACTTCTTCCGGGTGAAGAACCAGAGATTTAGCCAGGTATTCCAGCAGTCCGCTTAATTCCTGCGGTTTCATCGCGGGTTATGCCTTCTTTTCCTTGCGGATGCCGGTGGTCTTGCTGTCGCTGACGCGCTTTCCATAGACCTCCGCAGCCTCGGCCAGGAGCGCCTGTTGGTCTTCTCCGGCTTTCATCCGGTTGAAGCGGTCGTCCAGTTTAACCACTTTGAACAATTTCTCCACCGATTCGGAGGGCTGCGCGCCTACGCTCAACCAATGGTAAACGCGATCCTCTTCAAACACGATCGTTGCGGGGTTGGTCTTCGGGTTGTAATGGCCGATGACCTCAATAAAGCGCCCATCCCGTGGGCTTTCTTTGTCAGCTACCACCACACGATAATGTGGCTGATGAGCTGAACCTGTACGGCGTAATCGAATACGTACCATCGAAATTAATACTCCTTAAATTGTTTCCGTAAATTATTTAACCGGCTTCATCAGAAGGTTGAGAGATTGCTGAAGGGGCAAATCCTTCGACTCAGGCTCGGGGTTAACCAAATAACCTATTAATATTACCACGTCCGCCAGTTTTTTGAAACTGTTTCATGAGCTTTTGCACATCACGGAATTGCTTGATCAACCGGTTTACATCTTGGACATCTTTGCCGCAGCCCGCAGCAATCCGCCGCCGGCGGCTGGCATTCAAAATGCGTGGATCACGCCGTTCCTGGGGTGTCATCGAAGAGATAATCGCTTCGACCGATTTAAGCTGTTTCTCGACATCATGCGGGTCAACGCTTTTGGCTACCGCTCCCATCTGACCTGGCAGCATGCCAAGTATCTGTGAAAGCGGACCCATTTTCTTGATTTGCTTCAGCTGTTTGGCAAAGTCATCCAGGCTGAACTGCCCTTTCATTAACCTGGCGGCCTCTTCCGCCTCGGCCTCGCCGGCGAAAGCGCCTTCAGCCTTCTCGATCAGGCCCAAAACGTCACCCATGCCCAGGATGCGTGAAGATACGCGGCTGGGGTCAAATACTTCCAGGGCGTCCAGGCCTTCACCGGTGCCAAGGAATTTGATCGGGATTCCGGTGACTTCGCGAATGGAAATGGCCGCACCCCCGCGCGCGTCGCCATCGATTTTTGTAAAAATCATGCCGGTCAGTGGTATGGCGTCATGAAACCCCTGGGCAATATGCAGGGCTTCCTGGCCGATCATGGCGTCTACCACCAGCAAAATTTCGTTGCAGGGCACCGCCTTTTGGATTCCGGTCAGCTCATTCATCAGTTCGCTATCCAGCTGCGAACGTCCGGCAGTATCGATGATGACCACCGTGCTGCCGCCCAGACGGGCGGATTCGAGGGCTTTCTTGACGATCTGCACCGGCTGCGCTTTTTCCAGCGTGAAAACCGGTACGTCAATTCGCTCACCGAGCGTCTGCAGCTGTTTGATGGCCGCTGGCCGGTAGATGTCGGCTGCCACCAACATTACCCGCTCCCCACGGGCGCGCAGCATGCGGGCCAGTTTGGCGGCTGCGGTTGTCTTGCCGGAACCCTGCAGACCCACCAGCATAACGACGTGGGGCCGTTCACCTCTCAGGTTGAGCGGCTCTGGCTGGCCCAAAGTCTTGATTAGTTCTTCGTTGACGATCTTGATGACCTGCTGGGCCGGGTTCAGCGCTTTTGAGACTTCCGCACCAACCGATCTTTCACGCACACGGTTGGTAAACGACCTGACCACGCCGTAGTTGACATCCGCTTCAAGCAGTGCCAGACGAATTTCGCGCATGACGGCTTCAACGTCCGCCTCGCTGAGCTTGCCGCGCCGGCGCAAGTTATCAAAAATTCCATTCAGTTTTTCAGTCAGGTTTTCAAACATGGTTCACATTAGCCAATTTCAGGGTCATACCTGTAAGGGAATCGCACCCTATGATACCGCAAGAAAAGCTGCTTGCCAATCATTCAGCTTGCAACAGCCGGAAACTGGGCAGCTCTCAAGTGGTTGGCAAAAACTGAAACGCTGGAGAGTTCCCATACCCAAGTGTGGCTGCCATATCGATTTGCTGCAAAATTCTGCCATTTTCAGGAACCTTCGCGCCAGGTGTGTGTTTATCAAGATGAAAATTAATCACAAATGAGGTGTTACTTTGAATAGAGTTGCGATTGTAACTGACAGCACCGCCGGCCTCTCAGCAGAAGCCTGTCGTGAGCTTTCAATCAGTGTGGTGCCTTTGCTCGTAAATTGGGATGGCAAAACTTACCAGGATGGGATTGACATCCAGGCTGGTGATTTTTACAAAAAGCTGGAGGCATCAAAAACCGTGCCGACCACATCACAGCCTTCGGTCGCTGCCTTTGAAGGAGTTTATGCCCCGCTGATTGAAGCGGGCTCCGACATTTTGACCCTGCCTATTTCTTCAAAACTTTCTGGGACTTTCGATTCTGCCACCCAGGCCAGCCAGCTCTTCCCTTCTGGTCGAATTAAGGTGATGGATTCCCTGCAAGCCTCGGTGCCACTGGCGCTGTTGGTGCTCGCGGCTGCCCGTGCTGCCCAAAAAGGAGCATCTCTGCTTGAGGTGGTCAATCTGGTGTCGTCTTATCAAAAGCGCATCCGCACTTTATTTGTCGTTGAAACCCTCGAATATTTGCGCAAAGGCGGCCGCATCGGGGCAGCAGCCAGCTTTTTAGGGACCACCCTAAACTTGAAGCCAATTCTTGAGCTGAAGGATGGGGTGATCCTACCTCTTGAGAAAGTGCGCACGAGCCGCAAAGCCATTGCCCGTGCCTTTGAAATCGTGGAAAAAGAAGTGGGCAAACAGGCCTCGCAGGAATTTTTTGGGATTGCCTGCACAGAAATTTCAACGCATTTTGAAGAGATATTGAAAACAGCCCGTGAGAAGTTCCGCATCCAGGAGGAGATCATCGGCATCCTCAGCCCGGTCCTGGGTACGCATACTGGTCCGGGAACGCTGGCTTTAGTGTATTTGTTGCCGGGGTAAACGCACTTAGCGCAAACCTAAAAAATGTCATCGCGAGCTTGGTTTGTCATTGCGAGGC
>DAOUFF010000046.1:0-9777 GCA_034430195.1 Anaerolineaceae bacterium | reverse complement strand
CTGGGAGAGCTTTCCGGGTATCTGGCTGGTGTTGGCGGCCAGGTCGTGCTCGAAGATTCTGTGCAATTCAGAAAGGTGGCCCATTGGGTCCGGCAACATGAAGGTTGGACTATCACGCTGATGGCGCTGATCCCCAATCCTTTATTTGATATGGCCGGGTTCGTAGCCGGATCAAGCCACATGCCAGTGCTTAAATTCCTTTTTTACTGCGCCATCGGCAAAATTTTGAAGATGTTGGCATTTGCTTATCTGGGGGCTGGCCTGCTGGCCATATTCGGCCTGTGAGCGCGCTGCGCGATCGTGTTAGAATAATCTGTTTTAAATAAAATAACAGGAACGAAAATGGCGAATATTTTGGAATTATTGCGCGCCTGGTCTCAAAGTGTGATGCTGGCGCTGGGTTATCCTGGGATTACCTTGATAATGTTTTTGGAGTGTATTTTCCCTCCGATTCCTTCGGAAGTGATCATGCCGCTGGCTGGTTTTTTGGTCAGCCAGGGCCAATTCAATTTTTGGGTGGTGATCCTGGTGGGCACTGCCGGCTCGATCATTGGGGCACTGCTGCTCTATGCGCTGGGTGCCTGGGCGGATGAAGCTTTGCTGCGCAGCTGGGTGCGCAAGCACGGCAAATGGATACAGGTCAGCGAAGCAGATCTTGACCGGGCCAGTGCCTGGTTTGGACGATATGGTGAACCGGTAATCTTTTTTGGCCGGCTCATCCCGATTGTTCGCAGTTTGATTTCAATCCCAGCCGGGCTGGATCATATGCCCATGCCCAAGTTTTTAGGCTTTACCTTGGTTGGCTCAGTCGTCTGGAATGTCGTGCTGACCTATGGCGGCTTGCTTTTGGGGGAGAACTGGGAAAAAATCATCACCTGGCTGGATGTTTATCAAAACATCGTCCTGGTCATCCTGGCGGTTGCCTTGTTGTTCTTAGTTTACTGGCTGATTAAAAGGCGGCGCCGGGCCAGCCAGGCAGCCTGACCCGACCTCCGGTAGCCTTATAATAACTGATATGTCGGATTGGTTGGAATATACCCGCAGCTGGCTGGGGCTGGACTTGCTCCCCGGGCAGCAGGCTCAATTTGAAACCTACCTGCAAGAACTCCTTGAGTGGAATTCCCGCTTTAACCTGACGGCCATTCGCGAGCCACGCGCGATCCAATTCAAGCATTTTTTGGACTCGCTCAGCTGCGTACTGGCACTTGCTGATTTTGCGCCGCCAAACAGCCTGATCGATGTTGGCAGCGGCGCCGGTTTACCGGGGATTCCCTTAAAAATAATTTTTCCGGAAATGAGCCTGACCTTGGTGGAATCCACTCAAAAAAAGGCCAAATTTTGTCAGCACGCATTGCATAGGCTGGCTTTGAGCGATGTGCGCGTCTTGGCAGAACGTGCCGAAGATGTGGGGCAAGACCCGAGCCACCGTGAGCAATATCAATTGGCAGTCGCCCGGGCAGTGGCACCCATGCCAACCCTGGTGGAATACCTGCTGCCACTGGTCGCGCCAGGCGGGCGGGTGATCATGCAAAAGGGCAATGACCCTGCCGAGGAAATTTCAGCCAGCAGCAATGCCATCCGCCTTCTCGGCGGCCGTGTAAGAGAGGTCATCAACCTGGCGCTGCCGGAAGTCGAAGGTACACGCTCGCTGGTGGTTTTGGATAAGGTTCGGCCCACGCCGCTTGAATTCCCCCGCCGCGCCGGGCTGCCCGCCAAAACGCCAATCGGGCGCTGAACGCTGCCCCTGTTCGCGTCGCGCTGAATGTGCGCCTGAAAAGGAGACCCAATTGGAAAACAAGCCCATACTAACGTTTTTTTGCGAATTGCCCGTTGCTGAAGTGGCTTCTCTTTTTCAGGATCGTTTTGTATTGGATGACCTGAAAACACTGAACGCTTGCGTGGCCCTCGGTATTCTTGATCTTTCGGACGAGCGCGCAGAAGTGGTGCGCAAGATGAACCTGCTGAAAGTGCCGGCTGTGGCCTGGCTGTTGCTGCCTAAAGAAGAGGGCTATTGGTTTAACCTGGAAAATTACCCGCAGGCAATTGCCCGCTATGAAGATTTTAAAGCCTGGAGCCTCCAACATCACCTGAGTTGGGCAGGCATCGGGCTCGATATTGAACCCGACTTCAACCAGATGGAAGCATTTTATGCGCACAAACCTTCGGTTTTGGTTGAGGCTGCCAGGCGCCTGGCGGACCATCAGGCTTTTGATCAGGCCGTTTTGGCTTATACCGGCTTGGTCAACCAGATTCATGCCGATGGCTACAATGTGGAAGCCTATCACATCCCCCAGATTACCGATGACCGGCGGGCTGGTGCGAACGTCTTGCAGCGGGTGGCTGGCCTGGTAGACGTGCCGGTGGACCGCGAAGTGCTGATGCTGTATTCCAGCTTCTCACGGCCGCGGGGTCAAGCCCTTTTGGCGGAATACGCCAAGGAGGCTGACGCAGTCGGAATTGGCAATACTGGCGGAGGTGTGCAGATCGACGGATGGGATGAAGCCCCTTACCTCAGCTGGGAAGAATTCAGCACCGATTTGCGACTGGCGTGGAAAACCGGCAAACCCATTCATATTTTCAGTTTGGAAGGCTGTGTCAGACAGGGTTTTTTGGGCCGGCTGATCACCTTCGACTGGAATGGCCCGGTCGATACGGTCCGGCAAAAAGGTGCCGTCAGGGCCCAGCGGGCTGGGCTGCAGGCCCTGCTGTGGACCGTGCAGCGGCCACTGGTGGCCGCGGGTGGTGCCCTGGCGCTGTTGGCCGGGCTTCTTCTCCGGCATCACCAGGTGCGCCGGCGCAAGCGGCAATACGGGCAGAAGTAAGCGCTGCCAGCTGGTTTACTGCGCGTAGGTTTAGGTTTTCAACCTTTCATCTGACGCCAGGCCTCGGTCAGGCGCTGCCATTCGGCTATTGTGAGTGTTTCAGCGCGGCGTTCTGGGTTGATTTCGGCTTTTACAAGCAGGTCGGCGGTTTGGCTGGCTGCAACACCCAATCCACCGGAAAGTGCGTTTCGCAGCGTTTTCCTTTTTTGAGAAAAACCAGCGCGTGCCAGGCTGAAAAAGTCATCCAGAGCCTCGGTGGGGATGAGCGGCTGATGATGCAGCGCGATGGTAATCACCGCCGAGTCCACATCCGGAGCAGGGTAGAAACACCCCGCCGGAATCACAGCCGCCAGACGGGCTTCACCGTAAACCTGCACTGAAAGCGCCAACAGACTCATTTTTCCATCACGGGCTGTAATGCGTTCGGCCACTTCTTTTTGGACGGTCAGCGTAATGCGTGCAGGCTTGCGGGAGGCTTCCAGCAAGTGGCGGATTAGGGCGGAAGTGATGTAATAGGGGATGTTGGCGACGACCAGGTAGCCGGCGTGGGGCATCAGATCATCCGGGTTTAATGCGAGCATGTCGCCCTCAACCACGTTCACGTTGGTGTAGGGGGAGAGGGCCTCGTGCAGCGGCGCGATCAGGTTCCCGTCTACTTCCACCGCCTTTACTGCAGCGGCGGTTTGCGCCAGCAGGACGGTCAGGCTGCCCAGGCCAGCGCCGATCTCGAGCACTTCGTCGGTCGGCCCAACCTGCGCCGCCTCCATGACTTTGCGCAAGCCGGATGGATCGACCAGAAAGTTTTGGCCGAGTGATTTGCGCGGTCTCAGGCCGTATTTCCGCAGCAGCGCTTTGCCATCTAGGAAGGTGTAATTCACGGAAGCACCAGCGGAATATATGCCGGTACTGGCGTCAAAAAATACAGGGTGGTCCAGCTATGCCAACCAATATAATTTTCATCATCATACCCAAGGTCAATCCAATAGCGATCTGAGAAACCGCCGCCCGAGTCGGCGATGATTGCCCGGCCGTACCCGGGGACAAAGACCGGCTGAAATTCCATCCCGGGGTACCAAGCCGCCGAGACGGCGATGATTCCGCGCGTGAGCGGTAAACCCGAACGCGTGATCGCACCGTTGGTAAATTCAGAAGGATGATACGAGGTAGCATAGACGCTGACTTTACGCCAATATTCTATCGTTTCGCCATCTACTACTTCGGTGCGGATGACGACCTTGCTCCCCCGGCCAAGCACACCATCAACCGGGTCGCTGGCTTTCCACGGGCCTTCGGTCTGGCGGCTGATTTCGGCGCCATTTTCGATGCGTACCCGGCTGCGGGTGACGACATAACCTTTCTGGCCAGGCACCAGGACGGAGATTGTATCCAATTCGGCGTTGGGGTCTTCTTGATAGGTGTTACTGTACGCGGTTTCTTCCACTGTCAGGAGGATGTCTTCGCTGCTGCGGATCAATTGAACCGTCCCATCTTCTGGCAGGGGCTCGTCCTCCGCGGGGATGGTGCGATCAAGGTTTTGGGGCAGCAGTCCCAGGTCTGCCAACGCTTCCGCTACCGTCCGGCCTGAGCTTAACCCCTGCACATTCCCTGACGAAACTATCACAGTGACCAGGCGCGCCCGCTCCAGGGTGACGGTTTGGCCGTCTTCAAGCCAGGTATCTGGTGCGAGCGAAAGCGCATCTTCGGCGGCAGGTGCGATGCCGGCTTGAGCCAGGGCCTGGCCAAGTGTGTGCGCCTGGGTGTAAATCAACTGGGGCTGCCCATCGAGCTGCAAGGCCAGCTGGCGGGCCGGCACAAACTGCAATACCAGCGCCTGCCCAGCCGGCAGCGCTTTGGCAGGGTTAATCGGCTCGCCATTCCAAAGCACCCGGTCTTGAGGGAAAAGGCGGAGACCGGCTTCAGCCAGCAAGTTGGCTGGGATTCGCTCGGTGCTCATCAATTTGATTTCACCCTGAGGGGTGGAGATGACCACCGGCCGGGCGCGCACCAGCCGAACGGTGCCGTTAAGAAAAAGTTGGAAATGATCCGCTGCCGGCGAAATGCGGTCTTGTTCGGCTGGCTCATATCCAACCCTCGAAAGGAGCTGTGATGGGGTGAAGGCAACCGCCTTGACTTGCATGCTTTGACCATCCACAATGAGCTGATACTCTCTGAGAAGGGAATGGACTGTCAATGCTGCGCCAATTAACACCATTAGCGCAGCCAGCACCAACAGCCAGCGAGTGGGTATCTTGGAAAGAACAGGTTTCATCAGGTCTTTAATTTATCATAGATATGGAAAGCGTTCGAATTGCAATCGCATCGCTGCATTATGACCACCAGCGCTGCCCTACTTTACGTTGGAATGATGGCGCGATTCTCGGGAGTCTGGCGCAAGATGCGCAGCACTTTTAGTAACACCGACTTCCATTCCGCCGAGTCGGGGTCAACCTTGACCCAATAAGCATTCTTTCCAGCCCGTGCCAGCGGTCCGAGTTCCGGCAGGTGGCGGTCGCTGGCCCCTTTGGGGAGCGGCGGGTAGCTGAGGACGAGCTGGTTGCCCGTCAAACCAATTGATTCCAGCCCGATCGCTTCCCCCAGCAGCTTGACCCTCATCTGGAAGAGCAGGTCACTCACACTTTGTGGCAGTTTGCCAAACCGATCCTCAAACTCAATTTCCGTGCGCAGGATGTCTTCTTCGCTGCGCAGCGACGAGATACGCCGGTAGAGCGTCAGCCGTAAATCCGCATCCGGAATATAGCTGACCGGAATCTCGCTGGCAAGCGGCAATTCAACGTTGATGTTGAGGCTGGGGGCCTGCATCATGAGCGTGTCGCTGTCATCACCTGCCTCAAGCCCGGCATCCTGGCGCAAGCCGCGCACGGCTTGACTAAGCAAGCGTGTGTACAGCTGGAACCCGACCGCAGCAATGTAGCCTGATTGGCGTGTGCCCAACAAGTCGCCCGCGCCGCGCATTTCCAGGTCGCGCATGGCGATGGCATAACCGGCTCCCAATTGTGAATTATCGGCCAGCACCTCCAGCCGTTCTTCGCCTTCAGGGGTTGGCGCACGCCGCCGGTCGCGGAAGAGGTAAGCAAAAGCCCGCTGGGCACCCCGGCCTACCCGTCCGCGCAGCTGATAAAGCTGGGAAAGGCCGAATGTATCTGCCCGGTCAACGATCAACGTATTGGCGTTGGGAATATCCAGCCCGGATTCAATGATGGAGGTACACAACAAAATATCGTATTGCTGCGTCGTGAAAGCGTGCATCACGTCTTCCAACTGCTCTTCGGGCAGTTGACCGTGGGCGATGCCGATGCGCGCCTCGGGCACCAACGTTTGCAGATGGTTGTAAACCGCGCCGATGGATTGCACGCGGTTGTGTACAAAAAACACCTGGCCGCCCCGTTCCAATTCGCGGACCACCGCCTCGCGTACCAGTTTGGGGTCATATGGACCGACGTGCGTGATGATGGGCAGACGTTCTTCCGGCGGTGAGTTGATGTTGGAGATATCGCGTACCCCACTGAGTGCCATATAGAGCGTGCGCGGGATGGGGGTGGCGGTCATCGTCAAAACATCGACCTCCGCGCGCAATTTTTTCAAGTGTTCCTTATGTGCCACGCCGAAACGCTGTTCCTCATCGATGATGACCAGGCCCAGATCTTTAAAAACCACATCCTGCGAGATCAGGCGGTGGGTTCCGATCACAATATCCACATCTTTTTTGGCCAGGCGCCGGATGATCTCATTTTGTTCCCGCGCGCTGCGGAAGCGCGAGAGCATCTCCACCTGCACCGGAAATACTGAGAGCCGTTCTCTGAAGGTATCATAATGCTGCTGGGCAAGAACCGTGGTGGGGACCAACACCGCGACCTGTTTGCCATCGGCGACGGCTTTAAAAGCAGCCCGCAATGCGACTTCAGTTTTGCCATAGCCTACATCCCCACATAATAGGCGATCCATTGGCCGCTCCGATTCCATATCCGCTTTTACCTGCGAAATGGCGCGGACTTGATCGGGCGTCTCGATGTATGGAAACGAGGCTTCCAGTTCCTTCTGCCAATCGCTGTCAGGAGAGAAGGCAAACCCTTTGGCGGTCTGGCGCCGGGCATACAAATCCAACAGGTCGGCGGCCACCTCGACCACCGCGTGCTTCACCCGCGACTTCGTCAGGGACCATTCCACGCCGCCCAGCCGGCTGGGGCTGGGGGTAGAGCTATCGGGGCCAATATATCGTGAGATTCGGTCTGCCTGATGTATCGGCACATACAGGATGTCGTTATCCTTGTATTGAATGGCCAGGTATTCCCGCTGGATATTATCAACCAACGGACGGTGCAAGCCAATGAACTGGCCAATGCCATGGTCGACATGCACTACCCAATCACCGGGTTTAAGATCGCCGAAAAGCGCTTCCGGAGCTTCAAGGCTAAGCTGTGGCCGCCGGCGGGGCTGCGGTCGACTCCAACCGAAGACCTCGCTGTCACTTAGCAGATGATGCTGTTTGTCGTTAAGATCGTGCAGCACCCAACCGCTGGAAAGGGAGCCTTCCAAAAAGAGCGGCGAGGTTGGATCTTCCTGCCAGTCGGTGTGTGAATCTTGCCAAAGCTGGCGCAGACGGGCTGACTGGCGGCTGACCACCACCCAAGGCTGATTTTCTTTGCTGAGCGTATCGATGTGGTATTCAAATTCCTTTAATCTTCCGGCAAAGCGCGGACCAGGATCAAAACTGGCCGCCAGCGCCGACCCGCCATCCGCGTTGGTGTGGCCCAGCTCGATCACCTGACGTCCGGCAAAACTATCTTCGATCTCCGACCAGGTGATATAGGGGAGTGGAGCATCTTCGGAGAGCTCCGCAGCGGCAATCAAATTTTCCCGCCGTTTGAGGGCATCCTCTTCGATGTCGTTGACTGCAGCGGAGATAAAATCCTCACCGTCCAGCAGGATGAGCGCGGAGTCGGGCAGGTAGTCCATCAGACTGGCCGGGTAGCGGTAAAGTTCCGGAATATGATATTCGCTCAGGTTGTACGGGTCGATGCCTGCTTTGAGGGCGGCTGCCGGCAGGGCTTCTGAAGCCGGCACGATCAAAAGCTGATCGACGGGGTCTCCGCTTAATTGGGTGGATGGATTAAATTGACGAAGGGTGTCAATTTCATCCCCAAAGAATTCCAGGCGCACTGGCAGAGGCTCTGCAGGTGACCAAATGTCCAAAATGCCGCCCCGCCGCGAAAACTGACCAGGCTGAACGACGATATTCTGGGGGTCATAGCCCATGCCCACCCAGGATTCAGCCGTAGCAATCAGGCTGCGTTGGTCATTCAGGGCGATACGCTGTGAGACTTTTAGAAAGTCACGCAGCGGAACAGTGCGGCTCATGATGGCACGCACTGGCGCGACGACCACTGGCGGGTGGGCGGGCTGGATAGCGCCCGGGATGCGGAAGCGCACCATTTCCGCGAATACATGCAACCTGTCTCGGCGGGTGCCTTCAGACCAGGGCAAATTTTCGTAGAAAAGCGGGTTGGGCTCCGGAAAGTACAAATTTCCGCCGCCGGGCAGCCAAAAATTCAGTTCATCAAAGAGCGAGAGGGCTCGGTCAGCCCGGTTGGTCAGCAGCAGGATTGGCCGTGGCAGATCGGTGTAAAGCGCTGCCAACAAGGCCAGCCTGGCGGAGCGAGGCAGCCCCAGTCCATTTCGCTCGGGGGATTGGAAGGCGCCTTCCTTCAGGTCGGTCAGCAGTTCCTGATAAGCCGGAAGGTGGGCGAGATGTTTGAGGATGGGATGATCAGCCGACTTCGCCATTGTATTGATTCATGGTTGCCTGCATCCCTTCGCGGATAAAGGTCAAAGCGGCGTCAGCAGCCTGGTTGAGAACCATTTCTTTTAACTCAGCTTCTGCAGGCGTGAAATTCTGCAGCACGTATGCGACTGGATCCATTTGTCCGGGTGGGCGGCTAATGCCCAGGCGCAGGCGCGGAAAATCTTGGGTGCCCAGCGTGGCGATGATGGATGCCACCCCGCGCTGACCTCCGGAACTGCCGGTGGGGCGCAGGCGCAGGCTGCCCAGCGGCAGGTCGAGGTCATCATGGACGATCAGCAGGTGGTCGGGTGGCACTTTGAAGAAGCGCAGGAGCGGCCTTACAGCTCGGCCGGAGTCGTTCATGAAAGTCATTGGTTTGGCCAGGATGAGCGCCTGGCCATCCAGTTTGGTTTCTGCCAGGAGGGCTTTGAATTTTACTTTTTTGAGGGAGACAGCGAGCTTTTCTGCCAGGCGGTCGATGACCATAAAGCCGAAGTTATGACGGGTATGACGGTATTGGTCGCCGGGGTTTCCCAGCCCGACGATCAGTAATGGTCCGTTTGTGTTTTGCTCTGTCATCGCTCCTCCAACTCTTTTCAGGCAAACTTTAAGTTTAACATAAATTATCGGTTAGCCGTTAGGAAGGCTGGACAGCCCAGCTGTGGGTTTGGGGTTGTGGCAGGATGACTCCTCACGGGTTTCTGCCGGCCATTTTGACGGGCGCTCACGGCTCCGGCGGAGCTGCAGGCCCTCGAAGCAATCTCTTCTTTGTCAAAGCACCCTCTGGGTGACTTGCCCCTTTGAGGGGTTGCGAGCGCAGCGCAATAGATTCCTGTCATTGCGAGCGCAGCGCGGCAATCTTTCTTGTTCTGTCATTGCGAGCCTGCGAAGCAATCTCTCTTTTCGCTGTTGCGCCATCGGTTGAAAACCGAGATCGCGCCGTCCCTCGCGACTGCATATTTTGTCATTGCGAGCCCGCGAAGCAATCTCTCTTTTGGCTGTTTGTCAGCTCTGAAAAGGCGAGATCGCTTCGTACCTCGCGATGACATGATTACCTCGCGACCCCGCAAAGGGGCTTTGACAGGATTCAGGCGAGATCGCCACGACCCTCGCGACTGCATTTTTTGTCATTGCGAGCCTGCGAAGCAATCTCTC
>DAOUFF010000045.1:0-8837 GCA_034430195.1 Anaerolineaceae bacterium | reverse complement strand
TGACACATGAGAGATTGCTTCACAGGCTCACAATGACACATGGGTGAGATTGCTTCGTGCCTCGCAATGACACATGAGAGATTGCTTCGCAGGCTCGCACTGACACATGAGAGATTGCTTCACAGGCTCGCAATGAAAAACTATCTTTGAGATGATAATCTAAATAGACCACAACGAATGGGCGCGAGAGGGCTCGAACCTCCGAACCTCACGGATGTGAACCGTGCGCTCTAACCAACTGAGCTACGCGCCCAAAAACATTAATCCCTTTCCGTTTGGAAAGCGTCGTTATTCTAACATAAGCACCCGCACCTAACAAGTCAAAATTTGCCATTGACGCGAGTTACCCAACAACACTAGACCTAACGTGCTTCAAACCCGCCCATTCTATTCGCTTTCATTTCTCAATCAGCCTGGTCACATCCGGCAGGTTCGGGACGAGACACAAGAAGCTGAAGGGCTCATCGCCAGTATTGACATATTGATGCGGCATGCCAGCCGGAATGAGGAGCACGTCACCCGCATTGACGTCGTAGATCTCATCCGCTATGGTTACCTGAGCCTGACCCTGCAGCACTAACTGCTCGTGTTCAACCTGATTGGTATGCAAGGGCATAAAACCACCCGCCTCAATCGTAAAGCGCCGCATGGCAAAATGCGGAGCCTCATCCGCGGAAATCAGCACCGACTTGCTAACGCCTGTGCCATTTTCGACCGGAAATGCCGGGACCAAATTGCTGTGTTTTACAAACATCTATCCTCCAGATCCAAATATTTCATCATATCTCATCTTGTTGTCTCAAAGCTACCCAGCGCTGAGGGTCAACGCGAGGCCGAAAAGGTAGCCGGCGCAGGTTGTGAAAATCGCTACCAGGCCAACATAGACAGCGGTCTTTTTCTTCCCCATGATTTTGTTCAATACCAGAACGGATTGCAGAGAAAGTTCCGGGTCGGCCAAAAGATATGCCAGCAGCGGCCCGCGCGCCATGCCCAGATCCAAAAACATTTTGGCAACCGGCACTTCAACCAGAGTCGGGAAGTACATTACCACACCGAACACAACGCCAGCCAGATTCGACCAGATTGTGTTTTGCCCTGCGACCGCCCGAACCCAATCGGTGGGGATCACTTCCCGCAAAATGCCCGCGCCAAAAACCCCCGCCAATAATAGGGGAAATATTTGTCTGATAAATTTCCAGGTTTCCCAAATCCATTCAGCCAATTGTTCCTGCGTGAAGCGGCTGCGCGCGAAGATCACAACCGCTGCGATCAGCAGCACTTCAACGATGAAACGCAGGTTCAGCCCTAACCTCTGATTGACATCGATCGGCAGGGCGGCCAAAAGCATGGTGAGGAAGATAAAGATCAGCGCCGCGTAAGTCCAGCGATTGAGTTTTTCGGTGATTGTCGCAAAGCCTTTCCAACCACTGATTCCAATCAGCACAATCAGAAAGAGCAAAATCGCTCCATGCAGCGTCAGCCCTGTGGCTGAGAACGCCCCCGCCACCGGGCTGGACCATTGTAATGAAACGGGTAGCATGGCAAAGGGGTTGGAGAGAAAATCCACCTGCAGCGTACCCACGACCAGAATTGCGATCAGAAGCAACAGCAGCGTCCAGATTGCCGGGTTTACCCGTGTCTGACTGGCAAACGGCCCTGCCGCCTCTTCCTGAGAGCTTTTTTCCGTTTCTTCTCTTCGGAAAACCCGGGCCATAATCATGCCGATCAAAATTCCAAACACGATTGAGAACACGAGCCTGGCCAGGGCAATGTCAAACCCAATGGCCGCGCCAGTATATGTAATGGCGAGGATGTTGACGGCCGGACCCACAAACAGAAACGTAACAGCTGGCCCCAACCCAGCGCCCCGTTTCCAAATGCCCGCGAAGAGCGGCAAAATTGTACAAGAGCAAACTGCCAGTAAAAAACCGGCTGCCGCTGAAGCCGGGTAACTGATCCACTTGGGCGCTTTTGGGCCAAGGTAGCGGCTGATCGCTTCTGGTGGAATCATCGCGCTCAGAAATCCTGCGATCAGGAAAGCCGGCAAAAGGCAAAGCAGCACATGCGCGGCCAGGTAGTCAAAAAGGCTGGCCAGGCCTGCCAGGAGGAGCTCCGCGAGGGAGCTGATGATGGGATTCATGTGAGGGGCGTTAATCAGCCGATGGCTGGCGCTGACACAAGCCACTCGCTGATCTCGGCCCGGGTCGGGATTCGCCCGGATGAGACCAATTTTTCGTTCACGACCAGCCCGGGGGTTGACAGAATGGGATATTTCATGATTTCATCCATTTCAGTAACCTTGACAATATCTGCTGCAAGGCCTTCCTCTTCGATCACTTGCCTTACCATGGCTTCCAATCTTTTACAGTTCGCGCATCCACGCCCCAGGATCTTGATAATGATCATGCTTTCTCCTTATGAATGGTCTGACTTTTTATCACGGCACTTCGGACACTGACAGCCCCGGTCCGCAGCCCGCCCGAGTGAGGCGTCCGGTTCTGCCTGTGTCATCCCGGCTGCTTTTTCCAGCAGGTCGAACACCCGGGCATCGCGTACCCGGTACAGGTTGTTCCATCCTTCTTTTCGATTGACAACCAAGCCTGCATCCCGCAATATTTTGAGCTGCTGTGAGAGGTATGCCTGCCGGTAGCCTGTGTATGCCTCAAGGTGACAGACACACTGCTCTTCATTGCGCAGCAGTTTCAAGATTTGAATCCTGGCGGGGTGCGCGAGCGCGCTGAAAAGCTCACTCTCGGTGAGCAACAAGGGCAGGTCAGCTGGGAATGAATTAATCATATTCAATATGTTGAATATTATAGCACCTCTCTTGAAATCCGGAAGGCCGGAAATGCCTGCCGGAGCTTTTGTGCATGGCGGGGTCTGCCAGTAGATGTCGGTTGCCAGGTTCTTGCCCGGTGGGTTGAAATACGATAACATTCTTATGGAGCCAGAAATTCTGTTTGACTGGGAGCCCATGGACACGATCAAAACGCATCAAACATCTCCTCAGCGCCAGGCGCTCTGGCAGGATGCCAAAGACATTCTGCTCAGTGTCTTTGGCGGTATGCTTTACGCGCTCAGCGTCAACTTTTTTGTGCTTCCTTTCGGTATTTACATCGGCAATCTGACCGGCATTGCGCAAATCTTGCAGGAATTGCTTAAAACGCTGCTTCCAGTCAACGGAGATTTGACCGGGGTTTTTCTGTTAGCCCTCAACCTGCCGTTATTGTTGATCTCTTTCAAGTCAATCAACCGCAAGTTTTTCCTGAAGACGGTCCTGACGGTTTTAGCTACCACGCTCGCGCTGCAATTTATCCCACAGCGCGCCTTAATCCCGGAACTGGATGACCTGCTGACCAACTGTTTGGTCGGGGGCATTTTGGCCGGCTTTGGCATCGGCCTCTGCCTGCGCAGCGGCGGGTCTTCCGGCGGTACAGACATCCTCGGCGTTTACATCAGCATGAAGCACGCCAACTTCAGCGTTGGGCAGGTGAGTTTGTTCATCAGCCTGATTGTGTATATTTATGTTTTCTTTAATTACCCGCTGGAAGTTCTGGTTTATTCCATCATTTTCACCCTGATTTGTTCTTTCATGGTGGATCGCGTCCACTACCAGAACGTCAAAATGAATGTTATGGTGATCACCAAGAACCGTGCGGTTCTGCCACTCATCGTGAGTACGACCAACCGCAGCGCCACTTATTGGGAAGGCACCGGCGCCTACACCGGCGCTCAGTATCTGGTGGTTAATACGGTGCTATCCCAATATGAGATGATCAATTTACGTAAAAATGTAATGGACCTTGACCCGCAGGCTTTTATCATCGAAAACAAAGGCGTGCACATCACCGGCAATTTTCCTTCCCACTTTTTCTAATGGGGATGTGCCCGCCGCGCCCAAAGCGAACGGCTGCCGGTTGGCCGGCCGGGCGTGCGGACAGCCCACTGCTAATAAAAATTCCGGTACAATAAAGACCTCATCACATTGAACAAGGAGTACGCGCATGTCCAAGTCCTCTTTTGCCTCCAGGCGAGCTGTCATCTACCAGAATGTCCCCGATGAAAAATGGCAGGATTGGCGCTGGCAGCTTGGCCACCGCTTGAACACAGCCGAAGAATTTGAGAAAATTTTTCCGCTGACAGAGGGTGAAAGGAAGGCATTAAACCACGGCGGACTTTTTAGGGTAGATGTCACACCCTACTTTGCCTCGCTAATCAACCCGGATGATCCTCTGGATCCCATTCGCCGGCAGGTAGTTCCAACGGAAGCCGAAATTTTGCCTTTCACTGGCATGATGGCAGATTCGCTGGCTGAGGATATGCACTCACCGGTTCCTGGTCTGGTGCACCGCTACCCCGACCGCGTACTGATGTTGATCACCAACACCTGCGCTTCTTACTGCCGTTACTGCACCCGTTCGCGCCTGGTTGGCGACCCAACCCAGTCATTCTCTTCTGCTGACTTTGAGGCGCAGCTTGATTACCTGCGGAAGACTCCTCAGGTGCGCGATGTACTCCTCTCTGGGGGGGACCCGCTGACCCTGGCGCCCAAGATCCTGGAGCGCATTTTGCGTTCGCTGCGCGAAATTGATCACATTGAGGTGATCCGGATCGGGTCACGCGTTCCGGTATTTTTGCCGCAGCGGATCAATTCGGAATTGACCGACCTCCTGCAGCAGTTCCATCCCTTATGGATGAACATCCACGTGAACCATCCCAATGAAATTACCGCTGAGCTCGAAGAAGCCTGTGACAAATTGACCCGGGCGGGGATCCCGCTGGGCAACCAGTCGGTGCTGCTGGCAGGCGTCAATGATGACCCCTACCTGATGCGCAAATTGGTGCAGGATCTGGTGCGCATCCGTGTGCGGCCCTATTACATTTACCAATGCGACCTTGTGGCAGGGGCCGGGCATTTTAGAACGCCGGTTTCGCGCGGGCTTGAAATTATGGAAGGCTTGCGCGGACACACTTCCGGCTTTGCGGTCCCCACCTATGTGGTGGATGCTCCGGGCGGTGGAGGAAAAATCCCCGTGATGCCCAACTATCTGCTCAGCGTCTCACATCACAAAGTCGTGTTGCGTAATTTTGAAGGGTTCATCAGTTCGTATGAAGAGCCGCAAGGTTACACACCACCGGCGGAATCGCTTACCGCGCCCTTCAAAAACATGGAAATCCCGGGTCAGGAAGGCATCCTCAGCCTGCTGGAAGGCGAAAAAATGGTCATCAAGCCGGAAGGTTTCGACCAGGTTCGGCTGCGCGGCGGGCAGCAGCACCGCCTGCGGCAGGACGCCAACAAGTGGAAGGCCTTGGGTATTGGAGACGATGAAGAACAGCCACCGGCTTGATTAGGCCAGGGAAAAATAAAAGAGGCACCGGCGAGGGCAACCTTACCGGTGCTTTTTTTTCGCAGTCAGAGGTTACAACTTTGCCAGCATGTCGCTGACGGTTTGTGCCAAGACGGGGTCCACCTCAATTGAGGAGGTGTGACGTTCGGTGGGGACCTCCCGCCGGTCGAGATCGCGGGCGGCTTCGATGATCCAATTGGCAGCCATATGCATCGGAATTCTGCTGGTATCGATAATTAGGTTGAAGTGGCGCGGGCAATCTGGCGTTACCTGGTAGAAAGTCTGCAGAAAATTCTCACGGACCCGGTCATTTTGACGAATGATCTGCTCAGCGTCCTGTTCATTTTCGATGCGTTCCATTTCAACAGCGTGGTTGACCCGCCATTCGAAAGGCGCCCGAATTAGAACATTCAAGACGTTTTCGTAGTCTCTGAGTACAACAAAACCACCTCGGCCTACAATCAGCGTCTGATCATGCGCGGCAAACGCCAAAATGGTTCGATTCAGCTGCTGGATGAGCTCGGTCGTCTCGGTGTCAAAGCGTGACCAGATGCTGTGGGTGGACCGATAAACCTCATCGAAGGCGATCAGCCCATACTGGTCGAGCACGTCTTCGATCACAGATTTGTCCACAACTTTGTAGTTGAGTGTATTGCGGATCATTTGAATGATCTGACTGCCGCCGCTGCCCATTTCCCGTGAGAGTGTGATGATGGCCATGCTGCTCCTTTCCGTCTCCTGATTTAATTATAGAGAATTAATTTCAGGATACCAAATCAGGTTTGTGGAAGGCGGGCGGATGGATGAGCAAAATAAGCCGGCGGCGCACTTGGCCACAGACAGCGCGCCAGAGGCGATTCAACCTCAGGGAGTGGTCTGTTCCGGGGTCAGCGCGATGAAATTATCGAAGTGGACCGCAAAGGTTTCATCTTCAATCGTGCCGGCAATCAGGCCGACATCGCCGGAAGGGATATCAGTGTCTTTGGCGCTGGCCAGGAAGAATTGATTGGCATAAATTGCCAGCGTATCACCAATGCAGGTAACCGTCAGGTTATTTTCTTTGGGATGGATGAAGGTTCGTGAGACGATATCCGCAAAAAGGTAGGTCGGCTGTCCGTCCTTGGTTTTTACGATCTCGACGTAACCGTTGCGGGCGACAGAAAGCGAATAAAAGTTGTTGTTGTCCACAAAGCGGCAGATGATTCCCTGCGTGCTTGTCTCTTGCCCGCTGTCGGTCGTGCTGTCGACCTGAACGACAATATCGGCGGTAGAGACATTGCCTGAGGTGGTCCATAAGAGCCAATTGGGTTGATTCACCTGCAGCAACAGCTGGCCATCCTCAATTTTGGCGGTCTGTTCAGGGGCTTCAACCAGAGACCAGGCAATGCCATCATTGACCTCAAAGTCATCGAAAAAGACGGTGTCTCCCGTGCGGGGGAAGAAAGGTAGTTCCATCGTGGGGGTTTGTGTGGGGGTGACCGTTCCCGGGGCGATAGAACATGCGCTCAGGCTGAGCGCAAAGAGGATAAGCATCAGATAATATTTTTTCATAATACCCTCCAGATGGTGAAAAGGATGCAAGAAGCACCAGAGCAGGCAGACCTGCAGCGTGCGTTTCCGCAAGCAGGGTGAGAGTATAATCCAAATACGATAAAAATTACATCTCAGCGCTGCCGCGAGGCGGGCGCAGCCAGAGGAGTCTGACATGCAGTTAGGAATCATCGGTCTGCCGCAATCCGGCAAAACCACACTGTTTAAAGCACTGACCCGGGCAGACATCCCGACAGATGTCTCATCCGGCCAGATGGAAGTCCATACCGCAGTGGTGGATGTGCCTGATGTGCGTGTGGACCAGCTTTGTGAGATTTATAAGCCTAAAAAGATTGTAAGGGCCAAGGTAACTTATGCAGACATTGCCGGCCTGGATGGCAGCGCCGGCAAGGAAGGGCTTCCGGGGGTGCTGGTTAATCAGCTGGCGCAGATGGATGGGTTCTTGCATGTCGTGCGCCAATTTGAAAATGCCAGTGTACCGCATCTGGCTGGCAGTGTGGACCCGATCCGAGATGTTCAGGCGATGGACACTGAATTCATATTGAATGACCTGATCATGGTGGAGCGCCGGCTGGAGCGCCTGCGTGAGGAGCACCGCCGGGGGGTGAGCCGTCCGCGAGATGTGATTCAGGCTGAAATTGATTTGTTCGAGCGGCTTCAGGGGGTTCTGAACCAGGATCTGCCCCTGCGGCACTATGCTTTCACGGCGGAGGAGGACAAGGTGTTATCGAGCTTTGGCTTCCTGAGCCGGAAACCGCAAATCGTTGTGATCAATCAATCGGAAGACCAGGACACACTTGCGTACCAAAGCCCTCATCCGCTGACGATGGTGGCCAGCCTTCCAGCGAAACTGGAAATGGATATTGCCGCGTTGGATCCAGAAGATGCAGCCATTTTTATGGCAGAATACGGGATCACAGAACCGAGTCTGTCGCGTCTGATCAAGCTCTCGTACGACCTGTTGGGAGTACATTCCTTTTTTACCGCCGGTGAAAAAGAAGTTCATGCCTGGACGCTGCGCAAGGGCGCCAATGCTCGTGAGGCAGCCGGCGTGATCCACTCGGATATGGAGAAGGGCTTCATCCGGGCGGAAATTATCTCATTTGAGGATATGATCACATTCGGCGGAACGGCGGAAGCGCGTGCCAAGGGTCGGTTGAGGGTGGAAGGGAAGAATTACATCATCCAGGATGGCGATATCATCGAGATTCGGTTCAACATTTAACTGGATGCCTGGAACCCAGGCTTGGGGATTAAGCTAAGAGGCTGTCATCAGGCGGGCGGCCTCTGTTTGGGCTTGATTATTATTTATTATTGCGCGCCTGTTATTTTTCATTGCAAGGCAGCTGTTTGTAATTGCGAGCTTTTATTTGTCATTGCGAGCCTGCGAAGCCGTTTTGTCATTGCGAGCTTGCGAAGCCGTTTTGTCATTGCGAGCTTGCGAAGCAATCTCTCTTTTCGCTGTCCGCCAGCCCCGGACGACCGAGATCGCCACGTTCCTCGCGATGACAGGGGCGGAATCGACAGGCGAGATCGCTTCGTGCCTCGCGATGACAGAATTGCTTGCGAAGCAATCTCTCTTTTCTGTTTATCCAACCCTGAACAATCGAGATCACTATACCCAGAGGGCACATTGCGCTGCGCTCGCGATGACAGGGGCGGAATCGACAGGCGAGATCGCCACGCTACGCTCGCGATGACAGGGGCGGAATCGACAGGCGAGATCGCTTCGTCCCTCGCGATGACAAAAAGCTCCACTCGTGATGATATAAAAATAAGCTCGCGATGACAAAGTGCTGCGCTCGCGATGACAAAGTGCTGCGCTTGCGATGACAGACGTTGGGATGGTGCCGAAAAAGTGGACACGAGCTAAGAGACAAAATTGCTATACTTAGCAGGACAGGAGCTCGAAATGGCAGGCAAACCACGAAGACAATA
>DAOUFF010000044.1:0-24585 GCA_034430195.1 Anaerolineaceae bacterium | reverse complement strand
GGCGGTTTGCCACGATTGCCATGCAACACAGCTGCCAGACCCTCCAATTTAGCCTTGTTCTTCAGCCGCTTTACCTGTCTGATTGATAATCCCAATAATTGGGCTGCCTGTTGATTATTAAACTTCCCTTCCAGTGTTTGCCCAATAACCGCCATCCGACGTGCTTCTTTGTGATCCATCATAATTTTCATCCCTCAATATATACTTTGATTTCATTCATGAGGGTGACATATTCACTGGTTACTTAGAGGGGTGACATAATCGCTGACTAATAACACAACCCATTCATTGGCTTGACCGCGCCTGGGTTAAGGGGTAGAATGCCTTTCCACAAAGCGATATGCCCTCGTAGCTTAATGGATAGAGCACCTGCTTGCGGAGCAGTAGGTTGCGCGTTCGAATCGCGCCGAGGGCATTTTTTATTCTCCGAAACCGAAAACCCTTCCCAGTGGTAAAATGCGGAATAAGGAGCATCCCCATGAAAAATAAACTATTGCCGGTTGTTATGTTGCTTTTACTGGCTGTTCTGACAGCTTGCGGCAGCTCTACCCCCCAAGCCACAACCCCTTCTGCGCAGATCCCCTCAGCCACAGTGGCTGCCCCCACTGCGGCACCCACTGAGCCAACAACACCCACGCTGCAGCCGACGGCTCCGCAAGGTGAGCTGGCTGGCGAGCCCACGGCTCTGCCACTAGCCGACCTGACGCTTTTCAGCGATGGAAGCGGCTGGGCAACAGACCGGGCCGGCAGTCGGATTTACCACACCGGCGATTCCGGCCTGAATTGGCAGGAGGTCAGCCCGGCCCCGTCCGGGAGTTTTGTCGCTTACAGCACCTTCCTGGACGGACAGACCGGCTGGGCGGTCTTCAGCCAGATTGAAACCTCCGCCCGGCTTTTTGCCACAACGGATGGCGGCGCGCATTGGACGACTGCTGACCTGGACTTCCCTGGCGGACAGCTGTACTTCCTGGACGCGCAAAACGGTTTCATGCTTGCCAGCCTGGGGGTAGGCGCTGGATCAGAATACGTAGCCCTCTATGCCACTCAGGACGGCGGTGCCAGCTGGGAACAGCGCTTCTCGCACACCCCTGGCGGCGCAGAAACCTCCTTGCCTAGCGGTGGGATTAAGAACGGGTTGTTCTTTATCGACCTAAATAACGGTTGGGTTACTGGAAGTGCGCCTATTTCTGACTCACTTTATTTATATGCCACTACAGATGGAGGCACTTCCTGGTCTCAGGGCACTTGTAGCGGCCTGCCGAAGGACGCAGCCGGCACCTTCTTTGAGCCGCTACCTCCCTATGCCCTCCCCGACGGCACGTTAATCTTGCCCGTGCGGGCTCTGATTGGCTCAAGCAGTACGGCGACCTTGTTTTGTGCGTCGCAGGATAACGGGGTCAGCTGGTCGCTGCACTCCACTGCCAACCTCCTCGCTCTGGCTACCGCGCGAAGCGCCGATGGCAGTCTGTTCGCTTATGATGAGTCCCATTTGTTTTCAAGCACCGATGGCGCTTTAACCTGGAAAGACTTAAGCGCCAGTTTGCCAACTGGCTATTTGATTTTGGACGTAGCCCGCGTGGACGCCCTGACAGCTCGGATGGTTGTAACCAATGAGGTAAGCCTGGACGCAGCTCAAAATTGGATTTTTGAAAGCGCAGATGGTGCTGAAACCTGGCAGCTGCTGCCGGCCCAAATTGCAGAATAAGCGCGATCTCTGGCCCAAATTAGCCATCTCTGCGGGTAAGCTCAAGAACCAGACTGCTCTTGCGCCAAACGGGTGATGTTCTGCCAATGGAGCTGCCAGCCGGCGGGAGTATCGGCCCGCCGCTCGCCCAGATCGCGGAGCATGGTGTGTGCCGCTTGCTCAAGGGCAGAGCTGTCCATTTGCTCCAGACGCAGCTGGCTCAGATACTCCAGATAATTGCAGTCTAAAGCCAGGCGTCTTTCAGCCTCGTGACGATCAGCAGCCTGGCCGTGCCCCGGGATAATATGGCCAGCCTGCCCCAAAAGCGTGCTCAGCCTTTCAAGCGAGCGAGAATACTCGGCAAGCCCTGTTTCAAATGCATCCAACGTGGGGACTTCTTCGTCAGACAGGGTATCTGCACAAAAAAGCAGACCTTCTTCAGGGAAAAGGTAAGCGGCCTGGGCCCGGCTGTGCCCGGCGATGGGCCAGACTTCAAGGTTAAAGCCGGCCCTCCGCTGCGCGCCACTGGGGAGGGCCACCTCCTGGAAGAGCAGATCCCGATCCCATTGAACCTCTCCTGCGCAGTTCTGCACTTCAAAGTCATGCAGCTCAACCAAAACGTCTTCACGCGTGCTTTGAATCTGCTCCCGTACGGCTGCCAAGGTGAAACGGGGAGTCGCGGGGCCAAAGCGCGCTGACCAAAGCAAATGATCCCAGTGGGCATGCGTCACTAATCCAAGAGCCACGCCTGCCGGCTGAGCAAAATCTGCAATTTCAGTGAGGTCGCTGGCGGTAATGGCCGGGTCTACCAGTACAAAACCGGATGTTCCCCGTAGTAGACCGCTGTTAGTGTGCCAGTAACGGGATTGATGGACATAAATGTTGTCTTGAATGGCTTGTACGCCAGCAGAAAAGGCGTTCATTGTTCCTCCAAAGCCCAGATAGCCTGATTTTACCGCGACCGCGCCAATGGTTAAATCTTTTCTCCATGCCAAACTTAAGCCGCTCGCCAGGCCGTCACGGCCAAGGGGTTGGCGGCCCTAAGTTCGCTGGGGCCAGGCAGCCGCTCTCAGCCTTCCAAAACAGACATCTGGCCCGAAAACCCGGCAGAAGGGGAACTTTATCATTGGAGGAGGAAGGAACCAGGCACTTTTTTGACCCAAATTAAGCAAGGCTTTGTAGAACTTCCTGGTCCTGCTGCGCCCGCATCCAGCGGGCATTGACTTATAATAGATTTCAGGAGTTTACCCATGCTGCACCGCAAGCTGTACGCCCAAGCCATTACCGGAATGTTGTCGGTGGCCATGTTATTTATGGCTCTGCCCACGGGTGCGGCCTTTGCCGCAGCGCCGGTAGGTGAAAGCCATCCGGCCGAATCGCAGCCCGGTGGCGAGCTGAGCGCACTCATCGACAGCTGGACTGCGGCCACCCCTTCCAACGGCATAGATCAGCCCACGGCCCAGGCTGACCCGTCCCTGGCGATCTATCTCACTTTTGACGACGGCCCCGACCCCAAGTGGACGCCGCAAGTGCTTTCACTGTTGGATCAGTACCATGCCAAAGCCACATTTTACATGATTGGCCGAAACGCCTACAGCTTTCCTGAACTGGTGCTGCAGTTGGCGGAAAGCGGGCAATTTCTCGGAAACCATAGTTTTAATCACGCGGATCTGTCTACCCTGAGCTATGGCAGCTTTTATGCAGAGGTGGCCGATACCACAGACACCATCCGCTCGTCTTTAGCTGGGCATGCTGAGTTGGCTGGCCAGGTTACTCCCTGCCTGCGGCCGCCATATGGCGCCGTAGGTGGCTCCTTTTATGACTATACCTTCCGGATGAATTATGCGGTCTCGATGTGGCAGATCGACACGCTGGATTGGGCCGGCACAGAGCCGGAAGAGATCCTTAGCTCTGTAGTGGATAACTTACAACCCTTTAAAGTAGTGCTGATGCACGACGGCGGAGAGAAACGCGCCAATACGATCGCCGGCTTGCATTTGGTTCTGCATGAGCTGACAATGCGGGGTTATCAGTTCTTGCCCTACTGCACGGCCAACGGACAGGCATATAATCCCTGAGCCGCCAGCAACGGATTGTAAATCGATGTAAAGTATTGTTAACGTTTTATAAATTGTTGAAGATTCACTTGCATCGAAGCCATTTAGTATGTATACTAAAAACAGTTAGGCGCTTGGGTGCCCCCCTCACCCAGGCGCCTGACCTTTTAATCGCTTCGTGTTATCATCTGCGCATGTCAGCTACCCCCCAAACCTATTACGCAGAATGCTCGGATCCCAAGTGTGGGTTGCGCTTTCCTATCGACCTCGAAACTCATTCTGGCAAGTACTGCCCCCGCTGTGGGGCATTGCTGACGATATACACCTTTGAGCAGCAATATTTGCGCATGGCTGAAACAGCCGCCCCAACCCGGCAGATTTTTGGACTTTTGGACAACGTCCGTTCAGCTTATAACGTAGGTGCGATTTTTCGCACAGCGGATGGGGCCGGCATGCGCGGTGTGTACCTGTGTGGCATCACACCAACGCCGCTTTCCAACCCAGCTGTAGCTAAAACCGCGCTGGGCGCTGAAAGTGCGCTAAGCTGGGAGTATGCCTCCAATGCAAGTCTGTTGGCCAAGCGGTTAATCGGGGATGGTTTTATGCTCCTGGTGTTGGAAACAAGTGTGCAATCGAAACCGCTGTTTGACCTGCGGGAGCGATTGGCCGGGAAACAAAAAGTGGTACTGGTGGTTGGCAGTGAACCGTATGGGGTAGATCCAGCTCTCATTGCGCTCAGTGAGATGGTGGCATTTCTGCCGATGAGAGGCGTGAAGCATTCACTCAATGTCGCTGTGGCATTTGGAGTAGCAGCTTATTTTTTAAGTCAGTGCTCAGCTGAGTAAAGAGTAGGGTGGTAAGCGCGTTTTTTTGGGGGGGCATACTGCTATTTTTTCTCGTAGTTTAGGGTCTTTTGTCATTGCGAGCGCAGCGCGGCAATCTCGGTTTTGTTATCGCGAGTAACGTGGCGCAGATGTTGTCATTGCGAGCGCAGCGTGGCGCAGATGTTGTCATCGCGAGCGAAGCGTGGCGATCTCGGTTTTAAAAGTAAAACTGAAAAGGAGAGATTGCTTCGCAGGCTCGCAATGACAAAATAACATCCTACTCGCAACAACCGACGATTGTCATTGCAGACGCGTCGTGCGAATTCTTGTCAAAGCACCCTCTGGGTGTTGCGAGCGCAGCGTGGCGATCTCGGTTTTAAAAGTAAAACTGAAAAGAAGAGATTGCTTCGTGCCTCGCAATGACAGACCCTACGCTCGCAACCCCCACAGGGGGCTTTGACAAAAAGACCGCAGGCGCGCGGTGCACGCGATGACAGAAATCAAGCAGAACCGGGCCGGCCGGCCGACCCGCACCAACTATGGCTGAATCACCATGCCGGCCGGAATCGTCGTCCCTTTGCTGATCACCACCACGCCATCCCGGACGTGAAAAAGCGGATGGTCGACCTCCGCATCGCGCGGGAAGGCTTTAATCACCACCTTATCCCCCAGGCTGGCATTCTTATCGATAATCGCGCCTTGAATATCACACGCATTTCCAATCCCGAGTGGTGCCCCATTCTTCTGCGTGCCATACCAGTCTGCGCCCATCATAATCGTGTCCGCGATATGGGTATTTGCACCGATGATACTGCGCAACCCGATTACCGAGTGTTCAATCCTGGCGTTCTGGATCACACAACCTTCAGCCATCAAAACCCGTGAAAGCTGGCTATCACTCACCCGTGAGCCGGGGAGGAAGCGTGGATGGGTGAAGATCGGATGGATCGGATCATAAAAGTCGAAAGGTGGCTGGTCATCCGTCAATTCCAAATTGGTCTCGTAAAACGTGCGGATCGTTCCAATATCGCGCCAATAGCCCTCGAAATTGTATCCATACACTTTCGCACCGCGGCGGATGAAGTAGGGAATGATATCCCCACCGAAATCGTCCAAGCGTTCACTGTTCCGGTCTCGGCGCAGCACGTCCACCAGGGCTTCGGTGTTAAATAGATAGATGCCCATCGAACCCAGGTAAGGGGAGACCGGATCGTCACGGCTGATCATGCGCGCCAGCAATTCCGGATCTTTGGGCTTTTCAGCAAAGTCGGTGATCCGCCCATCTTCAGCGCGTTTCAGCAGCCCGAATCGTGAGGCTTCCGAAGCCGGCACAGGCTGCACCGCCACTGTAATTTCAGCGTTGTTATCCCAATGGAATTGCGCCATCTGGCTGTAATCCATGCGGTAAAGGTGATCGCCCGCCAAAATCAAGACATATGGCGCTCGAGAAGATTGAATTTCCATCAGCTGCTTGCGGACGGCATCGGCAGTGCCCTGGTACCAGTCTGTGTGCTCCATAGTTTGTTCCGCAGCCCAAACTTGCACCCAGCCCTGATGAAAAGAATCAAAATTATAAGTACGGGTGATGTGCCGGTGCAGCGAGACGGACAAAAATTGGGTCAGCACCGCGATGCGGAAAATATCCGAGTTGATGCAGTTACTAATGGGAATATCGATCAAGCGATATTTGCCAGCGATCGGGACGGCCGGTTTGGCGCGCTGCGAGGTGAGCGGGTAAAGTCGTTTTCCTTGTCCCCCGCCCAAGATGACAGCCAGGATTTCGTTCATTTGCGACATGGGCACATCCTTTCGTCCAAACAGCTCAAATTATTCGTGCGGTTTAAACCACCGGCCGGAAAGAGAAACGGTTGATCCGGATTAATTACGCCCTAATTTTACCCGTAATTCGGCCAGCCGCATCAAGTATTTCATGAGCTGACTGCCGCGTGCCAGCGCTATCGGTGCCGATCATAACGGCCAGCTCATGTTCCCGGGCCGGGCCGTCCAACTCCTCCACTTGAGTAAGCGTGCGGCCTTCTGCCTCCAGCTTTCGGACGTGAAAATGCTGATCGCCAAACGCAGCCAGCTGCGGCAGGTGGGTGACGCACAAAACCTGATGGTCGCGGCCCAGCTGCCAAAGCAGCTTGCCAACCGTCATCCCGATCCGGCCGCCAATGCCGCTGTCAATCTCATCAAACACCAATGTGGGGATCTGATCGGCCTGCGCCAGCTCATGCTTGAGTGCCAGCATCAGACGAGACGTTTCACCGCCGGAGGCGATTTTTACCAGCGGCTTGAATCCCTCACCTGGGTTGGTTTCAATCAGAAATTCCACCTGGTCTATGCCGTTGCCGTCAAAAGCGAATGTGCCCTGGGGCAACGCAAGGCCCTCCGCCGATTCCTCACGAGTGATGGATACTTGAAAATGCGCGGAATTCATCCCCAGTTCGGCCAGGCGCCGTTCCACGCCTTGCTGCAGGCTTTCAGCAGCCAAGCGGCGTTTATCTGAAAGCTGCGCGGCTAATCCGGCCATGATTGTTTTAATTTGTGTAATTCGTTGTTCTACTTCCGCAATCTGGGCGCCCATATTCTCCACTTGGCTCATCTCAAGCTTTGCGCTTTCCAGATAATTCAAAGCGCTTTGAATGGAACCACCATATTTGCGCTTCAATTGCGTCAGCAGTGCCAGCCGTTCTTCGATTTCATCCAGCCGGTTGGGGTTAAACTCGATTTCCTCGCCATAACGGCGCAACTCATACGCCAGGTCGGCCAGTATGCTGAGGGCATCTTCGGCTTGCTCGGCTAAGGGTGCGGTCTGGGGGTCAATCCGTGCCAGCTCTGCCAGATCCCGCGCAGCAGCACCTAAAAGATCGGTAACCGCGGCAGCTTCTGGGGCGCTTTCATCTAGTCGAGCCAGTGCATCGCGCGTGAGTGAGCTGAGCGCTTCGGCATTCGCCAGGCGGGTCCGCTCAGCGCGCAATTCTTCTTCCTCCTGCGGCTGAAGCTTGGCGCTGCCGATCTCCTGCACCTGATAGTGCAGCATATCCGCGCGCTGCCCAGAAGTTTTTTCAGCTTCCAGCAGCGATTGAAGTTGCTTCTGCAGGGCAGACCAGTCGCCAAAAGCGGCCTTATACGATGCAAGTGTGCTTTCATGATGGGCAAACCGGTCCAAGAGGTCGAGATGGTGGCGTACTTTCAACAGGGAGAGATGTTCCGATTGACCGTGCAGGTCAGCCAACAAAGCGCCAATCGCAGCCAGCAGCGACAGGCTGACGCTGCGCCCATTCACCCGGGCGATATTCCGCCCTTCCACGCGCAGTTCGCGCCCGAGGCTGAGTGTGCCAGCTTCTTCCAACAGCCCCTCTTCATCCAAAAGCGGATTGATTACGGTTTGGGTTTGCGCATCCAATTCGAACAGGCCTTCGATGACCGCCCGCTCGGCTCCCTTGCGGATGGCAGTGCTGTCCATGCGCTCACCCAGGATGGCGCTTAATGCATCGAGAATGATCGACTTGCCGGCGCCAGTTTCGCCAGTAAAAACCACCAAGCCGTCTTCAAAAGTGAGCGTCAAATCCTGAATGATGGCAAAATTTTGGATGTGCAGCTCACGCAGCATGACTCCTCATTTCACACGGATGCCGCCAGCCTGCGCGTACGCGGAGGAGGCGGTCATGACGCTGTACACAACCTGCCAGATCAGCGGCATAGCGCTGTTGAAGGAAGGCACAATATTACCCGAGATCGTCAGCAATGGGATGAGGGTGATGATCACCAGAGGCAGCGCGCCAATGATGGAACCCCACAGTACCGCCTGGTTTAGAGTACGCCCTCGGCGCCGGTTGACGGCAGCCCGGACCGCATTATGAATCAACAACCCTACGCCCGGTGCGACCAGCAAGGTGATAAAACCCAGCCTGGGCACAAGCCAGCTGCCTGCAAAGGTTATTACCGCCGAAATCAGGAAGCCGAAAACAACGTCCAAGCGCTGGGTCGTGTCAAAAACCTTTTGTTGTCCGCGCACGCATTCTTTACAGCGGTAACCGGTAGGGGTTAGCACGGCGTCTCGAGCGGTGATCGGCTTGCCGCAGCGGTTACAGCGCAGCGTCACCTCTTCTTCCGCATGCGGACCGCTAGCTGCCTGTGCAGCGTTTTCGTCAGGGATTCCTGTGGGTTCAGTCATGATTTTCCACTCGCAGAACCGGGTTGATGTGCAGAACTTCTGCCAAATCGCGATAGAAGTAATTGGGTTCGCCAAAACGGACCATCTGTAGCGAATGGGTATTGGCAGTAACCCGGACGTAATCCTCCGGGGTCATTTCAACCGGAGCCATGCCGTCTACGCTGAGTACGGCTTGATGCTCCCCCAGGGCGCGCAAAGCGACGCAAGCCCCTTCCGCCAAGACGACGGCACGATCTAATGAAAGGTGCGGTGCGATCGGCAGCAGCAGCATATTGCGCAGTTCTGGCGGCAAAATTGGCCCGCCGGCGGCCAAGGCGTATGCCGTTGAACCTGTGGCGGTGGAAACGATCAGCCCATCTGCGATGTACGATGTGAGGTATCCCTCATTTAAATCAACCCGCACCTCGATCGGCCGGACGTCCATGCCACGGCAAACCACGATTTCATTAATGACGTCCCATTGGTCTTTAAGCTGGCCAGCCTGGAAAAACTGTGCCAGAAGCATCATCCGATTCTCCAGATGGTAACTGCCTTGAAAAAGACGATCGATCATGTCGGGCCATTGGGATTCAGAAAGTTCCACCAAAAAGCCGAGCCGACCGGCCTGTACCCCCAGAAGCGGGACGCCCGCCGGCGCACAGAGATGGCCGGCACGCAGAAGCGTGCCATCTCCGCCGATCGTGATCAGCAAATCTCGGCCGGTTAAATCTGGCGTGCGGGCAGGTTTCTCAAAATCATAATGAAACTCTTCAGGGTGCGCCCCCAAAGCATTCAAGCGCCTGGCCAACTGGCTGCTGATGGCAGTGGCCTTCGGCAGAGCGGCATTCGGCATAATCAATATTTCTTTAGGTACGGAGAGTGGCTGAAGCATATGGGCTAATTATAGCCGGGTTTGACGGGCATCCAGCGTGCTGTGCGCACATCGGGCGCGCCGAAAGCACACAAAAGTTCGAAGTGCGGGCGGCCCAGCAGAACCATTGCACGCGCAGTGAGCAGCGCCAGGCAATGCCGGCCAGCTTTCTCGTTGACACACCTTCTGTTTCTGGGTATATTGAACCCGACAGAATTCGAGATCTTGCTCCCATGAATAATCCTCCTCCCAGAAAATTGCCCCTCAACAAAACCCGGAAACCACCAACGCAAGCGGTCTTACTGCCTTCAGCTTTGGTGCTGCTCCTGCTGCTCTGGCAGGCGCTACGCGGGATTTTCAGCCTGCCGGATTTTATCCTGCCGGGGCCGCTGCAGGTCTGGCAAAAATTTTTGACGGTATTGGCAAACGGGGTCTGGTGGCGCAATCTTTCTTATACCCTGCTGGAGGTGTTCCTGGGCTTGCTCATCGGAGGCTGCGCGGCCGCCATTTTGGGCTATGGGCTTTCCAAATCAGCACTGATGGAGCGACTCCTGACGCCTTTTCTGGTGGCCAGCCAGAGTGTACCCATGGTGGCGATTGCGCCGCTGCTGATCATCTGGTTTGGCCCCGGCCTTTTTTCAAAGGTATTGATTTGCGCGCTGGTTGTGTTCTTCCCGGTGCTGGTAAACACGCTAGTCGGCTTGCGCGAGGTGCCGCGCAGTTTGCGTGAGCTGATGGCCTCCTTGCGGGCCACACCGATGCAAACTCTACGCCACCTGGAGGTTCCATCTGCCATGCCGGTCTTGCTGGGAGGTCTGCGGGTTGGCGCAACACTCTCTGTGATCGGAGCGATTGTCGGCGAGCTGGTCGGTTCTGATCGGGGGTTAGGGTTCTTAATTAACGTTGGGCGGGGCCAGTTCGACACGGCTCTGGTGTTTGTCGCTGTATTTACGCTGATTGGCCTGGCTTCTGCGCTGTATGGCTTGATTTTGCTGCTCGAGAAGCATCTGCTGGCCTGGCAAAACTGGCGGCAGGATTTTTAAAACAAGGATTAATAATGATGAAAAGATGGTTATGCATGTGCGTTTGCCTGAGCCTGCTGCTGGCGGGCTGCCAGGCAAGGCCGGCCGCTTCGGACGAGCTGCGCGAAGTTACCTTGAACCTGACTTATATACCCAATATACAGTTTTCCCCATTTTATGTCGCCATCGAGAAAGGCTACTTCCAAGAAGAAGGCCTTTCTGTGCGGCTAAACTATGGCAACGAGGCCGACTTTATCGCTTTGCTCGGCTCTGGCAGTGAGCAATTCATGATCGGCTCAGGCGAGCAGGTGCTGTTGGGGCGATCGCAAGGCCTGCCTGTGGTTTCCATTCTGGAATGGTACCGCGACTACCCGGTTGGTGTGGCCTCACTCAAGACCGCCGACATTCAGTCGCCCTCCGACCTAAGGGGAAAAGTCATCGGCTTGCCAGGCCTGTATGGCGCCAACTATATCGGCTTTGAAGCATTGGCGGGCTACGCTGGCCTTTCTGAAAGCGATTACAGCTTGCATTCCATTGGTTTCACCCAATCGGAAGCGCTGGTTTCGGGGCAAGTGGACGCGGCGGTCATATACCTGGCTAACGAGCCGATCTTGCTGGAAGCCCAGGGCTACGAGTTGAATGTACTGCGTGTGGCCGATTACCTGGCTTTAGTCGGTAACTGTCTGCTGACCAATGAAGAAACCATCGGCGAAGATCCAGAGCTGGTGCACGCCATGACCCGCGCCGTCCAAAGAGGCATTGCGGATGTGGTTGCGCATCCGGATGAAGCCTTCGAGATTAGCAAGAAATACGTCGAAAACCTGGCAGAAAGCGACCCCGAGGTTCAGCAAGCGGTTTTAGCCGCTTCGATCGCATTGTGGAACACGGAGGGTGCCAACCCCGACAGCCTGACGCGCTGGAGCAACATGCAGGACCTGTTGCTGAGGTTGGGATTGATGGCGGAGCCGATCGAAATCGGGGAAGCGTTCACCCATGAATTCCTCGATTGAAACCGCTTTAGAAGTGCGCTCGCTCTCCGTGCGGTTTTTGGAGGAGGACGGCAGCCTGGAGGTATTGGACAACCTCTCGTTCAGCGTGGAACACAACGCTTTCGTTTGCCTGGTGGGGCCATCCGGCGGGGGAAAGAGCACGCTGCTGCGTACGCTGGCCGGGCTGATTGCGCCGGATGAGGGCGAGATTCACTTCACCCACCCTGGCGCTGACACGCCCCGCACGGGCTTAGTGTTTCAGCAGCCAAATCTGATGCCTTGGCGGCGCTTGTTCGCCAATATCAGCCTGCCGCTTGAGTTGGCTGGCCGCCCCAAGGATGAGATTCAGGAGCGCACCAGCGAAATGATCCGCCTGGTAGGGTTGAGCGGCTTCGAGAAAAGCTATCCGCACGAACTTTCCGGCGGCATGGCGCAGCGAGCCGCGATTGCCCGTTCATTGGTGCAAGACCCCGAAATTCTGCTTTTGGATGAACCTTTTGGCCAGTTGGATGAACTCACCCGCGAGCGCATGGGCGATGAACTGCTGCGCATTTGGGGTGAGAAACGCAAAACCGTGCTGATGGTAACCCATTCCATTGCAGAGGCGGTTTATCTGTCTGATCGGGTGCTGGTTTTTACGGAACGGCCCGCCCGTATCAGTTTTGACCTGAAAAACCCTTTGCCGCGGCCCCGCCAGGCAGAAATGCGCTACTCTGCAGAATTTACTAACCTGGCTAAGCTTTTGCACGACCAATTGGCGCTGGCCTGAGGCTTATCTGGCGGTGGGTTTCACCCACAGTTTATGTTCAGGGCTGCTTGGGGCGCGGCCGACCTTAAAGGGTTTCAACCCTTGCGGCAGTTGATTTCCGCTATAATCACGCTATGAAAATCTCCGCCAATCATTCCGAGGCGCTGCTGGCGCAGCTCCGTGCCGCTGCTCTGCGTATAGATGCCATCGAATGGGTGGATAACCTCAGCCCGACCACGATCGGTCAGGCGCGAGCGGAATTCCCAAGCTTGCCCTTTCATTTTCACCCCGGCCGAATGCGCTTCACAAAAGCTGGGCACGCTCACCTGAACGAATATTTGGCACTCTGCCCGCAATCCCCTTACATTTCCATCCATCTTGCGCCGCTGCCAACCTACGTAACCAAAACCGCGCTGCGCCGGGGTATCATGCTGCCCGCGCCTGGTACCAACTTCATGCTGGAACGCTTTATCAGACAGGTCCGCCAGCTGCAGCAGCAATGTAGCCGACCGGTCATCTTGGAAAACATGCCCACGCTGCACCCAACCCGGTACCGCTTCGAAAGTGAACCGGCGCAAATCAGGCGGGTACTCGACGAATCGGGCTGTGGCCTGCTGTTGGATCTGGCGCATGCGCGCATTGCTGCCGAGGCGCGCACAGAAGACGTATGTGTTTATCTCTCAGCTCTGCCGCTGAAGAAAACAGTCCAGATTCATATGGCCGGGGTGCGCCGCCAGCCTGATGGCCGGCTTTATGATGCCCATGAAGCATTGACCGAGGAAGATTACCGCCTCTTGGAATGGACACTGGAACGCGTTCAGCCGGAGTGGCTGACGCTGGAGTACTTCCGTGAGGACCCTTCAGCGCTGCTTGAACAGCTGCAGCGCCTCAGTTCCTTGACCTGAAGCGCGCGCAGAAGCGGCTTGTCATCAATCTCTGCTGTCTCTTTAAGGTGTTTTATTGGTATGATTAAAGCGGTTAAAACAGTGGCTTCCTTTACTTAGGACATACGCATGCATACACCCTTTGCCGCAACCAAACTTGAAACACCCGACCTCATCATTAGCCTGATTGTTCCCGAAATTCAGCTTGCTGACCCAAGTTTTAACACCGCCAGCATCATCCAGGCCCTCCGCCGCCTGCCATCTTCACCTGACAAGGCGCAGGTTGTGCTCCTGCCGGAGCTCGCCCTGACCGGCGTGAGCTGCGCTGATCTGTTCTTCCAGCCGCTGCTGCTTGAAGGTGCGCTTCATGCCTTGCAGCAGCTCAGCGACGCTGTGCAGGAACTGGGTTTATGGGTGACCGCCGGCCTGCCGCTCCGGCTGGGTGGCAACGTTTATGACGCCGCTGCGCTGCTTGGCCCTTCAGGCCTGCAGGGGGTCTCGCTGCGCGCTCAGCCGATGGATTTTTCTGCGCCTTACCCGAGCCGGCAGTTTTCCGCGCCAGGTGAACTTTCCGGTTGGTGGGAAGTGCTGCCTGGCCGCTCAGTGCCGGTCAGTGCAAACCTGGCGCTGCGCCCGGAAACACTGGGTACCCAGCTGCAGATCATCGTCGGCACGGCTGGTAGTGTTCAGCTGGCGCGCAGCGCCGGACTGATTTTGAACCCTTGTGCCATTCCAGCCCGGGCCGGCCTCGAGGAAACGCTCGCAGAGCACGCCAGGGCTTTTAACCTAAACCCCGCTCAGACGCTTGCCTTCTGCTCCGGCGGGCCCAGCGATTCGACCGCTGAACAAGTTTTTTCGGGACTGGCTGGCATCTGGCAGGGTGCCAGCATGTTGACCCGCCTGCCGGCGCTAAAGCTTGAAACGCAATCAGCCACCCAAATATTGCCTGGGGTCAAACCACTGCCACAAATGCCAGAGCAGACATTTGCTGCCACAGAAGCACTTCCCCCACAACCCGACCCATTTTTACCAGGTCAAAATCAGGCGGCTTATTATGATCAGGCCTTTGAAATCCAGGCACTTGGGCTGGCTGGAAGGCTGCGTCACACGGCGACACAGCGGGTAGTGTTGGGCCTCTCCGGCGGGTCAGATTCAAGCCTGGCGCTGCTGGTCTGCTGCCGGGCATTTGATATTCTGGGCCTGCCGCGTGCCAACATCCTGGCAGTGGCGATGCCCGGCCCGGGCAGCAGCGCAGCGTCCATCCAACGGGCACGCGCTTTCAGCGCCCTTTCTGGCGCAACGGAACGGACCATATCGATCAATCGGGCCCTGGCTGCCCACCTGGAAGACATCGGCCATTCCTCCGGCGTGTTTGACACAACCTTTGAAAACGCACAAGCGCGTGAACGCACCCAAATCTTGATGGATCTGGCCAACCAGCATGAGGGTTTGGTGGTTGGCACCGGCGACCTTTCGGAGGAAGCCCTGGGGTGGTGCACCTACAATGGCGACCAGATGTCCATGTATAACGTGAATGCGGGCCTGCCCAAAACCTTGCTGCTCAGGGTGCTTTGCCAGGCTGCCACAAAACTCTTTGGCGAAGCAGGCCAGCAAGCAGCCGAAAGCGTGGTCAATGCGCCAATTTCACCCGAACTGCTCCCCCTGATGGAAGACGGCCAGTCCGCTCAAACTTCGGAAGGCAGCCTTGGCCCTTACCGGCTGCATGACTTCTTTATTTTTCATGCCCTGGGAGGGGGCTGCCCGCCAGCTGAAGTCTTTCGCCGAGCGCGCTCCGCGTTCGCTGGTGAGTATTCCCCGACCGCAATCCTGCACTACCTCACGGTTTTTTACCGGCGGTTTTTTGCTGGCCAGTTTAAGCGCACTGCCAGCCCTGACGGCCCGCAGGTGCTTGCCGTATCCCTTTCACCACGCAGCGGATGGCAAATGCCCAGCGACGCATCACCGGCGCTATGGCTGGCAGAGCTGGCGCGTCTGCAATCAGAATTGGAGAGTGAGGGCAAATGAGCGACCATAAACCGCTGCTTTTGGTTTTTGGCACTTCCGCTGACCCGATGCACCTCGGGCATGTCAGCCTGATCATCCAGGCGGTGCATGCCTTAAGCGCACATAACTGCAAGGTGGATCAGATCTTGATTATGCCGGTCTACCGGCACCATAACCTGCAGGAGAGCATCAAGCGCTCGCTGCCGCTTACCTTTGACTACCGTTTTGCCCTGTGCCAGATTAACGCCCGCCAAATTGAACGTGCACTTGAAGGTGAGGTGAGTTTGGTTCGGGTCAGCCGCCTGGAACAGATGATTGCGCAGGAGAATAATCGACCAAACTTTACCGCAGAGACGCTGGCAACCCTGCGCCGGCAGATGGATCCGGCCCTGGATATCGCCTTTTTGATTGGCGGGGATGTTTTTTCTGGACCGCAGCCCAGTTTTGAGCGTTGGTACCAGAAGGACAAAATCCTGGAGCTGGCCACGCTGGTGATCAGCCCGCGGGCAGGCTTTGAGCCAAACCTGGCGTATCTTGAGGGTCTGCGGGCAAAAGGCGGGAGGGTGATTTACCTGAACGACCTGCTTTTGCCCGAAATCTCTTCGTCTCTTATCCGCGCTCGATTGGAGGCCGGTGAAGAAATCAACCATTTGGTGAAAGAGAAATGGATCTCAGCCGACATGGCCCGCTATATACGAAATGCCGGGCTGGTTTCGGTCTGGAAAGAAATAGACGTCACCAACCCCGCCTACGCCATCGAGGAAGCAATCACTGAAAAAGACAACCTTGAAACATTGATTGGGAAGTTGCTGTTCCAACAGAAGCTCACCCTGGCATTAGCTGAAAGCTGTACCGGCGGTTTGCTTGCAGACCGGGTTACCAACGTGCCTGGTTCATCTGAATATTTTATCGGTGGCATTGTTTCTTACGCCTACGAAGCCAAAGTAAAGCTCCTCGGGGTCCAATGGGATACCTTAAAAAAATATGGCGCGGTGAGCGCTGAAACCGTTCTCGAAATGGCGCGCGGTGCACGCTCCACCCTCAACGCCGATTTAGGTCTGTCGGTTTCATGCATTGCCGGCCCGGGAGGAGCCACCGCCACCAAACCGGTGGGTACCAGCTGGTGTGCCCTTTCTGCACCGGAAGGGGAATGGGCGCACCAATTCTTACTTCAAGGTGACCGCTTGGCGGTTAAAGCCCAACTCGCCGAGGAAGCCTTTAAGGTCCTGCGTGACTATTTGGTAAAGCGCGGCACTCAGGCTTGACCCCGGCAGGGATGGCTGGTGTGGCTGATCAAAAACCGCTTTCCACCCGAGTTCATCTGCCAAAATTTATGCCTTTTTTCTGGTTGGGCTGCGCCGCCGTAGCTGGCCCATGGCTGGCCGCCAACCTGCACCTGGATAGGTGGCTGTGGGTGCTGGCCGCCCTGATCTCGCTGACCGGCGCCATCTGGCAGGGCCGGCAGCGTTCGCGCCTCTATCCTGAGCCGAAGCTGCCTTCTTTAGCCATCATATGTTCACTTTGCCTGACCGCCGCACTCTATCAGGCCAGCCTGCCTGAAAACTGGCCCAATCACATCTCGAACTACATCAGCCCCGACGCCGTGCGCCTGACTGGCGTGATTGCCGCGCTGCCTGAACTGCAGGAAGGTGGGGTCTCGCTGGTCGTCAATGCCCAGTCCATCATGCCGGGCACTTCTGCGGCTGGAAAAGCAGTGAAAGGCAAAGTGTTGGTGGAAGTCCCGCCGGGCAGCCAATACCACTATGGAGACCAGCTCGAAATTCGTGGCGCGTTGGAAGCCCCAGCAGAAGCACTCACATTTTCATACCGCTCGTGGCTGGCCCACCAAGGCATCTATGCCGTCATGCCCTACGCCCGTGTAAAAGTGAGCGCGACAGGCCAGGGGAGTCCGATCCTGGGCCTGATCTACAACTTACGCGGGCGTTCCATTGAAGTGCTCGATCAGATTTTCCCCAGCCCCGAAAATGCCTTGCTGCGCGGGATCCTGTTGGGCGATGAGAGTGGCATCCCGGAAGGGCTCCGCCAAGCTTATTCATTGACTGGCACGGCCCACATCATTGCCATCTCGGGTTTCAATATGGCGATACTGGCCGGCATCGTCACACGCCTGCTTACCCGCCGGCTGGGAGCGCGCCGTGGCGGCTTTATTGCAATCGGCGTGCTTCTCGTTTACACCATTTTAGTAGGGGCTTCCGCTTCTGTCGTTCGGGCGGCCATTATGGCCACTTATGCCATCCTGGGCGGCCTGATTCACCGCCGCGGGAACACATTAAACAACCTGGGCTTATGTGTGCTGGTTATGGTGCTCATCAACCCACACATCCCCTGGGATATAGGCTTTCAGATGAGCGTAATGGCCACCCTTGCCCTGGCGCTTTACGCGCAGCCAGCGCAGGCCCGCATAGAAAATTTCTTTACAGATCGCTTTGAAAGGGCAGCGGCCCTCAATGTGGGCGAACTGGTTTCAGAATACCTGCTGATGACGCTGATTGCCCAGGCGCTGGTGCTGCCGCTAATTATCTGGCATTTTCGCGAAGTCTCCTGGCTGTTTTTGCTGGCGAACCCCCTGGTGCTGCCTGCGCAGCCGCTCGTGATGATTTTGGCCCTGGCTGCTTTGGCTGCCGGGTTATGCGCGCCAGCTTTGGGCCAGGTGCTGGCCTGGTTGGCCTGGCCTTTTGCGGCTTATACCAATTTAATCGTGCGCTTGTTGGCTGAGGCTTTCCCTACAGCCTGGACCTTTCCGCGCTTTAGCGGTTTTTGGCTGCTGCTCTATTATGGCTTGTTGTTACTGGTCACCCTGCCCGAGAACCGGCAAAAAATCCTTCGCAGCAAGCTTCAGCCTTCCTGGGCGCTGACTGGTATGCTGAGCGTTAGCTTGTTTGCCGGCTATGCCTTGCAAGCCCAACCGGACGGGCTGCTCACACTGCGGGTACTGGGGCAGGCCGACCTGCCGCCAGTCCTGATCAGCAGCCCACAAGGGCGTTACGTTTTGATTGGCGGAGCAATGGCGCGTAACAGCTTGAGCGAACAGGTGTCCGCAGCCGTGCCACTCTTTCACCGTGAACTGGACGCACTCATCATTCCGGATTGCTCATCAAAGACGGTAACTGGCCTGTATGGCCTGAGCGCCAGTTTTGAAATTCGGCAGGTGTGGTGGGCCTGCCCGCCCGCAGACAGCGCAGCAGCCTTGCGCTTGCAGGCTGCATTTGATAGCGCAGCCATCCCGCAGGGCCAGCTCCGGGAGGATGCCGGCTTCCAGCTGGCCCCAGACAGCATGCTTTACTTTCAGTTGGGAGAAAATAAGATGCTCAGCGCCCGCCTGGACCAGCAGTCTTTTCACGCCCTGCTCACCTACCCGGCTGCGGAGGGGATTGACATCCCGCCTGAAGTCAACCTGGTGGTCAGCTCGCAGCTTCCCGATCCGGAAAATTGGCTGACACATCGCCAGGCTGACCCAACCGTGATCTTGACCGGCGCGCGTTCTTCACCGGGTGGTGCCCCCGCGCAAGAACGTTGGCCCACGCTGAGTTTGGAGGACTTCCACTGGCTCGAAGTCCGCACCGACGGCTCTTCTCTCTGGCTAGCCGGCCAGCCCTAACCGGCGGGGAACACTCTGCCGCTTCTTGTGGCCGACCTCGCCAGGCGCGCCGACACTATGGGCAGTTACTCCGAAAGCAGATACGCCAGCACCCAATTCGCTGTGGCCAGCAGTGCGTCGTGGTGGGTACGCTCGTAATGGTGCGAAGAATCCACGCCCGGGCCAATCAACGCAATGGCTGCCGAACCTCCGCCAGACCAATAAGCTTTAGCGTCTGAGCCATAGTAAGGATAAATATCCACCTTGTAAGCGATTTGAAATTGATCGGCCAGGGTGCGCAGCTTCTCCGAAAGCTCATGGTGGTAGGGACCGCTGCTGTCTTTTACGCACAACGTTGCATGAAACTCATCGGAAGCCTGCCCCTCGCCAATGGCCGCCATATCTACTGCCAGCAACTCTTCCAACCCTTCCGGGAAGTCGGAGGTGCCGCCAAAGCCAACCTCTTCAAAATTGCTGATGAGGATGCAGCTATCCTGAGCCGGGTGCAGCCCAGCCTCACTGAGCGCTCTGATCACTGCTACCAGCACGGCAACGGCCGCCTTGTCATCCAGGTGACGCGAGCGTACAAACCCATCATGCACTTCTACGCGCGGGTCGAAAGAGACAAAATCGCCAACCTCAATACCCAGGTTATGTGTATCTTCTGCCGATTGGACGCGTGCATCCAGGCGCACTTCCATAGTTTCAGCTGAGCGTTTTTCATCGCGGACACCGCTGTAGACGTGAACAGAGGCTTGGTTGGGCAGCAATGAGCCGCGCAGAGCGCCATTGCGGCGCGTGTGCACCCAACAACCCTCACCTTCAACACTGCCCCAGGCGAAGCCGCCCACGTTCGTCAATGCCAGCCGTCCGCTTGGCTTGATGCTCTTGACCATCGCCCCCAGGGTATCGACATGCGCGGTCAGCGCCCGCTTAACCCCGCTTGAGGCAGCACCTGCCAGGTTGATCAGTAGCGCGCCTTTTTTTGTTCGCTGCAATGAAACGTTGTCAAAACCGGCTAACTCGGCAGCCACAAGATCTACCGCAGCAGAAGCAAAACCGGTTGGGCTGGGGGTGTTGAGTAAACGCACTAAAAAATCTTCCAGATAGGGGTAATTGATTGTGGGCAGGGCCTGATCAGTGTTCATGCTTTCAGAAACTCCTCATTGTTTTCAAAACGGGCCAGCTTTTCGCGCCATTCAGTCGAAACCAGGCGGGAGTGACCTTCGGTGTGGTCATAAGAGACCATCACCACCTCACCCCGTGCAAAAACCGCGCTGCCCGCCGGGTCTTCCAGCTGGAAGAGGAAGCGCAGACTCTTGCTGCCGATCTGGCTGAGCGTCAGCCCAACCTGCACGGCGTCACCAAACTTGATGGGGGTCATATAGTCCACTTTAAGCGAGGCCACAACCATGCCCATGTTTTCTACCGTGTGACCATCCCAAATTCCGGCCTGTTCGTAGTAAACGGTGCGCGCCGTCTCGACGTATTCCAACATCTTGATATTGTTGACATGTTTGTGCGTGTCCAAATCGGCAAAGCGCACTGCAATTGGATAGTAAAAAGTAAATTTATCGGGATATGAAGGGGTAATGGATGTCATAATTTTCTCCTGTGTCAGGGATTATAGCGATGCAGCCGCCGAAACTCAAGAGCCTATAGCGAGGACGAAGTGGGCAAGCCATACCGAGATGACCAGCCCAGCAGCTCGCCCCTCCAGCGGGTAAGGCCTGATTTTAATCCCCACGGGATGACTCGCGTCCGTTACAATAAGGACATCATGGAACACCCGCTTTCACCCTGGCTGGATCAAGTTCTCCATGGCAGCTGCATCGACATCCTGCCGAATTTACCTGAGAATTCAGTGGATTTGATTTTCGCCGACCCGCCTTATAACCTGCAACTTCAGGACGAGCTGTGGCGGCCCAACGTCACCAAGGTGGATGCGGTGGATGCCGACTGGGATAAATTTGAGAACCTGGCCGCGTACGATGATTTCACCCGGCAATGGCTGAGCGAATGTCGGCGTGTGCTGAAGCCTACCGGCACACTGTGGGTCATCGGTTCTTATCACAACATCTATCGCGTGGGGCGCGTTTTGCAGGATCTCGGATTCTGGATCTTAAACGACATCGTCTGGGTAAAGAGCAACCCGATGCCCAATTTCAGAGGGGTGCGTTTTACCAACGCCCATGAGACCTTGCTTTGGGCCCAAAAGGAACGCGGCGCGCGCTACACTTTCAATTACCACGCGATGAAAACCCTCAATGATGATCTGCAGATGCGCTCGGATTGGTTTCTGCCAATTTGCACTGGCGCTGAGCGGTTAAAAGAGGACGGGAAAAAAGTGCATCCAACGCAGAAGCCAGAAGCACTGCTTTACCGCATCCTGTTGGCCAGTTCCGACCCGGGTGATGTGGTTTTGGATCCATTTTTTGGCACGGGGACGACCGGCGCAATGGCCATCAAGCTGCAGCGACACTTTATCGGGATCGAAGTAGAGCCCGAATACATCCGGGCTGCTGAAAAGCGGCTCAAGCAGAGCATGCAGCTCGAATTTAACGCTCCACTGCTGATCACACCCAGCCCCCGCCGTCTGCAGCGGGTGCCCTTTGGCGCGCTGGTGGAGCAGGGATATATCGCTCCGGGCACGACGCTCCTTTTTGGCCCGGCAGGGCCGCTCACGGCAATTGTTCAGGCTGATGGCGCACTGAGCATGGACGGGCAGCGTGGGTCCATTCACGCGCTCGCCCGCGCACTGCGCCATGGTCCAGCCAATGGCTGGACGCAATGGTTCTTTTGGGATGACGAGACCCAGGCCTACCAGCCGATTGAGCACCTGCGCGAACGCTACCGGCGCGATGCTTCCCAACCCGATTGAGCCGGTGCCTGTCCAGTATTGACCCCCAACTGGACTGAAAAGGCCGCCCGGTGCACATTGTTTGTGCATCCCGACCACTTTTTCGGCACCGATTTGGTATCATTACACGCAACACAACGGACTGCTCCCGCCGCTGACTCAGGGTGGATGACGGCCCATCAGATATATAAAAAGAAGGAAAGCATGAAAGAAGATAATCATTACACACAATCCCCCTGGAGTTTGAAAGATTTGTTTAGCGGCTTCGACGATCCGGCCATCGATGAAACCTACCGACAGCTCGAAAGCATGGTGGGGGAAATTGAAAAATTCCGCGACGAGCTGACCCCGTCTATTACGGCCGAGCGCTTCATGGAAATCATTCACGCGGAAGAGGCGGTTAACCGCCTGGCCAGCCGGCTTTACGGCTTTGCAGAGCTTTCGTTTGCGGCCGATACGCAAAACCAAAAAGCCCAGATCGCCATCGCGCGCATACAGCAATTCGCAGCTGAGATGGAGAACCGCACCATGTTCATCAGCTTGTGGTGGAAGGCGCTGGATGACGAGAACGCTGCCCGCCTGCTGCAGTCCAGCGGCGACTATCGTTACTGGTTGGAGCAGATCCGCAACTTTAAGCCCTTTACCCTGAGCGAGCCCGAAGAAAAAATCATCAACATCAAGAACGTCACCGGCAATTCCGCACTGAACATGCTCTACGATTCCATCACCAATCGCTACACCTTCCATGTTACTGTGGAAGGCGAAGAAAAAGAGCTCACCCGTGGAGAATTGATGACCCTGGTACATAGCGATGACCCCGATCTGCGCGCCCGAGCCTACCAGGAGCTGTATCGTGTTTATGGCAATGACGCCCCGATCCTCGGTCAAATTTACCAAAACCTGGTGCGCGACTGGCGCAATGAAAACGTCAGCTTGCGCGGGTTCCGCAGCCCGATTTCAGTGCGCAACCAAATCAACGACCTTCCCGATGCGGTTATTGACACGCTTTTGCAAGTTTCGCGCGAGAATCTCGGTCTGTTTCACCGTTATTTCCGGCTTAAAGCCCAAAAATTGGGAGTGGAAAAGCTGCGCCGCTATGACGTTTACGCACCGGTTTCCAGCTCTGACAAGCGCTTCACTTTTCAGGAAGGGGTTGATCTCACCTTTGAGGCATTTGAGCGCTTTGATCCAAAATTTGCCGCGCTCGCCAAACGCGTTTTCGATCAGCAGCATGTCGACAGCGAAGTACGCAAGGGGAAAATGGGCGGAGCGTTCTGCTCAACGCTCTTGCCGGAACTGACCCCCTGGGTGCTGCTCAACTATCAGGGAAAGGCGAGCGATGTTTCGACCATGTCGCACGAGTTGGGCCACGCGGTACACTCGATGATGGCTGAAGATCACACTATGTTCACCCAACATGCCTGCCTGCCATTGGCAGAAACGGCCTCAACCTTTGGCGAAATGACGCTCACCGATCTGCTGTTGGAACGCGAGACTGACCCGGCTGTACAGCAGGATCTGCTTTTCCGCCAGCTGGACGATGCTTTTGCCACCATCCTGCGCCAGGTCTACTTTGCCTTGTTCGAGCGGGAAGCGCATGAAATGATTGCCAAAGACGCCTCAGTGGACGAGCTTTCAGAAGCCTATCTGGCCAACCTGAAAGAGGAGTTTGGTGACGCGGTAGACGTCTCGGATGAGTTCAAATATGAGTGGGTATCTATTCCGCACATTTACGGCACACCATTTTACGTTTATGCCTACGCTTTTGGTCAACTGCTGGTCTTTTCGCTCTACAAACTGTACCAGGAGCAGGGTGAGGCTTTCAAACCCAAGTACCTGCGCATCCTCTCGGCTGGCGGGTCCATCGCGCCGATTGCGTTGCTGGCAGAGGCCGGGCTGGATGTGACCAAACCCGAATTTTGGCAGGGCGGCTACGATGTGATCGATTCTATGGTCCGCCGGCTGGAAAATCTGTAAGCCTGCGAAGCAAACATGCGTCTGTCAGAGTACCCTCTGGGTGACTTGCCCCTTTGAGGGGTTGCGAGCAGCGTGTTAATCTGTCATTGCGAAAAACGAGGCAATCTTGCGTCTTTCATTGCGAGGAACGAGGCAATCTTGCGTCTGTCATTGCGAGGAACGAAGCAATCTCGCTTTTTCTGAGCTAACAAACAAATGAGTGAGAGATTGCCGCGCTACCCTCGCAATGACAGATTAATGGCCACGCTACGCTCGCGATGACAATCGTCGGTTGTTGCGAGCTGCGTGTGGATCTGTCATTGCGAGGAACGAAGCAATCTCGTCTTTTCTGAGCCAACAAACAACAAAGTGAGAGATTGCCACGCTACGCTCGCAATGACAGATTTGCCTACGAAGCAATCTCTCTTTTCAGAGCTAACAAACAACAAAGTGAGAGATTGCCACGCTGCGCTCGCAATGACAGATTAATGGCCACGCTGCGCTCGCGATGACAATCGGCGGTTGTTGCGAGCTGCGTGTGGATCTGTCATTGCGAGGAACGAAGCAATCTCGTCTTTTCTGAGCCAACAAACAAATGAGTGAGAGATTGCCGCGCTACGCTTGCAATGACAGATTAATGGCCGCGCTACGCTTGCAATGACAGATTAATGGCCACGCTGCGCTCGCGATGACAATCGTCGGTTATTGCGAGCTGCGTGTGGATCTGTCATTGCGAGGAACGAAGCAATCTCTCTTTTTCTGAGCCAACAAACAACAAAGTGAGAGATTGCCACGCTACGCTCGCAATGACAGATTAATGGCCGCGCTACGCTCGCAGCAACTGCGATGAATGTCAAGCGAAATCCTGCCTCCAGAGCTCATTCTTGCGGAGCAGAGCGTTCTCGATCGTCAATAATTTGTGCATGCAA
>DAOUFF010000043.1:0-36464 GCA_034430195.1 Anaerolineaceae bacterium | reverse complement strand
ATCATCCCGATAATTGCTGCCAGGCGGGAGGCTTTGCGGTCTAACAGCAGAAAAATCCCGACACCGCACAAGCCGTTTAAGAATTGGGCCATCCACAGCAGCGCGGTGTGTGAAGGCACCCGAGCCAAGAGTTGCAGCGGAGCGGTCAGCGCGTACAGCCCAAGATGATAGCGTGTCAATGGCACATCAGCGAACGGTGCCAGGCTCTCTGGCAGCTGGCCGCCCAGTGCAGTCAACTGCGTGATTAGGGTGTGGTGCAACGAATCGGTCCACGCCGGGTAAGGGTAACGTACCGCCAATGTCAATCTGGTGATCAGAATAACCGCCAAAACAGCTAAAACCAGCCAGCCCCATTGGCCCAGCTTAAATTGGTCCCGCCAGTTGCGCCAAAGTTTCCAGACGCACACGACAAAAAAAATCACCAGGAGCGCGATCAGTTTGTTCTGACCCCACTGCAGAGATGGCAAAACCGTCCGGGAGGCATAATAAAGCACCGGCCAAAAAGCGATGCTAAGGCTGATGGCCAAAAACCAACGCTGCAGCGCTTCCCACTTACGCCAATAGCCGCTCAGTGCCAGCATGGCCCAGCCTGGCAACGTCAAGAGGGCAACAATGACAAGGATGATTCTGATCTCGGTCCAAAGCATGAAAATACCTGCTCCAATGATACCTCAGATGCCCTCAGCAGAGGTTGGCGGAAGAGAAATCAACCAGATGCTGACACCACCCTGAGCGTATAAGCGGGTTAGCCCGGCACACTGGCTGAGGGCAGCTGGCTGCAGCGCTCCTTTCCCTTCTCGCAGGTAGATGTAATCCAGATCCGCTTCGGCCACCAACTCCCAAAAATCCTGACCGCAGGCATCTACTTTGGCTGCGCGCAGAGACCAATCCGCCCAAAGTGCAGCCTGGTCTGGGCTGGCACCGTAAGTATAAAAAATGGTAGGGGCCAGTGTCCATCGCCCGGTAAAAGGGAGCAGCCAGGCTCCGCCATCCACACCGCGGTACATGCCGTACCCCCAATGAGTGGTATTGACAAAAAAGCGGGCATCCGCCGGCAAATGACTGTTTACCCACTCTAACGCCTGACGGTCCGCCCGGTCAGCCAGGATGGTATCGTCATTGACGGCGTCGCGGGTGGCAAATGCCCCCCAGATCAAAACCGCCAGCAGCAGCGCTCCAAAAATGGCTGCAGTTGCCTTAAATGGCAGGCGCGTGCGCAGCCAATCGCCAGCCGCAATTAAACCCAGCGCAGCAAAGGCTGCCATCGGGATGAAAAGCACCAGTCCGAAATAATCACTGCGAAAGCTGAATACCTGCAAGCCAAGCGGCAGTGCCAGTAAAGCCAGCAAAGCGCTCCAACATGCCAGCGGGCGTAAGTCTTTTCGGAACAGACCCCAAACCAGCCCAGCCAAAGCTACAGCCGCAAGCACCAGGCCGCTTGTTCCGCCCACCAAATAGCGCAGATAGTTCCATTGTTCGGTGCTTCCCCCCAATTCTGCTGAGAAGCTTACTTCGGTTGAAATAAAATCAGCGGAATAGCGCCAAATTCGGGAGTACCACGGCAGCGCCATCAGCAGCCCCGCCCCGGCTGGTAACGCTAACCGGGCGATGACCGGCCATTGAAACCGCTTCGACCGGGCGCTTGTAACCAGCCAGATCAGGCCGAGGATCAACAAAAAGAGCGCCAGGAGCAGCGCTGCCAGGTAATGGCTGAGGAGGGTCCCGGCTGTCAAAATGGCCAGGCCTGCCAGTCGCCATCCCTGCCGTTCGCCCCGGAAGACACGGATCGCCTCGGCCATGGCCAGCGGCAGCAGCAAACAGCCCATCAGCAGTGTATAGCGCCCCCAACTGAGGTAATACCCGGGCATACGGGTGAAAAAAGTGACCAAAAGGGCGGCCAGCGCTGCCGGGCGCCAATCCCGGCTGGCCGCCTTAACCAGGGAATAGACACTTAGCCCGACTGCTGCAGCCATGAATTGGCCCACCCACAGCACGCTGTCAGCGGGAGCGGCCCCGCTCAACATAGAAAACAGCGCGCTGACCGCATGAAAAGCGTAATGGTAATAAAACGGGCCCGGCAGGTAAGGCTCAAGTGTAGCGGTCAGCCCGCCAGCTTCAACCATCTTGCGCACAATCAAAGCGTGGTGGAGCGAATCCACCCAGTTGGGGAATACCAGCCCGTGGGCTTGCCAAAAGCGCCAGGCGGCCATCAATGCAAAAATTGCCGGCACTGCCAGCAAGCGCCAATCCATATGCGGGTGTTTACGCCGGCGCAGCCCTAAGATCAACACAGCCAGAAAAACGGCTCCGATGCCGGCCAGCCAATAGGGGGTCAGTTTGACTCTCAGCAGATAAAAACCCAACAGCAGCAGCGGTGCGGCTGCGGCGCTAACCCCAAAGATAACCGCCAAGACTTCCGCCGGGTCACGCTCTGCGTCGTCGGCCCAGGCCCACCAGGCTAAACCCGGCAGCAGCAGCCCCAACCCAGCCAGGGCGTTTACCACCGGTGCACGCTTTCAAAATCGCCCAGGGCAGCAGCCAATTGGGCCGCAGTCTTCCCCAAAACCGGGTGCACCCATTCCGGGGCAACTTCCGCCAGCGGGATGAGCATAAACGCCCGTTCAGCCAAACGCGGATGGGGCAGCGTCAGGCGGTTGGTCTGCATGACCAGTTGGTCATATGCCAGGATATCGAGGTCGATCAGGCGCGGGCCATAGCGAAAGTTTTCCTGCCGGCCCATTTGCTGCTCTATGCGCTTCAGGTAATTCAGGACCCGCAGCGGCGAGAGTTCCGTCCTGGCCCGCAGCACCTGATTGAGAAAAACCGGCTGGTCCAGGTAACCCCACGGTTGGGTCTCGTAGATGGCAGAAGCCTGTTCAACCCGGATTTTGCCTGCCAGCATTTCACGGGCAGCCGTCAAGTTAGCCTGCCGATCCCCCAGGTTGGTTCCCAAAGCAATAAATACCTGACCCAACCGGTTCAGCCTCCGCGGACAATCTGCAGCAGGTCCGCCAACACGCCAAAAGCAGTGGTTTGCGGGCCGGGGTTGGACTCAAGAATACCCAGCCCGGGCAGTACGTCCAGGTGAAACATGACAAAAGAGCTGGTGCCATTGACGGCAAAAAGTGGTGAGTCGGGGCCCACCATTTCAGGGCGGACCCGGCCAACAAACTGGCCATTTTCCACTCCGCCGGAACACACCAGCTTCCAGCGCTTGCCCGCCGCGCGCGCTGCCGCAAGCATCTGGGCATCCACATCGCGGACGCCGGTACGGTCAACCTGCTGCGGAACAAGTGGCTGGCCCATGAGTACCGTGGCCAGCGCTGCCACTTTGATGGCAGCGTCCCAGCCATCCACATCATTGCTGGGGTCGGTTTCTGTGATCCCGATGGATGCGCCGTAACGGATGGCCTCCTCCAAAGTTTCTCCCTGTTCCATCCGTTCCAAAAGCAGATTGGTACAGGAGTTTAAGATGCCCTCAAAACCCAATAGCCGAGCCCCGGCCAGTGAACCCCGGAAAAGCGAAAAGATAGGCGCGCCGTCCATCACCGCCGACTCAAATAAAAAATGGCGACCTTGCTGCCTGGCCAGGCTGCTTAGTTCCTGCCAGCCAAACACCACCGGCCCTTTGTTTGCTGTGATTGCATGCATTCCCTGCAAAAGCGCAGCACGGATATGATCCAGCGCCGGGCGTCCATTTTGGGGGTTCACCGGCGTTGTCTCGATAAAAACATCCCCGGGGCAGTTTGCAATCATCTCCAACGTGCTGCCCAAAAAACGGTCGGTATTCAATTCGGCCAGACTGTTCCCGCCTTCCACCAGCGAAAGCGCACGCCTCAAGTCCAGACCGTCTGCGTTCACTGCGCAGCCATGGGCACCGGTTGCAATGCCGGTTACGATAAATTGACAACCGAACTCCTGCAGCAGGTCTGCTTCCTTCTCCATCAGGAGGCGCGCGAAAGCCCGGCCTACGTTGCCAAATCCAACCATTACCAAGCGGATAGGTGCTTCCATGTATTCCAGCTCCAACACAAAAAGATGGCTATATATTATCGCGAATCAAACCAGCGGCCAGGGGAAATTTCTCCGTTCTGGCACTGGAAGCGGAAAAATATTTTCTTGTAATAGCGCCAGATTGCGCTGACGAATCATGATTATTTCAGCAGCAGGAAGACAGGGGTTCAACCGTTTTTGGGCTGTGCCACCGGCAAAGCTTTCTTCCAGCCTTTCCAGCGCATGCCGGTCTTCCGCCCGGAGGGCTTCTCCGGCAAAGTCCCAGATCACGCTGCGCAATTTAGGTTCCGGGTGAAAGCAGAGGGCATGATCAATCGCCCAACATTTCCCGGCCCCGTCCAGCAACAGATGGCCGCCTTTGCGGTCGGCATTATTTGCGATGACGTCAAACAAGGCGATCGGGCGGAGCGCTTCTTTTTCGGCCAGAGAGAAATTAAAATAATGGCGGCGGGGGTCATGATCAATAAAGATCTGTAGCGAACCAGCCCCCAACGGCAGGCCGCGCCGGCGCAAGATGGTAACGGGCACAAAATCCCAACCCAGCAGACCGGCCAGCCTCCAGGCTGCCACCTCGCGGGCCGGCAAACTTCGGCGGTCAAAATCCCATAATGGTGCTTGGCCGCGGATAGGTTTGTAAACGACCGGCAAGCGAAAGCCCTCAAAATCGCAATCCGCCAAAAATGTAGCATTGCTGCCGGCAACGAACTGGCCGCGCAAAGTTATTTCACCAAGGCGCAGCGCCTTCTGCAGGAGGGCTTCATCCATCGGCACTGCGCGGAAATCGGTCAGGATTTATGCCCGTTGTGGCGCGGCGAAAATTCTTCGCGCGGCAAGATTGGTTTGTTATCTGAAGGCCACCTCTGCCGGCCGCGGCCAATCAACTTGCCAGCCCAATCAACCAAAGCCATGGCCTGACTCCGACTGCACCAGAGGCGCGCTTCCGACAAACCCGTGTCTTGGCGTATATCGGAATCCTCGTCAGTACGAAAGATTATCACGATCATGTCATCATCGGGATCGTAGCCCAAGGCCATATTGGCAACCGAAAACAGAGGATCGACCGGCGGATGGATGTGCATGTCATCTTCGGAGTATTGGAGTGGTGGAACTGGCAAATTTGGATGAGTTGGCTTGACTTCATTGAAAAGTTGGTGGAGCCCTCCCGCCAAAAGGAGCAGCTGCGACTTTTCGATTAGCAGCGTGATAATTTTATCTTTATTGCCAGCCTGAAAAAAGAACACGCGCTGGCCGGGTTTGCCAATCGCATCCGCCCGCAGGATAGTGAGATCCCGCAATTCGATGATCCGGTCTTCCATAATTCCTTTCCGCCTGAAACAGCTGGCGGATGCCAGCTTTATTTATTGATTATTCTAAAGTTTTCTTCACCGACCAGCTGGACCAGTTCTGATTTTAATGCATCACTCCACTCGACGTGATCATTCGGAAAGTCAATCCGCCTCAGGCTGCCATTTTGATGAAAATTGATTGAAAATCGCATATCCCCGGGTCTCGAAACCAAGATCCCATGAATATGAACCACCCGCCGCCAGGCTTTAGCCGGATCACTGCCGCAATTAATGTCGATGAGGAGTGTCGGCCGCGAGATGGAAGCTTCGAACACAGTGGATGGCCCAAGCTCGCCTGGGCTGGTCTTCGCGGTTACCGGCTCAGTAATCGTGCCTTCCAACGGAGCGGCTGCAGGGCTGGCGGGAACCTTCGAACTGGTGCCAATTTTCGGATCATCATTCGCATTGCTTATGTCAGGCAAGCCGCCAAGGTCGTCCAGATCACCCCATGGCATTCCTTCCAGGTCGATGTCGCCATCCTCCCAGCCCCATTCATCATCCGCGCTCAAGGCAGGCCCGCTGCCGCGCTCCAAAACCACAGGCAGCGATGCGCTCCCCGTTTTGCCTGCCTCACCCCAGGCATATCTTGATAACGCGCTTAAGTCCGGCAGGAACTTTTCCAGGACCTGTTCGTACCAAGGGCCACTATTGGGGCTCTCTCCCTCGCCTGAGTCAGTGGCTTCTTGTGCGACCACTTGAATGCTGTCCACCTTGATGCTGGTGCCTTGTTCGCGGTGATCAACCTTCCCCTTGGCGATCAGTAAAACGCCCGGCCCGATGGCCGCATTGAAGCGAGCCCACGTGCGGGGGAACAGAGTCAGCTCGACTTCACCGTAAGTATCTTCAAGGGAGACAAACGCCATAGTATCCCCTTTACGGGTCGGGATTTGCTTCACCCGCCGGACAATGCCCCCGACAGTGACGTTGGCATCATTCTCAGCCTCTTCCAGCGTGTTTGAAAAATCACTCAGTTGGGAGCTGATTTTGTCCATCGCGCTCTGCAGAGGGTGGGCGCTAATGTAAAGCCCCAAAAGCTCTTTTTCCCATTCCAGCTGTTCAGCGCTATTCACCTGACCGCCAACGCCCAAATAGATTTGACCAGTTTCTTCAGATACGCCGCCAAACAGGTTCATCTGGCCGATTTCTTCCGCCCTAAAGTGAGCAGCCGACTCGCTGATCATCTGATCAAGCGCTCGCAGCAAAGCGGGTCGGCTGCCAAAGCTGTCCAGCGCGCCGACCTTGATCAGGCATTCCAAGGGACGCCGGCCCACCGCCCGCAAATCGACCCGGCGGGAGAAGTTGTTGACATCACTGAAAGGTTTGCCTTGCCGGGCGGCAATGATCATATCGATCGGGTTTTGACCCACATTCTTTACGCCGCCCAACCCAAAGCGGATCGCAGATTTGCCATCTGGCAAATCTTCAATGGAGAAATCATACTCGCTGGCGTTCACGTCCGGCGGCAGCACTTCCAAACCCATCGCCCGGCATTCGGCGACATAATCGGCACACTTTTGGTTGTTGCCCTTCCAGGCAGAAAGCAGCGCGGTCATGTACTCCACCGGGTAATGCAGCTTTAGGTACCCGGTCTTGACTGCGATCATGCCGTAGTTGGTGGCATGCCCCTTGTTGAAGCCGTAATGCGCAAAAGCTTCCCAATGTTTAAAGATTTCTTCAGCCGTTTGCTCTTCGATGCCATTCTTGACGGCGCCCTTGATGAATTTATCATGGTGACGTTTGACTTCTTTTTCTTTTTTCTTGGCAATCGCTGAGCGCAGGTTATCGGATTCAGCGGGCGTGTACCCCCCAAGTTGAATGGCAGCGGTCATGATTTGTTCCTGATAAACCGCGTGGCCATAGGTTTCTTCCAAAATCGGCTTTAGTTTGGGGTGTTGGTATTCCACTGGCAGCAGCCCATGCATATTCGCAATGTATTTTGGGATGATTTCCATTGGCCCGGGCCGGTATAGCGCTACCATGGCAATGACGTGGCTGAGCAGTGTGGGTTGCATTTGGGTGATGTAGCGCGTCATGCCGCTGCTTTCCAGTTGGAACAAGCCTTTGGTATGACCCTCGCTGATAAAGCGATAGGTCTCCGGATCGTCCACCGGAATGTCACTGAGCGTCAGATGAACGCCGTGCCGTTCTTCAATGTACTGACAGGCTTTGGCCATGATCGTCAGGGTTACCAGACCCAAAAAGTCAACTTTAAGCAGCCCGAGCTGGCTGATGCCGTCCATTTCGTATTGAGAAATGGACTTGATCGGCAATTTTTCGTCATCGCTGGTAGGCCGGTGCAACGGTACATAATCCGTCAGTGGCCGATCGCTGATGATCACACCGGCGGCATGGGTGCCGACGTTGCGGATGGAACCTTCCACCTGGCTGGCAGTATCAATGAGCTTGTGGATGGTTTCAGAAGAGTTGTACAGCTGGCTCAGCTCGGGTGAGCTTTGCAGTGCCTCGCGGATCGACACCATTTTGCCCTGCACGGGCGGCGGCACGGCTTTGGCCACCCGGTCGACCACAGAAAGCTCCAGGTTCATCACCCGCCCAACGTCGCGAATGGCTCCTTTAGAGCCCATCGTGCCAAAAGTTACGATCTGTGTGACCCGGTCGGCACCATACTTCTGGTTGCAATATTCCATCACCTCCGCACGCCGGTCGTCCTGAAAATCCAGGTCGATATCCGGCATGGAGATGCGGTCGGGGTTCAAAAAGCGCTCAAACATCAGGCGGTATTCCAGCGGTTCGACTGACGTAATCTCCAGCGCGTATGCCACCAGGGAACCGTTGCCAGACCCGCGCACGTTGTACCAGATGTTCTTCTCGCGAGAAAAGCGGCACAAATCCCAAACGATCAGGAAGTATTCCGCAAAGCCCATATGGTTGATGACCTGCAGCTCGTACTTAAGGCGTTCCAAGACTTCTGGCGCGTTTGCCCGCTCGGGGATGCGCTTTTCCAAGCCGGCCCGGCAGAGCTTTTCAAGGTAGGCTTTCGGGTCTTCACCCCCCGGAATCTCGAATACAGGCAGGTGGTAGCCCGTTTTGGAAAGGTCCACATTACAGCGCTCGGCAATCAGCAGGGTGTTGCTGATCGCGCCGGGGATTTCTCCGAAAAGTTCCTGCATCTCGTCCGGGCTGCGCAGGTAGTAAGAATCGTCCGACATCCGCATGCGATTCTTGTCGGTTAGCAGGCTTCCGGTCTGCACCGCCAATACCACATCTTGCAGCTCGGCGTCTTCGCGGCGGATGTAGTGCACATCATTGGTTGCAATCAGGCCAGTGCCAGTCTGGTGTGCCAGTTCAAGCAGTCCGCGGTTCACACGATCCAATTCTGGGATGTTGTGGTGCTGCAGCTCCAAAAAGAAGCGCTCCTGCCCAAACACCTCCAGGTACCACGACAAGGTGCGGCTTGTTTTCTGAGCGTCTCGGCTGAGAATTGCCTTCGGAATCTCGCCAGAGAGGCAGGCGGAAGTGGCAATCAGCCCCTGCGAGTGGTCAGCCAGATAGGTCCGGTCAATGCGCGGGTGCTGATAAAAACCGTCCAGCTGGCTGGCAGTCGCGATTTGCAGCAAATTTTGATATCCGGCCAAATTTTCAGCCAGCAGCACAAGATGATAATATTCACGGTCTTTTTGCGGGTCGCGATCGCGCATCCCGCGCGGCGCCAGGTAGGTTTCCAGCCCGATGATGGGTTTGACACCAGCTGCGCTGGCTGCATTAAAAAATTCGAGTGTGCCAAACATAGTGCCATGGTCGGTCAGCGCCACAGCTGGCATCCCCAATTCCTTAACCCTCGCCACAAGTTCTTTGGGCAGCCCAAAGCCGTCCAAAATGGAATAGGTGGAGTGAACATGCAGATGAACGAATGACATGATGGTCTTCTTAGAATCCTGGCAGAAAGTCTTTAGTAAAGAACCGCACCCGGCCTGCCAACCATTGTGCGGTTTTTAAGATGGCTGCCGTGTGCGCTGCAATCAAAGTATAGCACAGGCAAATGCCCGGATGAAGCCTGAAAAGGCGACGTCCATTCCCACACTTATAGGCCTTAATCCCCGGGAAACGGGTGAAATTTTGAATAAATCGGTTGACCGCAGAATTCCCGCAACTGACTAAGCTCGCCAATTTGGTGAACATCCCGCAGGTGAATCAGCGATTCTTCAGTCAGCTTGCGGCTGGCGCGCAGCGCGTCGCCCAAAAAACCAAAAATGGTCAAAATAATGCCTGCCACCAGCAGTGCTCCACCAAGAGACACGGATTGTACATACCGGCTGGAACCAGGGTCCAGGAAAAAATACGTAATTAAAAAGCGCAGGATCAGGATGGCACCGGCGCCGAACGAGACGGCACCTAATGTGAGAAAAGTGCGCAGCGGCTGGTATAACACATAAGAGCGGATGATGGCCCCACTTTGCCTCCAAATAAAATGCCCAATGCTCTTGTGCAGCCGCGACTGGCGCACAGCCGGGTTGGTAGTGATCGCTACATTGCTGATGCGAAAGCCACCTTTGCCGGCCTGGATCAATGTTTCAAGGGTGTAGGAATACGGGTTGTACACCTGCAGCTGCAGCGCGGCGAAACGCGAAAAGGCCCGAAAACCACTGGCAGCATCTGGCACCTTGGTAAAGCTGACGCGCCTGACGAAGGCACTCCCCAACTCTTCCAACAAGCGCTTCATCGGCGAAAAGTGCTGATTTTGCTTTAGCTGCCGATCTCCGATCGCCAAATCGGCCTCACCGGAAAGGATCGGTGCAATCAGCTCCGCAATCGCTGCGCCAGGGTACTGACCGTCTGCGTCGGTATTAACGATCAGATCGGCACCCAAAGCCAGCCCAAACTGGATGCCGCTGATAAAGGCACGCGAGAGGCCGCGGTTTTGCCTGTGCCTCAAAACGAAATCAGCACCGTTTCTCAGCGCGACCCGGCCAGTGTCATCACTTGAGCCATCATCAATGACCAGCACGAAAATTTTATCCACGCCAGGCAATTCCCGCGGAAGTTCAGCCAGCACCGCCGGCAGGGTCGGGGCTTCATTGAAGGCAGGGATTTGAATGACAAGTGTGGTCATGGGGGCGCTTTCCTCAGTTAGATCTAATTTTACCCGTTTACGCAGGGGGCGAAAGGGCTCGCGCAGCGAAACGCTCAAAAATACCAATGAACGTTTTTATGGTATATATCAGATGATGACCCGGAAAATAGTGGCAAGCATAGCGCTGCTCCTCAGCGCGATCCTGATCCTGGGGCTGGTTCAGCCGGCGCAGCCCGCTCAAGCAGTCCACGCACCTGCTCCGCTGCGCTCCAATGTGACCGCATACGACCTGATTGCCGCGATGAACGCGCTGCGCATGTCTTTTGGCTTACCCGCGCTCATTGAAGACCCCATCATCGATGGCGTCGCCCAGTACACTGCCCAGGTGATGGCTGATCAGCTGCTCTCGTGGCATATTGGTGACGTGCGCGGCCGTTTGGCATCTGCCGGTTATGGCGGCGGCGGCACAGTCTGGGCAACAGAGAATTTTGCAGTCGGCTCAGACGCCATCACCATCGACGAGATTATGGTCATGTGGTCCGACGAATCCCACATGCTGCCAGCCACCAAATCTTATTATTGCAACGTTGGAGCCGGGGTTGCCACCGCCGCCAATGGCATGACATACTTCATCCTGCAGGCAGCCTATGTTTCGGGAAAAACCTGCGGCACGTACACATCCGGTGGAACCCCTAACCCGATTGACGGTTCTACAGTGCCAGTGGTACCCGGCATTATTGTGCCGGTCGCGGTGGCGGAGGCCGGCCCGGACGGTAACCGTCTGCATGTCGTCAAGTCTGGGCAGTCATTTTGGGCCATTGCCGTGGCGTATCAGGTCACCATTAAGGAAATTCTGCAATGGAATAACCTCCCTGAAGGCTATCAACTTCAGATTGGCGATGAATTGCTTATCCCGGGCCCGAATTCAACCGGCTATTCCACCCCAACCCCGATTGGCAATGTGGTGACGAGCACACCCGCACCGGACGGAAAAATTGTCCATGAAGTGCAGCCCTACCAAAACCTGACCACGATCAGCGCTGCTTATGGCGTGACGGTAGAAAACCTGTTGGCTTTAAATGGCATCAGCACTGATACCCCGCTTCAAATTGGCCAAACGCTCATGATCCGCGGGCCAGACGTCACCCCCAGCCCCACCCCGCGGCCGCTGACGCCGCTCGAGATGCTCACACCAGCAGCCGATGGCCGTTATTACCATATCGTGCGTGAAGGGCAAAACGCCTCTTGGATCGCTGGCTACTATGGCATTTCGCTGACGGATCTGATGGCCTGGAATAATATGACCAGCACGACGGTGCTTTACCCGGGCGAGAAGCTCCTGCTGCAAGTCACCCCACCCGCGACCGCTACGCCCACTGTGGCTCCGCCAACCGCGACACCACAGCCGACCGCCACACTGACTCCCACAGCTTCAGCGATAGCCCAGCCAAGCCCTTCCCCCAGCCTGGTGATGACAGCGCAGCCAGAGAGTGCGCCAGATTCAGCTTCAGCTTACTGGCTGCTGATTCCACTGAGCCTGGCTGGCGTCGCTATCATCCTTTATGGGTGGTGGAGTCGGAAAAAACAGCAGCCGCCTCAATAACCACACTCAAAGGCTTCTCACCCCCCAAAGGTATACTGGTCCTTTAAATGACAAAAGAAGAAGCGCTGATGCGCTTCTTCTTTTTAACTGGGGCTGGCTGCCTGGAAATAAAACGAATTAAGGCTTGCGCTGCATCAAGAACAATGTACGCTGCGACCCTTCCACCGGCTTTTCTTCAAGAATGGTGTAGCGGGTGCTAAAAGCCTGGCGGAAGCCTTCCAGGTTGTAATCCGGAAAGATGTCTACCCGAGAAGCCAGCAGTCGTTTCACCTGGGAATCCTCTTTGGGTACAAATTCGATGATCAGATGGCCGCCGAGCTGCGCGAAGAAATCGGCCACGCTGCGCAGAGGCACGTTATTGGCGATTGCCAGGTGGTGGATCAGCGCCAGGGCCATCACCAGATCGGTCGGGGCGCGCTCCAAAAGCGATTCCCGTTCGCGGTTCTGCCAGCCTAGAGCTGGCGAAGGATTGGTCAGGTCCATCACCAAGGGAAGCATGTTCACTTCATTGTTTCTTTTGACCTGCTGATAGTTTTGCTGTACTGCGCCCGGGTCAATATCGAAAGCGACGGTCGGAATCCCCAGTTCAGCGGCAGCGCGGCTGAATTCACCGGTATTGGCGCCCAAATCCCAAACGTTTTTTGGGTTAACCTGGCTAATTAGTGCTTTGACCAGAGCCCGTTTGGATTCAAAGGATTTTTCTGTGTAATTATTTGCCTGGTAGTAATCCGCCCATTCCGTTTGGATTTGCCGGATCGACAGAGAGCGCACGGTTGAAAGCAGGCTGTCCAGAAGGTTGTACATTGCCTGTTTGGTAAAACGGCCTCTGGTTTGTTCCTGCGGGACCTCCTGATCTGAATATTTTTTTTGCGATTTGGCATGCAGGTGAATATGGCTTGACACTCCCAGGCTGAGGCGTGTCTTTGCCGGAAGAAGGCTGGACGCCAGATCCAATGGGATGCCGTCAATGTAAACCCGCAGCAGCTGTTCCAGGCGGATGTCTTTGTAGGCCATCAAGGCCAGAGGCGCCAAAAAATGCTGGCAGAATTGGCGGTAGGCTACCCAGGGCAGGTCTGGTTGATATCGCTCGAAGGAAAGCGTATCAATAAATATTGGCTTGCCGGCTTGAAACTGGACATTATAGGCGCTGGCATCCTTGAGCGCCATGTCATACTCCAGCGCTCGGCGGGCAATGGAGAGTGTCAAAATTGCCGCATCCTTCAGCTGGCCAAACGACCATTCATATGGATATGAGATGAAACCAATCCGTTCAGGTTTAATCACTTTATAGGCGCTGGCCGGCTGCGGGGCCAGCTCTATAGCGGCTTCTGCATGCGCCACCAAAGTCCCAGACCTGGCCAGGTGGTCATACAGCCCGGAATTCATCAACAAATCAAAATCTTGCTGATAAGACCGGTTGACCTGCCGGTACAAGACGCCGTCATGCGTAAAAACACAGCCGCTCGGATCGCGGAAAGATCCGCTCAGTGGATCACTCATTCATGTAACCTTTCTGATTTTTCAGCGCCGCCAGTTCACTGGCCAGGAGGAGTTGCCCCCTCACACGCGAGCGGCCGGCAATGCGCTCTTTTAGATATGCTTTTGCATATCCTCCGGCAAAGCGGTTGGGTCATAACCGGCGTCTTCGCCGGTCTTTTTCTTCGTAAACCAGCCCTTGATATTTTTCCAAAAAATCGTAACTGCAGCACCTAACCCCAGCGCGGCTGCCAGGGCCATCTGAATAATCATGCTGCCAGAGCTTGGATCAAGGTAGACCAAGGGTCTGCTAATGGGAGCGAGAAGTATATTCATTAAATGCATATTGCACCTGCCTTTTTAGTAACGGCGTTAATAATAACATGATTTAGATTAACGCCAAGCTTTCGAAATCTTGCGGCCGGGCAGCGAGCCTTCGCGAAACAGCGGCAGCTGACCTGAAAGTCCGCTGGGGGGTCAGTGGTAAAATGCTGCCAATAAGGTATGCTAAACCTGAGGCACCATGAGCAAACACGTCAGAAATTCCGTCAAGGCAGTGATCATCCGCGATGGACGCCTGTTGGTGGTTCGCAAATCAGATATTTCTGCTGGTTATTCCGTTTTACCCGGGGGTGGCCAGCATAAAGGTGAGACCCTGCCCGAAGCTTTGATTCGGGAATGTGCCGAAGAAATCGGCGCACCGGTCACGGTCGGGAAGCTGCTTTTCATCCGTGAATACCGCTCCGACCGGCACGAATTTGCCAACCTCCGTCCCAAGGTACATCAGGTGGAATTTTGCTTTGCCTGCCAGCCGCCTGTTGAATACAGCCCCGCCAATGGCAGCAGCCCGGACGCAGGCCAGGTGGAAGTCCTGTGGGTTGGGCTGAATGAACTCGCCCAGGCTGGCCTTTACCCGAAAGTGCTGCGCCAGATTTTGCCTCAGCTGGGTACCCAGCCGCCGCCCGTCTACCTGGGCGATGTGAACTGATTCCCCGTTCCCGCGCCAGACGGCGGCAGCTCAGCCCGAAAAGAACGCTACTTACCGACCCAATGGCAGTTTGGCCAAAAGGTATAATTAATATTCACACGGTGGTAGTTTTCTCACCTATCCCGTGGGGAGCACGCAATGCGACAAACCTTCCTGACCAATAATCAGCTGCTGTTTATCCGTAGAGAAAAAGAGATTTTGGGTCAGTCCTTTACGCAGCTTTCAGCGCTAAAGCTCAGCCCGGATTCCCTGAAGCCGTTGCGCCAGGCCATTGATCAACTGGATGAGTTATTTTTAATTGTGACCGTGGGTGAGTTTAATGCCGGCAAAAGCGCGCTGATCAATGCCCTTCTGGGAGATAAAGTGCTCGAAGAGGGCGTGACCCCAACCACCGCTCAGGTGACGCTGGTGCGCTGGGGAGAAGCACCAGCCTTCCAGCCAGTTGATGAAGGCTTCGCCATTTTTAGCCATCCACTGCCTCTGCTGCGTGAGCTCAACATCGTTGACTCCCCTGGTACCAACGCCATCAACCGCCAACACGAAAAACTGACCAATGAATACGTCCCGCGCAGTGACCTGGTATTGTTTGTAACTTCTGCAGATCGTCCGCTGACCGAAAGTGAGCGCCAGTTCCTTGAGAGGATCCTTTCCTGGGGTAAAAAGATCACGCTGGTGATCAATAAAGTCGACATCCTCGAAGATGAAAAAGCGGTCGCCCAGGTACGCGCGTTTGTCGAACAAAATGTGCGCCAAATTTTGGGCACGGAGCCTGAAGTTTTTACCGTTTCATCCAAGCTGGCCCAAAAGTCCCGCCTGGCCGCCGACTCCGGCGAAGCACAGCGCCTGATGGCTGCCAGCGGGTTGGAATCGCTCGAAAAATTCATCACCGAGACCTTGGACGATCGCGCCCGCCTGGCCCTAAAGCTGGAAAATCCGATTGGGGTAGCGCTCAGCCTTCAGCAGCTGGCCGTAGCGCAAAACCAGGCCCAGGCAGCTGACATTTCTGAGGATGTTCAGCTGGTTTCATATCTTGAAAACAGCATCGCCCAGTACAAAAAAGAATTGGAAGCCGAAATTACACCGCGCCTGGCGGAAGTCGAAAACGTTCTCAGCCAATATGAACTGCGCGGCCAGGAATTTTTTGATAACACCATGCGGCTGGCCAACATCACCAACCTGACCAAGTCTGAGAAGATTAAGACCAAATTCCGCGAAGAAGTGCTGCGAGACCTGCCTCAAGAGGTCGAAAGCAAAGTGCACAGCCTGATCAACTGGCTGGTGGATAAAGACCTGAACATCTGGTTCCAGGTAGCCGGCGCATTGGAGATGCGCCAGGCCCAAAGCCAACTGCAGGCTGAAGGTGGATTCATTTCTCCTCAAGCTGCCCGCCGAAAGGAATTGGTGGAAGATGTCGGCGCTGCCATCCGCACTATTGTCAACAGCTATGACCGTGAAAAAGAAGCGGAAGAATTAGGCGCTTACGTTACAGATTCAGTTGCCCAAACCGCGCTGTTTGAAGCCGGCGCAGTCGGGCTGGGCGCACTAGTTGCTACTGCGCTGTTCTCTTCTGCCATGGATGTGACCGGCATTGTAGCCGCCTCCACTTTGGCTATTGTGGGCTTGCTTGTCATTCCGCATAAACGCCGCCAGGCCAAAGACAATTTCAAAGCCAAAATGGATCAGCTGCGTCAGGGTCTGATGAAAACACTGACTGCCACGTTTGAGCATGAATTTGAAGGCTCACTGACGCGCCTGTCAGAAAACATCACCCCCTATACGCAATATGTTCACAGCGAACAGGATCGCGTCCGGCAGGAAGGTCAAATGCTGCAGGAAATAAATGCGCAGCTGGGAAGCCTCAAAGCGGAGATTAAAAATATTCTTTAATTAAGCGCCAGAACGCGATTGCCAGACAGATCCACGGAGTGGGTTCACCCCAATCCTTCTTCCTGCAGAAAGCTTTCCATTCGGATGGTACGCTCTTCCAAGCGCGCCTTCTCGGCAGCAAAAGCCAGCAAGTGGCTTTGCAGCGCGCTGCGCGCGCTGTTCAATGGGTCGGCCTGGCCGTGGATCATGCGCACAAAGGCGCGCATCAAACCCGCATCGCCGCCGCCATGGCCAGATTGTTTGCGTTCGACCTCCGAGGCAAAAGTCCGACGCCAGAGCAGAAACCCGCGCTGATCCCATAGCTCAAGAAAGACCGAAGCGTGAGCAAATTTGCCAAGCAGGGTTGCTTTTGAGCCGTCAAAGCGGATGGTACGTCCTTCTTCATAAGAATGCCCATGCATGGTCAGGCTGACGCTGACGCCGCTTTGTGTCGTCATCAGCACGATTTGATGATCGACCACGTTATTGTCACAGTGGTAGACACAGCGCCCAAATGGGCCCTCGCGCAATGCCTGCATCACCGCTTCATTATCCTCGGGGTGCGGCGTCGCAACAGAACGTGGCCAGGCTGTCAATGCCGACTGCAGTGGCCGGCCGGCTGGCAAGCTTTCGATCACCGGCACCAGGCGCGGATTTTTAATGATCGCCCGCCCTAAAGCCCGGACGGGGAACTGCGGACTGCGCGCAAGCGTATATTTGATAGGCAGCATGTCGCGGTAGATAGCCGGCGCGTAAAACGGGCAAGTCATCTGAGCCGGACAGCCATCGGTACAGCGATCAGGTGCGCCGGCAGGGGCATTCTCGGGGCGGAAGTGCAGCAGCGAACCGCTGGACGCAAGCCAAATGACCGGATCCCTCAGGTACCATACCAGCAGGTCCAGATCATGGCAGCATTTTGCCAAAATCATCGGGGCGGCTTGTTGGGTGTTTCGCCAGTTGCCGCGGACGTAGCTGTGAGCCATATGATAAGCCGCCACATTCTCTCGCCAGGAAACGGTGATCAGCTGGCCTAACGCCCCAGATTGAAGCACCTCGCCCAGCGCTTCAAAAAATTCGGCATAACGCAGCACATGACAGATCATCAACTTGCGGCCAAGCTGCTCCGCGGTCTGTACCAACGCGACAGCCTCGGCCAGCGTTGGGGCAATTGGCTTTTCCAAAAGCATATCGTACCCGGCCTGAAGCGCAGCCATTCCCGAAGCATGGTGCAGGCTGTCGTGAGTGCAATTGATGACAACATCTGCAACCCTGCCAGCTGCCAGGGCTTCTTCCCAGCCGGTGAAGCAGTTTTCTGGAGGGATCTGATGGTCGCACGCAAAGCGGTTTCTTCGTTCTTCGTTCGGCTCCGCAACGGCAACAAAGCGCAGCTGGTCAGGCGCTTCAAGCGCAAACCGGCCATAAGCTCCCGCCCCACGATCTCCGGCTCCAAACAGCAAAGCAGTCACAGGCTCTTCCATCGCACACCTCCAGCAGAATTGTATTCGTAAAAAGCTGGATTGGACATCAAAATGCATCAGAACCCCTTTTTGGGATGCTCCTGGCTCGGAGCAGCACCGATTTGCCCTGGCGATTTCGTATTATTGCGCGCAGGGCCATGCCTGCCAATCAGCGCCAGGCTGCTTTTTCCCCCTGGCCATAATCGGTTATATAATTCTTTAACCGAGCCGAATTCAAAAAAAGGTGAAAAATGTCCGATAAACCTGAGGTCAATGTACAGCGCCGCCGCAAAGGCAGCAAACCCACCAGTCAGGCTGCCCGGCCGAGCGGCCGCCCCAGCACAGCGGGCTCTTCAACCCCCACCGGCGGCCTGGGTGGCAGCGGCTCCGGCGGCTACACTTCAGGTAGCGGGCCTTCAGGTTTAGGTTCCATGCTTGGTTCCGGAGAGTCACGCAGCAAACTGGGCTGCGGCGGTATCGCCCTGATTGTCGTCATCCTCATTCTTTGGGCAGTTTTTTCACGCGGCTGTGAAGGGCTCAGCTTGGGCGGGCTGGCGCCGGTAGAACAGATGCCCGGGGAGGGGGGTTCTGCCGAGACGCTCCCCACCAGCGGTCCAACCCGCACGCCACGCCCAACTCTTTCTGCCCCCGCCAGCGCTGATGGCAACAAGTGGCTGGTGATGGTCTATCAGGACGGGGACGATCAGGCCCTGGAGCAGGATATTTTTATTGATTTGAACGAGATGGAAAGGTCCATGGCTTCAACGGATCAGGTAGTGGTCGTTTCACAAATTGACCGCTACCGCAGCGGTTTCAGCGGCGACGGCAATTGGCAGTCCGCCAGGCGCTACCTCGTTATGCCGGATGATGACCTGACACGCGTGGGTTCCGACATGCTGATGGACCTGGGAGAAGTGAACATGGCCGATGGAGATTCCCTGGTGGACTTTGTCACCTGGGCTGCTCAGACCTACCCGGCTGATAAATACATGCTCATCATGTCAGATCATGGCATGGGCTGGCCAGGCGGATGGACTGACCCCAACCCCGGAGGGCGAGACAGCGGCAGTGCACCATTGGTATCCGCATTGCCTGATGACGCGCTCTATCTGAACGAGTTGGACGCAGCTCTGGCTGAAATCCAGGCTTCTACTGCCATCGACATGTTTGAGCTGATCGGTTTGGATGCCTGCCTGATGAGCCAGCTGGAAGTTTATACCATGCTTCAGCCTTATGCCCGCTACGCGGTCGCTTCAGAAGAAACCGAACCCGGGCTCGGTTGGGCTTATTCGGCTTTTTTGAGCCTGCTGGTTTATGACCCAGCCACGCCCACCGCAGATGTGGCAGCCAATATTGTTGAAACTTACATTAACCAGGACGAACGGGTGATAGATGATCAGGCCCGCTTCGACTTTCTGCAGCAAAACTCCAATTCGGGCGGCTTCTTTGGCGTTTCGCGCATCAGTGCCGAACAGTTAGCCGGCCAGCTGACCCAAGGCGTTACTTTGGCTGCCGTAGATTTGGAGAAGTTACACGCCTTGCAGTCCAGTTTTAATGACTTTTTGTTTGCTCTGCAAAGCGTAGACCAGCGCGCAGTGGCCAGTGCCCGCAGCTATGCGCAGTCTTATACCAGCATTTTCGGCACTCAGGTTCCTCCATCCTATATCGACCTGGGTAATTTCGTTGCGCTGGTCGCCAAGAACGCCGGCAGCGCCGCCATCAGACAAGCAGCTGCAAATGTAGAATCCGCAATCAATGACGCGGTTATCGCTGAAAGACACGGCGAAGATAAACCTGGCTCCAGCGGTATTGCCATTTACTTCCCAAATTCCCAGCTTTACGGCTCATCCACCACTGGCATGCGATCTTATACAGTGATCGCGGAACAATTCACCCACCAATCACTTTGGGATGACTTCTTGGGCTTTCATTACAGCGGCCGGCAATTCCAGGCTACTGCCGCTGAGCCAGTGACTGCAGCGGTCAGCCGGGCGCCGGGTAAAGGGGAAATCACCATCTCTGCCATTCAATCCTCAGCAAGCTCAATTAGCGCAGGGGAAGCAGTGACCCTGCGGGCGGATATTGGCGGGACCAACATCGGTTATATTTACCTTTTTACCGGCCTTTATGATGAAACTTCCAACAGCATTTACGTTGCCGATACGGACTACCTGGAAAGCCCCGAAAGCGCTGAGCTTGGCGGTGTGTATTACCCGGCCTGGCCACAAAGCGATGCTTTTACGCTTTCATTCGATTTTGAACCCTTGCTTTTTACCATCAGCGATGGGTCCCAGCAGGCTCTGGCACTGTTTGAGCCCGTCAGTTATGGTGCCAATGCTGCCCAGGCGGTCTACGCCGTCCGCGGGATGTACACATTCGCGCAAAGTGGAGAGCAGCGGTTGGCGCGCCTCTATTTCAAAGATGGCAATCTGTTCCAGGTGATGGGGTTTGTCGGTAGTGAAGAGGTCAGCGAAGCTTCCGAAATCACGCCGCAAACCGGCGATACGTTCACGCCCTCCCGTAAATGGCTGGAGCTGGATACTGCCGGGAACGTAACCAGCATTTCTTATGATGATGGCGATACGCTCACTTTTGGTACCAGCTCATGGGTCTGGGAGCAGGTCTATGCGCCGGCCGGGCAGTACCTGGTTGGGTTTTTGGTCAGCGATCTGGACGGGAACCTGATGCCAGCCTATACGCAGATTCAAGTGAAGTAAGCCTATCTGCTCAGTTGGGCATTGCCAATTGACTTGCCCATTCATTATGGGTCTTGTATGCCCATAATATTCTTGTCATTGCGATCTTTTTTGTCATTACGCCTTTTCTTGCCATTGCGACCCATCTATTTTTGTCATTGCGCCTTTTCTTGTCATTGCGAGCCTATCTGGTTTTGTCATTGCGAGCCTGCGAAGCAATCTCGCTTTTGCCTGTCCTGGGTACTTTTTTTGTCATTGCGTCTTTTCTTGTCATTGTGAGCCTATCTGGTTTTGTCATTGCGAGCCTGCGAAGCAATCTCGCTTTTGCCTGTCCTGGGTACTTTTTTTTGTCATTGCGTCTTTTCTTGTCATTGTGAGCCTATCTGGTTTTGTCATTGCGAGCCTGCGAAGCAATCTCTCCTTTCTATTTTGGCCCGCGCTAGAAAACCGAGATCGCCAGGTTTTTTTGTATTGTCATTGCGAGCCTGCGAAGCAATCTCTCTTTTTTGTTTTAGCCCAGCCTAGAAAACCGAGATCGCTTCGTCCCTCGCGATGACAGAGTTCGTTTGCGAGCAAAGCGCGGCAATCTCTCTTTTCTGTTTTGGCCTGCCTAAAAAACCGAGATCGCTTCGTCCCTCGCGATGACAGGATGCTTTCCGACAAAGCAATCTCTCTTTTCTGCCTGCCAGACGTGGACAACCGAGATCGCCAGGTTTTTTTGTATTGTCATTGCGAGCCTGCGAAGCAATCTCTCTTTTTTGTTTGCCTACGATGAAAGGCGAGATCGCCACGCTCCGCTCGCGATGACAGGATCTAGGCGCGCGATGACATCTCCTGCCCTTGGGGTATTTCTTGTCATTGGGAGCTCGCGAAGCAATCTCTCTTTTTTGTTTTGGGCTGCGCTAGAAAGGCGAGATCGCCATACCCAGAGGGCACATTGCGCTCCGCTCGCGATGACAGGATCTAGGCGCGCGATGACATCTCCTGCCCTTGAGGTATTTCTTGTCATTGCAAGCCTGCGAAGCAATCTCTCTTTTCTGTTTGCCTACGATGAAAGGCGAGATCGCCATACCCAGAGGGCACATTGCGCTCCGCTCGCGATGACAGGATCTAGGCGCGCGATGACATCTCCTGCCCTTGGGGTATTTCTTGTCATTGCGAGCTCGCGAAGCAATCTCTCTTTTCTGTTTGCTGGCTCTGGAAAGGCGAGATCGCTTCGTTCCTCGCGATAACAAAGTGCTCCCCTGCGCAGCCGGTTGTCCTTGCCTGCTGCGCAGTTCTGATTTCTAATAGACCTGAGACCGGCTGAAACCCAGGAGGGTTTAAATGTTAAGAATTGGAGCAATCGTGTGGGGCGTCCGCGATCTGAACGGATCCATCCGCTTTTGGACCGTCGCCCTGGATTACAAATTGAAGTATGAACCCGATGTGGATTTTGCCATCCTCATTCCGCGGGAAGGCAGCGGCACGCAGCTTTCGCTTAAACTCACCACTTCAGCAAAACCTCATCGGCATCATCTTGACCTCTTTACGACCGATCAAACCCGCGAGGTTGAACGCCTTTGCCGCCTGGGCGCCACCCGAGTCGAATGGGACTACGCCCCGGATGATGATTTTGTCGTCCTGGCGGATCCGGACGGCAACACCTTCTGCGTCGTACAAACCCCTGCCGGTAATGCCCTGGAATAATTCAAAGAGTACTTGGTATATAATATTGCAGCAAATTTCAATCGGAGGAACAGGTCAAATGCCGCCCATCTCATTAACCGGGATTAAACCCACCGGTGCGCCACACATTGGCAACTATTTCGGGATGTACAAGCCCGCGCTTGCCCTTACCCAAAAGTACCTGGGCCTTTATTTTGTAGCCGACCTGCATGCCCTCACAACCACACCTGACCGCCATGAGCTGCAAACCCTGATTTACGAAGTGGCTGCATCCTGGCTTGCACTCGGCCTGGACCCGGAAAAAAGCGTGTTTTTTCGGCAATCGGATGTCAAAGAAATCCCGGAATTAAGCTGGATTCTGGCCTGCCTGACTCCCAAAGGGCTGCTCAACCGTGCCCACGCCTACAAAGCCGCCCTGGATAAAAACCAGGAACTTGGCCGTGACCTCGACTTTGATGTCAACGCCGGCCTCTTTTACTACCCGGTGCTGATGGCAGCTGACATTCTGCTATATAACTCCGATGTCGTGCCCGTTGGTTTGGATCAAAAGCAGCATATCGAAATCGCACGCGATATCGCCGAAAACTTTAATCGTACGTATGGCCAAACGCTCAAGCTTCCCGAAAGTATCATTGCCGAAGATGTGCAGAGCGTCCCGGGAACAGATGGCCGCAAAATGAGTAAAAGTTATGGCAACACCATTGCCATTTTTTCCAGCGAAAAAGAACTACGCAAACAGGTCATGCGGATTGTAACGGATAGCCGGACGCCAGAAGAGCCTAAAGACCCCGACACCTGCAACCTCTATCAAATCTACCGTTTGTTTGCTGCACCCGACCGCCTGGGTGAAGTGCGGCAGCTCTATCTTGAAGGCGGCCTGGCTTACGGTGCCCTTAAACAGGAATTATTTGAAACAATTCTGACTTATTTCGGGCCGGCCCGGCAGAAATACTCAGATTTGATCAATGATTTGCCGTATCTCAACAGCGTACTGGCGGAAGGAGCCGAAAAAGCCCGGGCAATCGGCCAACCGGTCATTAACAAAATCCGACGGGCGATTGGATTGGACGCTTAGTGTCTGCAACCGATACCTTTCTGCCTTCCACGCCTCCTTCTGAGAGAATTACCCCTGCCGAGCGCACCCGCCTGAGCACTCGGGCAGTCAACCTGGCCCTGCTTGCCAACGTCTTGCTGGCACTGCTCAAGACCGGCTTCGGCATTTTTGGCCATTCCGCTGCCCTGCTCGCGGACGGGATCAACTCCACTTCAGACGTGGTCTATAACATCGCCATTTCCTTTTTCGTCCGTGCCGCGCGCGAACCAGCCGATGAAGAACACCCGTATGGCCATACCCAGTACGAGAGCGTCGGCGCCCTGGTAATCGGCGCCTTCGTCATCACCACCGCCATCACGATCTTTTGGAACTCTCTCAATTCTCTGTTTGATTACTTCAACGGCACAGCTGAAGTAAGCGCCGGCATGACAGTTACGATTTACATCGCGCTGTTGACTGTTTTGGCAAAAATCGGGCTTACGATCTATACCCGCCGGGTTGGCAAGCAGACCAACAACCCCTCCATCATCGCTTTGGCGCGCGATCATCGCAATGATGTCTTTTCAGCCTCGGCGGTTGTGATTGGCATTTTTCTATCCCTGCAAGGCTATCCCTGGGTCGATCCGCTGGCCGGAGCGTTTGTCGCGCTGGTCATCCTGCGGACAGGCATCAGCATCCTCCGCGAATCCACCGGTGACCTGATGGATACGATTTCCAGAAAAACGCTGGAAGCACGCATCAAAGAAATTATCCAAACTATCCCAGGCGTCGAAGGCCTGGATTCAGCGCAAGCGCATCGCTACGGGCAATTCTTTATTATCAATGTGGCCATTTATGTCGATGGCGGTTTAACCGTGGATGAGGGAGATCGCATCTCAGACCAGGTAGAAACGCGCCTGATGCAGGAAATTGACTTTGTGCGCGGTGTGCACGTCCACTTCCATTCCCACAGGTATAAAACCAGCTGAGGCCGACTGCTTTTCGCCAGCAGCCACCCGGCCGCTCTTGCTATTCACAGAGCCGCCCGGTCTCACGCCACGCCCCAAAAAGCAGATCCACCCTGCCAGGGCAGGCAAGCCGCCCTTACTCTCCATTGCTTATCCCCCCTGGGCACGAAAGAAAGCAAAAATCAGGCTCCCGATGTTGTTCCGGGAGCCGTTCTTGATCTTATCAAGTTTTCGTGGTCGCTTAGTCTTGTTGTTCCAGGCTAACTAACGTACCAACGGGTTCACCCTGCAAGGCGCGGATCAAAGCTTCCGGTTCCCACAGGTTCAGCACCAAGATCGGCATGTTGTTGTCCATGCAGAGTGAGACCGCGGTGCTGTCCATTACATTCAGCCGCCGGCTAAGCGTTTCCATATGGGTCAGGTGGTCAAACCGGACGGCATTGGGGTTCGTGTGGGGGTCGCTGTCATAAACGCCATCCACTTTGGTGGCTTTGATAACCACATCCGCTCCAATTTCAGTAGCTCGCAGGGCAGCGGCAGTATCTGTGGAAAAATAAGGGTTGCCGGTTCCCCCGCCAAAAATAACGACCCGGCCCTTTTCGAGATGGCGGATGGCCCTGCGGCGGATGTAAGGCTCGGCGACCGTGCGCATTTCAATGGCCGACTGAACGCGTGTCAGCACCCCAAGTTGCTCCAGGGCATCCATCAACGCCAGCGCATTCATCATCGTTGCCAGCATGCCCATATAATCGGCCGTAGCCCGATCCATTCCGGTATTCTCGCCGGTGGCGCCACGCCAAAGGTTGCCGGCACCAATAACAATCGCCACGTCCACCCCCATCTCATGAACGCGCTTCACCAGCCGGGCAATTACGCCAGCCTGGGTTGGGTCAATGCCAAATCCATTCGGACCGGCCAGTGATTCCCCCGAAAGTTTGAGCAAAATTCGTTTGAAGATTACCTTTTGGGTTGGGTCACTCATACCACCTCCTGGGTTATTGTGATTATAAGTCAAAAAAAAGAGCCAACACAGGGTTGGCTCTGAATAGAAACTACTCTTCCGTAGTGGGCACCGGCGTGGTTTCACCCAGCGACCAACGGATGAAGCGGCGGACGATGATATTTTCGCCCAGGGCGGCCACCTTGTCATTGATCAGGTCAGCCACAACGCGGCTTTCATCGCGGATGTACTTCTGGTTAAGAAGCACTTTTTCAGACTTGAAATTCTTCAGATAACCTTCAACAATCTTTGGGATGATGGCTTCCGTCTTGCCCTCCGCTCGGACGCGGTCTGTGACGGCAGCGGTTTCGGCAGCCAAGACTTCCTCTGGGATGTCGGCTTCCGAAACATATACCGGGTTGGCAGCCGCAATCTGCAGCGCGATTTCGTGCGCCAATTCTTTGAAGGAATCAGACTTGCCCACAAAATCCGTCTCGCAGTTGACTTCCACAACTACCACCAGGCGACCTTCGGAATGCACATAGACTTCCAGCCGGCCTTCAGCAGCCACACGGTCAGCACGCTTTTCAGCTTTCTTCATCCCTTTTTCGCGTAATTCTTCCAGCGCTTTATCAAAATCACCATTGGCGTTTTGCAAAGCCGTTCGGCAATCCATAATGCCGCAGCCTGTTTTTTCACGCAGGTCCTTGATCATGTCAATTGTAATTTCCATTATTTTTCCTCTAATCGTTTTGGGCAGACGGCTGAAAGGGATGCCTATTCTGCTTCTTTGCCTTCGGCTGCTTCTCCGGCCTCTTCAGCTTCTTCAACCTCTGGTTCTTCGACGGCAATGCGGGCCCGGATGGAATCGCCCAGCAATTCCTCATCATCCAGTTCCACTTCCTCTTCAATCTTGCGGGAAATGACCGACGGGGCAACTTCCACCGCTTCTTCTTCCTCGATGTCCTTGCGCATCATTTTGCCTTCAAGCACGGCGTCAGCCATACGGCCGACCAATAGCTTGATGGCCCGGATGGCATCATCATTGGAAGGAATAACATAATCAATTTTCCCCGGGTCACAGTTCGTGTCTACCATGGCGACCACCGGGATTTCTTTGAGGAAAGCCTCGTGCACGGATGTGTCTTCCCGTTCGATGTCGACGACGAAGAGCATATCGGGCAGACGCTTCATATTGCGCAGACCGCTCAGGCGGGAATTCAGGCGGATGATTTCGCGGTTGATCAGCAGGCCTTCTTTTTTGGTGAGCAGGTTGATTTCACCGGTTTCCTGCATCTTCTCCAGGCGCGAAAGTTCGACCAGGCGTTGCTGAATGGTGACCCAGTTGGTAAGCGTTCCGCCCAGCCAGCGCTGGTTCACATACGGCATACCGCAGCGTTCCGCTTCTTCTTGAATGGTTTCCTGTGCCTGGCGTTTGGTGCCGACGAACAGGATCGTGCCACCATCAGCGACAACATCTCTTACTTTGTTGTACGCTTCATCCAGCAGCTTGACGGTCTGCTGAAGGTCGATGATGTGAATGCCGTTCCGTTCCGTAAAAATGTACGGACGCATTTTCGGATTCCACTTGTTGGTCCGATGTCCAAAATGGACGCCGCTCTCGAGGAGCGCTTTCATAGATACTGCAGGCATGATAACTCCTTTGCGTTATGCCTCCGCCCGGTTTTGCGGCCGCTCCAAACCCCTGCGGGGCACGCGGGAGGGTCTATACCAAGGCGTGTGAAATGGTTGTTTCCGGCCTAGACCGGAGCAGCAGGTAGTATATCATAGTTTTTCAGGGTTCAAGGGGTGCATACTCTCGATAAGAATTGACTTAATCCATAATTATCATTAAACTAAAAACATTAACGCGTAAATATTAGGACAGGAGATATTATGGCAGATCAGGTTCCACAGGTTGTCATGCGTTCCGGCCCAATCCCCGGCTCCAGCTTTTTCCTTGAGAAGGATGAAATCCTGATCGGTCGCGATCTAGCGAACGATATCCCCGTGCCCGACGCAGAAATTTCACGGCGCCATGCGCGGTTCATCCGTAAGAGCGACGGCGTTTACATTGAAGACCTCGGTTCGACCAATGGCACATTTTTGAATGGGGTCCGGCTCAGCTCCCCCCACATCCTGCGCCATGGCGACCTGATCACCCTGGCTCAAAACACCGTGATGAGCTTTGAACAGCCCCCGGCCGCAAGCCAGGCAGCTGCCCAGCCAGCAGCTGAAATCCTATACGAGCCCACACCAGCCCCCCGGTCCGCCTCCGCCCCGGCAGTGGCGACCCCACCAGCGCCAAGCACTCCCCGAAAAAAAGATGTGCGCACCGCAGAAGCCCCCAAGCCCAAAAAGCATATGGGCTGGTTTGCCACCTTCTTGCTGATCCTGCTGATTGCCATGATCATCATCGGCCTGGTGCTTTTGTTCATGCCGGCCAATTGGTGGTGCGCACTGACCTTCAACGGCCTTACCGGCTGCCCGATCAACTGATTGATTCCCTATTTCCACTTTAAACTACCCTCCGGGGTAGTTTTTTTATTTTCAAACCCCCAAAAAAATTCGGCTAAATTTCAACATTTAAATGGGTTTCAGACTGTCTATTTTCCAACCCTGAAACCCAAGCCCCACACATTTTTAGGCTGTTTTTTTGGCGCTGGTGGGCCGCGGCGGGTTTATAGAAAGAATGAGGTATAATTAATTTTTACGGTCTGAATTGAAAAAACAGCCAGGCCAGAAAGAAACCCATGACCGAAAACAGCGAACCCATTCCCGAAGAAGAGCCTCAAGTCCCTTCCGAAAATCTGCAGGCCGTTGATATCGACTACCAGATGCGTTCCGCGTATCTGGATTACGCCATGAGCGTAATCGTCTCACGTGCGCTGCCAGACGTACGAGACGGGTTGAAGCCCGTTCACCGGCGCATCCTTTTTGCCATGTACGATTTGGGCATTCGCGCTTCTTCACCTTACAAAAAATCGGCGCGCATTGTCGGTGAGGTCTTGGGCAAGTACCACCCTCACGGCGATGCGGCGGTCTATGACTCCATGGCCCGCATGGCGCAGGATTTCTCCATGCGCTACCCCCTGGTCGATGGACAGGGCAACTTCGGCAGCATTGATGGTGACCCGCCGGCCGCCATGCGCTACACCGAAGCCCGTCTGGCAAAAATCACCGAAGAACTTTTGACCGATCTGGACAAAGAAACCGTTGATTTTGTGGACAATTTTGATGGCTCACTCACGGAGCCAGAAGTGCTGCCCGCGCGCATGCCCAACCTGCTGATGAACGGTTCCAATGGCATTGCCGTTGGCATGGCAACCAATATTCCTCCGCACAACCTGCGGGAACTGGTATCTGCGCTCAATTTGCTCATCGACCGCTACAATGAAATCGACGACGTCAGCATGGAAGACCTTCTAGCACGCATCCCCGGCCCCGATTTCCCCACCGGTGGGCTGATTGTGGGTGATGAAGGCATCCGCCAGGCTTACAGCACCGGCCGCGGTCATCTGACGCTGCGCGGCGTGGCGCAGGTGGAAGAACTGCGCAGCGGGCGCTTTGCGATCATCATCACTGAAATTCCCTACCAGCTCAATAAAACCAGCCTGATCGAACGCATTGCGGAACTGGCCCGCGAAGGCCGCATTGATGCGATCTCGGATATGCGCGATGAATCCGACCGGCGCGGCATGCGCATTGTGATTGAGCTGAAACGCGGTACCCAACCCCGCAAAGTGTTGAATCAGCTGTACAAATACACGCCGCTCCAATCGACCTATGGCGTGCAGTTGTTGGCCTTGGTAGATAACGAACCGCGCATGCTGACGCTCAAACGCGCATTGCAGCTTTACCTTGAACACCGCAAGGTTGTCATCACCCGCCGCAGTCTGTTCGAGCTGGACAAAGCCAAAAAACGCGCCCACATCCTGGACGGACTGCTGATTGCCCTGGCCAACCTGGACGCGGTCATCCGCACCATCCGCGAATCAGCTGATGCGGAAGCTGCCAAAACACGCCTGATGGAGCGCTTCAACCTGGATGATATTCAGGCTCAAGCCATCCTCGACATGCAGCTGCGCCGCCTGGCAGCCCTGGAACGCCAAAAGATCGAAGATGAGCATGCCGGCCTGATGGCAGCCATCGCCGACCTGGAAGACTTGCTGGCAAGCCCTGCCCGCATCCTTGAGACCATCCGGACGGATTTGAATGAGATCGCCGAAAAGTACGGGGATGAGCGCCGCACCCGCATCATACCGGATTTGGATACTGACCTTTCGGACGAGTCGCTCATCCAGGATGAGCCCGTTTTCGTTTCCATCACCGACCGCGGCTACGTCAAACGCGTTTCCGATTCCGCTTACCGCGCCCAAGGGCGGGGCGGGCGGGGCGTGTTGGGTGCGTCGATGCGCGCTGAAGATGAAGTACTCTTCCTTCAGCGGGCCAACACGCTTGGCACCATGCTCTTCTTTTCGGACCATGGCAAAGTGTACTCCCAGCGGATCTTTGAGCTTCCCGAAGAAAGTCGCCAAGGGCGCGGCATTCCGCTCGTCAATCTCATCAACCTTGAACCGGATGAGAGTATCACCGCCCTGCTCTCGGTTAGAGATTTCAACTCGGCCCGCTTCTGTGTTATGACCACCCGCATGGGTCGGGTGAAGCGAATCCCGCTTTCAGAATTCGAAAATGTGCGCCCTTCCGGCCTGATTGCCATCCGTCTGGAACCAGGTGACCAGCTTGGCTGGGTCGGCCTGACCGGTGGAAAGGATGATCTGATTTTGACCACCCGCGAAGGCAAGGCGCTGCGCTTCCATGAACAGCAAGTGCGCCCCACCGGGCGGACGACGATGGGCGTCAGCGGCATTCATATGCAAGGCGGCGATCAGTTGATCGGGATGAGCGTTGTGGAAAAAGATGCTTGCCTGCTCGTTCTGACCGAAAAAGGTTATGGCAAACGCACCAAGATTGAGGAATACATCCCCAAAACCCGCGGGACTTTAGGGGTTACAACCATCAGCCAGCCGGCCAAAGGACAGATCGGCAGCCTGGCCCAATCGCTCATCGTCCGCGATGACGAAGAAGTCACCCTGATTTCAAGCGGAGGGATCGTCCTGCGGCTGAAGGCTTCGGATATTTCAGTCCAGGGCCGGGCGGCACAGGGCGTAAAAGTAATGGATCTCTCTGAAGGGGATAACCTGGCTGCTGTTGCGCGAATCCCGGCGGAAGAAGTACAGGCAGCGGCCACAGCGCGGGCTGCGGCTCACTCCGAAGCCAATGGCGAAGAGGTTCAGCCGGCTGAACCTTCCAGTTCTGCGGAGTAAAAAATTCGTTCGCGTCCGGATGGTTCGCGAGTCAGAAGCGAGCCATCAGGGTTGACCCCAAGGATCTGGACGCGCACCAGCTGGCCAGTACTGCTGCGGACGCGCGCCAGTTCGCCTTTCCAGGCCAGACGCTGATTCCAGAGCGCCAAAAAATCTGTGGTGGGCACTGCTGGCCGCAATGAGTCGACTTCACGCAAAATTGCAATCAGCAGCTCCTGTGGGTTGAAGTCGCGCCCGAGCGCGCTGCACAAATCGCTGGCTGGGAACGTCAGCTCAAGATCGGCCGGAAGTGCTTCCGGCTGCAGGTTGACGCCCATGCCAAGCACCAACGCCTGAGCCTGCCCGCCCTGCCAGAAAGCCTCCGGCAATATTCCGCACACCTTTCGGCCGCCAACCAGCACATCATTCGGCCACTTAACGCCGGCTACCCCCGGAAGGGTTTGATCTAACACGCGTACCAGGGCCAGGCCGGCCAGCGCTGAAAAACGGCCAAGGCAGTCAGCCTCAGCGGCCTTTGGCCTTAAGAGCAGTGAAAACGCCAGAGATGCACCCGCCGCAGTATACCAGGACCGGCCTTGCCTGCCCCTCCCGCGGATCTGGCGCTTTGCCATCACAACCAGACCTTCAGCCTCGCCTGTTTCGGCTGCCCGCAGACAGTCGTCATTGGTGGATGTGGTTTCATCCAGGAGGACCAGCCGAAAATTTTCCAGACCGGGGATGGCAGTTCCTGAAATGTTCACTGCGCTTCTGATGCTGGCTGCTCAAGCGGCAGCCAGAAACAAATTTTCGCTCCCTTTTGGTAGGTCTGGTCCACCCAAATCTGCCCGCCATGCGCTTCGACAATTGCCCGACACAAATAGAGGCCCAAACCGGTGCCTTTGGTGGTTTTGATCGCACTTTCAGAGCGATAAAACCGGTCGAACACAAAGGGGAGATCGGCCGGGTCAAATCCTTTGCCCTCATCGCTGACGCAAACCTGAACGCGTTGGCCGTCACTGCTGCCGCCGATCCGGATTTCGCCCTTCTCTGAATATTTGAGCGCGTTGGAGATCAAGTTGGAAATGAGTTGTACCATCCGGTCTTCATCAGCGCTGATGACCGGGAAGTCGTCGGGAAAATCAACGCTAAAATGGTGACTGCTGGCTTGGTGGGAGAATCTTTCAGCCAGCTCTCTGGCAAGCTCATGTAAGTCGACCGGGCAGAGCCGGATGTTCAACATTCCGGACTGCAGGCGGGTAGCTTCCAGCAGGTCTTCCACCATCGCAGCCAGGCGGTCAGCTTCTTCTTCAATCACCGCAAGGCTTTCATTCATCATCGCTGGATCCCATTGGGCATCTTCGCGCCGCAGCGTGCTGGCATAACCTTTGATAAGTGAAATGGGCGTCTTCAGCTCATGGCTGACTACCGAAATAAAGCTGGATTTCATTTCATCGGCCGTGCGAAAACGGGTTATGTCGTGGACGGTTGCAATGATATTTAAGAGCCGCCCGCGAGCGGAATAAACCGGTGCATACGAGATGACCACCGGCAGAGGCTGCAGTCCGCCTGGCCGCAGAAGGTCGCCTTCCAGGTACCTCTCTTCCGGCGAAACGACTAAGCCATTGTTTTCAATTGCTTTTTCAAGCGGAACCCCTTGTGGCGGTTTAGACCAGCGCAGCACTTCGCTATAGTGTTGCCCTTCAACCTGAGTTTCGTCCACTTTTAACAGTCGCGCCAGGGTCGGATTAATGTTTTCAACGGTGAGGTCCGATTTCAAAATCAGGATGCCATCGGCAACACTGTTGAGCAGCGCGGTCATGCGCAAGTTTTGTTCACGGATTTGGTTGTACAAGCGGGCATTGCGCACTGCGATCGCCGCCTGATTGGCAAAATTCCTCAGGATGATTTGATCGTTGACGGAAAATGCAGCTCGGTAGTTGCGAAAGACGTAAATCTGCCCAATGGCCTCATTTTGCACCAGCATCGAGATGCCCACACCGGTGAGCATGCCCATACTGATATCATTGAGCATACGGTTGATTTCGGGGATGCTGACCATGCCGTCACTACCCCCCGTCGGCATGCTCGCCAGCCATTTTTGCAGATAAGACAGAAGCGCCTGGGGGATGCCCTGATGAATGACAACCCGCCAGCCTTCCTGTTCATCCCGCAGGGCAATAAAGCCAGCGTGACCAGAAAGCATCTCCACCGAGATGTTAAGAATACGCGTCAAGAGCGTATCCAGATCCAACTCTTCGGTCAAAGCTCGCGAGATTTCGAGCAGGTAATCGCGTTGACGTACACGAAAATCAGGTAACATGCTGAAATTGTAATCCAACTTAAACAGTCGGCCCCAGCAAGCTTTGCCGGGGCCAAGTTAGGATTTGAGGCCGGCCTAAATGTGTTTCTTTTCCGCCAATGTGATCGCCTCTTCAAAGATGAGCAGCGCTTCGTCCACTTCGGCCTTACTGGTGGAAAGCGGCGGCGTGACGCGAATAACGCTCTGACCGCAGCCCAAAGTCAGCAAGCCCCGTTCAAAAGCCAGATCGACGACGTCATCGCGCAGCGCGACGGCCGGCTCTTTGGTTTCACGGTCTTTGACGAATTCTACGCCCAACATAAAGCCCATGCCGCGTACGTCGCCGATGCTGTCATGTTTTTGTGCCAGTTCTTCCAAACCCTGGCGGGCATACGCCCCCACCTCACGCGTGTTTTGCAAATATTGTTCTTCGATCAAACGGATGGTTGCCAACGCCGCTTCGCATGAAATTGGGTTGCCGCCATAAGTATTCCCGTGAGTGCCGCGCGGCCAATCCATGATTTCTTTTTTAGTCATGCACACACCCAGGGGCATGCCTGAGGCAATCCCCTTTGCGGAAAGTACCATATCAGGTTCCACGCCAAAGTTTTCAATTGCCCACCACTTGCCAGTGCGCCCCATGCCACTTTGCACCTCATCCACGATCAGGAGGATTTCGTATTTGTCGCACAGTTTCCGCAGCGCCGGGAAGAAATCATCCGGCGGCACAATGTAGCCACCTTCACCCTGAATGGGCTCCACCAGGATGCCAGCCGCATCTTTATCTGGGATTAGGCGCCCCAATATTTCCTTTTCGATGTAATCCACCACCGTTTCCCCATCCCCCAGGCCTGGCCGGCGACTCAACATCGGCCGGTATGGGTCGGGGTAAGGTACGTGTACGACCCCATTCATCAGCGGAAAGAAACCGTTTTTGTAATGCGCCTTGCTGGCGGTAAAAGTCACCGCCCCCATGGTACGGCCGTGAAAAGCGCCCAAAAAACCGATAAATTGCGTAGCTCCGGTGTTATAGCGCGCCAGCTTGATGGCAGTTTCAACGCTCTCGGTACCGGAGTTGGTCATAAAGCAGCATGACTGGCCTTGCCAGGGCGCAATGCTGGCCATTTTTTCTGCCAGCCTGATCCAACTCTCGTGGTAGAAATCGGAAGAGATATGAATAAATTTTTCAGCTTGTTCCTGGATGGCTTTTACCACTGCCGGGTTGGCATGCCCGGTTGAAACCACCGCTATGCCAGCTGCAAAATCCAAAAAACGGTTGCCATCCACATCCCAAACTTCAGTACCTCTTCCGTGATCCATCACGAATGGATAACCCCGCGGATAAGACGGCGAAATCACCTGATTGTCGCGTGCGATCAATGCCGAGGCTTTGGGCCCGGGCAAATCCATCTTTCGCATCTTTGCCTCCTTTTTTAAAAAAAGACCGCCCGAGGTGAGTTCATGGCGGCCTTGATGCTTACATGGCAAGATTATAACATACCCCCCCAGTCGGACGGACTGCTTTTTCCGTCCCTCAGTTGCCGGCTTAACTGCCTGGGTGATTGCGATAGACCTCAAGCACTTCAAAATCAGTCATATCCATCTTAAGCGGCGTAATCGAGATAAATCCATCTATCAAGGCACCGTAATCGGTGCCCTCCTCAGCGATCCCCGTAGGGGCTTCGCCCCCAATCCAGTAATAGGGCGTGCCGCGCGGGTCCAGCCGCTTTTCGAGAGCATCGCGGTAAAGCCGGGTGCCCTGGCGCGTAAACACCTCACCGGCATAGCCACCATCGGGGCGGTAAGGGACATTGATGTTCCACAGCGGAGCCCGCTGCGCCTTCTGATTGTTCTCGGCCAGACGTGTGATAATGCCCGCAGCTGCTTTTGCGGCGCTGGTAAAATCGAGCGGGCCCTGAAAGTGTTCTGGGGCATCCATTGAGACGGCGAAGCTTGGCTTACCCCAAATGTGGCCTTCCATGGCCGCGGTAACCGTGCCGGAATAAGTGACATCCAGTCCGATATTGGCGTTGGGGTTAATGCCGGAAACGACAATATCAAAGCTGGTTTCCAGGGCGCCCATCACAGCCAACGCCACACAGTCGGAGGGGGCTCCGTCCGACTTCCAGGCTGTGCTTCCATCCGCCAGGCGGGTGTCAGAAACCCGCAGCGGGCGGTACATTGTTTTGACATGCCCCGAAGCCGACCAGTTATGGTCGGGGGCCAACACTGTGACTTCGTTTTCAAGTTTACGCAGTGCCTGGGCCATAGCCAACAAACCCGGCGCACTCACGCCATCATCATTGGTAAGCAATATTCGCAGCATAGGTGTCTTCCTGTGGATTAATGGCGCTTGCGGCGTTTTTTGAGCGCCCCTTCCGCCTGAGATTGGTCCCGGCTCTGGCCGACGGCGGCCGGTTCGCCCGCAGACTGGCTTTTCAGCGCATTTCTGCTTTCCACCGCCGAGCTGGGCCGGTAACGGAACATGCGGCTGATCACCGTCTGACGCACTTCCGAAAGTAATTCGGTGAACATCGTGCTGGCCTGGCTTTTATACTGTACCAGAGGGTCGCGCTGGGCGTACGATTCCATACTAATGGACACCCGCAGGGCTTCCATCCGCGTCAGGTATTCCACCCAACTTTCTGTGATGGTACCGAGCAGCAGTTGGCGATAGATCCGATTCTGGGATCGTTCACCCAAAACACTTCGGATGCGCAGCTTCAGATCCTCGGGGATTTCTTCCAGAGGCTGAGTGCTCAGGCTTGCATAAACCTCGGCCCCAAGCGCTTCCTCGAGCTTTGTGCGGGTATCCTCCGGTAGACTGGCCAGCTGGAAATGGTTATTGACGAGATGTTCCCAATCCGCTTCGCCAAAAATGGCTTGCAGTGCTTCTTCAGCGCCGTTTAAATGGCTGAGGATTTTGCCGGCGATCAGATCGGGGTTCTTCTTTTCCAATTGAGCCGCCATGGAAAAGATGTAGCTGAGGCGAGATTGTTGACGGAGGAATTTGCGGTGTGAGCGGGCATCAAACGCCACCTGCCGGCCTTGAGTCATCAGCTGCAGCAGCCGCAGGCGTGCTTCTTCATCCGTCACAGCTTCAGCCATGACGGAAGCGTTGCCATCCAGGTCCCGTTCGATTTCCCCACCTGCCCCAAGCAGACGTTCAGTGCGCCGGTTCAAGATAGCCTCAACCTGACCTCTAATCTGGGCGCTCATTTCAGCCCAAGGCAGGCTGGCAAGATTCGCGGCTTTTACTGGCCAACTTTCGTTGAAACGCCGTTCCAGGGTGGGCAAAATCCGGCGGGCCAGGCTTAAGGAAATCCCGGTTCGGAGTGCTTCGCGTAAAGTTTCTTTCTGGCTATACGGGTCTTCGATGAAAGCGCGCTGCTGCGCCGGCGTCATGCGCAGCGGCATCTGTACAATCTGACTGAGTTCGGTTTGTAAATCGTGCGGCTGCTGCGTGTCAAAGGTGTCAATGTATGCATCCAGCGCGTCACTGCGCTCTGCGGTCTGGGTTTTCAGTGCCTGTTCGGCTTTGCTCAGCATTTCATTGACGCTGCCCAAAAGATGCGCCTTCTCGGCGGCATGAGCCTGTTGTGCCAGGTCCAGCAGTTTCTGGCGCAAATCTTGTTCGTTAGCAGGTTCTCCCAACGCTTCCAACGCCAGCCTCTGCGGAAAAGTCGGGTAAGCGCCCCATTGGGTGTCAATTTCTGGCTGCACTTCTTCAAGATAAGCCAGCAGCTTCCACAATCCTTCTTTACTGGCCAGG